>NZ_JBIAUR010000016.1:0-265420 GCF_042893105.1 Streptomyces sp. NPDC001663 | reverse complement strand
ACCTCGCGCACCAAATGATCCGCCGCGGCGCACACAAGAACATCCAAGCCCTGGAAGCCGACATCCGTGCCTGGGTCAAGGACTGGAACGAAGACCCCAAGCCGTTCATCTGGACCAAGACAGCCGAAGAGATCCTCGACTCCCTCGCCCGCTTCTGCCGACGGATCTCTGGCGCAGGACACTAGCCCTGGTTCGCGAGGTGGGCCAACGCCCCCGACACCAGCGTCCGTACGCCCGGCACGACCGTCGCCAGGTCGGGCGCGAAGTGCGGGCTGTGGTTGCTCGGGACCGCCAGGAACTTCTCCATCAGGTCGGCGCCGGGCGCCGCGTCCCACACGTCGGCCGGGGTGGTCGTGACGAACCAGTACGAGTACGGGATCCCGCCCTGCGCGAGATGCGGGAAGTCCTCGCTGCCCATCACCGGGCCGAAGTCGAGCACCGTCCCCGCCCCCAGCACCTCCTCGTGCACGGCGGCGACCAGGCGGTCGGTGTCGGCGTCGTTCATGGTCACCGGGAAGGTCGCGCCCACGCTCACCTCCGGCTCCCGCGGGCATCCGGCTGCAAGGGCCTCGCCGGCCGCGATGCGCCGGATCGCGGCGATCATCCGCTCGCGCACCTCGTCGGACTGGGTGCGCAGATTGAGGGAGATGCGTGCCTCGGACGGGATGATGTTGTGCCGGGTGCCTGCCTCGATCCGGCCGACGGTCAGCACGGCGGACTCGCGGGCGGCGATCTCCCGGGAGACGACGGTCTGCAGCCGGGTGACGAGATAGGCGGCGGTGACGACGGGGTCGACGGTGGTCTCGGGCCGCGAACCGTGCCCGCCCCTGCCGTGGACGACGATGTCGACGTCCGTCGAGGCCGACATGATCAGGCCCGGCGAGTGGGCGTAGAAGCCGACGGGCCCGGGCGCCGCATGCTGGCCGAGCAGCACGTCCGGCCGCGCGAACCGTTCGTACAGACCGTCCGCGACCATCCGCGCCGCGCCCTGCCCGGTCTCCTCGGCGGGCTGCCCGACGACCAGCAGGGTGCCGTTCCAGGTCTCCCGCCCGGCGGCCAGCGCCTCGGCCGCCCCGGCGAGCCAGGTCACGTGCAGATCGTGCCCGCAGGCGTGCATCACTCCGGGTGCCCGGGAGGCGTACGACAGCCCGGTCTCCTCCTGGACGGGCAGCGCGTCCATGTCGGCGCGCAGCAGCACCGTCGGCCCCTCGCCGTTGCGCAGCACCCCGGCGACTCCGGTGCCGCCGACGCCCTCGGCGGTCTCGTAGCCGGCCTTGGCCAGCCGCTCGGCGAACCGACCGGCCGTCCTGTGCTCCTGGAGGGACAGCTCGGGGTTGCGGTGCAGATCCCGGTAGAAGTCCTCCAGCGCGGCGACGGGGAGGTCGGCGGTGAGGTCGAGTGCGGTGCGCGCGGCGGCAGAGGGCATGGAGGAAGCGTAGGCGGCAGGAACGCGGAAGGCCCCCGGCGGGACTAGGGGGGAAGTGTCCGGCCGGGGGCGATCGACGGCGGCCGTCGACGATGGGGGGAGAGTCCGCCGACGGCCGCAGCGCGGGTCCCGGGGCCGCTCGTCCCAATGAATCCGGCGCTACGACAACGAGACTCGCAGCCGGGGAGTTGATTGGCACCCCACTTCATCGGCCCAATCAAACCCCGCGAGTTGTCAGGCGTACGGGTCGAACGCGATGCCGCTCGGCTTCGCCTTGTTGAGGTGGTCGGCGAACTTGGAGTCCTGGAGCGGGAAGTTGGCGTCGCCCCAGTCGGAGGCGTTCAGCTTGTCGCGCAGACCGGACGCCAGGTTCTCCCAGCTGAGCAGGTTCTCCTGGTGCCAGGCGCCGGTGTCGTTCTCCGGCGTCTCGCCCCACTTGGCGAAGCGGAAGGCATGGGTGCTCGCGCCGTCCTTGTGGTAGACCGCCTCGACGCGCTGGCCGTTCATCGGCACGTCGGCGACCGCGTGGGTGCTGAAGCCGCCGTGGGCGGAGGCGGACAGGTAGGACGGGGTGCTGTCACCGTCCTTGACCCAGACGACCATGCACTCCCAGTCGTGGCGGTGGCCGATGCCCGGGGAGGCCTCGTCCTTCTCGAAGTAGCTGGCGTAGATGATCCCGCACCAGCCGTTGTTGCACTTGGCCCGCGAGTAGGTGTTGGCGTGGCCGAGGTGACCGCTGCGGCACTCGCCGGTGACCGAACCGGTCGGCTTGAGGCCGCCGTTGAGGTTGCCGCTCGGGTCGATCGCGGCGGCCGGGTAGCAGCTGTCCGAGTCGTAGTCGTAGACCGGCTCGAAGTTCTTCTGGAACGCGGTCGCGTTCTCGGGCAGGTTCTGCAGCACACCCGCGGAGGCGCTGCCGGTCAGGCCGGCGGCGAGGGCGGCGGCGCTGCCGGCGACGACGGCGGCTCGGGCGAGGCGGTAGGGCATGGGGGGCTCCAGTCGACGGTCCACTCGTCCCGGACATGACATCCGGGCGCAGGACCGAAGACTGGCAGGCCGACAGGGCTCGTAGAAAGGCTTTTCTGCCAACTCGCAGCGGCTTTTTGCCGAACTGATCAAGCTGTGGGAAAGCTGTCGGCGGGGGCGCTGGAGTGACCGATGCCACGACCGTGCTTCGCAACCGCGGAGTTGATACGTGTGTCCCTTTTGTCACACCGGTCAATCCGGAACACAGGCTTCCCTGGCATTTGTCCGGACGTTAGGTTGTCGTCACCTGAGCCGCATACGAAAGCCGTACGAAAGCCGCCGGCGGTACGGAAGGGAGCGCGCGGTGGGCCGACCCGAAAGACCCGTGGACCCCGAGGCCGGTCCCGTTCAGCGCCTCGCGCATCAACTGCGCGAGCTGCGCAAGGAGGCGGGCAACCCCTCGTACCGCGCGATGGCCGGGACCGCCGGCTTCTCCGCGACAACGCTTTCGCAGGCCGCGGCCGGCGAGCGGCTGCCGTCCCTGGCCGTCGCGCAGGGGTACGCGCGCGCATGCGGCGCGGATCCCGGGGAGTGGGAGGCCCGCTGGAAGGAGGCCGAGGCCGAGGCGGCGGGTGCGGCGCGCGAGGCGGACGAGGACCTGTCGCCGCCGTACCGGGGCCTGTCGCGGTTCGAGCCGGACGACCGGAATTTCTTCTTCGGCCGGGACCGGCTCGCCGGGGACCTGTGCGAGCTGGTGTCCGAGCACCGTTTCGCGGTGTTGTTCGGCGCGTCCGGGAGCGGCAAGTCCTCCCTGCTGCGGGCCGGGCTGATCCCCCGTCTCCGACATGAGATGGCGAGCCGCGGCAGGCCCGCGGTGCTGCGCGTGCTCACCCCGGGCGACCGGCCCGCGCAGACGTACGGCCATCTGCTCGCGCCCGCCGAGGGGGAGCCGGAGAGCTGGGTGGTGGTCGACCAGTTCGAGGAGGTCTTCACCCTCTGCCGGGACCGCACCGAGCGCATGCGCTTCATCGACCTGCTGCTCACCGCCCGCGACCCGGAGAGCCGGCTGCAGGTCCTGGTCGCCGTACGGGCCGACTTCTACGCCCGCTGCGCCGAACACCGCGGCCTGGCCGACGCCCTGCACGGCGCCGGCCTGCTGGTCGGCCCGATGACCGCCGACGAGCTGCGCGAGGCGGTGATCAAGCCGGCGCAGGCGGTCGGGCACCTGGTGGAACGGGAACTGACCGCGAAGATCGTCGAGGAGGTCCTCGACCAGCCCGGCGGCCTGCCGATGCTCTCGCACGCCCTGCTGGAGACCTGGCGCCGCCGCAAGGGCCGGATGCTGACGCTCGCCGCGTACGAGGCGGCGGGCGGGGTGCGCGGCGCGATCGCCGCGAGCGCCGAGGAGGTCTACGGGCAGCTCACCGCACCCCAGCAGGGCGCCGCCCGCCGGCTGTTGCTGCGCATGATCGAACCGGGCCGGGGCACCCCCGACACCCGCCGCCCGCTCACCCGCGCCGAACTGCGGGAGTGGGCCGACCCCGGCGTCCCGGTGGTGGTGGAGCGGCTGGCCCGGGCGCGGCTGCTGACCGCCGACGAGGAGGGCGTGCACCTCGCCCACGAGGCGCTGATCACCTGCTGGCCCCGGCTGCAGGGCTGGATCGAGCAGGACCGCGAACGGCTGCGCCGGCACCGGGCGCTGACCGAGGCGGCCCGCACCTGGCTGGAGCACGACCGCGACCCCGGCACCCTGTACCGGGGCACCCGGCTCGACCATGCCGAGGAGCACTTCCCGGACCATGTGCGGGACCCGGAGCTGACCGCGCCGGAACGGGAGTTCCTGATCGCCGCGTTCGACGCCCGCGAGGCCGAGCGCCGGACCGCCGCCCGCCACACGCGCCGGTCCCGGACCGCGCTCGGCGTGCTGTCGGCCGTCCTCGTGGTGGCCGTGGTCGCCGGCCTGGCCGCCTGGACGCAGAGCCGTGACAACCGGCGCCGCTCCACCGAGGACGCGGCGCGCCGCATCGCCGCCGTAGCCGACGGCCTGCGTACGACCGACCCGCGCACCGCGCAGCTGCTGGGTGTGGCCGCCTGGCGCACGGCGCGGTTGCCGGAGACCCGGGGGGCGCTGCTGGGCTCGCTCGCCCAGCCGGAGCTCGACACCTTCAGCGACCCGACGCCGGGCGAGGACGCTGCGCGCTACATGACGGACTCCGGCCGTACGTTGCTCAGCGTCGACGGCCGCGACTGGCGGACCTGGGACGTGGCCCGCCACCGGCGCATCGCCTCCGGGCGGCTGCCGGCGGGCAGCCAGGTGGACGGCGCGAGCCCCGACGGGCGGCTGCTCTCGGTCCGCAGGAACAACGCGCTGCAGTTGTGGGACACGACCGCCGGGCGGTGGCGCGGCGAGCGGATGCCCGCGACGTCCGTCGTGGAGTTCACCGGCAGCAGCTACCTCGTGAGCAGCGTGCAGGACAGCAACGTGCAGGTCCGCTCGGACGCGGACCACGGGCTGCGGCTCAGCGTCCGGGCGGGCAGCTCGACGGAGGTCGCGCCGAGCCCGGACGGCCGGCTGCTCGCCCACTGCCCCGAGGGCGGCGACGCGGCACAGCTGCGGGACCTGAGCACCGGGCGCACCCTGCACGGCCGTTGGGAACGTGACCCCGACGTCTGCGGCCGGGAGACCTCCCTGCTGGTGCTCGGCGACGGACAGCGGCTCGCCGCCCAGACCCCGACGGGAGTGCACGTCTGGGACGTCCGCTCCGGGGACCAGGTGGCCGACCTCGCCGACACCGGCGTGAAGTACATCGCCTTCAGCCCGGACGGCAAGCTCCTGGCGACCGCCGACGCGCAGGAGATCCGCGTCTGGCGGCCGGGCGTCCCGGCCCCCGTGTTCCGGCACTCCCTCAACAACCAGCACCTGTACGGCGGTCTCGCCTGGGACGACGAACACCCCGTGCTGCGCTACCTGGAGGGCTCCACCGTGCACGCCCTCGACGTCTCGGCGGCCGTGACCCGCAGCTGGCGGGAGCAGCCGATGGACGCCGTGCGCATCAGCCCCGACGGCCGCACCCTGGCCACCGTCGGCCGTACCGGCGACCGCTACCGCGTCGAACTGCGCGCCACCGGCGACGGCCGCCTCCTGCGCACCCTCCCCGCCCCGCAGCTCCCCGCCTCCACCGACCCCTCCTCACCGGTGAACGCGGAGGACACCACCGCGCTGCTGGCGTTCACCCCCGACGGCAAGGCACTCGTCTACGGCATCTCGGCCCCCAGCAGCGAGACGTACCGGCAGCCCTTCACGGTCTGGGACCTCGCCGGGAACCGGGTCCGCGCGACGCCGAACCTGGCCACGAGGACGTCGACCGGAGCGATCGTCGCGATCGCCCCCGGCCCCGACGGCCGCACCCTCTACGCCACCCGCTCCTCCCTCGGCTCCAAACCGACCACCGAGGTCTGGAACCCAGCACGCGACCGCAGGACGGGAGTACTCACCTCCCTGGCCGGCACCCACCTGGCCACCGCCCCCGACGGCGGCGTCCTGGCCGGCGACAACCGCGTCGCCGCCCTGCCGTCGGGCCGGGTCACCGGCCAGGACCTGGTCCAGGGCGACGAGATCGGCTCCCTCGCCTTCGCCGCGGACGGCTCGCTGTTCGCGGCCGGCGACCAGACCGGCCGGGTGGCCCTGTGGGACGGGAAGCTGAAACAACGCGCCGGCATCCTGCGCAACGTCTTCGCCGCCCTCCCCAACGGCATCGGCGACGCGGTCTTCGGCGACACCTCCGAGGCGGTCAGCGCGCTCGCGATCAGCCCCGACGGAAGGACCCTCGCCGTCGGCGGCGAGGCGGGCAGCCTCCAGCTCTGGGACATCGCCACCCAGCAGCCGCTCGGCTCCCCCCTCACGACGTCCGGGGAGGAGATCGACACGGTCGGCTTCAGCGCCGACGGCACCACGGTGTACGCGGGCAGCGCGCACGTACCGTTGCAGCGGTACGCGATCGATCCGACGCGGGCGGTCGCGACGGTGTGTGCACGGGCGGGCGGGAGCGGACTGACGCGGGCACAGTGGGGGACGTATCTGCCGGAGGTGCCGTATCAGCGGGTATGCGGGGATTGATCGGGTCCCTCGGCTTCGACCATCGTCTCGTCGCTGCACCGAACGTCGTTGCACCGAACCGATTCTGACCCCGGTTCACCGACCCGCGTGGTGGGCCTGCTGCACCTGACCGACCTGTCCGACACCGTCCGCCGCCCGCGCCGGACCGGCGTTCGCGGCCAGTACCAGGGCGGCCACTGCGATGACGGCTGCGCCGAATCCTCGGGCGTAACGCTCGGAGATGTGTCGGAGCACGGCAACCTCTCAACAGCGTTTCAACAGCGTTGTATTAAACGCGCTTAAGATGCCGCTTAACCTAGGGGCACTCGAGGGGCAACAGCAAGAGGGCCGGGGGGAGTTGGCGGTGTCGGACCGTGATGATCCGGTAACGATCGGGCGCAGGGTGCAGCAGCTGCGCGCCGAGCGCGGACTTACGCAGAGACAGTTGGCGGAGCCCGCCTACACACCCGCGTACATCTCCACCCTGGAGGCCGGCCGGGTGCGCGCCTCCGACGAGGCGTTACGGCACATCGCCGAGCGCCTGGGGATCGCGTACGAGGAACTGGTCACCGGACGTCCGGCCCACCTCGCCACCGACCTGCGCCTCAGACTCACCGAGGCTCAGCGCACCCTCGCGAGCGGCGAGGCCGAGCAGGCCGCGGAGCAGTATGCCGGGTTGCTCGCCGAGGCCGAGGACCACGAACTGGTCGACGTCCAGGCCGTCGCCCTCCTCGGACTCGGCGACTGCGCCCTGGACACCGGGGAGTTGGAGGCCGCCCGCCAGTACTTCGAGCGCACCGAGCAGGCCCTCGCCGACGTACCGCTGCCCGCCCGCGTCCCCGCCCTCCGCGGCCGCGCCGTCTCCCACTACCTCGCCGGTGAACTCCGTTACGCCGTCTACCTGTTGGAGTCCGCCCTCGACGAGCTGAACCGCGGCGGACTGCACGACCCCGACGCCCTGCTCCTGCTCTACGCCAGCGTCATCGGCCCGTACATGGACATGGGCGCTCACGCCCGCGCCGCCCAGGCCGCCGAGTTCGCGCTCGCCCTCGCCCCGCAGTCCGGCGACCCCGCACTCGTCGCCCGAATGCACCGCTCGGTCGCCCGCACCCTGCTCGCCGAGGGCCGCCTCGCCGAGGCCGACGCCTCCCTCGCCAAGGCCGCCGAGCTCTACCGCACCCTCCAGCTGCGCACCGAACTCGCCAACTGCCACTGGATGCGCGGCTACGTCTATGCACAGAACGGCGAACTCGACCTCGCCGAGGGCGAGTTGAGACAGGCCCTCACCATGCTCTCCGCCAAGCGCGCCGCCCTCTACAGCAGTCAGGTCGCCGTGGAGCTCGCCGACGTACTGCACCGGCGCGGCAAGTCCGACGAGGCCGCGGCCCTTCTGCACGACGTGCTCAGCGACCTCAGCCCCGAACGCGGCGCCCTGCACTCCGCCGCCGCCCACCGCCTGCTCGGCATCATCGCCGAGGACACCCGGGACACGGAGGCCGCGGAGGAGCACTACGTACGGGCGCTGAGCCTGCTGGAGAGGGCGGGGGCGGCGGGTGACCTGGCCGATCTGTGCCGTCTGCTGGGGGACCTGCTGCGGCGCGGTGGGCGGGTGGAGGCGGCGTTGGACGCGTACCGCACGGGACTCGGCCACCGTACGGCCCCCGGCACCACCACCCTCGGACCCGCACCCGCACAGCCTCCTCTGTGAGCAGTCCGAGCCGGCGCACAGCCCCGCACGGTTAGCCTTCGCGGGGACATACCGACGACCGGGACGGGCACGTGCAGAACCAACGGACGGTGGCCGACGGGCTGCGCCTCGCCGTGCGCGCGCTCGTGTACGCCGTCCTCGGCGGCGTCGCGCTGATCGCCATCGCCACCGTCGTCTCCGTCCTCGGGCCGATGCTCGCGCTCGACCTGTACACCCCACCGGTGGCCGCCTGGTGGACCGTCTTCACGGCGATCGCGGTGCAGGGGGTTCCCTTTCTGCTGCTCGGTACGGTCGTGTCGGCGGCCATCGGCGCCTTCGTACCGGAGCGGGTCTTCACCCGGCTGCTCCCGCGCAACCCGGCGCTCGCGGTGCCGGTGGCGGGTGCCGCGGGTGTCGTACTGCCCGGCTGCGAGTGCGCGTCCGTGCCGGTGGCAGGGAGTCTGATGCGGCGCGGGGTCACGCCTGCCGCCGCCCTCGCCTTCCTGCTGTCGGCTCCCGCGATCAACCCCGTGGTGCTGGTGGCCACTTCGATCGCCTTCCCCGGCCAGCCGAGAATGGTCCTCGGCCGACTCGTCGCCTCGCTCGCGACGGCGGTGGTGATGGGCTGGCTGTGGGCGAGGTTCGGCCGGGACGAGTGGATCCGGCTGCCGAAACGGCACACACCGGCCTCCTCCGGTCTGCGCGCCTTCGGCGCCGGGCTCCAGCACGACTTCCTGCACGCCGGCGGCTTCCTCGTGCTCGGCGCGGCGGCCGCGGCGACCTTCAACATCGCCGTCCCCCGCTCCGTGCTGGACGTCTTCACCGGCTCGGCCTGGCTGTCGGTGCTGCTGCTCGCGGTCCTCGCCGTCGTCCTGTGCGTGTGCAGCGAGGCGGACGCGTTCGTCGCGGCCTCGCTCAGCGGCTTCTCGCCGACCGCACGGCTGGCGTTCATGGTGGTGGGCCCGATGGTCGACCTGAAACTCATCGCGCTGCAGACGGGCACGTTCGGACGCGCCTTCGCCGTACGGTTCACGTCCGTGACCTGGGCGGTCGCCGTGACGAGCAGCGTGCTGGTGGGGTGGTGGCTGCTGTGAGGCGCAGACGGTACGGCCCCGCGCTGCTGCTGGTGCTCACCGGCGCCGCGATCCTGCGGATCTCGCTCTTCAGCGACCTGTACCTGCGGTATGTGCAGGTCGGGCTGCGGCCGTACCTCGTCGTGTCGGGGGTGGTGCTGGCCGGACTGGGTGTGGTGGCAGCGGTCGTAGGGAGAAGGTCGTACGACGACGACGGTGCGGACCACGGTCACGAGCACCACGGTCACGGCCTCCGTATCGCCTGGCTCCTCGCCCTCCCCGCCCTCGCCCTGCTGCTCTTCCCGCCGCCCGCCCTCGGTTCCTACAGTGCCGAGCGCGAGGCGGCGCAGAAGGCGGCGCAAGGGGTCGGGACCTTTCCCGCGCTCGCGGCCGGGGACCCGGTCGATCTGACCCTCGCGCAGTTCAGTTCCCGGGCGATCTACGACAGCGGGCGCTCGCTGAAGGGCCGTACGGTGCGGCTGACCGGGTTCGTCACGCACGGCGACGACGGCACGTGGTATCTCACCCGCCTCCTGGTCTCCTGCTGTGCCGCCGACGCGACCACCAGCAAGGTCGAGATCCGCGGCACCGCATCCGACGGGCCGCCGCCCGCCGACACCTGGATGACCGTCACCGGCACCTGGCACCCCGAGGGAAGGCTGGGCAGCGACGCGGCCTGGCCGCCGGTTCTCGACGCCATGTCGGCGAAGCGGATCGGTCAGCCCGCCGACCCCTACGAGAAGCGCTAGCAGCGTTTCGGTGTACCGGTCAGGGGTAGTCGGACGGCGCTGACGAAGAGGGCCCCGCTGCGATCGAAGGAGGCGGTGGCCGTGCGACCTCGGCACGACCGCTACGGCTTCCCCGGCGATTCCCGTTCGGGCGGTGACGATCCCTGCTTTTCCGGTCGCGACGTCCGCAACGAGCGTCCTGCGGATCCGGAAGGGGCCGTCGACGTGATCGCCGAGGGAATACGTGACGCCCGGCCCGGGGAGATCCCGTTCCGGCTGTGCCGGGCTGCGGTGCAGCTGCTGCCGGTCAGCGGTGCGAGCGTGTGCCTGCGCAGCAACGGGGTGCCCGTCCGGCTGGGCGCGAGCAGCGCGGAGGCCTCGCATGTCGCGGAGATCCAGGCCACCCTCGGCGACGGCCCGTGTGTGCGCGCCGCCGAGGTCGGCGTCCCCGTGCTCGCCTCCGACCTGACCGCCGGCCGGGACGCGCGCCGCTGGCCGGTGTTCGCACAGCAGGCGACGGCGGTCGGGGTGCAGGCGGTGTACTCGATGCCGCTGGGCGACGAAGCGGTGACCGTGGGCACCCTCGACCTCTACCGGGACACCCCGGGCCGGCTCAGCGAGCAGGAGCTGCGCACGGCACGGCTCGTGGCCGGCCTGATGACGGTGGCCCTCATGGCGCTGCCGCGGGAGGAGAACGGCGGCGCGGGGGACGAGCCCTGGCTGAGCGGACTGGCCGCCGACCACGACGAGGTCTACCAGGCCATCGGGATGGTCATGGCGCAGCTCGGCGTCGAGGCCGACGAGGCACTGGCCCGCCTGCGCGCCCATGCCTTCGCCCAGGACCGCACCATCCTCGAGGTGGCGCACGACGTGGTCGTGCGCCGTAAGCGGCTCGACCCCGGCTGACTCGACCGGGCTGCCCTAGGATCGCGATCATGGACATGATGGGTTATTTCCTGGTGTTCGCGATCGCGCTCGTGGGTGTCGGCAGTATCGAGAACCGAATCTCCCGCGCCGACAAGCGAGTTGCCCGCGTCGAGCGCAAACTCGACCTGATCCTCGAACACTTGGGGCTGCGCGAGCAGGAACCGTGGTCGGACGAGGTGGCCGCGCTGCTGCGGGACGGCAAGAAGATCCAGGCGATCAAGGTGTACCGGGAGGCGACGGGGGTGGGCCTGAAGGAGGCCAAGGAGGCGGTGGAGCGGCTCGGCTAGACCTGCGCCCTGCTCTGCTCAGACCTGTACCCGGCCCTGCTTCTTGATGCCGTCCAGCCGTGACAGGCCCACCTGTGCGACGGCGCTCGTGGCGTCGGCCGAGATCTCGCCCAGGCCGCCGTGCGTGAAGGTGATCGTGTCGTCGCCGAGGCGGACCGCGACGACGTCCAGGGTGAGCACGGTCGGCTCGCCGCCGGCGGCCTCGCCAGCCAGTGTGACCCGCAGACCCTGGCGGGCGTCCCCGATCGCCGGCAGCGCGGTTTCGGTGACCTGGCCGCTGCGGACGGCACCGTGCTCGGTCACGGCCGTGAAGGTGCCGCACTTCTTCGGCAGCGTCTTCATCCAGGCCAGCGTCCGGTCCACGTCCCCCGGGTCCAGCGCGAGGACCTGGTACCGCAGCTGGGCCTGGTCCAGGGGGTCGTCTAGGCCGGTGACGGCACTGGTCCGCGCCTCCTTGCCGAACAGGTCGTCCGTGTAGAGCGCCTCGAGCAGCCGCCGGCAGTCGGGCGCGTCGGTGTTCGCCTTGAGCACCCCGTCCCGCCAGGTCGCGGCCCCCTGCGTCGCCCCCCAGGGCTCGCCCAGGTCGCCCGGGGTGATCAGGGCGGCCCGGGCCTGCTCCTGGGTGAGGGCGCGGGGCGCGGGCACGGCGCCGGCGGAGGCCTTGGCGGCGGGGGAGGCGGGCGCCTGCGCCTCCAGGGGCGGCTCGCCCGCCGTACAGCCGACCGCGCCGGTCAGAACCCCGGCGGCGAGCAGGGAGGCGACGAGGACGCGGGAACGGGTGCGGGTCATCGGGGGGCCTCCTGGTCGAGGTCGACGTCCAAGATCTCCAAGGGACCACCCCGCAGGACCGCCCACCAGCGCGCCGGTCCGTCCGGGTTACCCGCTGCGGCGCTCCGCCCGCACCGAAAAATCTGTCGCGCGCACCTCACATCCCGCGCTACCGTGCCCCCATGAAGCGCGCCAGCCTGCATCTCACGACGACGCCGGAGAGTGTCCCGGCGCGCTGAACCATGGACCGCAGGTCCGAAGCCCCGGGGCGAGTGCCCCGGGGCTTCGTCGTGGCCGCTCGCCCTCCCGCCTTCCGCAGTGAGGAGAACGACCATGTACGACCACCGACGCCTCGGCCGTGAACTGGACCTGTTCGACACCGGCCCCCTGATGGGCGCGGGCCTGCCGTACTGGCTGCCCGACGGCGCCGTCGTACGGCATGTGCTGGAGGAGTACGTCCGGGACGCCGAGCGCGCCGCCGGCTACCGGCATGTGTACTCGCCCGTCCTCGGCAAGCGCGAGCTGTACGAGATCTCCGGCCACTGGTCCCACTACAGCGACGACATGTTCCCGCCGATGAAGCTGGGGAGCGAGGAGGTTCTGCTGCGGCCCAGCCTCTGTCCCCACCACGCCCTCATCTACCGCTCCCGCTCGCACAGTTACCGCGAACTTCCCTTCCGGATGGCCGAGTTGGGCGGCATGTACCGCTCCGAGCTGTCCGGAGTGCTGGGCGGGCTGACCAGAGTCAGGTCCATCCAGCTCAACGACGCCCATATCTTCTGCACCCTGGAACAGGCCGTCGACGAGGCCCGGGGCGCCCTGGAGCTGATCGCCCGCGCCTACGCCGACCTCGGCATCAAGGCGGCCCGCCACCGCCTGTCCCTGCCCGGCGAGGGCGGCAAGTACGTTGCCGATCCCGCCCTTTGGGAACGGGCCACCGCCCTTCTGCGCGAAGTCCTCGACGGCGCCTGCATCGCGTACGAGGCCGCGGAGGGCGAAGCCGCCTTCTACGGCCCGAAGATCGACGTGCAGATCGCCGACTCGGCCGGCCGCGAGTCCACCCTCTCCACCGTCCAGATCGACTTCCACCAGCCCGAACGCTTCGACCTGCACTACATCGGCGCCGACGGCGCGAAACACCGCCCGGTCATGGTCCACCGCAGCGTCATCGGCAGCGTGGAGCGCGCGGTCGCGCACCTCGTCGAACAGCACGGGGGTGCGTTTCCGGTGTGGCTGGCGCCCGTGCAGCTGGCGGTGCTGCCGGTTGCCGAGGAACAGCTGCCGCAGGCCGAGGAGTTGGTGCGGCGGGCGGCCGGGGCAGGGGTACGGGCGGAACTCGTCGGGCCCGAGCACGGCAGCCTCGGCGCGCGGATCCGGGGCGCACGGCTGGTGCCGTACCAGGCGGTGATCGGTGAGCGGGAGGCCCGGCCAGGCCCTGAGAGCGACCTGGTGGCGCTGCGGCTGCGGGACGGGCGGAGGCCGGGAGCGGTCTCGGGTGCCGAGCTGTTGCGGCGGATCGGTGAGCGGGTCGAGGCCCGCGGCAGCGAGCTCTGGGCGGAGGTGTGACGTCGTAAGGTCACTGTCGTAGGGCCTGTTCGGGCCCCGGTTGAGAGGAGCCCGCCATGACGACCGGTCAGCCCATCCCCGTGATCATCGACTGCGACACGGGTGTCGACGACGCCCTGGCCCTGCTGTTCGCCGCACGCCACCCGGGGCTCGACCTGCGCGCGGTCACCTGTGTCGCCGGGAACACGGACGTGGACGGTGTCGTCCGCAACACGCTCACCGTGCTGGAGCAGGCCGGTGCCCCGGACATCCCCGTCGCCCGGGGCGCCGAGCGGCCGTTGATCGAGCCCGCGCGGTCGGCACGGCACGTGCACGGCTCGGACGGCATGGGCGACCTCGGCCTGCCCGCGCCCACCCGCACCCCGGCCGACGTCGACGCGGTGACCCTGCTCCACCGCGAGATCCTCGCGTCCCCGCGCCCGGTCACCCTCATCCCCACCGCACCCCTGACGAACATCGCCCTGCTGCTGCGTACGCACCCCGAGGTCACCCGCAACATCGAGCGGATCGTGTTCATGGGCGGCGCGGTGGCCACCGGGAACGCCACGCCGGTCGCCGAGTTCAACGTCTGGCACGACCCGGAGGCGGCCGCGGTGCTGCTCACCGCCGGGGTGCCGATCACGATGTACGGCCTGGACGTCTTCACGCAGGTCGTCGTCCCCAGCGCCGATGTGCACCGCCTGCGCACCAGCAGCGAGCCCGGCACCCGGCTGGCCGGCGAACTCCTCGCCCACCGGCCGGCCCACCCGGGCGAGGCCCCCGAGGCCGAGGAGGCCGGCGGCCTCGGCGACGCGGGCGCGGTGTGCACGGTCGTCGACCCGGCGGGCATCACCACCCGCCTCCTCCCGGTCGAGGTCTCCCTCGCCCCCGGCCCCACCCGCGGCCAGACGATCGTCGACCGCCGCCCCCGCCCCGGCGAGTCCGAGATCCACGAGGGCACCCGCGAACAGCAGCTGGTGGACGTGGCGTTGGACGTGGACGTGGACCGCTTCGTGAAGCTGTATCTGGAGACGGTCGAGCGCTAGGCCTGGCAGGCGGATCATGCCGGCGTCGCGGGCCCTGGCACGCACTCCCCCACTGCCCTAAAGGCGTGGGGGGACCCCCAGCCGCGTTGTCGTCACTCGCCGACTCCCCCACTCAGGTCTGTCCGGCGGATCAGGCCCTAGTCCGCCTCGGCGACCGGAACCCCCCAGCGCTGCTCCACCTTCGCGAGCCGCCAATACAGCACCGCCGCCGCCCACACGACCACGAACAGGCCGACGATGATGTAGCCGACGTTGTCCAGGTCGAGGCCGAAGAGTTCCATCGTGGCGATGACGAAGGCGACGGCGATGGACAGGCCGGTGATGGCGAGGTTGTAGAAGACCTTGCGCACCGGGTTGGAAAAGGCCCACTGGTACGCGAAGTTCATGAACGTGCCGTCGAGCGTGTCGAACAGGCTCATGCCGGCCGCGAAGAGGAGGGGAAGGCAGAGGATCGCGTACCAGGGCAGGCCGGCCGCCGCACCGGAGCCCGCCATCACCATGAGCGTGACCTCGGTGGCCGTGTCGAAGCCCAGGCCGAAGAGGAAGCCGAGCGGGAACATCTGGCCGGGGCGACTGATGGACCTGGTCAGGCGGCCGAGCACGCGGTTCAGGAAGCCACGTGAGTCGAGGTGCTGTTCGAGCTCCTTCTCGTCGTACGACCCCGCACGCATCGCCCTGAGGACGCGCAGGATGCCGACGAGGGCGACCAGGTTGAGCGCGGCGACGAGATAGAGGAACGTGGCCGAGATCGTCGTACCCATGAAACCGAGCACCTGGTGGGTCCGGGAGTGCTCGTTCATCACCCGGTCGGCGAGCCGCGTGCCGCCCGCGATCAGCGCGGCCAGCACGACCACCACGCTGGAGTGCCCGAGCGCGAACCAGAACCCCACAGACACCGGCCGCTTGCCGTCGGCCATCAGCTTGCGCGTGGTGTTGTCGATCGCGGCGATGTGGTCCGCGTCGAAGGCGTGCCGCATGCCGAGCGTGTACGCGGTGACGCCGAGCCCGATGCCGAACGCCTTGGAACCGACCTCGTAGTGCCCGGGCACGACCAGGAGGAAGAGGATGCCGAACGCGACGACGTGCAGGGCGGCTATCACCGCCATCAGCCCCGCCGTCTTGACGGTGTCCTCACGCCGCCAGCGGAAAAGGGCAGCCTGGGGCTCGGGCAGGGTCATTCGATCACCTTAGCCCGCATGACGAACGCCCCGGAGCGGGGGATCTCCGGGGCGCTCGTCCTCAGGGATGTGGCTCAGGAACGGGCCGTACGACGGCGCTTCGCCGCCACCACGATCGCCGCACCGGCGGCCAGCAGCGCCGCCGCGCCGCCGACGATGACGCCGGAGTTGCTGCCGCCGCCGGTCTCCGCGAGGTCACCGCCGCCGTTCGGCGTGGTGGCCGGGGCGGTGGTCGACTCGGAGGCGGACGGGGTGGGGGACTCGGTCGACGTCGACTCGGAGGCGCTCGGCGTCGGGGTGGCGCTCTCCTCGGCCGGCGTCGAGGGCGTCGCGGAGGGCGGGGTGGAGGCGGGCGGGGTCGACGGGGGCTGCGACTCGGTGGTCGTGCAGTCCTTCGTGCCGCCGTTCCAGGCCGCGATCAGCTTGTCCTTGATGACCGGGTGGTCCGGGCCCTTGGGCAGATCGCCGTGCTCGAAGCCGTCCTTCGCGTCGAGCTTGCCGTCGAACTTCACCGCGCCGCGGTACAGGTCGACCTGCCCGAAGCAGCCCGCGTCCGGCACCGCGATGTCGAGGGAGTCGGTCTGACCGGGCTTCACAGTCACGGTGTCGAAGTCGACGAAGACCTGCTCGCCGGAGGTCGCGAAGGTCGCGCCGTGGGCCAGGTACGAGGCGAGGGAGGCGGTGCAGGTGGAGGCGTCACCGGCGGTGCGGACCTTGATGTGGACCTTGCCGTCGTCGGTGGGCTTCAGGTTCTGGTCGTCTACCTTCACCGAGTCGTAGAAGTTGCTGCCGTCGAGGGAGAACTGGCAGCGGTCGGTCTCCGTCTTGGTGCCTGCGCCCGCGCCCGGCTTGTAGCTGCCGCCGGACTTCCAGCCGTCGCCGCCCGGCGTACCGCCGTGGGCCCAGGCGCCGGAGGCGGAGGCGAGGGTGGCGGCGCACAGGGCGAGCGACGCGGCGCCCGTTCCCAGCAGACGGCGCGCGGTGACACGGCTGGCTATGGACATGCGGGATCCCCACTTCGGCATGCGCGTCACCCGGTGACGGCGGCGCAGGGCAGGGCGCGGCGCCCGGCCGTACCGGGGGTGATGGTCTGAGAAACACCGGGCTCATTGGTCACATGCGCCTCAGTGCGCTCACATCGTGAAGCCCGTGATCGAACGCTGTCAACCTGCGGTGACGCAGGGATAGTTCAATCGTCCATCACAATTTCGCCACAGCAGGAACAGGCGGCTCCACAACCGCGGAGCCGCCCCGCGTCACCCCACCGTCGGGCTCGGGCTCGCGCTCGTGCCGGACGACGACTCACCGGGCAGGACCGGCGGCCGGGTGGTGCTGTCCACCGGCGGGGTGAGCACGATCTCGGGCTGGCCCGCGGCCGGCGGCGGCGGGGTCAGGTCCTTGGCGGGCAGCTTCGGCGGGGTCGTCTCCTGGAAGAGCACCTGGTCGAAGTTGACCAGCCCGGTCTGCTCCATGACCGTGATGTGGTCGAGGACCGTCGCGTTGGCCTGGTCGGCCAGGGTGCGCACCACGGTGTTCTTGGTCGTCGAGCGGATCTTCGCGATCGTGTTGAAGATCGAACCGTGCGTCACGCGCAGGATGTTGGCGAAGTCCGTGTCGAACTGCTTGCCCTGGTCCGCGGCGAGCGTGTTCACGAAGCCGACCTGCTGGGGGCTGGCCACGTTCGGGATCGTGATGTTGAGCATCGTCGAGATCTTGCGGCAGCTGGCGTCCAGCGCCGCGTGACCGTCGATCAGGTGCTTGCTCGCGATCTTGACCGCCTGGCTCTGCCCCTTCTTCAGACCCATCTGCCCGACGGGGTACTCCCACAGTCCGGCCGCGCGCACCTTGACCACGAAGTCCCGGTCCGCCTCCGTCAGCGGTCCCCACTGGGTCTGCGCGATGACTCTGTCGCCCGAGCTGGACACGGTGTTGATCCCGAGCATCGAGGGATAGGCGAGTGCGGCGAGAGTCAGACTGAGGGCACCGCCCACAAAGAGAGTTCCCGTCGCATTCCGCGAAAAACGCACCGTGCCTCCTGCCCGGTCGGGGGTCCCGCCAGAGGTCGACGGGGGTCGGACGGAGGGGAGTACGGATCGGGCCCGGGCACCGAACCTTTTGATTTGGTAAAAAGCCGCGGATGTGAGGCAGGCAACGCCTGCTGACGGCCCATGAGCCCGGACCGGTTGACGGAATGTTGACCATCCTTCGGGAGTGTTGACCATTTCACGGGAGAGACGAGACGAACCCCCGACCTAGGTTCGACCCATGCCCCCACAGCCCCGACGGCCCATGCCTCCGCAGCCCGGGAGAGCTCCGGCAGCCCTGCCCGTCCTCCCCTACCGCAAGCCCACCAAGGGCCGTGACTACTGGGTCATCGACGACGTCCTGCCCGACGTGGACGCCGTACGGAAGCGGTGTCTTGAAAAGGACGACTGGGTCGAGGGCTACCCGTACACCTCGGAGACCTGGCCGGGCCTGCGCACCATGCCGGGTCTGGAGCCCGCCGAACTCGCCCGCGTGGAACGGCTGGTGAAGCAGTCGACCGGCGCGAAGGAACTCTGGGTGCAGCAGGCCCCCGGCGGCGGCACCCTCAACCACAACTGCATCCAGGTCGTCGGCGAGGGCGAGAGCGAGCCGCGTCCGCACACCGACTCGCGCGCGCTGTGCCGGTACGCCGCCGTCCTGTACCTCAACCCCGACGTGCCCAAGGACTGCGGCACCGCCTTCTACCGCCAGTCGCTGCCCGGCGGCCGGCTCGGCGGCAACATCGTCCAGGCCCCGCACAACAACCTCGTCGAGGCCCTCGGCACGCGGTTCGTCCCGGCGGACCACTTCGAGGAGGACGTACGCGTCCCGCACAAGTACAACCGCCTGCTCCTCTACAACGCCAACCTGGTGCACAGCGCGACGAACTACTCCGGCAGGACGCTGGAGGAGAAGCGGATGACGGCCGTCTTCTTCTGGATGGCCTGATTCCGGCGCTCAGTACCGCACCGCCCGCGCCACCTCCGCCTTCACCTCGCCGGACAGCTTGCGGTTGCTGCGGGCGGTGCCCGTGCCGGACTTGCCGGCCGCGACGTCGGAGACGGTGACGACCACCGCGTCCAGCGTGTTGCCGCTCGCGTCTGTGAAGTCGACCTGCACGGCGAAGGACTTGGCCGAGCCGGCGGTGTTGTGCACGGTGACCTCGACCGCGGCCCGGCCGCCGCTGTCGGTGGCCGGGGTGCCGAGCTCGACGGCACCCTTGGCGTCGATACCGCCCTTGATCTCGTCCAGTTGGCGCCCGGCGGCCGCCGTGGCCGCCGTGGCCTCCGAGGCCGCCGACCGGGCCGCCGACGCGACCTTGCTGACCGTCGTCGACGGGCTGTCGTCGCCGGAGCAGCCGGTCAGCCCGGCGCTCAGCCCTGCGGACAGCACGAACGCCAGCGCCGTACCCATGCACCGGCTCACGGAGTGAGCGGTCATGACGTCTCCAGGAACGTGGTCAGAGGCGACCGAGGCCGCCGCTGCCGAAGGAGCCGCTCGAGCCGGGCATCCAGCGCCGGCGGTGCTGATCCTTCCGTGTCTTGGATCCCGATGAGTGGAGCTCGTAGGGCATCAGCCGTTCCTTGCCCTCGGCGTGCGGTACCTCGTCCGGTTCCCGCATCTCGCGGGACTCCCGGACCGCTCCGCCCTCGGGAAGGTGGGGCTGTTCGCCAGGGAGGGGCCGCGGCAGTTCGCGGTCCCGGACCCTCATGCCGAACTGCACGGCCCAGATCAGTGCACCAGCGATGATCAGGCCACCGACAAAGGCGGCGATCACGTTGAGTACCTCACTCGACGTGGCCGCGATCACAAACGTCGCAGTACTCATGTACCGATTATCGCCGAAAGCACGGAATTAGGGAGTCCTCGGAATTTGCCCAGCTCAGAGCCACCGCCCCTGCGCATCGTCGACTACGACCCCGCCTGGCCCCACCGGGCCGCATCCGCGATCACCGCCCTCCGGTCGGCGGCCCCCGGCCTCTTCGTCGACCTGGAACACATCGGTTCCACGGCCGTCCCGGGCCTCGCCGCCAAGCCGGTCATCGACCTCATGGCCGCCGTCCACACCCTGCCCGAGGTGTACCCCCACGAGCCGGCGCTCGCCGCCCTCGGCTTCCTTCCGCACGACAACGGCATGACCGACCGGCTCCTGTACGCCCGCACCGACGCCGGCGCCCGCAGCCACATCCTGCACGTGGTGACGTACGACAGCTGGCCCACCCGCAACCAGCGCATCCTCCGCGACTACCTGCGCGCCCACCCCGCGGAGGCCGCGCGATACGCGGAGCTCAAGCGGGCCGTCGTGGCGGCCGGCACACACCCGCGCGACTACGCGAGCGCGAAGACGGCGCTCGTCCAGGAGCTCACCGACCGCGCCCGCGCCGAACTGGGGATGCCTTCTGTGCCCGTATGGGAGAAGTGAGGTACATCTCCTACGGGTTACGGATGCCGCAATCCCTGGTGGCCGGGCGGTGAGCACCGCACCATGGCCTCATGACACCGGCCCAGAGAGCCATGGACCAGCTGGCGGCGTGGCCCGACCTCACCCCGTGTGCGGCAGGCTGCGGTACGGGCCGGGCGCTGAGGTCCGCGGGTGACGAGATCGTGCACTTCCACTCCGAGCGCGACGTGGACCTGCATCTCACCGCCCGGGCGCTCCAGCGGCTGCACCACGACTTCGCGGAGTCGACCGCCATCCGCCTGGTGCCGGGCTCGCGCTGGGTCACCGTGCACCTCGACTGCGACGCCGACGTCGACCTGCTGCTCAGCCTGGTCAGCGTCGCCCTCAAGGCCCACCAGTCCCCGGCCGGGGCCGACGGTCCCCTGGCGGCGGTGTGCAACCACCACCGGGTGACGGTGCTGCCGCGGCACGAGGACGGCGAGAGCTGACGCCCGCCCGCCGTCACGGAAACTCCCCACTCGTAAAACCCCCTCCTCAACTGTCACAGGCATGACATACGCTGCTGACGGCAGCCGCGCCCCGCGCGTCACCGCGATCCAGCGGTCACGTCCGGGTGTTGCGCGGCGCTCTCAACTCCCCGGTCACGCACCGGGTTTCCTTGTGGGGGTATCAGTACTGTGCGCAGGCGCAGCATCTCGACCGCGACGGCGCTCGCGGTCCTCTTCGGCTCGGCGGCGCTCGCCGTCGGCACGGCGGGACCGGCCGCGGCCGACTCCGCCAGGATCCTGTCCGTGAAGTCGGTCGGCGACATGGTCGTCGACGGCGTCCACCAGCGGGTGTACATCTCCGACCCGACCAGCGGCAAGATCCTCGTCACCGACTACTCGGGCACCCTCCGGGCGACCCTCGCGAACGAGCCCGGGGTGACCGGCCTGGCGCTCTCGGCGGACTCCAGCACCCTGTACGCGGCCGTCAAGAACGACGAGCGGATCGTCGCGATCGACACGCAGACGGCCACGCCGACCACGAGCTACCCGCTGGGCACGACCGCTCCGAGCGACCTGGAGATCGTGGACGGCCGGATCTGGTTCTCCACCGCCACCGACTTCGGCTCCCTGGACATCTCCGGCGCCGAGCCCGTCATCCACCTCGCCCAGCGCGGGGACGTCGACTTCTCCGGCTCCTACGGGACGTTCCTGGCCTCCGACCCGGCCGTCCCGGGCGTCCTGGTGGCCGGCAACGGCGGCGACCTCGCCGTGTACGACGTCACGGCCGACGGGGCCACGCTGCGGACCAAGGGCAGCATGGACACCTCCGTGCAGCAGCTGGACCTGACGCCCGACGGCAAGCACGTCCTCACCTCGTGGGGCGCCCCGGCCACCGGCTACGGGATCGGCGAGTACTCGACCACCGACCTGAGCAAGGAGACGGGCTACCCGATCGACGCGTACCCGAACGCCGTGCGGGTCGCGCCGGACGGGACCGTCGCGGGCGGCAGCGACTCCTGGTACGACCCGGACGTCCACGTCTACAAGCCCGGTGACCAGAAGCCGGTGCGCGAGTACGACTTCCCCAACACCGGCACCAGCAGCGGCTCCGACACCCTCGTGCCCGGTGCGCTGGCCTGGGCTCCGGACGAGAGCCGCGTGTTCGCCGTCTCCGAGAACAACGGCGGCGTGTTCACGCTGCGCGCGCTGACCGACCCGACCAAGGAGCTGCCCACCCTCAAGGTGTCGGCGCCCACGACGGCGGACCGGGCCAAGAAGCTCACCGTCACCGGCAAGCTGACCTCGAGGACGCTCCTGGCGGCGGGTACGAGCCTGACGGTCACCCGCACCGACCTCGACTCGCCGAACGGCAAGGCGCTGGCGGCCGTCAAGACGAAGGCGGACGGCAGCTTCTCCTTCACGGACACCCCGCCGGCCGGCGGCAAGGTCACCTACAAGGTCTCCTTCGCGGGCGACGCGACGCACACGGCCGCCTCCGGCTCCGACTCGGTCGAGGTCTCCCGCAACGCGACCACGCTGAGCCTGAACAACAACGGCAAGGTGTACTCGTACAGCGCCGACGTGAAGTTCACGGCCCACCTCGGTACGACGTACAAGAACCGCAAGGTCGAGATCTGGGCCAACCCCTTCGGCTCGGACAAGCCCAACAAGCTGATCAAGAGCGGCACGGTCAACTCGAGCGGCAACATCTCCGCGTGGGTGGACATGACCCGGGACACCGACGTCACGGCGGTCTTCAAGGGCGACGCCCGCTACAAGCCGAAGACGGTCAAGTCCACGGCCTACGCCAAGGTGAAGGTTTCCACGGCCATCACCAAGCACTACAAGACGGCCAAGATCGGCTCGCACACGTACTACTGGTTCCACAAGAACACGGACCCGATCGTCACCACGACCATGACCTACTACCCGGGCCGCAAGCAGCGCCTGGAGCTGGAGGTCTACTACGCCGGCCAGTGGTACGAGGTCGACGGCAGCCCCGCGTACTTCGCCCTCGGCACGAGCGGCAAGTCGGCCGTGAACCTGGGCGCCGCGGGCGAGTCCGGCATCAAGGCCCGGGTGCGGGCGGCGTACATCAACGGTTCGTCGGGTGACACGGTCAACACGTCGACGTACACGGGGTGGAAGTACATCTACTTCTCCAACTAGCCGAGCAGTACCGGCAGTTCGGCCGGCCCCCGCAGAAGGGGGCCGGTCCGGGGCGTGAAAGACGAGTGAAGGGCCGACGTCCGCGCATGTCGGGCCTGGCGGCCGTGGCCCGCCGTCGGCGAAGATGCCCCGGTGAACGATCACATACAGTCCCCCGCACCCGCTCCAGCCCTGCGCCCCGTGCGCCGCGCCGCCCAGCTCGCCGTCGCCCTTCTCGCCCTGTCCGGGGTCGCCTGGGCCGCTCGGGCCGTCTGGGAGATCCGGCTGGCCGTGAAGGGGGAGCCCGCCTCCGGGCCGCCGGACCAGGGCGGCGGCACGCACCGTCCGCTGACCTCGCTGGAGGACGCGTACCACCTGGTCAGCACGGCGGGCGGGTTCACGGCGCTGGTCTGCGCGGCCCTGTTCCTGCTGTGGCTGGACAGGGTGCGGGACAACGCCCGCGCACTGTCCGGGCACGAGCCGCGCTACTCCGGTTTCTGGCTCTACTTCGGCTGGCTGATCCCCCTCGCCAACCTGTGGATCCCGCGCCGCCTCGTCGCGGACGCCCATCAGGACAGCGCCCCGGGCGAGCGGCTGCCGCGCTCCGTGAACGTGTGGTGGGGCCTGTGGCTGGTCGGGATGCTCAGCGGCGTCGGCCTCATGTACGAGGACGACTCGGACAAGATCATCGAACGCGCCTACACGGACCTGTGGATGCTGCTCGCCTCGGACGCGGCCGTCATCGGTGCCGCCGTGGCCGGCATTCTCGTCGTCCGCGCGATCACCGCCGTACAGCAGCGTCACCTGGACGGGGACGTGCGGTACGGCGGGTCGCCTGTGAACGCGAACTCCCTTGAGGGGGAGGGGAGTTGACCCAGTAGGTCAGGTCAGCTCACGCACAGCAGGTTGAGCACGCAGATCCCCGACGGGGAGGTCGACGCCGAGCCGGAGCCCGACTGGGACGTGTCCGAACTGCCGGACGAGCCCGAGGACGATCCGGACGAGGTCGATGTGCTCGACGAGCCGGAGCCCGAGTTGCCGTTGGACGTCGAGGACGGGGACTGCGTCGCCGTCGTGGCGGTGTCGGAGGCCGTCGACGTGGTGTCCTCGACGGTCTTGGTCGCCTGCTCCGCCGCCGTCGGCGTCGACGCCGGGGTGGGGACCGTGTACCGCCGGGTCTTCGCCGAGTCGGTGTGCGGCGCGGTGGCGGTGGTGGAGCTCCGGTGCGAGGTGCCGGACGTACCCGTCGTGGACGTCTCGTCGGCCTGAGGCTTGCGGTGCTTGCCCGTGCCCGGAGTGGTCGACGGGAGATCCGCCGACGTGTCCACCGACTGCTCCCCGGCACCCATGCTCGACAGGTCCGTGGCCGCCGACGCCTGGTTGCCGTGGCCCGAGCCGCGGTCCATCGAGGCGACGGTCAGTCCGCCGCCGACGAGGGCGACGGCGGTCGCGACGACGGCCCGGCGCTGGTTCTTCTTCCAGCGGGCCCGCTGCCGACGGCGGGCCGCCCGGCCCACCCCCGGCGCCGCGGACGCGGGAGTCTCGACGTCACCGTCGGGCTCCTGAAAGTCGTCGAAGCCGTCGTAGGCGTCGGGTATCCCGGCCGCCTGCGGCCAGAGCGCCGTGGCGGCGGGGGCCGCGGTGGTGCGGCCGTGTGCGGTCACCGGTGCGATGTCCGGGGCGTAGGCACCGCAACCGGGGCACACCAGGGCGCCGTTGAGGTGCCGGCGGCACGAGGAGCAGTAGTCCATCCGCTGTCTTCCTGACGGTTCGCACTGGTGGTGTGCAGGGGGGATCCGAACGGGCGCCAACGGTAACGGTGGTTTCGAAAGACTGTGTGGGCGCTGTGTGGCCCTCCTGCGCGGATTCTCTGCACACCGCGTGCTTGCCGTGCGAACTCCCAGCTCAGCGCCGGAACTTCCAGGTGATGTGGGTGTCCGTGGCGTTGATCACGGTGACCGGGATGTCCACGGTCGTGCCGTCGTTCTTCTGCCCCGTACAGACGAGGCCGGCGCCGGCGACCGCCTTCAGAGCGCGCGGGCAGGACACATGGACCTTCACGGGTCACGGCGTTGGGCGGCGACCTGTGTACGGGTCCCAGGAAGGCAGGGGACGGCTGGGAGGTACGGGCGCTGCTGCCGACGCCTGGCCGAAAGTACTAGAGGGCTGCGTGGACGCTGACCGGCCCCGGCACCTTCGCGCGGGGGAGGCGGCGAAAGGGAGAGGTGTGCCGGGGCCGGTGTTGAAGGTGGGGGGTTCTGGGAGGGGACTGGGCTCAGCGACGGGTGAACGGCGCGAAGGTGTGGCTGAAGTACCAGGTGTCCTGGGCGATCCCGGAGCAGGAGTTGGCGCCGGCGGTACCCACGCACCCGCCGTTGTCGCGCTGAAGCGCCCAGAAGGAAAGGGTGTTGATGCCCTTGGCCTCGGCCCACTTCTCGACCTTGACCGCATCGTCCGTGGTGAACGTCTCCTCGGGCCCGTAGTCGTCGATGCCCGGCATCTCGGTGACACCGACCATGTGCCAGAGCTGCGCACGGCTCTTCTTCGGGTACAGCGCGGCGAGTTGGCCGACCAGTCCGTCGGCGGCGGTCACGGTGTCGGCGGCCATGTCATGGGTGGCCCCGTCCCAGTAGTCGAAGGTCATGACGTTCACGACGTCCACGCGCGCGTGGTTGTCGACGGCGTTCTGGAGCAGCGCCACACCGTTCGCCGCGAGGCCGGTGTTGGTCGTGGGCAGGGTGTACGAGAACTGCACGCGCCGCCCGGTCCGTTCGGCCCACCGCTGCACCTTGGCGATGGCCTTGTTGCGCCGGTCGATCCCGGCGGTGTTGTTGATGGAGTCGGCCTCGATGTCGAGATCGATCCGCGAGATTCCGTACGTCGTCACCAGGCCCTCGTACACCTTGGCGATGGCGTCGACGTCGTTACAGCTGTCGGCCAGCTCGGTACCGGTGGTGTCGGCGCCGTAACCGCCGAAGGACGGGATGACGTTGCCGCCGCGGGCCTGGATGGCGGCGATGTCGGCGCCGAAGGTCGCCTTGGAGACGGGCTGGGTGGTGTCGCCGTTCCAGTAGGCGGTGCACGACCCGGCCGCGTCCGTCTGCAGGAACGCCATGGTCAGGTACTTGTTCCCGGACTCGGCGGCAAGCGCGGCCGGACTCTCCCCGGTCCACGCCTCGAAGTACGGCGCGGCGACATGGGCGGGCATGGGAGCCACGGGCAGGTACCCCGAGGCCTCCGCCCCACCTCCTCCGAGGGCGACCAGTCCGGCCGACAGCCCGGTCACGGTGATACAGGACAGCAACGCACGAAGAGAACGAGGTCTTCTCACTGACGCTCCCATGGAATGGAGGGGAGGGGGGTGGGGGCGAGCAGCGACCATCTTTGGACTAGACCAATTGTCTGTCAAGGTTCTTTACAGTTACCTGACCGAAGGGTGCGTTGTACGGGGAAAGAGGGCGGGCGGCATCCGGGCCACCGCCCGCCGGTGCAGAGCGGTGGCAAACAGGAGGGGAGCAGCAGATCAGCGGCCGACTCGGCGCTGCACGCTCACCGTCAGGCGGCCTTGGGCCGCTCCGCACGCGTGCCCGGGGCAGGCTCCTGCGCATCCTCGGACGGGAAGATCTCGTCTTCTTCTCCGAAGTCCGGGGCCTGGAAGGGTTTTGTCGTCGGAGGCGGCGATACTGCAGCGGAACGGCGGGGTTGCCCTTCCAGGGCGGAGAACAGCGACGTCGGGTCGATGAGGGGTCTGCCTTTCGTTACAGGCCCCTGACGGGGCCTGGCGTGCCGTGACCGGGCACAGCGGTTCTACAGC
Source organism: Streptomyces sp. NPDC001663 (assembly GCF_042893105.1). NCBI lineage: Bacteria > Bacillati > Actinomycetota > Actinomycetes > Kitasatosporales > Streptomycetaceae > Streptomyces > Streptomyces sp. NPDC001663. The sequence goes on along the minus strand of NZ_JBIAUR010000016.1, from coordinate 238,817 downwards.
TTGGTCATCTTGGCGTACGGGCTCAAGATCCGCTCTTGCGCCGAGCCGAAATCCACGAGGGCCGCGATTCCATCCTCGATGCCGATCACCCGGCCGAGGCCGTACACGTCATGTGTGACCTGGTCGCCCATGGCGAAGTGCTTGGGAGCCGGTGTGACCGGGGCCTTGAAGGGGCTGGTAGGCAAGTGACGCTTCGGTGCCGCAGGCTTTGTCATGGCTCAGTATGAGCCTACGCGTGTCCCGTTCGCTGTGGTCGTCGGCACAGATCCGGAAGGGCCCAACCGCGTCACGCCGCTGACCTGGCATTTCGAGACCGGGGCTCGGGGCCAAGCCCTGAATTGAGACCTACTGTCGACCTGAAAGGGGCACGCGAGCGTGACGACCATCGCGGTGACCGGGCACATCGACCTGACCGAGGACAGCATCCCCCTGGTCCGCGGCGCCCTGGACGAACTGCTCAAGCAGTACGCCGGCAACGGCGAGCTCGTGGGCGTCTCCTGTATCGCCATGGGCGCCGACACCGTCTTCGCGGAAGCCGTCCTCGCCGCCGGTGGGCGGCTGATCGTCGTCATTCCCTCTCGGGACTACCGGCAGAACATCGTCGAGCCCGATCACGCCGCCCTCTTCGATCGCCTCGTCGCGTCCGCCGAGGAAGTGCTCGTCCTCTCTCACGAGACCGCCGGCCGGCAGGCGTACGAGGCCGCCAACGCCGTACTCGTCGAACGCGCCGACCGGCTCGTCGCCGTATGGAACGGCGAACCGCCCACCGGCAGGGGCGGCGGCACCGCGGACACCGTTCTGGAAGCTCAGGCGGCGGGCCTGGTTGTGGACGTGGTGTGGCCGGAGGGTGCCGCTCGCCTGCGGCGTCGGTGGTGGGCCTGACCCTCGCCGGATGAGGAGATTCCGTACGGAACTGTGAGAAGGACAACCGGATGTCTTGACGTGGTCTCCACGGCATCGTTGGCTTCTCAATCACCCGGTGACCCTGCTGCTCGATCGCTCGGAAGGCACCTGCTAGTGAACGTTCAGACCCCCCGTAGAACCGGCGCCCGTCGCTTCGGCATAGTTTGTGCCGTTTCCGCGTCGGCCCTCGTGCTCGCCGGCTGCGGCGTGATCGACGGTGTCGGCGGGAGCAGTAGCTCCGAGAGTCCGAAGAAGGGCGACGACATCACGGTGGGGCTGCTGCTGCCCGACAAGGACACGGCGCGCTTCGAGAAGTTCGACTACCCGCTCATCAAGGAGACGGTCGCCTCCCTCACCCACAACAAGGGCAAGGTCCGCTACGCCAACGCCGGGGCGAGCGCGGACAAGCAGAGCAAGCAGTTCGACGAGATGATCGACGCCAAGGTCGACGTACTCCTCGTGGACGCCGTGGACGCCAAGGCCATCGGGCCGGACGTCAAGAAGGCCAAGGACGCGGGAATTCCTGTCATCGCCTACGACCGGCTCGCCGAGGGGCCGATCGACGCGTACATCTCCCACGACAACGAGCTCGTCGGCGAGGTGCAGGGCCGTGCCATCACCGACGCGCTCGGCGGCAAGGCCGCGAGCAGCAAAATCGTCATGATCAACGGATCCGTCGCCGACCCGAACACGGCACGGTTCAAGGAGGGCGCCCTCAGCGAGCTGAAGGGCCGGGTCGTCATCGCCAAGTCGTACTACACCAAGGAGTGGCTGCCCTCGGTCGCCAAGGCCCATATGAAGGACGCCATCGATTCCGTCGGGTTGAGCAACATCGCCGCCGTCTACTCGGCGAACGACGGCATGGCGGGTGCCGTCATCGACGCGCTGAAGGACGCCGGTGCCACGAAGCTCCCGCCGATCACCGGGCAGGACGCCAACCTGGACGCGGTGCAGCGGATCGTCGCGGGCGAGCAGCTGATGACCGTGTACAAGTCGTTCCTGCTGGAGGCGACGAACGCCGCGAAGATGGCGGTGCTGAAGGTCCAGGGCCACTCGATCGAGTTCGACGCGCTGACCGAGGACTCGGTCGACAGTCCGACGCAGAAGGACATCCCGTCGATGCTCGTGCCCGTGGTCGCCCTCACCAGGGCCAACATCAAGGACACCGTCATCAAGGACGGCGTCTACACCGTCAAGCAGATCTGCACCTCGAAGTATGCGTCGGACTGCGCTGCCATCGGGCTGAAGTAGGTCGCGGCAACGCGTGGGGGCGGGCGGGCTCTTGACCCGCCCGCCTCGGCCATTCGGCCGATCCGCCGGGTGTTCATCGGCCTCTAGGCTGCGCTGCGTAACCTTGAGGCATTCGTGGCCGACAGCCTTCCGTGGCAGGCCGGTTCACCCGAGCGAACCCGAAGGAACAGCGAACGTGTCGTTGAAGAACAGCCGCGTCAGGCTTGCTTCCGTGGCCCTCGTCGTGGCGCTCTCCGGTCTGACCGCGGCGAGCCCCGCCATGGCGGCCACCCGGCAGCCGGCCGCTGCGGTGTCCACCGCTTCGCAGGTGCAGGCGCCCGCCACACTGTCCGGTTTCGTGGATCTGCCCGCAAGTGCCCTCCCGTCCGACAGCGCGCGGCACGAGATCACGGTCACTTACCGCAACGACACCTCGGCCGACCGGACGGTGGCCCCGCAGCTCCTCGTGACGTCGCCGGACGAGGGCCCGTTCCTCGCCCCGTCGGACATCGGGCTGGAGCGTCGCAAGGCGGACGGGTGCTGGGAGGCCGTACAGGTCGGCACCCAGACGGGCACGCTGTTCACCGAGCTCCCGACCGCACAGCGCACGCTGCACGCGGGCGAGACCCTCACCGAGGTCTACCGCCTCACCGTCGTCGACCCGCAGGCCAAGGGCACGGTCCAGCCGAGGGTTGCCCTCTACGGCTGAGCCCACGGCCGCATTTACGGCTGAACCGTTCCCTCCGGGGGTCAGCGGCTGATCTCGAAGGTCGCCGCGCGGGACTCGAACGACGCGTCGCCGTCCTCCGCCGTCGCCAGGGTCGAGATGTACCAGGTGCCCTTGGCCAGGTCGGCGGCCTGGGTCCGGGTGACCTTGAGGGTGTAGGTGCAGCGGGCCTTCTCGTCCGAGAGGCTTTCGCACTGTGCGCTCTCCGCGTGCCGGAGCTCCGCCGCGGTCGGGTCGAGATTCGAACTCGCGGGCCAGGCAAGGACCTTGAGGCCGAGGATGCCCGAGTCGTCGCTCACGTCCGCGGTGAACGTGAGGGAGCCGGCCTTGCCGTCGGACGGGGCGACGTAGTGGGCCGAGCTGTTGTCCAGGGTCGGCCGGCCGTTCGCCGAGGCCACGGCGATGCCGCCGGCGGTGATGCCGCCGAGGGTGACGACGCCGACGAGGAACGGGACGAGAGTGCGCTTGGACATGGGAATCCCCCTGAATTCGTTGGTTGGATGGGCGACTTCGACAGAGCGCCTGAGAAGCGGTGGCCGACCGCGTTCTCGATGTGATCGAGCCTATGGGCGGGGGCACGGGGTCGTCCTCGGGCCGAGGGACGATTGCCGCGTCCAACCGCAGGCAGAGCATCCGGGGGGTCTCTAACCCAGGTAAGAGAAGGGGTTCCGTCTCCAGCGGGAGTCGGGCCGCTCGCCTGCGGACCTAGCCTTTCGCTCATGAACCGAACAGCCACCGACGACCGGCTTCTTCCGGTCCTGCTGCTCTGCGTCCAGGCCCTGGTGTGGCCGGGGGCCGCGCTGGTGCGCGGGGACGTTCCGGCCGCGGGTGCCGTGCTCGTGGCGGTCCTCGTCGGTGGAGTGGTGACGGCCGCACTCGCTCTGCGCCGTGCCCGCCCGCTCGTCACGCTCGTGGTGGTCGCCGCCGCCTGTGCGCTGGGCGCCGGACCGCTGCCGACGGGAGCGATGGCGGTCCTCGGCACCGCGGGTGTCGCGCTGGCGCTGTTCACCGTGGCGACCGAACGCGACACCTTCACCGCCCTGTTGAGCGTGGTGGCCCTCGCGCTCTGGCAGCTGCTGCAGAACATCACCCTGCACGGCCTCAGCGACAGGAACGGCCTCGACCTCGTCCTCACGGCTGTGCTGTACGTCGTCGCGTGCGGCGCCGGTCTTCTGATGCGGCGGACCCGGCGCGCCCGGCGGGCCGCCGAGGAGATGCTCAGGCGGGCCGAGGCCGAGCGGCACCGGCTTCCGGCGGTCGAACGGCGCCGTATGGAAAGGGAGTTGCACGACGTCAGCGCCCACCATCTGACGGCTGTCGTCGTCACTGCCGGTGCGGCGCTCGGTCTTCGCGAGCGGCGTCCCGAACTCGCCGACGAGGCCCTGGAGTTCGCCGTCGAGACCGGTCGTGAGGTCACCCGGGCACTCGGTGCGGTGCGGGCCCCGGCGCCCTCGCGGGAGGAACTGCCCTCGCCGCAGGAGCGGTTGCTGGACCTGGTCGCCGGCTTCCGCCGCCTCGACCAGCAGGTGGACTGCGAGATCGACGCGCTGCCGGACGGCGCCGTCGCGGACGCGGCCTTCGGCATCGTGCGCGAGGGGCTGACCAACGTGGCACGCTACGCGCCGGGTGCGCAGACGACGGTGCTGGTCCGCTACGGGGACACCCGCACGGACGTCGTCGTCACCAGCGCGGCACCGCCCGCCGGTTCGGTGGCGCACGGTGCGGGCCTCGGCGGCGGACGCGGCCAGGGCTTCCTGCGCTCCCGGGCACGGGAGGCGGGCGGCACCCTGCACACCGGCCCTACGGCGGACGGCGGTTGGGAGGTACGGGCGGCCCTGCCCGGCCGTACCGCCGCCCCGGTGGAGCGGACCGTCCCGCGCAGCTACCGCCTGGCTCAGGTGACCGCCGCCGTGGGGCTGGTCGTGCAGCCGCTGCTCCCGGCGCTGGTGATCCACCCGGACACGACGTCGAGCGGTGCGCACGTCTCGGCGGGCGTGCTCTTCGCGCTGCTGGCGGCGGCCCAGGCGGTGGCGCTGCTGTGGCTGCGCCGGGCGCCCCGCACGGCATACGCGGCTCTGCTCGGGCTGGCTCCGCTGTGGCCGGCGGCGATGGCGGTGGGTGACTACTCGGGGCCGGTGGTCCTGCCGCCCGTGCTGAGCATGCTCGCCACGTGCGCGGCGCTGGCCGTTGAGGCGGCTCGCACAGCGGACGGAGCGTGTCGTAAGGCTGGGGCTGCGTGGCGCAAGGCGGCGGCTGTGGTCGTGCACGCGACCGCCGTGATCCTCGCCGTCCTCGACCGGGGCACGACCGTCCCCACCTGGGAGGTCGTCGCATGGGCGGCCGCCGGGGCGGAGGTGGCGGCCGACGCGGCCCGGTGGGGCGGGGCCCGGTGGGGTCGGCGTGAGCGGGCCGACCGGGGCGAACGGGACGAGCGGCTTGCCGCCTGGACCGAGGAGGCTGTGCGGGACGCGTGGGCCGAGCGGCGGCGGATCGCCGCCGGGCTCGAGACCACCGTGCTGGCGCGCGCCGCCGACATGGTCGCGGAGGCGGAGGCGGGCCGGCTCGACGTGACCGCCGAGCGCGCCCGCGAGGCACTGGCCGCGATGCGCGCCCTGCTCGACGCGGTGCGGGACGGAGAGGGCGGGGCAGCGGGCGAACTGCGGCCGCAGCCCACCCTCCAGGCCCTCGACCTGCTTGCCCAGCAACTGCGCGCGACCGGGCGTGAGTTGGAGATCCGGTTGACCGACCGCGTGCCGGAACGCCTGCCCACCGCCGTCGACCTGGCCGCCTACCACGCCGCCGAGACGCTGCTCGCGGCCTGCGGTGAGGAGCCCGTGGTGCTCGAACTCGACGTGGTCGACGGTACGTTGACACTCACCGTCACCGGGGTGCCGGACGCCGCCCATGCCGCTGTGCGGGAGCGGCTGGCGGCGCGGGTCGCCGCACTCGACGGCACTGTGACCACCGGCCCGCCGGGCACGGTCGGCCTCCGGCTGCCGCTCGGCCAGGAACAGCAGGATCAGGAAGGGGCAGGGGCACGATGAGCCTCCGCGTGCTGGTCGTCGACGACCAGGGCATCGTCCGGGCGGGATTCGCCGCCGTGATCGACGCCGAAGAGGACATGACGGTGGTCGGCGAGGCCGCCGACGGCGCCGAAGCGGTGCGTCTCGCCGAGGAGTTGGCACCCGACGTGGTCGTGATGGACGTACGCATGCCGGAGTTGGACGGCATCGCCGCCACCCGCATCATCACGGGCCGCGAGGACGCGCCCCGCGTGCTCGTCCTGACCACCTTCGACCTCGACGCGTACGTCTTGGACGCGCTGCGTGCGGGCGCCTCCGGGTTCCTCCTCAAGGACGTGCACCCCTCCGAACTGCTGCACGGCATCCGGGTGGTGGCCGCCGGCGAGAGCGTGCTCGCCCCGTCCGCGACCCGCCGCCTCATCGGCCACTACGCCTCCGGACGGATCCCCGAGACCCGGGACGGCAGCGGCCCCGCCGAACTGGAGAGCCTCACCGCCAGCCAGCGGGGCGTCCTCACCCTGGTCGCCACCGGGCTCACCAACGCCGAGATCGCCGAGCAACTCGGCATCACCGTCGGCACGGTGAAGTCCCACGTCAACGCGCTGCTGCGGAAACTCGGCCTGCGCGACCGCGTCCAGGCGACGATCCTCGCGTACGACCTCGGCCTCGCCCGCCCCAATCCACCGGGCGCCCACCTCTGACGACCACCGACCCAGGAGTCCGATCCGTGACCGGCACCGATCCCGGCCGAACAGCCCCTCGCCGCATGCGCCTTTCCGTCGGCAGCACCATCGCTCTCGTCTACGTCGCGATCTGCGCCGCCCTGCTCGTCTGGGCGCTGGTGGTGAGCGCAGGCTCGGACGAGTCCATGGCAGGCGTCATCCCTCTGCTCGCCACGGCCCCCGCGAGCCTCGTCCTGCTCGTCCTCCCGGACGGCACCGCGATGCTCGTCGTCTCCATCGCCCTCGGCGCGCTGGTCAACGCGGCGATCATCACCTGGTGCGCCCGTGCCCTGCGCCGCGGCAACCGGGCAGATTGAGCGGTCAACCTCATTTTGTCTTTTCTTTCCCGTCCCACCGAGAAGTCCAAGACGGGCCGTAATACGTTAAAAGGGAGGGAAAGTAGGTGAGAGAACAATGCTGAAGTACACAGTCCCGACCCTCGTCCGCCTCGGGCGGATCGAGGAACTGACCGGCCTGCTCAGGCGCGGCGTTCCTGACCTCCTCTCACACGGCAACATCCTGTGACACACCGTCGGCCCGGCCCGTCGCACCTGTTCGTGGACTGCGTCGGGTGCTCGGGGCGGGCCGTACTCGGAGCCGCACCCGATACGCCGGACGATCCCGGCGCCTGCTTTTCGCGGCAATGGCTCAGCCCCGCAAACCCCGGCTCCGGAATTCCCGAGAGGCCGCCGCAACCGCGAGACGGCTCGCGCGTCCTTTTCGTCGGACCGCTCACATTCCGTCCATCCCTGGAATTCATCCAGCGACTTTCCTCCGCGGTGGCCGCCGAGGAATACGACGAACTTACCGGATTGCTCACCGCGCTCCCCGCGGAGCTCTCCGGCTGCGTCGTCACACCGCAGCGGGTCCTCTTCTTCCGCGGGCTGTCCAGCCCCGACCAGATCTTCCACCGCAGGGCCGGATCGGAGGTGCGCTGGTCCTCCGACCCGAGGGACCTGCTCGACGACGGCTTCCCGGAGTTCGACCGGGAGCGGCTCTGGCGCAGCTGCCGGGGCGAGGACGTCTTCCTCTATCCGCACCTCGGGCGGTTGCGCCGCGGCCAGTTCACCGTCCTGGGGACCCGCTCCACCCGCACCGAGACCTACGAGGTGGCCACCCCCCTGGACCTGCCGCGCCGCACCACGCTGCGCGAGTTCACCCGCCTCACCTACGAGTTGCTGCTGGAGGAGACGCGGCCCTGTACCGGCGGCCGCATCGGCATCCTGCTCTCCGGCGGCGTCGACTCGGCCACCGTGCTGGCGGCGCTCACCGACCACGGCGCCGACGTCACGGCGTACCACATGGGCACCGACGACCCGTCCGCCGACGAGTCCGCGTACGCCCGCCAGGTGTGCCGGCACCTCCGCGTGCCGCTGGTGACCGTCCCCCGCGCCGACGACGCCGACTACCTCTCCACCACCTGCGACTTCCCCCACCCCTACAACCATGTCTGGCCACGCACCCTGGAACGGGTCGCCGACCGGATCGCGGCCGACGGGGTGCGAGTCCTGCTGTCCGGGCTGTCGGGCGACGTCATGTTCGGGCCGATGCGCTACGGGGTGTACGACATCCTCGCCGGTGACGTGCCACCGTACGAGAAATGGCGGATGCTGCGCGGACTGCTGGGCACCCGCTGGGAGTCGAGCCGCCTGCTGCGCAGCATCCGGCCCTCCTACTCCCTCTACGGCGACCCGCAGGCGTGGGCCGAGGTGGAGCTCGGCAGTGACTTCCTGGTACCCGTGCCGGACGCCGCCCCCGAGACGTACGACCTGGACTTCTTCCCCCAGCAGCAGACCCTGAACCTCGCCCTGTGGCGGCCGCGCGGCATCCATCTCGCCGACCCCCTCGGCGGCCGGACGCTGCGCCGGCTCGCGGCCCGGCTGCCCGACGCGTACCGGCTGATCCCGCACGCGGGCCGCACCATCGACAAGCCCGTGCTGCGGCTGGCCGCCTCCCACCGGCTGCCGCCCGACGTCTGGCGGCACTACGGGCGGACCTGGCTGGGCTCGCCCGACGAGACCTGGTGCCTGCGCCACCCCGACGCGCTCGCCCGCATCCTCGGCGACCCCGACGCCCGGCTCACCGGGCTCGGGGTCGTCGACCCGCACCGCCTCGACGAGGTGCTCGCCGACCCCCGGGCGCTGCGCCGCAACGCAGAGAACCTGCTCTGCTCCGCCATGGTCGAGCTCTATCTGCGCGACCTGGAGACCCACCTTGCCCGACCCGTCCCGAGGTGACGTCCGATGCCCCTGCTCAAGCTCACCGAACAGACCGTCTTCGACCCCGCGGACGGCGCGGGTGTACTGCTCGACGGCGCGGAGGGCGCCTACTACGAGCTGAACCCCGTCGCCACGCTCATGCTGCAGGCCGCCCTCGAGTACGACACCGCCGACGAGGCGGTACGGCACCTCGGCAAGCGCATCGACGCAGGCGAGGACACCCTGCGCGAGGGCCTCGACGCGCTCACCGGCAGCCTCGCCGAGAACCACCTGGCCGAGCCGGCGCCATGAAAGACCCCACCGCCGACTGGGAGTTCCTGCTCTGGGACCCCGGGCACGCGGCTCGACCGCCCGGGCGGGCACGGCTGTTGGCCGCCGCCCGCACGGTCCGCGCCGCACGCCTCCTGCGGCGACGCGGCTGGCCCGAGGCCCGGCAGAGGCTGCGGTCCCTCCGGCCCGCGACCGAAAGCGAGCTGGCCCCGTGCGAGGCGATCGCGCTCGCCCGCCGCGAGGTGCTGCCCTGCCTCACCGCACTCCGCCTCGCCGACCCCGACGCGCTGTGCCTGCCCCGCTCGTACGCCCTCGTCACCTACCTCACCACGCTCGGCCTGCCCGCCGAGGTCGTCGTCGCCCGGCAGCGCTCGTCCATCGGCGGCCGCTTCGCCTTCCACGCCTGGGCCGAGCTGTATGAGGAGGTGCTCGCCGACATCCCCGGGGTCAGGACCGGCTTCACGGTGCTCCAGCGCTTCGGGTCCGCACACGTGGGGCGAGCCGGGTGAGCGAGCGGGACCCGGCGGCCGGCGGCCGACAGCGCACCGCGGCGCAGGAGATCCGCCGGGTCCTGCGCGGCCACGGCCGCAGGATCTGCCTGGCCGCGGCGCTCGCCCTGGCCGGCTCCGCGCTCGCTCTCGCCCAGCCCCTGGTGGTCAAGCGGGTCATCGAGGCGGCGGGTGCGGGCACTGCCGTGGGCGGCGCGGTCGGACTGCTGGTCGCGCTGTTCCTCGCCCAGGCCGCCGTCCAGGCGGTCGCCCGGTACGTGATGGCCCGCACCGGCGAGGGCGTCGTACTGGGCCTGCGCCTCGACCTCATCGCCCACCTCCTACGACTCCCCATGCGCACCTACGACCGCCACCGCACCGGCGACCTGATCTCCCGCACGGCCGCCGACAGCACCGCGCTGCGCCTGCTGGTCTCGGAGGGCTTCACCGACGCGGTCACGGGCAGCATCGGCCTCGTCGGCGTCGTCGTACTCATGCTGTGGCTCGACTGGGTGCTGTTCCTGCTGGTCCTGGCCGTGATCGTGCTCGGCTCGCTGGCGGTGGCGTCGGTGCTCAAGGGCATCGAACGGGCCTCGCTGCACGCTCAGCAGGCCACCGGCGCGATGACCGCCGAACTGGAGCGCGCGCTCGGCGCCATCCGCACGGTGCGCGCCTCCCGCGCGGAGGAGCGCGAGACCCTGCGCATCGGACGGCAGGCCCGCCGCGCCTACGACCAGAGCGTGCGGGTCGGCGCCCTCGACGCGGTGATCGCCCCGGCGGTCACCCTCACCATCAACGGCTCCTTCCTGCTCGTCCTCCTGATCGGCGGCATACGGGTGGCCGGGCACGACGGCTCGGTCGCCGAACTCGCCGCGTTCCTCCTCTACATGCTCTATCTGATGTCCCCGGTCGCCGCCGTCTTCCAGGCACTGAGCACCACCCGCCAGGGCCTGGGCGCACTGCGCCGCATCACGGAGGTCCTGGACCTGCCACCGGAACCGGAGCCGGACCACACGACCCGCGCCCGCCCCCAACTCGCCGCCCCGGTGCTGGAGTTCCAGGACGTCCGGTTCGGCTACGACCCGCACCGCCCCGTCCTCCACGGCGTCTCCTTCAAGATCCCGCCCCACGGCCACATCGCCCTGATCGGCAACTCCGGCGTCGGCAAGTCCACCGTCTTCGCCCTCGCGGAACGCTTCTACGACCCCGACGCGGGCCGCATCCTCTTCGAGGGCCACGACATCCGCACCCTTGACCGGGCCCGCCACCGCGCACGCATCGGCCTGGTGGAGCAACACGCACCCGTCCTGTACGGCACCCTGCGCGAGAACCTCCTCTACGCCGCCCCCGACGCGCTCCCCGCCGAACTGGACCGCGTGATCGCCCTCGCCCAGCTCACCGACCTGGTCGCCCGCTCCCCGCACGGCCTGGACACCCCGGCCGGCGAGCACGGCACCGCCCTCTCCGGCGGCGAACGCCAGCGCATCGCCCTGGCCCGCTCCCTGCTCACCCACCCGACGCTGCTCCTCCTCGACGAGCCGACGGCCCACCTGGACGCGGCCAACGAGGCCGCCCTGCGCCGCTCGATCCGCCGTATCACCACCGAATGCGCCCTCCTGGTCATCGCCCACCGCTACTCGACGATCCGCGCGGCCGACCTGGTCCTGGTCCTGGACGACGGCCGGATCGTCGCCACCGGCACCCACGACGAACTCCGGACCACCAGCGAGCGCTATCGCTGCGTCACGGGCGCATTGCCCCTCGGTCGGTGAACGGACCGGAATCGGTCAAGACCTCTCCAACTCCCCTTGGCCGGGGCGAGGATGCGCATGTTCACTGCGCCGTATGAGACCCATGACCCCCACGAGATCCATGAGATCGCTGATACGTCCGCTGCTGCTGCCCGCGAGGACCGGGGCTCACCCCCGTCCGAGAGCGGAACGGTCGCTCCGGGCGGGGGCCGCCGCCGGAGCCATCGGCCCCGCCGCCCGCAGATGCCGGGCCAGCCTCGCCGGGTCGGCATCCGCGCGGGTCGCCAGCTCGCGGGCCAGGGTCGCGTGGCGGAGTTGGCGGGAGGACGGGGTCTGGGTGGTCAGGACGACGTCGCGGGGGAGTTCGGGGAGGCGGTAGCGGCCGGTGGCCGTCGTGCCGGGGTCCGCGTCCCAGAGGAGGATGCGGGATGTCACGGCCGCGTCGTTGGCATCTGGTCCGCGGAGGCTGCTCATTCGCTGTCGCCCAGCGCGGTCATCGGCGTGATGCGGGTGGCGCGGCGGGCGGGCAGGAGCCCGGCGAGTGCGGTGAGGGCCGCCAAGCCGGCGAATACCAGCAGCAGTTGGGCCGTCGGCAGGCGCAGGGGTGCCGCGGTGACGGCGGTGCGGATGAGGAGCCAGGCGTACGGGATGCCGAGTGCCAGGCCGAGGATGCCGCCGAGGACGCCGTACAGAGCGGCTTCGAGGCTGATGATGCGGCGCAGTGCGTTCCCGCCGAGGCCCAGCGCGCGGAGCAGCCCGAACTCACGGGTGCGTTCGATCGCGGTCAGGCTGGTGGTGGCGGTGACGCCGACGACGGCGACCAGGACGGTCAGGGCGACCAGCCCGAGCGCGGTGATGCCCGTCGTGCGGACCGTGTCCCGGCTGCTGTCCCGGGATTCCGCGAGGACGGTGAGCGTGACGTCGTCGGGGTCGGGGACGTGGGCGCGGATGGTGCTCTCCAGCGCGCGCTGGGCCTTGCCACGGGCGGCGAGGCCGTCCACCGCCGCGTCGGCGAGGATGCCGCTCGCGTTCGCGGTGGCGCCCAGCCGGTCGAGATCGGCGGGAGCGACGAGCACGTCCGCGAGGAGCGGGCCCGGGCCGGGCAGCGTGGCGGCGACGGTCAGCTCGACACGGCCGCCGCGATGGGGGTCCCCCCGCTCGAGCGAAGCCGAGAGTGGGGGAGGGAGCGTGAGGGTGTCGCCCGTGGCCAGGCCCAGTGCGGCGGCCAGGTCGGAGCCGATCACCGCGTGGCCCGGAACCAGATCGGCGAGGGAACCGGTGGCGGTGTCGATGTCCTTGCCGGTGGGCAGGGCGTCCGGGGCCAGGTCGGAGACCTCGAACTCCCGGTCGGCGAGCTTCACTTCGCGGGTTCGGTAGGCCGTGACATGAGTCAACTGCGGGGACGCGGCGAACTGCCGTACAACCGCGGAGTCGAAACCCTTGCCGGTGGCCGCGATCCGGAAGTCGGCGGGGGCGTCGAGCGCGTCGCTGCGTTCCATGTAGCCGGTGAGACAGGCGAGGCAGACCAGGGCGCCGGAGACCAGCGCGGCGCCGAGCGCCACGACGACGGAGACGGCCGCGGCACGGCGCGGGGCGCCGCCGACACCGCTGACGGCCAGCCTGCCGGTGGCGCCGAGTCGGCGCAGCGGCCATCCGGCGACCGTCAGGACGGGGCCGACCAGGAGCGGGCCCAGCGCGATGAGCGCCAGGAAGGCGAGGCCCGCCGAGGCGACGACGACCATCATGCCGAGGTCGCGGTCGTCACCCTTGTTCTGGTTGAGCAGCAGGGCGGCGAGGCCCGCGGCCGCGGCGGCGAGCAGGAGTCCGGTGACGAGCCGGGCGGCCCGGACGCCGCGCTCGCCCGTCACGGTGTCCGCCGTGCGCAGTGCGTGCAGCGGGGACACCCGGGCCGCCGACAGGGCGGGGGCGAGGACCGCCCCGACGGTCACCAGCATGGTTCCCACGACGACCAGCACGCCGTACGTCACGGGGAAGCCCGGCGCGGACAGCTCCTCGGCGGCGCTTGCGGCGACCACGGGGGCGAGGTGCCCGGCGCCCAGCGCGAGCAGCACCCCGAGCGAGCCCGCGACCGTGCCCACCAGGGCGCCCTCGGCGGCGAGCGCGGTCACCAGCCGGCCCTGCGGGGCGCCGACGGCGCGCAGGAGGGCCAACTGCCGTATCCGCTGGGCGAAGACGATCCGGAAGGCCGAGGTGGCGACCAGGGCCGCGGCCCCCACCGCCACGGCCAGGAACACGGAGATCAGCTGGAAGATCTCCTTCAGGTCTCCGCCCACCGCCTCCCGCTCCTCCTGGGCACGCACGGCGCTGCCGGACTCGACCGAGACTCCGGCGGACGTCTTGCCGAGCGCGGTGTGCACCTGCTCGCTCAACTCGCCCTGCGGGACGCCGTCCTTGGCGCGGATGTCGATGTGCTCGTAGCCCGGCAGGTCCGCGAGGGGAGCGATGAGGGCGTCGGTGGTGTAGGCGCCGGACTGCTGCTCGGCGGTCGCGGTGCTCTTCACCACGCCGGTGACGGTGACGGTGACCTTGACGGTCTTGTCCCCGTCGTCCGGGTTCCCGGGGTCGGGGACCCGCAGGGTGGTGCGGGTGCCGGGGGAGAGCGCCAGTTCCTCGGCGGCCCGGCGGTTGACGGCGATCTGGCCGGCGCGGTCGGGGTAGCCGCCCTCGACGAGCCGGACCTGGGACAGCGGGCCGGTGCCGGGGTCGGAGTGCAGCTCCAGCCAGTGTTCGGAGGGGCCGGCGATCGGTGCGCCGGAGTTCACGCGGCCGACGGCCTCGGCGACACCGGGCAGCGCGCGGATCCGCTCGAGTGCGGCACTGCCGATGTTGGAGTCGCCGGCGGTCGCGACCAGGCTCACGGCCTCGGGGGTGCCGCGGAAGCGGTCGAGGGTGGTGTTCGTGGTGATCTGCTGGGCCATGACGGTGGCGAAGACCACGAAGGCGGCCACCAGGACCGACATCCCGGTCGTCACCAACCGGCCGGGCCGGCGCAGGAGTTCGGCGAGCTGGGAACCCAGGACGCCGGCACGCCAGGGGGTGTTCATCGGGCCCTCCCCGCCGGTTGCAGGGCGCGCGTGACATCGCCGCCGTCCGCCCCGTCCACGTCGTCGACGACGCGTCCGTCCGCGAGGACGACCACACGGTCGGCGTACGCGGCGGCCCGCGGGTCGTGCGTCACCATCACCACACTCTGGCCGAGGTCGCGCACGGAGCGGCGCAGCAGGTCGAGGACCTCCGCGCCGGACTGCGAGTCGAGGTTGCCGGTGGGCTCGTCGGCGAAGACCACGACGGGCCGGGCCAGCAGGGCGCGGGCGAGCGCCACGCGCTGCTGCTGGCCGCCGGAGAGTTCGGCGGGCCGGTGGGACAGGCGGTCGCCGATGCCGAGCACACCGACGAGATGGTCGAGCAGGTCCCCGTTCAGGTGGCGGCCGGTCAGGGTGACGGGCAGCACGATGTTCTCCAGGGCCGTCAGCTGGGGCAGCAGGTTGAACGACTGGAAGACGAAGCCGACCTTGTCCCGCCGTACGCGGGTCAGCTCCCGGTCGGACAGCCCGGTCAGCTCCGTGTCTCCCAGGGTTACTTGGCCCGATGTCGCCGAGTCGAGGCCGGCCAGGCAGTGCAGCAGCGTCGACTTGCCCGAGCCCGAGGGGCCCGCGATGGCCGTGAACCGGGCGCGGGCGAAACCGACCGTCACCGAGTCCAGGGCCCTGACCTGCGCCTGCCCCTGCTGGTAGGTCTTGACCAGATCCACGGCGGTGGCGATGTGTTCGGGCATGCGTGCGGGCATGTCTTCGGTCGTGTCCATGAGCTGGATTCCCCTCCGTCCCGGCGCGATCAGGAGGCGATCGGGGGGAACACGAGCGTGACGTTCGCGTCCGAGCAGTGGCTGTTGGCCTCGTCCTCCAGCCGCTGAACCTCGTTCTTCGGGGGCGTGCCCTCCCCCTTCGCCGTCGTCGCCGCCCACCCCTCGTAATTCGAGATGCTGGCGCCGAGGTATCCGTCGTCGAGCTGATACCTGCGCTGCTGTGCGTTCTTCTCCCACTTCTCGATACCGGCCTGGTCGCCGGGCATCTTCTGCGTGGAGTCGACGAGCAGTTGCGCCAGCTTGCAGTCGGTCCTGGACGCCTGGCTCGGCTCGTTCCGCTCGTTCCACCAGTAGCCGCCCGCGACCGCGACGGCCGTGAAAATCAGCAGGGCGACGGTGCCGAAAAGAATTGCCGTGCGGTTCTGCGGGCGTGCGAGAGCAGTCATGGTGACCCCCGGGGAATTCCGTCCGACGCTTTTCGTCGTTCGGTACGGGTAAATTCTCGGAGGCGGGGCGTCGCGGCACATCGGTTCGGAAACCGATCTCCGGGCCGCCGCCCTCTAACCGGAGTTGGAGGGCGGGACTACGACCGTGGTCTGACGAGCCCGGAGTCGTAGGCGAAGATGACGGCCTGGACGCGGTCGCGCAGGTCCAGCTTGGTGAGGATCTTGCCGAAGTGGGTCTTCACGGTCCCCTCCGCGATGAACAGACGGGCGGCGATCTCGCTGTTGGACAGCCCCTCGGCCACCTGCTCGAGCACCTCCCGTTCGCGCAGGGTCAGCAGGTCCAGCCGCTCGTCGTGCTGGGCCGAGGGCGTGAGCTTCCCCGCGAAACGGTCCAGGAGGCGGCGGGTGACGCGCGGGGCGACGACGGACTCGCCGCCCGCCACCACGCGGATCGCCGTCACGACCTCCTCGGGTGGGGTGTTCTTCAGCAGGAAGCCGCTCGCCCCGGCCTGCAGGGCGGCGAAGGCGTCCTCGTCGGTGTCGAAGGTGGTGAGCACCAACACCCGTGGCCCGTCCGGCAGTCGACTCAGGCGCCCAGTCGCCTCGACACCGTCCATGACCGGCATACGGATGTCCATGATGACGACGTCGGCCTCGGTGCGGGCCAGCAGCCTCAGTGCGTCCGCGCCGTTCTCGGCCTCGCCCACGACCTCGATGTCGCCCTGCGCGGCCAGCACCATCGCGAACCCCGCCCGGATCAGCGGCTGGTCGTCGACCACCACGACACGTATGGGGCTGTTCGTCTCCGTCATGCCACTGTCCTCACCGGAAGTTCCGCATCGACCTGCCATCCCGCGCCAAGGCGCGGCCCGGCGGTGAACTTGCCGCCGGACACCTCCACACGCTCGCGCATGCCCACGAGCCCGTTCCCACCGCTGCCCCGGTCCGCCGCCGCCCGAGCGCCGGCCAACTTCCCTGCACCGTCGTCGAGTACGCGAATCACCACGACGTCCCCGTCGAACCGCAGCGTGATCGCGACCTGCGCGCCGGGACCGGCATGCCGCAGCACATTGGTCAGGCTCTCCTGGACGACCCGCAGCACGGTCAGTTCGTCCGCTGTGGACAGCCCGACGCGGTCACCCTCCACGTCCAGCTTCACGTCCAGCCCGGCGGCACGTGCCCGCTCGGCCACCGTCTCGAGGTCGTCCAGCGACACTCGCCTGCGGTCGACCTCCGGCGCCTCCTCCTGCCCGGAGCCCCGTCCGGTGCGCAGCACCCGCACGATCCGGTGCATGTCCTCCAGCGCGTCCCGCCCGGTGTCGCCGATCGCCTTCAGCGCCGAACCCGCCTTGTCCGGATCCGACTTGAGGACGTACCCGGCGCCGTCCGCCTGCAGAATCATCACCGCCAGGCTGTGCGCCACCACGTCGTGCAACTCCCGCGCGATCTCCGCGCGTTCCTCGGCGGCCGCGATCTGCACCAGGTGCTCCCGCTCCCGTTCGGCCGTCGCGGCCCGCTCCTCCAGGCTCGCCACGTACAGCCGCCGGGTCCGCAGCACCATGGCGGTGAGCCACAGGGCCGCGCCGAGACCGCTGTAGGAGACCAGGGTGACGAGGTCCACCTCCACGGAACCCCGCGAACCGGGCAGGCCGAGCCCGGACTCCACCGCGATGCCCGCCAGGACGACCGCGCCCGCCGCGTGGCTGTGCCACATCGGCCGGGCATGGGTGACCACCGAGACCATCGCGATGAGGAGCGCCACGTCGTACGCGGCCGGGTCCGTCGTCAGGCTGAAGGTCGGGTACTCCGACAGCACGTACTGGACCAGCGCGAGCCCCGAGACCACCGCCATCACCGTCAGCGGCCGACGCCGGCGGAAGAGCAGCGCCAGGGCCATGCCCCAGCCGACGATCCAGTCGTACTCCTCGACGTAGCGCGTGGTGATGACGACCACCAGCATCGCGAGCGCGATGTCGTACGCCGTATGTATCCACGGCAAAGCCTGTATGCGGCGCAACATGGCGAACAGGCTACGACATCACCCCGCAAAACCATTCCTGAAAGGCAGTCAATTGCCGACAACAGACCGACAATTCCCGAGCAACAACCCGCGGTTACCTTCGGGATTCCGTGATCAAGAACCTGAAGGACCCATGCGAAAACTGAAGACCGTCGCCGTCGGTGCAGTGCTGGCATTCGCCGGAATTGCGGGTACGGCGAGTGCTCCCGCCCAGGCGTCCACCCAGGCGGAATACGTGGCTCTGGGAGATTCGTACGCTTCCGGGGTCGGCGCGGGTACGTACGACTCCGCCGGCGGCGACTGCAAGCGCAGCCCGCTGAACTACCCGCACCAGTGGGCGGCCGCCAACCCCGAGTACTCGCTGAAGGACGTCACCTGTAGCGGCGCGACCATCGCGGACATACGCAACAACCAGCTGTCCGCGCTGAGTTCCACGACCAACTTCGTCACCATCACGGTCGGCGGCAACGACGCCCAGTTCTCCTCCGTCGTCCAGGCGTGCCTCACCCAGAGCGACAGCTACTGCAAGACGGCCACGGACTGGATGTCGTACTACGCCAGGAACCAGCTGGTGGACGAGCTCGCCGGCCTCTACAAGGACATCAAGGCCCGCTCGCCGAAGGCCCTGATCCTCGTCCTCGGCTACCCGCAGACGCTCTCCTCGACCGGGACCTGCCCCGTCATCGACCTCGACGCCACCAAGCGCACCGCCATGAACGGCCTCGCGGACGCACTGGCCGAGGGCACCAGGGCCGCGGCGACCAAGGCGTCGGTCTACTTCCTCGACATGCGCTCCACGTTCAAGGACCACGGGGCCTGCGGCTCCGACCCGTGGATCAACGACCTGACCAACGCCTCCGCGGTCTTCCACCCCAACGCGGCGGGCTACACGAAGGGTTACGCCGCCAAGCTCGAGGCGACCTGGGGCTGATACGACGGCCGCCCGGGACGGAGGCGATCCGTCCCGGGCGGTTCCATTCGTGGTGTGTGATCCGTCACGGCCCCAAGTGCCGGTTTTCAGACCGCGGTTATCGATTTCCAGACGCAGTCAGTTGCCAGCCTTTACAGATGTAGTCAGCACTGATCAAGAATGATCGGAAGCGGGGGGTCCGATTCATTGCTTGGTTTCACTGCTCGGTGCGGCTGAGCACACCGCTCACGTTCAGCACCTCGTGACAACCCTGCGCCCGGCGGCCGGTGGCCGGAGTGCCCGGCTTCGCACAGGTCACTTCGATGGTCACGGTGTCGTTCGCGGGGATCTTGATGGGGGTGACCCAGTGGTAGTCCTGGTTGCGGAAGGTCTCCAGGGCGATCGTGGTGATCTTGCGGTCTCCGAAGGTGATCGTGATCACTCCTTCGTCGCCCTGGAAGTTGGCGACGACGATGTCCGTCACCCCGAAGATGCTCTTCTCCGGAACCTTGTAGGTGCCGGTCCTGGTCTCGCCGCCGGACGTCTTCAGGTCGATGGTCGCCGAGCTCTGCTGCCCGTTGAGCGTCGCGCCGTCGCCGCTCGAGCCGCCGTCGCCGCCCGCCCCGGAGCCCTGGCCCTTGCCCGACCCCTGGGCGCCGGGCGAGGCGCTCGCGCCACCGCCGGAACCGTTGCCGGGTGTCTGCCCGCCGCCTTGTTCGCCCGCGGGTGTGGGGCGCGGCTGGACCGCCTGCTTGGCCGCCTCCTTCGCGGCGCTGCGCACCGCAGGGCGGACCAGCGCGAACCAGGCCAGCAGCAGGGCGAGCAGCGCCGCGAGCAGGGCGAGCAGCCACTTCGGGAAGATGGGGATCTGGACGAACTCCGCGTCCAGCGGCGGCCGGTGGACGCTCTCGTCCGGCTGTGCCTCGTCCCGGTCACCGGTCTCGGCGGTGTGCACGGTGAACGGCCACACCACCGGGTTGCCGAACCACACGGGCTTGCCCGTACGGACCCGCAGCCCGACCTCGGTCGACTCGCCGGGCTCCAGCTTCGGCTCGGCCGGGTTGAACGCGAACGCCAGCTCCTCGCCCGCCTGGCCGGGGGTGAAGCCCACCTGCACCGGGGTGTTGCCCTCGTTGCGCACCGCGAGCCGGTAGCGGCCGCGCAGCCAGCCACGCCGCCGGCGCGGCTGCAGCTCGGTGCGCAGCTCGTGGAACTCCTCGATGTGCACGGTGGTTTCGGGCACCCGCACCGCGTCGGGGTGCTCGGTCGGCAGGATCCGCACCGCGAGGGGCAGCTCGCCCGCCCGGATCTCCGGGGAGCGCGGCGGCTCCAGCCGGATCGTCACCGTCTCGGAGGTGCCCGGGTAGAGGGAGACCCGCGCGGGCTCCACGGTGGTCCAGGCGGCGCAGTCCCCGACGACCTCCAGGCTGTAGGCCTCGACGATGTCGCTGTCGTTGCGGACGGTCAGACTGGTCGTGGCGGTGCCGCCCGGGGCCACCGTCACGACCGGGATGTCGAGTCCGGGCGCACCGGGACCGGAAGAGGCTGCAGAAGGCGTCACGCCTCCACGCTAGAAACGCCCGCCGGTGCGTGCCGAGGAGCGCGAGGGCAACATTCGGGCAGCCGTGGTGCCCGCGTAGTCACTGTCAACTCGCCCGTAACGGTGGGTCGTTAATGTCACCCGGCCGTTCCCGCGCGCCGCCTTCGGGCATTCGCGCGCCACAGCGATCCTCCCCCACGAACTCACGAACAGGTAACCCCCCATGTACTGCGCAGAGGAGAACACCCCTGCCATGTCCGCCTCCATGTCACATGTGTCCGCCGCCGTCGGCTCCGGGCTCCGGGCCTCGCGTCCGAGCCGGCCGGAGCGGGTGACCGTGGCCGTCTACGCCGCCGATCCGATCCTGCGCGTCGGCGTCGTCCAGCAACTCCGCCAGCGCCCCGAGGTCGACCTCTTCGCCGACGCCGACGCCGACGCCGACGGGGCGCAGGTGTCGCTGGTGGTCGTGGACAACGTCGACGACGACGTGGCCGCCCTGCTGCACCGGCTGCGGCTCAACTCCGCCACCCGCGTGGGCCTCGTGGTCGGCACCCTCGGCTCCGGCGCGCTGCAGCGCGTCATCGAGTGCGGCGTCCCGGCGGTGCTGCGCCGCGCCGAGGCCGACCAGGACCGGCTCGTCCACCTGGTCCTCGCGACGGCCAACGGCGAAGGGGTGCTCCCCGGCGACCTGCTGGGCAAGCTGCTCTCCCACGTCGGCAGCCTGCAGCGCTCGGCGCTCGATCCGCACGGCCTGTCCCTGTCCACGCTGACCACCCGGGAGGCGGACATGCTGCGCCTGGTGTCGGAGGGCCTGGACACCGCGGAGATAGCCCGCAAGACCGCGTACTCCGAACGGACCGTCAAGAACGTCCTGCACGAGATCATCACCCGCCTCCAACTCCGCAACCGGGCCCATGCAGTGGGCTACGCGTTGCGCAACGGGCTCATCTGACAAGGGAGTTCGGGAACGTTCCGATGCGACGGCGGCCAAGGGTGTCCGCCGGGAACGCTGATGGTGCCCGAACGCACACCCCACGTTTCCCCCGGGTACGGCCCCGCCGCCCTGCCGTCCCGCGCGCGCCCGGCGCAGGGTGGCAGGGGCACATCCACGTGCCGCACCAGACCATGAGGGGGACCTCAAATTGGCAACCGCTGGCCCCGGCGGGCGGTACCGCCCGGGGAGACTCGGCATGTCGTTGCTGCTGCTGATCCCGCTGCTCGGGGTGACCGCGGCCTCCGGGCAGGGCAGCGCCGAGTCCGCGCCGCGGGCCGCGGCGGCCGCCGGCACCGCGGACACCCGGATCGCCTACGCCGGTACCCGGCACCGCAGCCTCGGCCAGGTCGCCACCACGACCTCCAGCACCCCGCTGTTCGGTGCGGGCCCGGCCCACCACGACGTCCAGCCGGCCGCCCTCGGCGACCAGATGGTCTTCGCGAGCCTGCGCGACGAGAAGACGCCGCAGATCTATCTGCGCTCCGCCGACGGTTCCGTACGGCGTCTGACCAGCGGCATGGACGCGGCACACCCCCGGCTGACCCCGGACGGCAACTCCGTCGTGTTCGACGCGGCCGAGTCCGGCGCCCTGGGCGGCGGCACACAGCGCGACCTGTGGCTGGTGCACACCGACGGCACCGGTCTGACGCGGCTGACCGACACCGCCGCGAACGAGGAGTGCCCGACGGTCTCCCCCGACGGGCAGCGCATCGCGTACTCCAGCGACAGCAACCCGCTGGTCGGAGAGCAGATCTACGTACGGGACCTGAACGGCGGCACCGCCACCCGGGTCACCGACGCCGCGAACGGCACGGCCAGTGAACCGGTGTGGAACCCGGTGAACGACGACGCGAACCGGAACTGGATCGCGTACACCGCCACGACCACCGAGAACGGGCAGAGCGTGCCCCGGCTGCGGGTGACGAGCGCGGACGGGACCGGCGACGAACCGCTCCTCGGGGGCAACCAGGCACAGTGGCGTGCCCACGGGGCAGCATGGCTGCCCGACGGGGACGGTGTGGTGTTCCTGAGCCCGGAGATCACGTGTCAGTGCGAGGGCGACTGGGACCACGTGTTCCGGACGACCGCCCACTCCGACCAGGTCCCCTCCCTCGTACTGAACGAGGACCGCGAGGTCTCCTCGGTCACCTGGCTCGGCACGGTCGACGGCGGCGGCGCGATCGTCGAGCGCACCACGGCGGCCGGCCCGCACGTGGTGACGCTGCAGGACGCCCGGGCGGACGGCTCCGACCCGCGCGACCTGGGGCTGACGATCCTCAAGGAGGACCCGGCGGCCGACACCAACACCGATGCCGCCAAGGACCCGCTGTTCCAGCCCGCGGCGGGCTACGACCCGTGGACCGAGCGGCAGAACTACACGCCCGACGGCCGCCGGATCGTGCTGACCCGCTTCGAGGACGGTGCCCAGGGCCGGATCGAGCGGATCTGGATCGCGGACGCCGACGGATCGAACGCGCAGCCCATGCCGCTCGCGGGACGCGGCGCGACGGACTGGGACACCGACCCGACCTTCTCCCCGGACGGCAAATACCTTGCCTTCACCCGGACTTCGCCCGGCGGCGTCGGCGGTCCGAGCCGCATCCTCGTCGCGGACGCGGCCACCGGGGCGATCACCGGGCAGATCACCCCGCCGGCCGGTCAGCAGACGGGCGGTGACGCCCAGCCCACCTGGTCCTCCGACGGCAGGACCCTGGCCTTCACCCGCAACGAGGTCATCAACGACAACGGCGGCAACAAGCACATCTGGACCGTGCCCGTCGACCACCTGGACCAGCAGAAGGATCTGAGCGCCACGATCTGCCCGGGCGACTGCGAGGTCATCGACGACAGCCCGGCCTTCTCGCCGGACGGCACCTCCATCGCCTTCAACCGCAAGAGCGGCGGCGGCCAGGTCGACGAGCGCGACGGCATCCTTCTCACGTCCCTCACGGGCGACGACTGCCAGGTGCTGACGCCCGCCTCGGCCCGCGACCTGCCCGGCGCCTGCGGCCGGCAGCTGCCGGACACCTCGGCGACCGGCCCGTTCCAGCCGCGCGACGCCGCGTGGACGGCCGACGGCAAGGGCCTGGTGATCAGCTCGCGTGCCGCCGTGGCCGTCAACAGCCCTGAGAAACTCAGCCTGTTGGACGTCGACTCCGGCGACCTCACCCCGCTCACCAGCACGCTCCCGGGCCGCCAGAAGGAGCCGAGCGTCCAGCAGTCCGTGAACCTCGCGGTCAACGCGCCCGGCACCACGCCCGAGGTCACGGTCGGCAAGACCACCACGGTCAAGGTCGGCCTGGTGAACAACGGGCCCGCAGCCTCCCCCGGCACCACCCTGACCATCGCCCCGCCGACCGGCGTGCAGGTCACCAAGGTCACCTGGCCCGGGGGGACTTGTGACGCCGCCTCCCTCCAGTGCGACGTCGGCGTCGTACAGCCCGGCACCACCGTCACCGTGAGCGTCACCCTCACCGGCCTCACCGCGGGCGACCAGCCCGTCGACTGGTCGGTCACCGGCACGGTCATCGACCCGGAGCCCAGCGACAACGCCGGCCGGACCGTCGTCCCGGTGCGCGAGGCGACTCCCCCGACGACACCGACCCCGCCCCCGACCGTGCCCTCCGAGCCGCCCGCGCCCGACGCCGGACCCGGCGTGAAGGTCACCGCCCAGCCCAACCCGGGCTACGTGGGCGGACGCGTCGTGGTCACGTACACGGTCCGCAACGGCCGCAACGCACTCGCGACCGGTCTGCGGCTGCACATCGGCCTGCCCAAGAGCATCCCCAACAACGGGACGCCGGAGGGCTGCGACAGGTCCTGGGTGTGCGCGCTGCCGGACCTGAAGCCGCGCGCGAGCACCGTCGTCCGCGTCGTCCTCAGCCCGAACAAGGCGCTGACCGCCCAGGTCACCGGCGTGCTGACCACCACCGGTACGGACGCCGACAAGAAGGACAACACCGCCGAGCAGCGGCTGCGCATCCTCCAGCCGCGCATCGTCGCGGTGCCGAACATCGGCAAGCCCGGCTTCGTCACCTCGGTGCGCGGCAAGGACTTCCCGCCGGGAGTGCCGGTGCGGTTCACCTGGAAGCCGGGGATCACCGCGGCGGCGGCGCCGACCGTCCCCGGCCCCGACGGCAAGTTCATCGGCCAGCTGCTCATCCTCGCCAAGGACCAGACCGGGCCGCGCATCATCACCGCCAAGGGCCGCGGCTTCTCGCCGGTGACGACCGACTTCCTGGTGGTCAACGGCAGCATCCAGCCGCCCGACGAGGTGACCCGCCGGTGATCCACGAGGTCGACGAGGGACTGCGGCGCCTGCTCGGCGGGTCCGGCCTGGAGGCGTCGGGCGTCGAGGTCGTCTTCGACGCCCCCACCCGCGACTGGGCGGCGCGCCGCAGCGCCCCCACCGTCTGCGTCTTCCTCTACGACATCCGGGAGGACGCCACCCGGCGCGGCAGCGGCGCCGGGGAGGTCTACGACGAGGACGGCCATCTGGTGGCGCGGCGCACCCCGCCGCGCTGGTTCGAGCTGACGTACCTGGTCACGGCGTGGGCGAGCCGCCCGCAGGACGAACACCGCCTGCTCTCCCAGGTGCTCGCGACCCTGGTGTCCACCGAGACCCTGCCCGCCCGCCTGCTCACCGGCACCCTCGCCGACCTCGGCCTGACGGTGGCCCTGGACGCCGGCGGGGTCGGGCTCGACGCGCCGGCCGCCTCCGACGTGTGGTCGGCGCTCGGCGGCGAGCTCAAGGCCTCCCTCCAGGTCCGGGTACGGGCACCGCTCGCCGGGGCGGCCAAGGAGACCGCACCGCCGGTCACCGAAGGCCTCGTCGTGCGCTCGGCCAGCCGCACCGAGGGCGAGGAGGCGACACCGGGCCGCCGCCTGCGCTACACGGAGACGACCGACCCGGGCCCGGACGGCGGCTTCGCCGGCCCGCGCGAACGGGGCTCCGCCCCCGCCCGTCGCCGCCGCCGAGGGGACCGCCAGCCGTGACGCACACCGCCGAGCCCGTCGTCATCGCCGATCCCGTATCGACCGACGCAGAACACCTGTGGGCGCGGCTCCAGTTGGTCGAGGAGCGGGTACGGCACGCCGTGGCCGTCCGTCGCGCCGCCGACCCCGATCCCGACGATCCGTACCGCGGCCAGTACCTCACCCCGGACGCCGTAGCCCGCATCCTGGACGAGCCGGGTGGCCTCGGCGTACCCGCGCACGAGCCGTGGCCGCCGCCCGCCGGTTCCGTCCTCGACGGGCTCGCCCGGCGGTTCGGGCTGTCCCCGCTGGACCTGGACCTGCTCCTGGTCGCGCTGGCACCCGACCTCGACGCACGGTTCGAGCGGCTCTACGGCTACCTCAACGACGACCTGACCCGCCGTCGCCCCACGGTCGGGCTCGCCCTGGAACTGTGCGGGCTCGCCGGGGCGGCGTCCGGCCGGTTCCGGCTCGCCCCCGGAGCGCCGCTGATCGCGGGCGGTCTGGTGGAGGTCACCGAGCCCGAACGGCCGCCACTGTCACGGGTGTTGGCGGTTCCGGACCGGGTCGCCGGGCATCTGCTGGGCAGCGATCGCCCCGACGCCCGGCTGGCCGGGGTGCTCGGCGAGGCCCGCGAGGACCCGACCGCCGAGACGGCGGAGGTCCAGCGGACGGCGGCCGCGGCCGGCACCGGCGCAGGCCTCGTTCATCTGCGCAGTCGGGGCGGCGACGCGGCGGGGCTGGCCGTCGCCGCCCTGCGCGCGGCCGGGCTGCGCCCGCTCGTCCTGGACGCCGTGGCACTCGCCCGGCGCCCTGCCGACGTACCGGAACTCGCCCGGATCGCCGCCCTCGAAGCCCGTCTCACCGGCGCCGGAGTCGTCCTCGGCCCGCTCGAGTCGCTCCCCGGCGAACCCGCCGAACGGGCCCGCACGCTCGGGGCGTTGTGCGCGGCGCTGCGGGGCATCCCGCTGCTCACGCACGGCACCGTCGGCTGGGCCCCGGAGTGGGCGGCCGACACCCCCGTCGCCCTGACCGTGCCGGCGCCCTCGCCCGAACGGCAGGCGGCACGCTGGCGGTACGCCCTCGAACGGTCCGCCGGTGCCGTGGCCGGCGACCTTGCGACCGGCGACGTGGAGGCGCTCGCCGACGCGGTCGCCGCGCACCGGCTGGACTCCGGGCAGTTGCGTCGCGCCGCCGATGTCGCGGTGCGGACAGCTGCCCTCGCGGGCCGGCCCGTCCGCCCCGACGATCTGCGCACCGCCGTACGCGCCCAGAACGGCGCCGGGCTCGACCGGCTCGCCCGCCGGGTGGAGCCGGGCGTCGGCTGGGACGACCTGGTGCTGCCGCCCGCCACCCACCGGCGGCTGCGCGAACTCGCGCTGCGCGCACGCCACCGCGAGCAGGTGCTCGGGCAGTGGGGGATGCGGCCCGGCGGCGGCCGGGGACGCGGCGTGATCGCGCTGTTCGCCGGGGAGTCGGGCACCGGCAAGACCATGTCCGCCGAGGTCGTCGCCGCGGACCTGGGCATGGACCTGTATGTGGTGGACCTGTCCACAGTTGTGGACAAGTACATCGGGGAGACCGAGAAGAACCTGGAACGGATCTTCACCGAGGCCTCCGCGGTCAATGCCGTGCTCCTCTTCGACGAGGCCGACGCGATCTTCGGCAAGCGCTCGGAGGTGAAGGACGCGCACGACCGGCACGCCAACATCGAGTCGGCGTACCTGCTGCAGCGTATGGAGTCCTTCGACGGGATCGCGGTGCTGACCACCAACCTGCGGGCCAACCTCGACGAGGCGTTCACCCGACGCCTCGACGTGGTCGCCGACTTCCCGGTGCCCGACTCCGGCCATCGCCTCGCCCTGTGGGACCGCTGCCTCGGCGACCGGCTGCCCCGCGCCGCCGACCTCGACCTCGCCTTCTGCGCCGACCGCTTCGAACTCGCCGGCGGCTCCATCCGCGCCTGCGCGGTCACCGCGGCCTACCTCGCGGCGGAGTCCGGCACCCCGCTCACCATGCGGCAACTGGTGACGGCGGTCGCCCAGGAGTACCGCAAGCTCGGACGGCTGGTCCTGGAGAGCGAGTTCGGGCCGTATCTGGCGGCGGCCACGGAGGCCTGAGAACCGCGCGGGCGGCCTCAGTTCCTCGGAGCCGTGTTCTGCTGGTTGATCTCGGAGGCGAAGGACTGCTGCGTGCCCTCCGCCCCGTAGAGCGCGAAGTAGCCGAGGGACTTTCCCTCGCTCAGGGCGTTGGCGCTGTCCGCGGCCGTCTCGTACGTCAGCGAGTCGTCCCCGTCGCGCATGATCACCGCCGCGAAGTGGTTCTGCCAGCGGCCTCCCTCGACATCCCGCAGATTCACATAGTGGTTCTCGCCGACCGTGGGGTTGGCCCGCGGGTGCGCGAGGCCGTTCGCAGGCGTGCCGATCAGCCTTTCGGCGGCGGCCTGGCAGTCATTGGGCAGTGTGATCAGCAGAGCCGTCAGAACCTGCTCCGGTTCGCGGGTGGCGTCGCGGTCGATGGCGAGCTGGGTGAGGCACTCCGCCGCTCTCTGCGGGAAGTTCGACTCGGACCTGGGGTTCAACGGGACGTGATCGGCCGCCCATTGCGCGCCCATCTCACTGTTGGAGAGGCTGAGCAACTTCTGGTGCAGCGCGTCGATCTCTTGGGTGGCCTTCCTGCCCGTCGCCATGCGGAGGGCCGTGGCGAGGAGCTCTCCGTGCTCGGCCGGCAGTGCGCTCAGACTCTCCTTGTACGCCGCGAGTTTGTCGTCCCGTGTTTGCGCGCTGTCGCCGAGGACGGGCTCGTGGCGCTGGTCGGCCCCCGGCCAGTCGGCCGCCTCGCGGGAGGAGAGGACGGGGAGCACCCGGTGCAGCACACGGCCGCTGATCATTACCTGCTCGCCTCGTTCGAGGCGGACGCGTATCCGCCTCTGCCCGGCCAGTTCCCGGTTGGCGCGGTCGATCAACTCGGCGTCGGCGTACGCCTCCTGCCGACCCGCCACCGCGATCAGCCCGTTGTCCGAGATCCGGTCGACCGTGACGTCGCTCGCCTCGGTGATGTCCGCGCCGTCGGCTCCCTGGGCCGTGGGGGTGCGATAGCGCTGGACGGGGACGGCGCACGCGTCCTCGGTGACGGGGCGCACCGAGCGCTGCACCGCGTCCGGACCGCCTGTGTGCCGTGCTCCGTCGTGCCCGTCGGTGGCGTGGTCCATGGGCGCCGGCCCGGACATCATCTTGCGCGCGTTGGCCTCGGCGGCTCGCTCGAAGCGGTCGCCCGGATCCGACACCGCGAACCCGTGGTCGGTGGAGGTGCCCGGCACCGGCCCCCGGCGCTGCTGCACGACATGCGTGAGCTCGTGGGCCAGGGTGTGCCGGTCGCCGCCGCCCGGGCCGATGACGACATGGCTGCCGGAGGTGTACGCGCGGGCGCCGATGGCGCGGGCCGAGCGGGCGGCCGCCGCGCCGGTGTGCAGTCGTACGTCGGAGAAGTCGGTCTGGAAGCGGGCCTCCATGTCCTGGCGGACCGGTGCCGCAAGGGGCTTGCCCGCCGAGCGCAGGACCTGGTGCACTCCCGGATCGGGCTGCTCGACGGCAGGTGCCGTACGGGCGCGGCGGGCGATCATGGCCGTCACCGCGGCGTTGCCCGCGCCGCGCTGGGCCGCCCGGAGGGCGTCGGCGGTGAGCGGCGGCGGTACGGCGGGGCCGGCGGAGGCCTCCCGGCGGGCGGCGGCCGGGCCGCGCGCGGCCTGCCGGGCCTCGGTCTGCTCGGTGTGCGCCCCGGACTTCCGCAATTCACTGCCTCCTGTTCGGCGCACCCCTGCTGCGGCCCCCAGTGGACCGCCCGGGCGAGCGGGGCGTCCAGGTCTTCATGGGCACAACGGGGGCAAGTCCGGGTGACGGCCGGACCGTTGGCGCATGCAGGTACAGGCAGTGATCTTGCCCTTGGCCCGGTCCCCGCGTCCCTGTCGTCCCCGCGCGGCCCCGCGCAGACTCGGCCTGGACACAGGAACGACCCGTAGGACGCGAAGGAGCGAGCATGCCGACGTACCTCACCCCGGGCGTGTACGTGGAGGAGGTGCAGTCCGGTGCCCGACCGATCGAAGGGGTCGGCACCGCCGTCGCCGCGTTCGTCGGGTTCGCCGAGAACGGCCCGTTCCACACGCCGACGCTGGTCACCAGCTGGGACCAGTACACCCAGACCTTCGGCGGCTTCACCGAGGGCGCCTACCTGCCGCTCTCGGTCTACGGCTACTTCGCCAACGGCGGCGGCGCCGCGTACATCGTGCGCATCGGCGGCCAGGCCGAGGACGCCTCCGCCCCCTCGGTGAACGGCGGCCGGCGCGCGAACAAGGCCGCGGAGCCGGTGCAGCTCGGCGGCTTCCTCGTCGCCGCCAAGCCGGGCGTCAGCGGGGTGTCGGTCGAGGTCGCCGACGCGGACGGCGAGAACCCGCCGGAGGACCGCTTCAAGGTCCTGGTCCGCCAGGGCGACCAGGTCGCGGAGACGTACGAGGCCTCCACCCGCAAGAACGTCAAGGGCTACCTGGTCAACCAGGCCCGCGCCTCCAAGCTGATCCAGGTCACCGAGCAGCAGGGCGCCGCCCAGAGCAGGCCCGCCGCCGGGACCCTGGCCGTGCCCGACGCCCCGGCCGCGCCCGCCGCGAACGGCTCCGGCGCGGTCGCCCGCCTCGACGCGGCGGAGTACGTCGGCGACGCCGGCGCCCGCACCGGCTTCGGCGGCCTGGAGACCATCGACGAGATCACCATGGTCGCGGTGCCGGACCTGATGAGCGCCTACCAGCGCGGCGACATCGACGCCGAGGGCGTGCGCACCGTGCAGCTCGCCGTGATCTCGCACTGCGAGCAGATGGGCGACCGCGTCGCCGTCCTGGACACCCCGCCCGGGCTCAACGCCCAGCAGGTGCGCACCTGGCGCAACGACGAGGCGGGCTACGACTCCCGCTACGCCACCCTCTACTACCCCTGGGTGC
The DNA here is from genome assembly GCF_042893105.1 of Streptomyces sp. NPDC001663. NCBI lineage: Bacteria > Bacillati > Actinomycetota > Actinomycetes > Kitasatosporales > Streptomycetaceae > Streptomyces > Streptomyces sp. NPDC001663. The sequence goes on along the minus strand of NZ_JBIAUR010000016.1, from coordinate 208,786 downwards.
GCGTCTTCGACCCGGCCTCCGGACGCAACACCACCGTCCCGCCGAGCGGCCACATCGCCGGCGTGTGGGCGCGCAGCGACGCCGAGCGCGGTGTGCACAAGGCGCCCGCCAACGAGGTCATCCGCGGCGCGGTGGACCTCGAACTCCGGCTCAGCAAGGGCGAGCAGGACCTGCTCAACCCGATCGGCGTGAACTGCGTACGGGCCTTCCCCGGCCGCGGCATCCGCATCTGGGGCGCCCGCACCCTCTCCTCCGACCCGGCCTGGCGCTACCTGAACGTGCGCCGCCTCTTCAACTACCTCGAGGAGTCCATCCTGCTGGGCACCCAGTGGGTGGTCTTCGAGCCGAACGACGACCGGCTGTGGTCCAGCATCCGGCGCAACGTCACCGCGTTCCTCACCGAGGAATGGCGCCGGGGCGCGCTGTTCGGCCGTACGGCCGAGGAGGCGTTCTACGTGAAGTGCGACCGCGACAACAACCCGCCGGAGTCCATCGACCAGGGCCGCGTCATCTGCGAGATCGGCGTCTCGCCGGTCAAGCCCGCCGAGTTCGTGGTGTTCCGGCTGGCCCAGTTCTCCGACAGCACCAGCCTCGTCGACGAGTGACCCCGGGTCCGCAGAAGAACGGAGCCGTGGAAAAGCGGCTCCGCAAGGAAAGGTGACAGACAGTCATGGCAACGGGCGATGCTCTTTCCACCCACGTCTTCGGCGTGCAGCTCGGCGGCTACCTGGTCGAGTCGATCCAGGAGATCAGCGGACTGACCGTCGAGGAGGAGGTCGTCGAGGTACGCCAGGTCAGCGCGGAGGGCAAGCAGATCATCCGCAAGCAGCCGGGCGCCCGGCAGGCCGGCGAGATCACGATCACCCGGGGACTCGACCAGAGCAGCGAGTTCACCAGCTGGATCAAGGAGACCCTCAACAACGGCGCCGTGAACTCCGCGCGGCAGAACCTCACCATCGAGATCAAGGACACCGAGGGCAACACGGTCCGCCGTATCCAGCTGATGCAGGGCTGGGCCTCCAAGTGGGAGGGCCCCTCCCTGAAGGCGGGCGAGTCGGCCGCGGCCACCGAGTCCGTGACCATCGTGTTCGAGGAGATCATCGTCGAATGAGGCGCCGTACGGTCACGGCGGGCAACCTGGAGGAGATCCTCCAGGTCACGGCGCCCGCCACGGCGCCGGAGCAGGCGGCGGCACCCCCCGCACCCGCCGCTCCGGCGCCGCCCCGGGAGGACCACGGGCTGCGCACCGAGTTCGAGTTCGAGCTGCCGCGCGGCTACGTGGACGAGGCGGGCACGGTGCACCGGCACGGCGCGATGCGCCTGGCCACCGCCCGTGACGAACTGCGCCCGCAGATCGACCTCAGGGTCAAGGAGAACCCGGCGTACCTGAGCGTGGTGCTGCTGAGCCAGGTGATCACCCGGATCGGCACCGTCACCGATGTGCACGCCGGGGTCGTGGAGCGGATGTACGCCACCGACGTCGCCTTCCTCCAGGACTTCTACCGCCGCGTCAACAGCGAGGGCCACACCCGCGCCGCGGTGACCTGCCCGCACTGCGAGGGCGGCTTCGAGGTCGACCTCTCGGGTGGGCGCCTGGGGGAATCGTGACGTACGCCCTTCCCCGGCTCCGGGAGGAGATCGCGTACATCGCCTACCACTTCCACTGGCAGCGCGAGGAGATCCTCGACCTGACCCACGACGAACGCCGGCAGTGGGTGGCCGAGATCGCTCGTATCAACACCCGCGTGAACGAAGGCGGTTGAGCACATGGCATGGCGGGACAGGCTGCGCCGCCGGGCCGCGGCGCCGGCTGCCGCGGACCCGGACCGTGGGGCGCCCGGCACTCCGGGTCCCTCCCTGCCCGACGCTCAGGGTCCCTCCGTGCCCGGCGACTGGGACGGGGGCTGGCGCCGCACCGCCGTGCCGGAACTCACCGTGTCCCGCGCCCCGCTGGGCGTCAGCGACGGCCTCGCCTTCCGGGCGGGGCTGGCCGCCTGGCAGAACCCGTCGTTCGACAGCGGCCTCGGGCACGCGCTGCTGCCCACCGCCCCGACCGGTCTGGTGGGTGGGGTCACCCGCCCCGCCGCCCCGCAGCCCACCCACACCGCCGGGGGACCGCTGCTGCTGAGGGCGTTGCGGCCGGAGGGGGCGGAGCCGGGGGAGCAGAATTCGGGCTCGGCGGTGTCGGGTTCGGGCGCCTCCGGTTCGGGCTCGTCCGCCGTGCGGTCTTCCCGTGGCAGTTCCGGCGGCAACAGCGCTGCGGGGGCGGGCCGTTCGGGTGAGGATGCTCCTCGGTCCCGTGGCCTCACGTCCACGGATTCCCCCGCCGTCCTCTCCTCGTCGTCCGACGCTGTCCAACGGGCCGTCGAGCCGGGCACGGGTCCCGTCGTGGCCCCTGCCGACGCCGGCGGCCGACGGGCCGTTCCCACGACTCCGCTCGTACGACGTGTGGCGGTGGTCCCGCCCACGGTCACCGAGGGTGCCGCGAACCGGCCCGCCTCCGCGCCGAACACCGGGCGCGCGTCGGGGATTTCGTCCGGTTCTGCGGGTCGTACGTCCGCGGGCCCGACCGTCCAGCGTGCCGCGAAGGAGACGACGTCCCGTGCTTCCGGGGCCGACGGGTCCCAACCCGCCGTCCGGATCAGCCCGTTGAGGCCCCGCCTGACCGTCGCCCGGCGCCCGGCCGGACCCGTGCGCCGGGTCGCCGCCGTGCGGCCCGCCATCACTCCGGAACCCGGCCCCACCTCCACCACAACAGCACCGGCCAGTGCGAGCCCGGGCTCCACCGCCCCCGTACAGCGCGCCGCGACGCCCTCCCGAAGCCGCGCTCCCCTCGGCGCCCCGCTGACCGAACTGCCGTCCACAGCAACCCCGTTGGCGCAGGACGCCCCCGCGCCCGGCGCCGGACCCGCGTCCGCCCCGACGCTGCCCGTCGTCCAGCGCCAGGCCGACACCCCGGCGCCGTACGACAGCGGTTCGAGTGGTCCGAAGGAAACGGCACCCGGCGCCGAGGCCGACGCCCCGCGCCGGACCCCCGCCCCCGGCAGCTCCGGCGCACGCGCACGCGGCGGCCTCGGCGCACCGCTGCCCGCGATGCCCCCGAGCGCCGAGTTGCCCGGCTCCACCGCGTCCCGTGCTTCTCGTACGGCGCCCGGGCCGGACGTCCAGCGCGCTCCGGCACGGCAGGACCAGGGCACCGCAACCGCTCCGGTGCCGCCCGCCGAGCCCTCGCCTTCCGCGCCGGTGGCGGACGCCCCGCTGCTGGGGACGGTCGACGTCCAGCGCAGCCTCGCGGACAACTCCACCACCGGGGACGCCACCAAGGCCGCACCGGCGGCCCACACGAACGGACCCGCCACGCCGCTGGTCACGCCGCCCGCGGCCGCCGTGGCCGACCGCCCCGCACCCGCAGGCGCCGTAGCCGCAGAAGGCGTACCAGGAAACGCGCGACGCCCCGGCACGGCGTCCGGCGGACCGGGCGCCGACGGATCGCGCACCGGCGGGCCGGGCTCGGGCGGATCGCGCGCTGATGGCTCGACCTCCGGCGGATCCCACCCGCACACCTCGGGTTCCGGCAGGAAAGGTCCCCAACCCCCGGCCGCCCCGGCCCCGTTGGTCGTAGCCAGAGCCGTGGCCCCAGGCACCGGAGGCACCGCAGGCCGCGCAGGCACCCAGCCCTCCGGCTCGGCAGGCGCGCGCCCTCTCACCGTGACCAGCCCCGCAGCCCACTCCGCCACGGCCGCACCTCGCACCCTCTCGCTCCTTGCCGCCCGCCCGCTCACCCTGAGCACCCGGACCCCGGAAGGCGCGCCGCCGCCCGCCGCCGCCCGCACCGGCAGCCGTCCCGTGGTGGCGGCCCGCTGGCCCGGCACCCCGGCTGCCGCACAGGGCGGCCCCGCACCGGCCAACGGGACCTCCGCGCAGACCACCGCACCGACCGCCGGGGCTCCCGCCCACCCGGCACCTCGCGCGTCCGCCCCCGCCACGGCGACCCCGCACGTCCAGCGGGCCGCGACCGCGCACCCCGGACCGCAGGGCACGCAGGGCACGCACGCCAAGAACACCGGCGTCCCGACCACCGCCTCCCCGGCCCCGGTTCAGCGCGTCCCGGTGGTCCGTCCCGCCCCGCCCCGCCCGGTGACCGCCGGCGCCACCGCCGCCGTACCGGCGAGACCCCTGCCCGTGACCGCCCCGCAGGCACCCCCGCTCGCGGACCGCCCGTCGGCCGCCGCCCCGGCACCGGTGGGGCCCGTCCCCGTGGTCCGGCCGCGGACCGTCCCGCCGACGGGGTCGGCCACCCCCGTTCAGCGCGACGTCACCGACTCGGCCGGTACCGATCTGCTCAAGGGCGTACAGGTCAAGGAGGTTCCGGCGCGCGGCCGTTCGCAGTCGTCCTCCGCGGCATCGGGATCGTCCGCGTCCACCGCCTCCGCTTCGGGCAAGACGGCGACCCGCCGCCCCGAGACCGCCCAGGACGACCCCGGCCTGGACCTCGACGAACTGGCGCGCCGCCTGCTCGATCCCGTGTCGCGTCTGCTGCGCACCGAACTCCGCCGCGGTCGCGAACGCACCGGCCGCCCCTACGACGGACGCCGCTGAGGCACCCCATGAACCACGAACGAATGACGGACCGATGACCGACAGCATCTTCGCGACGAGCGTCTACTTCCGGCTCGCGATCGGCGGCAACGACCTGGGCGCCTTCCACACCTGCTCCGGCATGGGCGCCGAGGTCGAGATGGAGACGTACGCCGAGGGCGGCAACAACGGCTTCACCTGGCAGCTGCCCGGCCGTGTCACGTGGTCGAACATCACGCTCACCCGGCCGGTCACCGCCGACACGGCGAAGATCGCCCGCTGGCTGGACGAGACGCTGAAGCGGGTGGAGCCCAAGGACGGCGAGATCGTGGCGCTGAAGCCGGACCTGACGCGGATCATCAGCTGGCAGGTGTTCGGGATCGTCCCGGTGCGCTGGCAGGGCCCGTCCTTCGACCCCGCCAACTCCCAGGCGGCGGTGGAGACATTGGAGATCGCCCACCAGGGGCTGCGCCCGTCCTGAGCCGTCCTCGAGAGAACCCGCCCGCACGAAAACCGCCCTCGACAGCCGTCCCCGGAAAGGAGGTCCCGCCGTGTCCCCAGCCCGCTCCAGCCGGACCAGGGCCCAGCTCACCCTGAAGGAGCCCCCGGCCTCCGTCGGCGCCAAGCCCGGCGGGACGATCGCGCGGCTGAACCTGCAGTTCAACCCCTCCACCCTGGAGCTGCGCAAGACCACCGAGTGGCGGCGCACCCCGTCCCGGATGGCGGGGCAGTCCGCGCTGCCCGAGTTCGTCGGCAGCGGTCCGCGCACGCTGAGCCTCGAAGTGTTCCTGGACGCCACCGCCACCCACGACAACTCCGTGGAGCTGGCGGTGGAGAAGCTGATGAAGGCGTGCGTGCCGACCCCGGCCAGCCTGGGCCGCAAGAAGCCGGCGAGCCCGTGGGTGCGGTTCGAGTGGGGCACGGCGCGGACGACCTCGTTCGACGGGGTGCTCTCCAGCCTGTCGGTGTCGTACACGCTCTTCGACGTGGACGGAAAGCCGCTGCGGGCCACCTGCGCGCTGTCCATCGAGGAGGCGAGCGTCGACCCGCCGGGCCAGAACCCCACCTCCGGCGCGCGCACCGCCCGCAGCACGCACACCGTGGTGGCGGGCGACAGCCTGGCGCTGCTGGCCTGGCGGGAGTACGGCGACGCGACGGCCTGGCGGGTCATCGCGGAGGCCAACGACATCGACGACCCCATGGCGCTCGTGCCCGGCACCGAACTGGTGGTGCCGGGGCTGCGCGACGCGGGCGCTGAGGAGGAGCAGTGACCACACCCGAGGCGCGCGGCGGCCGGTCGTTCGCGGCCGATCCCGTCATCGAGGCGCCCGGCGAACTTCCGCCGATCTGGGCCGCCCAGCTGGTCAGTTGTGTGGTCGACGAGAACGTGGGGCTGCCGGACGCGGCCGTGCTCACCTTCCGCGACCCCGACCACGAGTTCCTGCAGAAGACCGGCATCACCATCGGCACCCCGCTGAAGGTGTCCGTGGTGACCGTCTCCGGGCAGGCGCGCGAGCGGCTGTTCAACGGCGAGGTGACCGCCCTGGAGCTGGACCGGGACCGCACCGGTTCGTTCACCGTGGTGCGCGCCTACTCCAAGGCGCACCGTCTGCAGCGGGGCCGCAAGGTGGTGGCGTACCGGAACATGACGGCGGCGGCGATCGTCCGCAAGGTGGCCGCCGGGGCCGGGCTGGCCGTCGGCAAGGTCGAGGCCGCGGCGGTCACCTACAAGCAGCTGTCGCAGGCGAACGTGTCCGACTGGGACTTCCTGCAGTTCCTGGCGGGGGAGAGCGGCGCGCAGGTGCACGTCGACGACAAGGGGCTGCTGCAGTTCACGAAGCCGGTGAAGGCGTCCGGCGCGCCCGCGCCGTCGACCCCGGCCACCCGCAGCCCCATGGTGCTGGAGTACGGGCGCAACCTGCTGGCACTGCGGGCCTCGCTGTCGGCCGCGGACGGCGCGCAGCAGGTCGAGGTGCGCGGCTGGGACGTCACCACCAAGCGGCCGCTGGTGGCCCGCAAGGCGTCGGTGACCAGCGGCACGGTGGTGCCGGGGCTGAGCGCGACGGCGGGCGCATCCAAGTTCGGCAAGTCGACGAAGCTGACCGTCACCGACACCCCGTACCGCACCCAGGCCGAGACGAAGGCGGTCGCCGACGCCATGGCCGCCCAAGTCAGCTCGGGCTTCGGGGAGTTGGAGGCCCTGGTCGAGGGCAACCCCAAGCTGCGGGCGGGCAAGCCCGTGGCGCTCGGCAACGTCGGGCAGGCCTTCTCCGGCAAGTACACGGCGACCGCGGTGCAGCACGTCCTCGAACCGCACGGCGGATACCGGACGACGGTGTGGGTCAGCGCCAGCCCCGACCGCTCCCTGACCGGCCTGGTGACCGGGGCGAACGCACCGAGCCGCGGACCGCGCATGCCCGGTCTGGCGATCGGTGTCGTAACCGACGTGCGTGAACCGGGCGGCGCCCAGAGCGGCGCCGTGAAGCTGAAGTTCCCCTGGCTGGACGACACCTACGTCACCGACTGGGTGCGCACCGTGCAGTGGGGCGGCAAGGGCGGCGGGGGTGTGGTCAGCCCCGAGGTCAACGACGAGGTCCTGGTCGGCTTCGAACAGGGCCTGCTGGACAGCCCGTACGTCCTCGGCGGCCTCTACAACGGCGTGGACAAGCCCTCGCCGCACGACGTCCCGCTCATCGACAAGACCAGCGGGAAGGTCAACCGCCGTTCCATCGTGTCGCGTTCGGGGCACCGGGTGGAGCTGCTGGACGCCCGGGCGCCCGGCCCGTCCGGGCTCAGGCTGGTGACCGGTGACGAGCGCCTCGAAGTGCGCCTCGACGACCGGCGGGACCGGATCGAGCTGACGGTGAACGCCGGGCGGGGCCGCCCGCTCACCTCCGTCGTGCTCGAGAAGACCGGCATCACGCTGGACGCGGGGACGGGCAAGGTGAGCGTGAAGGGCAGGCAGGTGGACATCGAGGGCACGGCCGGGGTCCGTATCGACGGCGCCTCGGTGAACGTCACGGGCCGTACGGGCGTCACCGTCGACGGCGGTCTGCTGGGCGTCCTCAAGGCCAAGCTCATCCGGATCAACTGACCCCTGTCCCTCCCGACATTCACCAAGGAGCACCTCATGCCGGCCGCAGCCCGTACCGGTGACCTCACCAACCACGGCGGTGCGATCACCACCCCGCCGCCCGGCGCCGCCGCGAATGTCGCGCGGGTGCTGATCGGCGGCCGTCCCGCCGCCGTCGTGGGCAGCGTGTGCGCCTGCGCGATACCGCAGCACCTGGCCCTGGGGCCGGGCAACGTGGTCATGCCCAACCCGGCCGCGCTCGCCTCGGGCGAGGTGTTCATCGGCGGGCTGCCGGCCGCGCGGATGCGCGACCAGACCACCTGCGGCGCGATGATCTCGGGCGGCGACATGACCGTCCTGATCGGGGGTGTGTGATGAGCGAGCGGTTCATCGGCCGCGGCTGGGCGTTCCCGATGCGGGTCGGGCCGACCGGCGGCATCGGCATGGTCGAGCGGGAGCGGGAGATCGAGGAGGCGATCCGCCTGGTCCTCGGCACCGCGCCCGGCGAGCGCCCCATGCGCCCCGAGTTCGGCTGCGGCATCCACGACTACGTCTTCGCACCCGGCGACGGCGCCACCGCCGGACGTATCGCCCAGCAGGTGCGCGAGGCCCTGGAGCGGTGGGAGCCGCGCATCGCGGTCGACGACGTGGTGGTGGCCTTCGACGCGATCGAGGACGGCACCCTCTACATCGACGTGCACTACACCCTGCGTTCCACCAACGACCGGCGCAACCTGGTCTTTCCCTTCTACACGATCCCCTCCGAGGAGGGGGCCGAGGAATTGGTCGCCGACTGATGGCCCTGCCCTCCCCCAACCTGGACGACCGGCGCTTCCAGCAACTCGTCGACGAGGCGAAGCGGTACGTGCAGCAGCGCGCCCCGGAGTGGACCGACCACAACGTCTCCGACCCGGGCGTCACCCTGATCGAGACGTTCGCCTACCTCGTGGACCAGCTGCTGTACCGGCTGAACCGGGTCCCGGACAAGAACTACACAGCCTTTCTCGACCTGTTGGGCATCCGCCTGTTCCCGCCGGCCGCCGCCGTGGCCGAGGTCGACTTCTGGCTGTCGGCGCCGCAGCCCGACACGGTCACGCTGCACACGGGCACCGAGGTGACCACCGCGGGCGGCGAGGCCGACGAGGCCGTGGTGTTCACGACCACCGACGAACTGCGCATCGTGCCCAGCGAGTTGATGCGGCTGGTCACCGCACCCCGCAGTGGCGAGCAGACCGACCGCACCGGCGAGCTCGCCGAGGGCCGTGACGTGCGCGCCTTCCAGGCGGCCCCCGAGCCCGGCGACGCGCTGCTGTTCGGCCTGCCGCATGCCGTGCCGCGCTGCGTCGTCGCGGTGAACCTGGACAGCCGCGTCGAGGGCATCGGCGTGGACCCGCGCCAGCCCCCGCTGGTGTGGGAGGCGTGGGACGGCGGCGGCTGGCAGGAGTGCGAGACCGGCGAGGACTCCACCGGCGGCCTGAACCGGCCCGGAGAGGTCATCGTCCATGTCCCCGCAGGCCACACGGCGTCGGTGATCGGCGGCACCCGCGCCGGCTGGCTGCGCTGCCGGGTCACCGAGGCGGAGCCGGGCCAGCCGTTCTACTCCGAGTCGCCGACGGTGCGCGAGGCATCGGTGTTCACCGTGGGCGGCACCATGACCGTCGAGCACGCCGAGACCGAGACCGACGTACCGCTCGGCACCTCCGAGGGCGTCGCCGGCCAGACCTTCCGCCTCGGCCGCCCCCCGATCCTCCTCGACCGCGAGCCCCCCGTGGTGGAGGTGTCGTCCGCCGAAGGCTGGCAGCGCTGGGACCTGGTGGAGCACTTCGGCCGCTCCGGCCCCGCCGACCGCCACGTCCAGGTCGACGCCACCACCGGCGAGTTCACCTTCCCGCCGGCCGTGCGCGAACCGGACGGCACACTGCGGCAGTGCGGCGCCGTACCGCCCAAGGGCGCCCAGATCCGGGTGGCGCGCTACCGCACCGGAGGCGGCCCGGCGGGGAACGTCGCCCGAGGGGCGATCTCGGTCCTCCGCAGCTCCGTCCCGTACATCGCCCGGGTCGTCAACCGTGAGGCGGCGAGCGGCGGTGTCGCCGGCGAGACCATCGCCAACGCCAAGCTGCGGGCGCCGGACGCCCTGCGCATGCAGGAGCGTGCGGTCACCGCCGAGGACTACGAGATCATCGCCCGCCAGGCGGCCCCCTCGGTCCGCCGGGTCCGCTGTCTGCCGGCGGCCGAAGGCGCGGGCGCGGTACGGGTGTTGGTGGTCCCGGACGCGGTGGCCGACGAGGGCGACGACCGCCTCCGCTTCGAGCAGCTGATCCCCTCGGACCAGGTGCTGGGCGCGATCACCACGAGCCTCGACGAACGCCGTCTGATCGGCACCCGCCTGGTCGTCGAGCCGCCGGTCTACCAGGGCGTCACGGTGGTCGCCCGGCTGGCGGCGGCCCCGTCCGACACCGACCGCGTCCGCGACGCGGCCCTGGCCGCCCTGTTCCGCCACCTCAACCCGCTGGCCGGCGGCCCCGACGGCACGGGCTGGCCGTTCGGACGCCCGGTCCAGTACGGCGACGTCTTCGGCGTCCTCCAACGCGCCACCGGCAACGCGCTGGTGGAGGAGATCCTGCTGTTCCCCGCGGACCCGATCACAGGGCGGCGCGGGGCGCCGACGGACCGCATCGATGTGGCGGCGGGGGCGTTGGTGTTCTCGTACCAGCACCAGGTGGTGGTCACGGCGATGGAGCCGGGGGCGCGGGGAGAGGTGCGGGGATGAGCCGTGCCGCCGTACCCGGTCTGCCGAGCCGGTATCCGATCGGCGAGCAGCTGCCCGCCCTCTACGCCGACGACGACTTCGCGCAGCGCTTCACCGGCGGGCTCGACACCGTGCTCGCCCCGGTGTTCGCGACCCTCGACAACCTGCCCGCCTACCTCGACCCCCGGGTGACCCCGGCCGACTTCCTTTCCTGGCTGGCGTCCTGGGTGGGCGCCTCGGACGACCCGCAGTGGCCGGTGGAGCGGCGTCGCGAGGCGGTCGTCCGCGCGGTGGAACTGCACCGGTGGCGCGGCACCGGGCGCGGCCTGGTCGAGGCCCTGCGGCTCGCGCTCGGCGTGCACGCCGAGGTCACCGGGGACGGCGGTGCGGTGTGGTCGAACACCCCCGGCGCGGACCTGCCGCCGGAGCCGCCCGCCGAGGTGCTGGTCCGGGTGTGGCCGGACCCCGGGACCTGGGTCGACCCGGACAGGGTCCACGAGGTCGTCAGGGCCATGCGCCCGGTGCACACCGTCTGCCGGGTGGAACTCCTCCCCGGCCCACCCACCGACGAAGGGAGGTGACGCCATGCGCGCCTGTCCCGCGTGCGGGGCGTCCAACGACCCCACGGACGACTTCTGCGGCAACTGTGGGGCGTATTTGGGCTGGTCGGACAGCTCGGCGACGCCGGGTTCGCCGGCTTCGGGTACGGCGTCTTCGAGTACGGCGACCTCGGGCACGGCGTCGGAACCGCCGGCGACGAGCACGTCCGCGGAGGCTCCGGCCGCCGGCACGTCCTCGGCACCGTCGGCCCCGAGTGCCCCCCGGCCGGCGGCACCGGAACCGCCGGCAGCGAGCGCCCCGGCCGAGTCGTCGACGCCGGACACACCGGCGGAGCCGCCCGCCGTGACGGCCGCAGCCTCGCCGACCCCGGCCGAGGAGCCGGCGGCGGCCGCGCCCGGCGGCAGCTCGTCGTTGCGTACGAGGCTGACGGGCCGGGTCCGCGGCGAGCGGGAGGCGGGCGCGGCACCCGCCGCGGGCTCACCCTCCACCGACGGCGGTAGCCAAGGCCCCGACACCGCCTCCGGCCAGGACGGGACGACAAGCCCCGCCGCACCCCGGACCGACCCCGACGATGCCGGCGCCGAGCCCTCCGCTCCCGCCCGCCACCCCGGAGAAGCCGCCCCCGCGGCCCCCGTCACCCACCCTGCCCCCATCCAGCCCGTACGCCCCGCAAAGCCGGTGGCCCCCCGTCCCGTCGTACGCCCCGTAGAGGCCCCGGACGAAGTGGCAGGCGCGCCCTGTCCCTCCTGCGGTACGCCCAATCCGCCCGACCGCCGGTTCTGCCGGCGCTGCGCGACCGCGCTGAACCCCTCGGCGAAGCCCGAACCGTTGCCGTGGTGGCGGACCGTGTGGCCGTTCCGCCGCAGGGTGCGGGCCAGTTCGGGCAGGGCGGTGCGGCTGCTGGTGATCCTGGCCGTGGTGGTGGCGCTGTGCGCCGGCGCTCTGCTGCTGCTCCCCGCCGGACGCGCCCTCTTCGAGGACACCCGGGACAAACTGGGCAAGGCCAAGCCCATCACGCCGGTGGACACCAAGGCGAGCGCCCAGTCCCCCCGGCACCCGGCGAAGAACACCACCGACGGCATCACCAACAGCTACTGGGGCGCACCCGCGCCGGGCGCCTCGGTGACGTACACCTTCCGCAAACCGTTCCGCATGGTCGACCTGATCATCACCAACGGCCCGTCCAAGGACCCGGAGGAGTACCACGGCCAGGCCCGCGCACTCCAGATCGACCTGGAGGTGACGACGCAGAACGGCGAGCAGCAGCACAAGCAGCTCACCCTCAGCGACAAGCCGGGCCCGCAGACGTTCACCACCGGCATCAGCGACGTGACGACGGTACGACTGGTCCTGCGCTCACCCGTGGGCCTGACCTCGGGCCGTCAACTGGCCCTGGCGGAGGTCGAGTTCTTCCAGCGAAGCTGATCCACGCCACCCGCGACACGGAGGCTTGAGCACCAGGAAGCCCCCTGTCGCACCCCGTCCGTGTGATCACCCGTTACCGGCGTGCGGTCGGCGTATGGAGGAGTCCCCCTTCGTGGCAGCGCCCCAGACCCCCGCCGCCACTGTCTGCGCGAACTCGGTGGGCGGCGGTTCGTTCGGCAGTTGCGCGGGTACCGTCGTGCCTTTCTTGCTGCCCGCCCGGTCGGCGAACAGGGCGACCGTGAGGGCGAGTCGGTCGTCGTAGCCGGTGGTCCACACGGTTCGTCGGGTGATCCCGCCGCCCGCTCCCTCGGTGGCGAAGACCTTCGTCCCCGCCTGCGCCCCCGTCTGCGCCGATCCGGCGGCGACGGCGACGGGCGTCGGTCCGGCGCCCGAGCGTGCACCCGCCAGCATTGCCGCCTTCTCGTCCAGCGCCTGCCGTACATCGGGATGCGCCTTGTAGATCGTGCGGCCCTCCTTCGTGATGCGCGCGACGGTGTACGGGGCCGCGTACTTGCCCCCCGCCGCCACCGTCGCGTACGCCGACGCCAGGCTCAGCGGGGTCGGCGCCGCCGTCTTCAGCAGCTTGCCCAGTGGCTCGCCCGGCCGCCCCACCTCGCGGAACGGATCGAGGGCCGTCCCCGCCTCCACCGCCCCGCTCACCGCGTCGTTGAACGGCTGCCGCCCGTAGTCCGAGCCCCCGTACAGCACCCGTACCGCCCCGTCGCCGGGCACGATCCCCACGACGGCGGTGTGCACCCGGACGCCATTGGCCCCCGGAGGGTCCTGGACCAGCTGTGTGGCGCTGTCCTGCAACGCCAGGTCGAAGGTGGTCGTCACGCTGTAACCGCCGCTCGCGAGCTGGTCCTCGGTGATGCCGAGCCGGTCGGCGGCCTCCTTCGCGGCGACGTCGATCAGATACTGCCGCTGCCCCTCGGTCTCGCCGGGCGGATAGAACCGGAACGCCGGGAACCGCGCCGCCGCCCGCTGCTTCGCCGTGATGCTCCCGCCCGCCGCCATCGCGTCGAGCACCCACTCCCAGCGGCCGCGCAGCTTCGCGGTCACCTTCGGATCGGAGCCCGCCTTCTCGTAGTACGAGGGGATGTTGACGATGGCCGCGAGCGCGGCACCCTGCGCGACCGTCAGGTTCTTCGCGTCCACGCCGAAGTAGTTGCGCGCGGCGGACTGGATCCCGGCCGAACCCCGCCCGAAGTACACGGTGTTGAGATAGCCCTCGAGGATCTCGTCCTTCGACCGGGTGCGGTCCAGCTTGATCGCCACGAGCGCCTCGCGCGCCTTGCGGGACAGCGAGTGCTCCGGGCTCAGCAGCGCGTTCTTCACGTACTGCTGGGTGATGGTGGAGCCGCCCTGCGGCTCGCCGCCGGTCAGCGTCGCCAGCGTGGCCCGCGCGATGGCCTTCGGCGAGACCCCGCTGTCCGTACGGAAGGAGCGGTTCTCCGCGGCGATCACCGCGTCCTGCACATGCCGGGGCACCGCGGACAGCGGCACGTCCTGCCGGTCGACCGGCCCGCGCCGGCCCAGATAGGCGCCGTCCGAGTCGAGGAACACGGTGCTCTGGGTGACGGTCTCGGGGTGCGGCTTCGGAACGGTCGTCAACTGGTACGCCACCACGGCCGCCGCGCACAACATCGCGACCAGCGTCAGAAAGGCGTACAACAGTCGGCGCAGCCGCCGGCCCCGGGTGCGCCGGAACCGGATCCGCAGCGGCACGCGCTCACGGTGCCGGGGCCTCTTCATGTCCGTCACCACTCGCGCTCCGACCGTGCGGCGACCTTGCCCGAGGCGTCGTACACCGTGACGACTGGCTCGTCCCTGCCGGTGGAGAGGAGCATCTTGATGTTCTCCTTGGGCAGTGGCGCACTCGCGTACCAGATGCCCCAGCCCGGACTGCCCGCCAGGACGAGGACCTTCGCGGTGACCTCGCCGTCGCCGGTCCGCACCTCGACGCGGCCCGGCTCGCCGTGCAGGCCGCGGAAGAGGCCCGACAGGAAGAACCCGTCCTTCACGTTGTCCACCCGCACGGAGACGCGCGGTTCGCCGGCCGCGGGCTCGCTGTCCTCTAGCCCCTTGAGGCGGACGGGCACCGACCAGTGCCCATGGTCGGCCGTCAGCCACACCCGCACCCCCGGCCCTGCGGTCACCCGCTCGCCCGGCGCCACGACCCGGACCGGACTCGTCGCCGTACGACTGCCGTTCTCCGCTCCGGACGCCCTGTCCTGCGTGCCGCCCCCGACATGGTCGGCGGCGAGGAGGCCGACGGGCGTGAGCAGCGCCGCGCAGCCGGTCGTGACCACGGCGAGCCGGCGCCGCCGCCGGACCCGCCCCCGTGCCTGCACCTCGGCCAGCGGCACCTCGGACGCGACGAGATCCTCGACGGCACGGGCGTACGCCTCGCGCAGCCGCCCGGGATCGTTGCCCGCCGCTTTCAGCCCGTGCCGGGCACGGGCCCGTACCGCGCCCACCGAACACCCCAGCAGCTGCGCGATCTCCGCGTCCGCCAGCCCGTCCCAGATCCGCAGCACCAGAACGGCCCGCCGCCGCGCGGCCCGCCGTCCACGCAGCCGGCGCAGATGCCCCCGCACCAGACAGCGCCGTACATGGAAGTCCACGTCGTTGCGCGGGACGCGCCGCCACCGCGCGCACATCCGCACCAGCGTTCTCCGCACCAACTCCTCCGCCTCACCGGGGTCTTCGGTGAGCAGCCGCGCGGTCGCCAGCAGGCCGGACCAGCGCGTCCGGGCGTACGTGGCGAAGTCGTGGTCTGCGGGGAGTGCGGCGTGGCTCTCTGGCACGTGGGGGGTCCTTCGACTTGGGAACACGGGAGGTCGTACGGGTAGGTTGAGCAGCCAAGAAGCCAACTCCGTTGAAGAGAGGGGAGCCTGGAGCCCCGGTGCGCCGTCTACCCGGACGGGACCTGTACGCACGGCGGAGGGGGCCGGGTTGCAAGGAAAGGGCACGGATTCCGGTGGGGGCATGACCGAGGACGAGTTCGACGCGTTCTACGCGACCGCGTTCCCCCGGCTGACCGGACAGCTCTACGCCTTCACCGGAGACCACGGCGAGGCCCAGGACGTCGTACAGGAAGCATTCGTACGGGCCTGGGACCGGCGGCAGCGGTTCCTGGCGGACAGTGCGCCCGAGGCATGGATCCGCACGGTGGCCATGCGGCTGGCGGTGAGCCGCTGGCGGCGGGCGAGGCGCTGGCTCGAACTGGTGCGGCGCACTCCGCCGCCCGACTCCACCCCGGGGCCGGGCCCCGAGCACACCGCGCTCGTGGCCGCGCTGCGTGAACTGCCCCAGGCTCAGCGGATGGCGATCGTCCTGCACCATTTGTGCGACCTGAGTGTGGAGCAGGTAGCCTCCGAGACCGGTGCACCCGTGGGGACGGTCAAGGCGAGGCTGTCGCGGGGCCGGGCGGCGCTGGCGCAGCGTCTCGCGGGGGACGAGGCCGACGAGCCGGTCCTCGGGAAGGAGAGCGGCCGTGTCCGATGAACTCTCTTCCGCCCTGCGCGAGTTGGCCACCGCCCACGAGACCCCGCCGGTCGTCGGCGGCGCCGAGACACGCGGTCGGGCGCTACGCCGCAGGCGCCGCCGCCGGACCGCCGTGGCCCTCGGCGCGGGAGCCACCGCCCTCGCGCTGGTGGGCCTGGCCCTGACGCTCGACCTCGACGGGCACCCGGACCGGCAGGGCGGAGCCCGGATCCCGGCCGCGGAGGTGCCGACGAGCGTCCCCGCCCAGTCCGTCCCGCCGTCCCCGAGCGCCGCGGTGCCGGTCTCCGGCACGCTCCGACTGCCCGACCGCAGGCTCACGTTCGGCGGCCGGGTGCTGCCGGTCCTCTCCGCGTTCGAGAGCAAGGTCGGCTACACGGGCCTGCTGACGGTGGTCGCCAGGCACGAGTCGAAGGACCTGGCCGTCGACCTGCCCTCCAAGGGCCCGGTCAAGGTGAGCGTCCCCTACGTGGTCGAACTGCGCGACACCAAGGACCAGCCGCTCTACATCGGCACCTACACCAAGCCGCTGGCCCTGGGCGACCTCGTTGCCACCAGCGACTGGATCGGCCTGGGCGCCGAGGACGCGAAGCGGCTCTACGCCGGGATCCGCATCGGCGACGCCATCTCGCTGACGACCACCACGACGCCGACGGATCAGTTCACGTCGAAGAAGTAGTCGTAGGACGCCAGTTGGATGCCGGAGCGGGTCGTCGCGTGGACCGTGAGGTCGTAGAAGCCGTCCGAGGGCGGGGTCCAGTCGATGCGCGCGGCGTGGTGGGCACCCGCGGCGACCGTGACCTCCGGGTCCCCGTTGAAGGAGTACGTGTAGCTGACGACGCCCTTCACCTTCGGCGCGAACGTGAAGGTGCCCGGGACGCCCGCCCCGCCGCCCGAACCGTTCTCGGGGTAGACGTCCGAGGCGACGGTGGGAGTGGTGTCGTAGCTGATGCCCCACGAACCCGCGTCGCTGACCCAGCCGTTCGCGCTCTTGCTGGTCACCAGGAGACGCTCGCCGTAGATGCCGTCCAGCGTGAGCTTCACCTCCGCCGTGCCGTCGGCCGCCGCCGGGACCTCGACCGTCTTGTCGCTCTGACCGCCGATGGTCTGCACGGAGTAGCCGACGACCGGACTCTTCGACTGGAGCGCGGAGTCGGGGCTGAGCGTGAACGTGGTCGGCCTGCCGAACTCGGGCGACGGGACGGCCGGTGTGACGGTGGGCGCCGTCGAGCTGACACGGAACGTGTAGCTGGTGACGGCCGATCCGGTGTAGGCCCGGTCCAGGCTGCGCACCCAGAGGGTGAACACACCGGAGCCGCTCGGCGGGACCAGGCTGAGCGTGGCCGAACCGCCGGGGGCGTCGGCGCGCTTGAAGTACCTCGTGTCCGAGTACGGGTCGACGGGCTGCGGAATGCCGTGGTCACCGATGCTCGTGCCGATGACCGGCAGGTCCTGCTGCCAGGAGAACTCGAACCCGGTGACATCGTCGACGCCGTTCGCACTCAGCGTGAACTCGACCGGCTCGCCGCCCTGGTTCCACACGTCCGGCGGGTAGTTGGGCGAGGTGAGGGTGGGTGCGTTCGCCGGGCGGGTGTTGTCGACGGTGACGTAGCAGGGGGCCGACCAGTCCGAGGCCGCGGCCCCGTCCACCGTCTGCGCCCGCCACGCATACGTCTGACCGTCGGCGAGCGCGTCGGCGGGCAGGTTGGCGGTGGCCTCGAACCCGGGGGTGGCGTAGTTGCGGGTGACCGTCGTGATCTGCGTCGGATCGGCGACCGGCCAGGCCTGGTACTGCACGGTGACCGGGGAGTTGTCGGTGGGGTCGGTGGTCCCCGGGATGCCCTCGACGACAAGGCCGTTGCCGGCCCAGAGGTACGTGGGCCGGTCCGCGTCGGTCGAGCAGTTCCGGTAGCCGTTGAACAGCTGGGTGGGCGTGGTGGGCGTCGCGTCGGCCGCGCTCGCGGGTGTCGCGGCGGCGGCCAGTGCCAGGCCGAGGGTGCCCAGGGCGGCGAGGACGGCACGCGATCGCGTACCGAAGGGCATGGTCAAGTGGTCCCTCCCGTTTGAATGCCCGCACACGGCGCTCCGATGCGCACTGGTGTACGGGCGGCGAGGGGATCGTATGAGGCGCCGCACGAACGTGCATGAGAATTACGGGAGTTGACGGCGCACGAGAACTACGGGGGTTGTCCGCCCGGATCCGGTCAGCTCTCCCGCTTGATCCACTCGCTGCCGCCCAGCGGGTAGTCGTAGCCCGGGCGGTCCACGTCGGCGCTGGTGCGGAACGGCGTGCCGGCGTTGTCGATGTGGACGGTGCCGTGGCGGCTGCCGCTGGACCAGTCCAGGGTGAGGTCCCAGCGGACGTCGTGCGCCTTGGTGCGGGCGAAGACGTAGAAGACCTCCGGGTCGGACTCGCTGACCTTGTACGGGAAGTCCCGCTGGCCGTTCTTGGCGGTGACCGTGGGACTGCCGTTGTCGAGGTCGATGTCGAAGGACTTGGTGCCGACGCCACCGCCGCAGCCGACCCCCATCGCGTAGTCGTTCCAGGCGAGCGGCGCACCCGTGGTCAGGACGCGCACATGCAGCGCCTCCAGTACGACGGTCTCCTCGCCGGTGCCCTGGACGGTGAGGGCGACCTCCTGTTCGTCCGAGGACACCGCCCCGTACGCGGCGGCCCAGCGCGGCGCGTCCGGCTCGCTCGCCGGCGGCCCGACCTGCTCGGGCTCGCTGTTCACGAGGAAGTGCTGGCTGCAGGGGCTGTCGTAGACATAGGGACGGGTGCCGACCGTGAGCGGAATGGCGCCGGAGGAGCTCCCGCCGGCGGCCCGGTCCGCCCCCTGCTCGCCGCCGTCCCGAGAAGCGCCGGACCCGGCCCCCTCGGACGGGGTGACGGAGGCGGAGGCCGATGCGGACGGCTTGCGTCCCTTCGCGTCCGGGGACGAGGAGGCGGACGGATTCCCGGCGGCCCCCGTGCCGGTGGCGGGGGCGGTACCGCCGGCCGTCAGCTGGTCCCCCGAGCCGTCCCCGCCGAACGGCAGACGCACGGCGAGCACCACGGCCCCGAGCACGGCGACCGCCGCCACGGCGACCAGCACGGCACGGCGACGGGGCCGACGCGGCGCGAGCGAGGGCGAGACGTCGACGACGACGGGCTCGTCGACGACGGGCTCATCGACGGACGGCTCGGTGTTGGCCGCCGGCGCATCAGCCCCAAGGACCGCTCCGTCCGCACCGTCCGAACCCCCCGGCCCCGCGACCTGTTCGGCCCTGCGCCCTCGTGCCGCGTCCGCCAGGATCCAGTGCCGGTGCAGTTCCACCAGCTCCTGCGGCGTTGCCTTGCAGACCCGTGCGAGGCGCTCCACCGGCGCGTACTCGACCGGCACCGCGGTGCCGTTGCAGTAGCGGTGCAGCGTCGACGTGCTCATGTGCAGCCGCCTGGCGAGCGTGCCGTAGCTCAGTCCCGAGCGGTCCTTGAGCTCCCTCAACAGCCGCGCGAACGCCTCTGTCTCATCGGCCTCTGTTGCCCCTGACACCCGTTCTCCCCATCCCCCATGTTCCAGTCGAGCGTTCCAGGGCCACTGCTTTCTCCCTGGTCAGAGCGTGTTCCGGCGTTCCAGTGTCCCCAACTGCCCGCCGAACATGGCGGTTGGGACGGATCACCTCACAAGCTTCGGTCATCCAATCACCACACCAGGCCGAACACCGAAGGGGCACGTCCACATGTACAACCTCCGCACCTCCCGCACCCGTCTCGTAGGCGCCGCCGCGACCGTCGTCCTCGCCGCGCTCTCCCTGACCGCGTGCAACGACGGGACGGGCGTCAACGACGAGGGCGCCTCGGCGGGCTCCACCACGACCGCGCAGCCCACCGCGAGCGCCTCTTCCTCCGGCGCCGGGTCCGCCTCCACGCCTTCGTCCGCGGACGGCAAGCCCGTGACCGCCACCACGACGCCCGCCGCACACCCCTCCGCCTCGAAGGCACCCACCTCAACCGGCAAGCCGGTCACCTGCGAGGGGTCCAACACCAAGACGGTCGCGGCCCCGCTCACCCGCCCCGTGAACCACCTGCTGCTGACGGTGACCAACACCGGCTCGAAGACCTGCTTCCTCTACGGCTACCCGGCCGTCCGCTTCGGCCAGGCCCAGGCCGTGCCTCCGGTCATCGAGGACTCGCAGCCGCAGGCGGTCGTCACGCTTCAGCCCGGCGAGTCCGGCTACGCCGCCGTGAGCCTGTCCGCCACCGACGGCGGCAGCTCGAACGGGCACACCGAGAAGTCCCTGACCGTCTACTTCCACGGCCGCTCCGGCAACGAGAGCGTCGGCAAGGGCGCCGAGCCGTCGCTGCCCGCGCAGGGCGTCTACGTCGACGACTCGCTCAAGGTCACGTACTGGCAGCAGTCGATGGACGACGCCGTCAACTGGTGAGCTCCGGCCTGTCACGGCGGCGGGCGTAGGCTCGAAGGCACCGAGGGCTCCTCGTGCGCCGGCTGACACGCCGGTGCCGTTCTCGGCGAACGACGACGCCGGGCCGGACCCGTCTGGGCCCGGGGCAGGGTTCGCCCCATGACCGCGACCACGCCGGACAGCCCGGCGACCGCCCACCCCACGGCACCGGGCCGGCACCGAACGCCTTCCGGGGCGCCGCAGCCTGTGCGGCGCCGGCAGGGACCGTCACCCGAGAAGGGCGAGCTCGTCCGTCCGCTCAGCCGGCGCCAGATCGACGACCGTATGGGGGAACTCGGCGAGTTGTACTCGCACACCTCGTCGATCGAGTCGCGGGCCTCCGACCAGGCCCGGTCCGCCGCCTTCCGGCGGCGGCTCGCGGGCCACATGCAGCGTCCGGGGTTCGAACTGCTGGTGGCGGAGACCGCCGGTCCCGCGGGCGCGACGGTGCTCACGGGATGTGCCTACGGCTTCCCCGTGTGCGGCGACGGACCCTGGTGGCAGGGTCTCGACGGGTACCTCTCGAAGAACCTCCTGCGCCTCGCCGCCTCAGGAGGGCTCTTCGCGATCGCCGACATCCTCGTCGAGCGACGGGTGCGCACCCAGGACCAGAGCCGCGAGTGGAACCTCGCCCGACGCCTGCAGATGCGACTGCTCAGCGACCACACCGCCGCGCTCGGCGTCACGCTGGTCGACCGCGACAACGCGGACACACTCGAGGCACTGGTGTCCTGGGGCTGGCGCTGCCCGTCGGCCGAGGCCCGCGGGGCGCCCGGCCTGGCTCGCCGCCGACTCCTGGTGCTGCGCCGACCGGCGGTGGGCATTCTGCGCTCGCCGCAGCAGGATTTCCGTGCGGCCGACTAGAGTTCCGGTACGGGAACCAGCTCCCTGTTGCGGGCCGTGCCGTCGGCGGTCCGCGGGAAGGCACACATGTCCTCGGAAGACCGGTCGCACGCCGCCGACCGGCTCGACGACGACCACCACCCCGCGTACACCATGGGCCGCGCCGCGGAGGTGATCGGTGCCACCCCCGGCTTCCTCCGGGCCCTCGGCGAGGCGGGGCTGATCACGCCGATGCGGTCCGAGGGCGGCCACCGCCGCTACTCGCGCCATCAATTGCGGCTGGCCGCGCGGGCCCGCGACATGGTCGACCAGGGCACTCCGATCGAGGCGGCCTGCCGGATCATCGGCCTCGAGAACCAACTGGCGGACGCCCTGCGCGCCAACGAGGAACTGCGCCGCAGCGAGTGAAAATCTGACGGCGCCGGAACAGAAATTCAACCGGTTCCGAAAAGCATTTCCCGGTGAACAGGCTGTTGTTTCCCTCGACGCCTTCTCTGCTTTTCTTGTCGTCGATTTGTTCCGTGCTAGTCTGAATCTCAGTTGCAGTTGTGGTTGCCATTCTTACCGGGTTTCCGGGGCAGGTGATCATCACAGCGATGTGGGGGCCCGCGAGGTGCGGGCTCCAGCACTGCTTACAGGAGAAAACACATGGCCACCGGCACTGTGAAGTGGTTCAACGCGGAAAAGGGCTTCGGCTTCATCGAGCAGGAGGGTGGCGGCCCGGACGTCTTCGCCCACTACTCGAACATCGCCACCCAGGGCTTTCGTGAGCTCCAGGAGGGCCAGAAGGTGACGTTCGACGTCACGCAGGGCCAGAAGGGCCCGCAGGCGGAGAACATCGTTCCCGCCTGACCCTCCCGGATCCGCGTTCCAGCACATAGCTCTTTACGCGCATACGGCGAAACAGGGGCCCGCACCTTGGGTGCGGGCCCCTGTCCGTTTTCCGTTCCACCCGCCCCGGAACCGCCCGACCCTGGTGAGGCACCATGCGCTGTGTGATCGCCCGTTACCCCTTCGACCTGTCCAAGGCCGAGGTGGAGATGTCGATGGAGAAGGTCCGGCCCGAGCCGGCCACGGGGGCCTGTGTCGTCATCGGGGACCGGGTGTTCCCCGTCAAGCAGGTGGGAGCCGTGATCACCGGCCAGGACCCGCGTGACTTCACCGCCGCGGAGATGGTCCGGGCGCTGGTCCGTCTCGGCTTCACCTGCCAGACCGCGCCACTGCAGCCCGCGCCCGCCGCCGACCTGTCGTACGGTTCCGTCGACCGATCGCTCGGCTGACATTCTCGTACGCCCGCCGCGGTCCGCCCGACCCCCGGCCGTCCGGTGTGCTTCGCTCGCAGTGGGGTAACCGGCCCGAAGCACCGGCACGTCGTGGGCGCACGCGACCGACGGGTCCCACGGCCGCCGCACGCAGATGCAGGAACACGCCCAGGAGAAGGGGCACACGCATGCCCGTGCCGAGGCCCCCGCTGCCGTCGCCGGTCGCGGACCGGCTCACCGGTTGGTGGGCCGGGCGGCGATTGCTGTCGGCCGCGTCCTGGCTGGCCGGCCCACTGACCACGCCGTCCGCCCCCGACGACTACCTCGCCCTGCTCGACCCGTTGCTGTCCGCCCGGCAGCCCGCGGGCCGGGTCGTCGCGGTGCGTGCCGAGGGCCCCGCCGCGGCCACGCTGACGATCCGGCCGGGGCGCGGCTGGAGGGGCCACCGCGCCGGGCAGTATCTGCCGGTCGGGGTGGAGATCGACGGCGTACGGCACTGGCGCACGTACTCGATCACCGCACGACCCGGCGACCAGGCGCTCACCATCACCGTGAAGGCGGACCCGCGCGGCCGTGTCTCCCCGCACCTCGTGCACCGGACCCCACCCGGCACGGTGCTGCGACTCGGCCCGGCCCAGGGGGAGTTCGTGCTGCCCGAGCCCCGGCCGGCGCGGATGCTCTTCGTGACGGCGGGCAGCGGCATCACCCCGGTGATGGGCATCCTGCGCACCCTCGCCGGCCGCCGACCGCCCGGCTCCCCGGACGCCGTAGTGCTCCTGCACAGCGCACCCGGCCCCGAACAGTGCCTCTTCCGGGCCGAGTTGACCGCGCTGGCGGCCCGGTCGCCATGGCTCCGGCTGGGACTGACGTACACACGCGCGGACGGACGGCTCACCCCGGAGCGGATCACCGCGCTCTGCCCCGACTGGCAGCGGCGGGACACCTGGGTGTGCGGTCCGGCGGGACTGCTCGACGCGGCCGAGCACCACTGGAGCGCCGCCGGCCTGCTGGGGCGGCTGCGCACGGAGCGCTTCCGGCCGACGCCCGTACTGCCGCAGGCCGCCGACGCCACCGGCGGCCGGGTGCGGTTCGACCGCAGCGGCGTCGAGACCGACGCGCCCGCGTCCGCCCCGCTGCTGGTGACCGGTGAGAAGTCGGGCGTGACGATGCCGTACGGCTGCCGGAGGGGCGTCTGCCACGGCTGCCTCGTACCGCTCCTCGACGGCCGGATCCGTGACCTGCGCACCGGCGAACTGCATGGTGAACCGGGCGAGTTGATCCAGACCTGCGTCAACGGAGCCGCGGGTCCGCTAGTCCTCGACGTCTAGGACCTCCCGAGGAGGCCCCATGACCGCAGCGACTGCCTTGTCACGGACCGCCGTACGTCACAGGGCCTCTCCGACGGCAGTACGCGTCGACGTGGGGGCGAGTGCTGCGCCACGCACTGCCGTGGGCGCCACGGCCTCGGGGCGGCCGTGGCAGGTGAAGCCGAGGCGGGCCATGGCCCGGGTGACCTCGCCGCCGGTGAAATCGCGGCGGTCCTGCCGGGTGATGACCTCAC
Source organism: Streptomyces sp. NPDC001663 (assembly GCF_042893105.1). NCBI lineage: Bacteria > Bacillati > Actinomycetota > Actinomycetes > Kitasatosporales > Streptomycetaceae > Streptomyces > Streptomyces sp. NPDC001663. Next base: position 184,784 of record NZ_JBIAUR010000016.1, on the reverse strand, counting down.
CGACCTGCATCACGGGATAGCGGCGGCGGCCGACGGTCACGGAATCACCGGTGACGATCTCGGGCTTGACGCCCGCCATCGAGGCCAGCACTCCGTCCCTGGTCAGTTCGAACGGGTACCGGGCGATGACACAGCGCATGATGCCTCACAGGGGGAGGGAGGAGGGGCCGGCGACCGGGCACGGTGCGCGGAGGACGTCCCGCAGACGGACGCGGTCCGTGTAGGCGGAGCTGTCGCGGTGCACGACGAGTTCGGCGCGGGTGACCGAGCCGGTGCGCTCGTCGTCCCCGTCGCACAGGAGCAGGAACTCCACCCCGGCACCGGCCATGACGGACAGGGCCACCTCGACGGTCATGTCGTCACCGACCCGCAGCCCGGTCGGGTCCTGGTGGCCTTCCCCGGTCGTGAGGTCGGGAGCGGTCGGGCTTCGATGCGTCTGGACCGGTGTCACGGCTGCCTCCTGCGGTACGGGCGGACGTTCTGGTCGCGATGGCTACGTACCGGCCGCCGGGCCGACGAGGGACCGGCGGCACATCACGCGGCGCGGCGCTTCCCCGCGGACCGGCCCCGAGGGGTACGCCCCCGACGGCCCCGGGCCGAGCCCGGCGCACTTGCCGTGGTTCGGCGGGTGGGCTCCGGGGTCGGCGCGGTGATGACGACCGGGACACCGGACGGGGCCTTGGCGCCGGTGATACGGCTCAGCTCCGCCTCGCCCGAACGCACCGCGGTGATCGTCGGGTTGATGCCGGCCGAGGCCATCAGCCGGCTCATGTCACGGCGCTGGGCGGGGGTCACCAGGGTGACGACGCTGCCGGACGCGCCGGCGCGCGCCGTACGGCCGCCACGGTGCAGGTAGTCCTTGTGGTCGCCGGGCGGATCCACGTTGACGACCAGGTCGAGGTCGTCGACATGGATGCCGCGCGCCGCGACATTGGTCGCCACCAGCACCGTCACCTGTCCGCTCTTGAACTGCGCGAGGGTGCGGGTGCGCTGCGGCTGGGACCTGCCGCCGTGCAGGGCGGCGGCGCGGACACCGCTGCCGAGGAGGTGCTTGGTCAGCCGGTCCACCGCGTGCTTGGTGTCCAGGAACATGATCACCCGGCCGTCCCGCGCCGCTATTTCGGTGGTCGTGCGGTGCTTGTCCGCCTCGTGCACATGAAGGACGTGGTGCTCCATCGTGGTGACGGCACCCGCCGACGGGTCGACGGAGTGGACCACCGGGTCGGTCAGATAGCGGCGGACCAGCCGGTCGACGTTGCGGTCCAGCGTCGCCGAGAAGAGCATCCGCTGGCCCTCGGGACGCACCTGGTCGAGCAGCGCGGTGACCTGGGGCATGAACCCCATGTCGGTCATCTGGTCCGCCTCGTCCAGGACGGTGATGGCGACCTGGCCCAGCCGGCAGTCGCCCCGGTCGATGAGGTCCTTGAGCCGCCCCGGTGTCGCGACGACGACCTCCGCCCCGGCCCGCAGCGCGTTCGCCTGCCGGCCGATCGACATCCCGCCGACCACGGTGGCCAGCCGCAGCCGTACGGCGCGGGCGTACGGGGTGAGCGCGTCGGTGACCTGCTGGGCGAGCTCGCGGGTGGGCACCAGGACGAGGGCCAGCGGCTGCCGCGGCTCGGCTCGGCGGCCCGCCGTACGGGCCAGCACCGGGAGGCCGAAGGCGAGGGTCTTGCCGGAACCCGTGCGGCCGCGACCGAGTACGTCACGCCCGGCCAGGGAGTTCGGCAGGGTCGCTGCCTGGATCGGGAACGGCACGGTCACACCTTCGTGGCCGAGCGCGGCCAGCAGCGGTGCCGGCAGGGCGAGTTCGGCGAACGACTCCACGGCGGGCAGTGCCGGCTCGATCGTCTTCGGCGCCGCGAACTCGCCGTGGGGTGCGGCCGGCCGGTCGCCGTGGCCCTTGGGGCGGTGCCGGACGCCGGAGCGGTCGTAAGTGCGGGAGGTGCGGGAAGTGCGTGCTCGGTTCATGCGGAACCTTCCTCGATGCGGGCGCGTATCAAGGAATTCCCGCAGCACGAAGAACGGCGCAGAGAATCGCGAGAACGAGCCGAATACGGTAGGGGAGAATCACCCTGAAAATGCAGCGAACTGGGGCCCGCACCCCAAGGTGCGGGCCCCAGCTGCAAAGTATGCGTCAGCGCTGTTGTCAGGCCGGAACGATGTTCTCGGCGGTCGGGCCCTTCTGGCCCTGCGCGATGTCGAACGACACCTTCTGGCCTTCCTGCAGCTCACGGAAGCCCTGGGTGGCGATGTTCGAGTAGTGGGCGAAGACGTCGGCGCCGCCGCCGTCCTGCGCGATGAAGCCGAAGCCCTTTTCGGCGTTGAACCACTTCACAGTGCCGGTAGCCATGTCATTTCTCCTTCGGAAACGGTGCTCGGAGTTCGCCTTGTGCGGACTCCGTGTCGCCGTGATGATCAGCCCGTCGGAAAATGAACCTTTTGGCAACCACAACTGCAACCTGGCTCGACAGTAGCACGGCGTACTCGACCATGTGCGGCGACCAATTCCGCTTCGCCGACGGTTGGGGGAATATTCCCCATACCCCGTGCGGATTTCTCCCTTCGAGCCTGCCGATATGTGCCCGGCCGCACCGCCGTGACCTGCCTGAACAGGCCGTGGAGGGCTGCGCGGTCGGCACTCGACGGGACGTCGGTGAGCGCCTCGACACCGCCGTGCCGAGATGAAGGACACATCGGCAGGTCGGCCGCCGTGTGCTCAGCTCGCGAAGCGGCCCTGCTCCGGTGTGGGCCCGGCGGGCTCCCCGGGCGGGACGACCAGGAGCACCCAGCGTCCCACCGTGTCGCAGTCCAGGGTGATGACGTCGGACGCGTCCCCGCCTCCGGCCGGCTCCACGGTGATCACTCGGCCGGGTGCCATGACCGTGTGCGGTGCGTCGGGCCATTGGGCGGCGTCCACGGTGACTCGTACGGTTGCGCCCCGGCCCGGCTCCAACGAGGCGACGAGTGAGGGCAGTTCCAGTTCCAGCGCGTCGCAGCGCGGCCACCAGACTCCGTCCAGCGGGCCGTGGCTGAGGCCCGGGGTGAGGGCCAGGCGGGGCAGGGGCATGCGGTACGTGTGACCGTCGTCCGGGGACGCGCCTTCGGCGGGCGTCGTGCGGGGTTCCATCGTGCGATCCCGTCCCGGGAGCCGGTGTCGGCTGCCCGTTTCGTCCCTCGCCGGGAACGGCATCGCCGGTCGCGCTGCCCGAAAGCCCTCGGTACGTCCAGGCTACGCCTGGTCGAGGAGCGGCGGGCCGGGGAACGACACCCGGGCCGTCACAGGGCAAGGACCGCTCGCACCTTGTTGCCGCCCCCGCTGACCGGATCGATGTCGAGGCGCTGAGCCAGGTACCGCACCATGGCCAGGCCCCGCCCGCTCTCGCCCCAGGTCGTCAGCGGTCGCACGCGGGGCCGCCCGGGGCTGTCGTCGTAGACCTCGACGGTCAGCCGTGTGTCCGACACGTGCAGGCGCAGGCGGCAGGTGCCGCCGTGCCGCGTGGCGTTGGTGACCAGCTCGGAGACGATGAGTGTCGCGTCGCCGATGTGCTCGGCGTCGAGCCCCGCCGTCCTGCGGTCGGGCCGGGCGAGGAACTGCGAGGTCAACTTTCGTGCCCTGCCCGCCGATTCGGCCTCGTCGGGCAGCAGGTACTCGACTCGTACGGAACGCCGATGGGTACGCCGATGCGTACGCATGGCGGATCACTCCCCCTCCTGGGCCACAAGGCCACCCTGGCCCTGGCCGCTCACCGGGCCGCGGCATGTCCTCCCCGGCCGGGCCTGCCCAGTCCTGATGCCCCGTGCACATGATCGCCAACCGGAAGCGGGCGAGCCACGCATCGTCGGTGCCCCGCGGCACGCCGCCGAGGCAGGGTGGTCAGGCGTCTCCTGCCGAGGGGCCTTCTCCCGCGTCCTCCAGGAGCGCGCTCGCGGTGAGGTGGCGCGCGGGATCGGCCGCGGCCGTCATCAGGCGCTCTGCCGTGGCGGCCTCGATCCCGGGCGGGACGACCAGCAGGTCCCGGCGCCCGACGCCGTAGGAGAAGAGCCGGATGGCGTGCGGGTCGAACCCGGACGTGTACCACGCGGCCCTCACCGTGTGGCCGGCCACGGGCAGGTCGCACGGCGCCTCGGGCCAGGCGTCGCGGTGCGCGGCCATGCGCGTCACACGTCCCCACGAGGTGTCGAACGCCTCGATGAGAGCGGGCAGTTCGGCCGGCAGGTCGTCGGAACGGGGCCACCAGGCGCCGCTCACGGGACCGGGCGGGAAGGTCGGCGGGCGCAGGGTGAGCCGGGCGGGGCGGGGCGAGGAGGGGTGTTTCCGGTCGGGCGAGGCGCGTTGACCGGTGGGCGCGTTCATGTCGCGGTCCCTGTCCCCGGGCCGCCGTGCGACGGACCGGTGTCGTGGTGCGCCGAGAACGTCGCCGACGGGGAGCCGGCGTTCGGACAACTCCCGGTCCGCTCCACGCTACTCCGCCCCGGTGCGCCGACAGGTGGGCCGTCCGAATGATTCTCGGGGGTCCCCATGGGTTCTCACCCGGGGGGAGTCCGCCTAGGCTGGCGGCATTCCGCCGTGCACAGACCTTCAGTCGGAATGCACACCGTTCGGCAGCCCGTGGGCTGCCTGGGCCCCGAGCACCCGGGCAAGGATCGATTCGCAGCCCCTGCAGAGCAGTCGGCTCTCGTTGCCCGTTGAGGTCGGCTCCTGTGCTCGCTTCTTCCTGCTTCCCCTAGTCGTGAGACCGGCGCGGTGACCTCCCGCTCGCCGTGGCACGGTCCGATATGGGGCACACGGCTCCCGAACGCGCGCCGAGGCCGGGGGGAATCGGCCGCGCGGGGAGCCTCGGACGGCCGTCGTCGGGGATCGGATGCCCGGCGGCGGCCGTCGGAAGGCCCCCCGCCGTCGGACCCGTGAGCGCCTATGCGCGCAGCAGCCGTTGGGTGATCTCCCGGTACTCCCGCAGCGCGAACCGGAGTTCGGCGGACTGCGTCTCGGGGTCCTGGTCCTGCCAGCTTGCGCGCAGGGCGCGCCGTCGTTCCGTGAGGGCTTTCACCAGCGCGTCGGTGGCCTCGTCGAAGGCGCTCTCGGCCTCCTCGAGGGCCTCGCCCGGGGTGTCCGCGAAGGTGTTGACGGCATGTCCGAGGTGCCGGACGATCTTGTCCCGTTCGTCGGACGGGAGCAGTGGTTCCGGACCCTGGGTGCGGCGTCCCGTCAGGCCCGGGGGCTGGTCCGCGGGCTGCCGGGCGCGTGTCTGGTCGTACATCGTCTTATGCACCGTTTCGTTGCGATGGGGGGCACGGCCCGAAGGCGCCCTCGGCGCTCTCGACGGTCTGCTGCAGGCTTCCTCGAACCCGGTCGGCCCTGCCCTTCACGGCCTGCGTCCTGCCCCGCGCCGTGCTGCCAGTCAACGTCCGGCGACGTTCGGTGTCAACGCGGTGCCGACCTGAGCTCACCCTGTCCGAGGCTCTGACCAGGGACACCCTTCGCTTCCGTCCGCGCGGGAGTACGGTGGGGAGAACGAGGGTGTGTCGTGCCTACCTGACAGGTCGTCTTCAGCACACCGCCCGTCCTTCAGGGGCAGCCCGTGACCCCGGCCGCACCTCACCCAGCGGCCTTCACCCAGGTCAAGGAGCCCCTTCCATGACACTCAGCCCCACCACGCCCGCCACGGCGGCCCCGCCGGACACCGCCTCGCCGCCCCAGGACTACGACGGCACCTCCCCCTTCCCACCCGACGGCCCGTTGCCCGCGCGCGACGGTGGGGATCGGCTGTACGTGGCCGTGACGGCGGTCATCGTCGTCCTGCCGTTCGTGGCCCTCGGCCTGATCGGCTGGCTGCTGTGGGGCCGGTTCATCCACCCCGCCGACATCCTGCTCGCCGCCGCCTTCTACACGATCACGGGCCTCGGCGTCACGGTCGGCTTCCACCGGGGTCTCACCCACGGCAGCTACCGCGCGACCCGTCCCGTGCGCATCGCGCTCGCGGTGGCCGGCTCGCTGAGCTTCCAGGGCGACGTCATCGACTGGGTCGCCACCCACCGCCGTCATCACGCCTTCACCGACCGGCCCGGCGACCCGCACTCCCCGTACCGCTACGGCACGCACCTGCGCGGCCAGTTGCGCGGACTGGTCCACGCCCATGTCGGCTGGCTGTTCCGCAACGACCCCACGTCCGCCGAACGTTACGCCCCCGACCTGCTCGCCGACCGCGACATCCGCGCGGTCGCCCGCGCCTTCCCGCTGCTGTGCCTGCTCACCCTCGCCCTGCCGTTCGCGGCGGGCTGGGCGATCGGCGGCAGCTGGGTGTACGGCGTGACCGCCCTGCTGTGGGCGGGACTTGTCCGCATCGCACTGCTCCACCACGTCACCTGGAGCGTCAACTCCCTGTGCCACATGATCGGTGAGCGACCCTTCCGTACCCGGCGCCACGACCGGGCCACCAACCTGTGGCCGCTGGCCCTGCTCTCCTTCGGCGAGAGCTGGCACAACCTCCACCACGCCGACCCCACCTGCGCCCGGCACGGCGTCGACCGCGGTCAGATCGACCCGTCGGCCGCCGTCATCCGCCTCCTCGAACGCCTCGGCTGGGTGCACGACGTGCGCTGGCCGACGGCGGACCGGGTCGCGGCCCGGCGCGCCTGACGTCAACCACTCACTCGTGCAAGGCAGTTGGCAGGAGCCATCATGACCACCGCACTGCAGCCCCCGCTCCCCTCCCACCCCGTCCTGCGCCTGCGCCTGGCACCCCACGGGAACCTGCCCCGGGCCATCGACGGTGCATGGTGGCCGCGTTCGTACGACCTGCTCGCCGAACTGCCGCGACTGCTCGCCGGGTTGCCGCGCGCCTGGGGCCACATCACCAGCGTCACCGTCAACGGGGCGACGTGGTCCGCCGTGCCCGGCCGGATGCTCGTCTCCAACCAGGTCGTACGACTGCACAGGACGCTGGTGGCCTCCGCCCCGCACACCGTCGTCCTGCTCGCCACCGGCCGGGGCCGCTGGGACCTGCTGGTCGTGCCGCCGGACACGACCGAGCAGGCGGCGGAACCGCTCATGGCGGCCGCCGCGGGTGTTCAGAACTGACCCGTCACATCCGCACAGCCATTCGGTCCGCCGGACGGGTGTCGGCCTCGTACGACGAGGAGGCGTCCTCGGCCTGCTCCGCCGCCATGAGAGCGGTCGCGGTCGACGGCGGGCCGGTGTCCGCGCTCGCGGCGGCCATCAGTCGGGCGGCCGGGAGCGCGGTGGTCTCCGGGGGGACCACCAGGAGGTCCCAGCGGCCGGAGGTGCCGGACAGCAGCAGGATCTTGTGCGGATCCAGCTCCGTGGTGAACCAACCGACCTTCACCACATGGCCGTTGACGTGGATCCGCGGCGGGAGGATCGGCCAGTAGCGGGGGTTGACGGCGATACGGGTGATCCGACCCCACAGCGGGTCCAGTACGTCGGCCAGTGCGGGGAGTTCCTGGGTCAGGTCACGCGAGAGGGGCCACCAGGCACCGTCCAGTTCGACGTGTCCCGGTGAAGAGCTCACGGGTTTGAGGGCGAGGCGTGCGGTCGGGGCCCTGAAGGGCACGGTGCCCAATGGAGGATGGTCGGTGGTCGCGGACATCGTGCGAACCCGTCTCCGGAGCCCTGCGCGTCGGCAGTTGCCCGGTGTCGTTGCTCACCAGGAACGACACCGGTATCGAGGCCGGTGCGCGAAATGCTCCCGATGACTTCACGCTACTCCCCGAACAGCCCCGACGGGCGGCTCCCGGCCATCGCCTCACTTCTGCCGGCGGTCCTCCCCGAGCGAGCGGCTGGACTCCAGCCAGGACCGCGCCGGTTCTGCCGCGCGGGTGGTGTCCACGCTGAGCTGGAGGCGGGTGCCTCCCTCGGTGTCCGCGGGATAGCTGCGCTGCTCGGTGGCGTCGAAGCAGCGGCGGAGCACCTCCGCGACTCGGCGGGCGACCTCGGGGGAGGCGGCGACGATACGCACGTCGGCGTGTCCGTCCGAGGGTGTTTCGTTGGGCTGCATGACGACCTCGTTGTTCCCCTTGGCCACGGATCCGCGGACCGGATCTTTCACTCTACTCCGGCGTGATCCGTGCTCCCCGCGTGTGACCAGCGAGCTTTCCGGCCGCCGAGTGCCGCGGAGTACCGTGAAACGAGGAAGTCACTCCATATCTCTCGCAGACGGGCGAGTGTCATGTCCGACTCCGGCTCCCCGCGGGTGACCCGACTCCTGCCGGACGCCGTCCACCGGGCGGTCAAGCCCGGGACTGCCGTCGTACGGCTGCAGACGACGCACGAGCGCCGTGGCGTTCTCGACGGGGCGTGGTGGCCGCGTTCCCGGGACATCGCCGCCGAGCTGCCCGTCCTGATCGCCGCGCTCACCGAGTACCTCGGGCCCATCACGCGCGTCGGCCTGGACGCCACCGCCTGGGACGCGCTGCCGACGCGGCTGGTCGTCGACGACCGAGTCGTCCGCATCGACTCCTTCCCGGTCGGCGACGACACCGTCCTCGTCACCCGGGGCGATCAGGACCACTTCTCCCTCCTCGTGATCCCGCCGCACGCGACGCCCGAGGCGGCACGCGCCGCGATGGCCGAGGCGGTGCGCGCCGACAACGTCACCCGGGCCGCACAGATCCTCATCGACACCGGCACCGGCAGCACGACGTGACGGCGGTCAGCCGTTGTGGTCCCCGGCCCGGTCCGGTGGCGGAATGGCCGAGGTGTCGAAGTCGCCCGAGATGATCAGCGTGGCGAAGTCCGACAGGCGCAGGTGACGGGCGCGGGCGTACGACCGGAACGCGGCGAAGGCGTCGTCGACGGAGGTGTTCCAGCGCTCGGCCAGGACGCCCTTGACCTGTTCGATGAGGATGCGGCTGGTGAGCGCGGTCTCCAGCTGGCTGTTCTCGACGTGCGACCGTTCCAGCGTGCGCTGCTGCAGGATCGCGATGGTGGCCACGTCGGCGAGGGCCTGGGCGAGCGCGATGTCGTCGTCGCCGAGGCGCTGCGGTGTGGCCTGGAAGAGGTTGAGGGCGCCGACCACGCGGCTGCGCAGGCGCAGCGGGATGGCGTGCGTGCTCACGTACCCCGTCTCGCGGGCGCGGGCGGCGAAGCTCGGCCAGTCCACGGTCGCCTCCGGGCGCGTCAGGTCGATGTTGGTGCGGACGGCCCCGGTGCGGTAGCACTCCACGCACGGGCCCTGGTCGTGCTGGAGCGCGAACAGCTCCAGCAGGCGGGTGTGTTCGTCCGAGGCGGCGATGATCTGCAGTTCACCGTGCGCGTCCACGAGCAGGATCCCGGCCGCCGACACGTCGAGCAGCTCGACGCAGCGTGCGGACAGCCGCTGCAGCAGGTCGATGACGTCGAAGTCCTCGACAAGAGAGTCCGCGACCTCCACGAAGATCTGGGCCAGACGTCGTTCGCGGGCCATGCCGATCATCCCCTTCCACCGTCGGGCGAATGCGGCCCGCTTCCATCGTCGTTGAGGTCGCCGTCGGGGTCGCCGTCGGGGTCGTCGTCGAGGGCCTTTTTGAATCGGAGTCGGCGGGCGACCACGTCCTTGGCCACCTGCCCGAGGGGGCGTTCGTGGCCGTAGGCATGGGCCCGCAGGCGCAGGAGGGCCTCCTCCATGGACACACCGAGCTGGACGCTGATCATTCCGGTGGCCTGGTGCACGGCCGCGCGGTGCAGCCCGGACGGCGACCCCGGGGCGCCGAGCGCACCGCCGCCTCCGTCCCCGCTCCGGTTGCGGGGCCGGTCCCCGTTCAGCAACGCGCCGGTCAGCGCGGCAGCCAGGGCGGTGGCGTCCGCGTACTGCTGCTCGCTCATCCGCCGGTCCCCGTCGCACAGCACGGTCAGTACGCCGACGCGGATGGCGCCGATGCCGAGCGGGAAGCAGCAGACGCCGTACACGCCCAACTCCCACGCGGTGGGCAGCAGCGCGGGCCATCGCTCGGAACGTACGCGCGCCAGGTCGGGCTCCAGGACGGGCGAGCCGGTGCGGATCGCCTCCGGCCCCGGGCCCTCGCCCAGCGTGAACTGGAGTTCCTCGAACCGCGCACTCAGCTCGGGGTGGCACCACAGCGGCTCGGGCGTCCGCCCGGCTCCCACGAGCAGGGTCAGCGCAACGCCCTCGGCGCCGAGCGCCCGCGCCCAGGACGGCGCCGGATCACCGGGCCCGTCCAGGCGCAGCAGGCGCAGGACCTCGGCCATGCCGTCGCTGATCACCGTGCTCGTTTCCGCCACGTCCGGGGCTGTGGGGCGCGAGGCGTCGCCCGGCCGCGGCCGGCCGTCATACGGTTCCGTCCGGCGGAGTGCGGCCGGCGGGTATGCCCTGCCAGGCCTGCCGGACGCTGGCGTACCGGGGGAACCGCTCCAGCAGGCCGCCGGCCCGGAACAGAAGAGTCGTGCCCGGCCGGGTGTGCACGACGCGCACCCATCCGTCCCGCCGACGGCAGTCGTGCCACGCCGCGCACAGCGGGTCCAGGACGCTGCCGTCCATGAAGGTCACGCCGCGCAGATCGACGATGAGGAACGGCGGCCCGCTGCTGTCCCGGGCGTCCTGAAGGTCCCGCGCGAAGGCCGCCGCGGTCGTCACGTCCAGCTCACCACCGGCCCGGACCACACGGCATTCGTCGAACAGGTCGGGATACGGGCTCATGCGCGCCCATCTCCTCTGTCGGTGGAGTGGCTTTCGCCTTGCGCAGAGCCTCTGTTGCGCGGAACGGGACTGCACGGAGAGGGCCAGGGTCATGGGCGGCCGTGCGGCCAGCGTACTGCTGCGCACACGCACGCCGGTGTGATGAGAGCAATGGGTACGGAAGTCACGGCGTCGGCAGACGCAGGGCCAGGAGGGCCACGTCGTCGGTGCTGCCGGGCGGCATCCGGGCGAGCAGTTGGTCGCACAGCGTGTCCAGTGGTGCGTCGGCGAGCGCGAGTGCGTGGCGGCGCAGCAGGCCCAGGCCGGTGTCGAGGTCGCTGCCGGGGATCTCGATCAGGCCGTCGGTGTAGAGGAGGAGGGTGGCGGCCGGCGGCAGGGGCAGCGTGGCGTTCGGCCTGCTCGCGCCGGCGGCCTGGGGAGCGCCGAGGACGAGTCCCTGCCCGGCTTCGAGGTACTGCGCGTATCCGCCCGGGGACAGGAGGAGAGGCGGCGGATGTCCGGCGCTGGTCCACCGCAGTGTCCATGGACCGGTCCGCGGGTGGCCTTCGACCCGGGCGAGGACGAGGGTGGCCATGGTGACGGTGGTGATGGCGGGCATGGCGTCGTCGAGACGGTCGACGACGGCGCCGGGCGGTTCGGTGCGGTCCCAGGCCAGGGACCGCAGGATGCCGTGCAGTTGGGCCATTCCGGCCGCCGCGGTCAGGTCGTGGCCCACGACGTCGCCGATGACCAGCGCGAGCGTGCCGTCCTTCAGCTCGAACGCGTCGTACCAGTCGCCGCCGACCTGGGAGCCGGCCGGAGCCGGCTGGTAGCGGGCGGCCAGTTGCAGGCGGCCGGGCTGGGGCAGCGGGGCGAGCAGGTTGCGCTGCATGGCCTCGGCTACGGCGCGCTGGCGGCCGTACCGGCGGGCGTTGTCGATGACCAGGCCGACCCGGCGGCCGATGTCGCTCACCACGTCCAGGTCGGCGGTGTCGAAGGGGTGCGCCGGGTCGGTGCGCACCAGCGTCAGTGCGCCGGTGATCTGCCGTCTGGAGCCCAGCGGCACCGTGATGACGGACGTCGCGAGCACCGTCCGCAGGAAGTCGCTGTGGAGGGCGGACAGGGGAGAGCCGGGCGGGGCTGCCGCCGTCTGCCTGTCGTGCTGCCCGTGCTGCAGAACAGGGGAACCGCCGTTCAGCACCTGGACAAGAGGCGAGTGGTCTCCCTCCCCGGCCTCGGGAAGGTGCTCGCGCCCGCCCTCCAGTCCCACGTCGCGGCCCGCGGGACCGGTCACCGTCACCCGGTGGACCTGCCCGGAACCGGACCGGAGGTCCACCGCCGCCCAGTCGGCGAGGCGCGGAACCAGCAGCCGGCCCAGCCGGGCGAGGGCCTCGTCGGTCTCCAGGGTCTGGCCCAGTACGTCGGTGATCTCCGCGACCAGGGTCAGCCGCTCGTTGAGGTCCTCGAGAGCACTCGTGTAGGCCGCACGTTCACGGCGCGCGCCGTGGTCGCCCGTGACATCGGTGAAGAGCACGGCCATGCCCTTGACGGAGCCGTCGGCCACCAGGGGAGAAGCGGACCAGGAGATCGTGACCAGGCGACCGTCGCCGCGCAGATAGCTGTCGCCCTCCCCGCGGGCGGCGGCCCCCTCGGCCAGCGACTGGAGCAGCGGGCACTGCTTCCGCAGGAGCGTGCTGCCGTCCGCGTCCCGGTGCAGCAGCTCGTGCGCGTCCATTCCGCGCATCGCGCGGGCGGCGCGGCCCAGCAGCCGTTCGGCGGCCGGGTTGACGGCGAGGATCCGTCCGGCCGGATCCACCACCATCAGGGCTGTGCCCAGCTGCTCGACGACCTGCCGCCAGAAACCCGGCTCGGCCGCCGGCCACGACCACCCCTCACCTCCCGCACCCTCCATCACGCCGCCTTCCAGTCATGGCGGCCTCCCACCGAAGACCGCGTCAGCGGACGGGACGCCGCCTGGCGCGACGGGACAGCCGCACCGTGAAGAAGGCCAGGTCGGCGAGGAAGAGCACGATGCCGATGGCCAGGAGATATCCCAGGCCGTCCGCTGCCGCCCCGATGATTCCCAGGACCACGGCCACCAGGACGAGCAGAAGGAACAACGCCATCACCGCGGATCACCTCTCCCGTGCCGTATGCGTACGGTCAGCGGCGTGCGAGCTGACGTTCGCCGCCCGCTCCCGGCTGGTACTTCATGCCGTAGTGCCGGAAGATCTCTTCCTCCTGCTCGGCCGGCAGTACGTCGTCCGTCCCGATCGAGGGGGCCTTCCGTACCTGTCCCCTGTCGTAGGGGACCTTGACGTAGCCCGGTCCGAGGACCGCGTCGTCGAGGGGGACGAAGACCAGGCGGTGGCGGGTGGGCAGCCCGGTCCGGACGGTGGCCATGGCCGGTTCGTCGGTGGCCGTGTCCACGTAGACCGCTTCGAGCATGCCGATCCTGCGCTGTTTCGGGTCGACCACTTCATGGTTGCGCCACTCGCGGACGTCGGCTGCACGGATCATTCCCTGCTCCTTGTCTGCGCGGTCCGCCGGTGGCACAACGGCCCCGGTCGACCCACTTGTCATCGTATGGCCGAAACACCCCGCCGTCATCGGGTGCTTCCACGGGCGGCACGACGTCCGAGGGCGCGGGTACGCACGGGGCCGTTTCTCCGTCGGCCGTACGGTCCGTCGGGCCTGTCCGCGGAGTACCCTGGAATCACCGAGGATATTTCGCGCACCGGCTGCCAAGCTCGTGTCGTTTTCGGCGATTGAATATGCCGGGCCGGTTGCGGCCGGCCCGGGGCAGGGTTCGCGTCATGACTGCGACCATTTCCCTCCCGCCGACAGCCGAAGCCGAAGACCGGTCCTCCTCGTCCTCTCTGCGTCTGTCGCTGGCTCCCGTCGGTCCCGCACCGGCTCTGCTGGACGGTGCCTGGTGGCCCCGCTCCCGCGATCTGGTGGCCGAACTCCCCACTCTGACCGCCGTGCTGGATCCGCTGTGGGGGCGGATCACCCGGGTCACGGTGAATCCCACCCACTGGCCGGTCGTTCCACGCAAGGTGCCCGTCGCCGGGCATGTGGTGAAGGTGGGCTGGTTCCTGGCCGAACAGGACCCGCACGAGCTGCTGCTGCTCTCGTACCGCATGGGCCGCTGGAACCTCCTCGTGGTCCCGCCGCGGACGGCTCCTGACTCGGCCGCCTGGTTGATGGCCGCCGCGAGCGACCCGCTCGGCACGTCGACCGCGAGCCGGTTGATGGAGGAGGCGGCGCGCCTGCGGACGGTGTCCGAGGCCGACCGCGGTGTCGAGGCGGTCTGGGACTCCGAAGGAGGGCATGCGGCCGGCGATCCGGCCGCCCGTCCGCGGATTCCGGCCGTGACCGCCGCGCTGCCGCTTCAGCCGATGGGAAGGTGAGGGCCGTGGAGACGTTCGTGACCGTGGGCGTGATCCTCGCGATGATCGCCCTCGGGGTGGTCCTCATCCACCTCCTCAACTCGCAGCACAGCGACCACATCGCCGCCTTCCACTACGGCCATTCCGGAATACCTGTAGCGGGACCGGCTCCGCCGGCTCCGCGAAAGGCCCACGGCCGGCGCCGCCCCCTGGCGCGAGGGCGAACTCGCCGTCCGTGAGGTGCGCCGGCATCGCCTGAGTCACAGCGGATGCCAGGCCGCCCGCTGCCCTTGCGACCGCACCCTGCCGAAAACCACGTCCGCGAAGTGGATGCCGAAGCCGAGGGTGTCCGGGCGCAGGAGTTCGGCGATCAGGCAGCGGCGGTGGAACTCCGACCGGGCGGGGTCGGCGTCGGAGATCGCGGACCACTCGGGGTGCCGTATCTGGAGCGAGGAGAGCATGGCGTCGCCGAAGGCGAGCAGGCGGGTGCCGTGGGAGGCGATGACGAAGCCGGTGTGGCCGGCGGTGTGGCCGGGCAGGGCCATGGCGTGGACGCCGGGGAAGACCTCGTCGCCTGCGAGTACCAGCCGGGTCCGGGGTTCGAGGGCCGCCACCGCGGGGTCGCGGTGGTCCCATTCGGCCTTGGGGATCACGAAGGTGGCCCGGGTGAACAGGGGCGGGTCGACGCAGGCCCAGCCGATGTGGTCGGGGTGGAGGTGGGTGAAGGCCACCGTCTCGATGTCGTTGGGCGACCGCCCGAGCAGGGCCAGATTGCCGGGCAGCGAGCCGCCGTGCACCGCGCCCCGGTCGGGGTGGTCGGGGTCCTCCGGCACCGCGCGCGGGCCGAACCCGGCGTCGATCAGCAGCGCCCGGGTGCCGTGCTCGACGAGCAGGCCGCCGGTGTTGGCGACGAGGCGGCGGGTGTCGTTGAGATAGGCGCCGTACCTGCTCCAGTGGCGGTCGACGGCCGCGGGCAGACTGCCGGCCGGCTTCAGCAGCATCGCCCCGTCGGGCACGTAGCTGACCTTCATCTCACCCACGCGCAGGGTGCGGACGGCGGAGGGCCTGCGCAGTCGGCTGTCGTTCACGGATGGTCTCCTCGCAGGCGGCGAAGGCGCCCGGCGCGGCTCGGATACGGGGACGGCGCGGCCGTCCGCCGAGTGGCGGCGGACGGCCGCGCCGGGTGCGCGGACGGTTCCGGCGGGCGGTGCCGTATGCCGGACACGGGACGGCCTAGGCCGGGGTCCGCTTGCGCAGTACGGCGCCGACGAGCAGGGCACCGGCGAGGGCGACGACACCGGCCGTGACCATGCCCGCGTGCAGCCCGCCCAGGATGTCGGCGCGGCTCGGCGTGGCGCCCGACGAGAGGGCGCCCGTGCGGGCCGCGGCGATCGCGCTCAGACCCGAGACACCGATCGCGGCCACGTACTGCGGCAGCTGCGACAGACCGCCGACGACGCCCTGGTCCTCCTCGGTGACGCCCGTGGTCATCACGGTGATGAAGGAGACGACGCTGAAGACGTGGCCGAGTCCCATGACGGACGAGGTGACGAGCAGGGCGGCCAGGTTCACGTCCTGCGGCAGGGCGAACATCGCGACCGTGCCGACACCCTGGATGAGCAGGCCCGCGGCCAGCACCTTCACCCCGCCGAACCTGCCGAGCAGCTTCGCGACGTACATGCCGCCGAGGGTCGCGGCCGCGCCCTCGCCGAGGTAGCTCAGGCCGGCCTGAAGGGCGGTGAAGCCCAGTACGTCCTGCATGTACAGGCTCAGCAGCACGGTCGTACCGGCGCACATGCCGAAGGTGATGACACCGAACAGCCCCGACCACTTCACGGACGGCCGGTTCAGCACGGACAGCGGCACCAGCGGCTCCGGGTGGCTCCGCTCGACCAGCAGGAACGCGGCCAGCAGCACCAGGCCACCGACGATCGGGCCGAGCGCGGCGGGACGGGTCCAGCCCTCGTCACCGCCGGTGGAGATGCCGTAGACCAGGCCGAACAGGCCGAGCGTGGCCAGGATCGCGCCCGGGATGTCCATCCGGCGGGCGGCACCGGACTCGTGGATCGCCGGCAGGGCCAGCGCACCGGCCAGCGCCAGCGCACCCATCACGCACAGCGCGACCATGGTCCAGCGCCAGCTGAAGCCGTTGGTGATGACACCGCCGCCGAGCGCGCCGAGCACGAAGCCCAGCGACATGACGGCGCCGTTGAGGCCCAGGGCGCGGGCACGCTTGGGGCCCTCCTGGAAGTAGCCGGTCATCAGGGCGATGGCGGACGGGGCGATCATCGCGGCGGCGGTGCCCTGGCCGATGCGGGTGGCGATCAGCACGCCGGGGCTGTTCGCGAGGGCGGCGCCGAGCGAGAAGAGGGTGAAGACGGCGACGCCGAGGGTGAACAGCCGCTTGCGGCCGATCAGGTCGGCGACCCGGGCGAACAGGGGCAGCAGGCTCGCCGACGGCAGCAGGCTGGCGGTGGCCACCCACTGCAGGGTGCCGGCCGAGGAGAAGCCGAGCGCGGTGCCGATGTCGGGCAGGGCGACGGTGACGATGGAGAAGTCCAGGCCGCACATGAAGGTGGCGCAGCACAGGGTGATCAGCACCAGCCACTCGCGTGCCCCGAAGACGCCGCCGGCGGCGGGCTCGGGTGGTGCGGCGGCCTCGTGCGTGGGATGGGTGGGGGGTGAGGATTCGGTGACGGCCATGAGGGTCCTTCCTGATGATCTCGCTGGCTGTTCCAGCTTCGAATCGGGGGACCTGCGCAACAAGGACGATCTGTGCAACGATCGATTCGCTGGGCTCATCGTTCGAGGTCGTGGAAGTGAGGGGGCGCGGGAGAACCGGTCATGGAACGCCAGGAGATCGAGATTTTCCTGACCCTCGCGGAAGAACTGCACTTCGGACGGAGTGCCGAGCGCGTGGGTGTGTCGCAGAGCCGGGTCAGCCAGACCGTCGCCCGGCTGGAGCGCCGTATCGGGGCCAAGTTGTTCGACCGGACCAGCCGTCAGGTGACCCTCACGCCCATCGGGGAACAGCTCAGGGACGATCTCGCGCCCGCGTGGCGGGGGGTCGAGGAGGCCGTCGCCAGGGCCATGGCGGCCGGGCGGGGGATCACCGGCTCGCTGCGGATCGGTTTCTCCGGCGCGTTCACGGGCCATCTGCTGCACAGCATCGCCGAGGTGTTCGGACGCCGATACCCGGGTGTGGACGTGCAGATACGGCAGGTGCAGATCTCGGACCCCTACGGTCCGCTGCGCGCGGGGGACGTCGAGCTCCAGGTCACCGAACCTCCGCTGGCCGAGCCGGATCTGACGCTGGGTCCGGTGCTGGTGTCGCAGCCGAGGGTGCTGCTGATGTCGTCCGCGCACCCGTTCGCGCGGCGTGAGTCGGTGAGCGTGGAGGACCTGGCGGAGGCGACGCTGCTGACGGTCGCCGGGAGTGTGCCGACGCAGTGGCTGGACCACCACTTCCCGCGGCAGACGCCGTCGGGGCGGCCCATCCCGCACGGGCAGGCCATGACGCACTGGGAGGACGCGCTCTCCCTGGTTCTCGCGGGCAAGGGCGTGACACCGGTGGCGGCCGCCGGCGCGCACTACTACAGCCGTCCCGGCCTGGTCTTCAAGCCGTTCACGGACGCCCCGGGCATCGACTACGCCTTCGTCTGGCCCACCGGCCACGAGACGGCCCGACTACGGGCCTTCGTCCAGGTGGCCATGGAGCGGGTACGCACGGTGGGCGGCCCTTCGCGGGCCGTGGAGAGCCTGTGGCCGAACGAGGGCACCGGCAATTAGGGGCGGTGGGGCGTCACTGCAGGGCCCCCGCGCCCGCGGCCGCGAGATAGCGCTGGTCGGGGCTGTCCTGGAGCATCACGTGGTGGAGGGTCGTGGTGGAGGGCGACGGCGGGATGCCGAGGTCGTCGGTCATACGGCGGTGCAGGGACTGGTAGACCTCCAGCGCCGTGGCACGGCGGCCCGAGGCGTAGAGCGCCCGCATCAGCTGGGTGTGCAGGTTCTCGTGGTACGGGTGCTCGTCGACCAGGGCGACGGCCTCCCCGACCGCCTCCTGGAAGCGCCGGCACAGCAGCAGCGCGTCGATCCGCGCCTCGCAGGCCGCGAGGTGCGCCTCGTTCAGCACCCGGGCCTGCACGGTGAGCCGGCTGCCGTGCCGGACGTTCCCGAAGGGCGCCCCGCGCCACACGGCCAGCGCCTCGCCGAGCACCTCCGCGGCGGCGTGCGCGTCGCGCTTCTCCAGCAGGCCACGAGCCTGAAGGACCAGCCGCTCGAAGCGGGGCCGGTCCCATTCGTCGGGCCCGAGGCGCAGCACATAACCGTTGCCGTCGGTGACCAGCCGGTGGTCGGCGATCTCACGGGCGCTGGTGCCGGTGCCGGCGGCCAGCGCCTTGCGTATCGCCCCGATGTACGTCTGCAGGGCGGTGGTGGCGGTGCGGGGCGGCTCGCCGTCCCACACCTCGCTCAGCAGCGCCGGCACGGACACACGGTGGTTGGCCTTCGCCATGAGCAGGGCGAGCACCTGCCGCTGCTTGGGCGCGCGAGGGGTGATGTCACGCCCCTGCTCGCGGATGTCGATCGGTCCAAGGACACGGAACTCCACAGCCCCTCCTCAAGGTTGGGTGTCACCGCATGGCGAGCGGTGTACGGGCGAACGGATCGGCAGGAGCCCTGCGTCGCTGCGGGGTTCCCGTGGTGCTGTGTGGGGGGAAGGGCCGTCGGTCGGCGGTCGCCGACCGGCATACGGCGGTCAGCCGCCGCCCGGGGCCAGGCACACCTCGTGGCCGAGCCTGCGGTGCGCCGAGGCGATGGAGACCAGCGTGGCGTGGCGGTGCCAGCCGGGATAGGACCGGCCCGCGAAGTCGTGCAGGCCCAGCTCGGCCTCCGCGACCCCGACCCGTGCGGCCGTGGCGGAGCCGATGACCGCCAGGGCCTGTTGCGAAAGCCCCGTCGTCCGCCCGTGGGGCGGGCCCTGCGGCGTCCGGTGCGTGCTCTCGGCCTGCCGGGTGCAAGGCCCCGTCGATGGACCGGACGTACTTGGGCTTGTGCCCGGTGCGGCGAAGGGGGTCCCTCCGCCCGAGCCGGGCGAGGCCGGTTCGAGGGTGGGGGCGTGTGCCGGGCGTCGCGGGGCTGGGGGCACCCCCTCTGGGGGCGGGACCTTCGCAACGGGCCCCAGGGCCCGGGCGCGCCCCTCCGGGGGCAGGTTGGTCAGCCAGATCCGGTCGGGCCGTGGGCATGCGGCGGTCCAGACGCCGACCAGCAGGGCCGGCCGGTTCTGGTCCGGCAGCAGCACCCGTACGGTGCCGAGCCGGGGCCGCCCGGGGGCGAGGGGGGTGGTGACGGGCGGCCGGGCGTGCCGCCGCAGCAGGTCGCCCGCCGGCTCCGGGGCCGCGTGCAGTGCCGTCGTGTCGGCCGGGTGGGGGGCGGCGGCCGGGGCGAGTGACAGGGGCAGGCTGTCGGGGACGTCCACGATCCAGTCCAGGCCGCGGGCACCGAGGCCCTCGATCACGGCCATGGCGTCGATGTGACCGTCGGTGTGGACGACCACCGGCGGCATCTCGTGGGTGATCCGCGACAGTTGGTCGGCGAGGGCGAGGCACAGGTCGGCCGCGGTGGCATGACCGGTCGGCTCGGGGATGCGGGCCTGGTGCCGCAGCGTGGCGTCCTCGGTCCAGCGCCGCGGCAGGTACAGCCGCCAGTCCACGGAGAGGTCGCCGAGGTCGCCGGAGAGGAATGCGCCCACGGCGAGCTGGCAGTTGACGGTACGTCCGAAGGCGGGCACGAAGCGCCGGTGGACGCCGGCGGACAGCTCGCCCCGCTTGGGGATGACCACGGGGGAGAGCGTCCAGGCGTGCGCGGCGGTGTGCTCGGCGACCCAGCGGGCGAGTTCGGCGCGGACCGGGCGCCAGCGCCAGGCGCTGTCGTTGACGAACTGCTGCAGCGACTGGGGTGCCGTCGGGGACGGGGTCACCGAGGCCGCTATGCGCCGCAGCGACTTCTTGCCCTGGGTGGCCAGAAGTCCCTTCAAGTAGACGCCGGCCCACCGCCGTTGGTCGGCCCGCGGCAGATGGGCGAAGAGCCGCTGGGCCGGCGGGACGTGCTCTGTGGCCGGATGCATGGACGGACTCCTCTCTCCCGGTCAGCCGCAAATATACAGAACATTCTCTATGTTTCTAGCGCGAGCGCCGGGAAGGCGACGACGAGGAGGATCGCGCGGCGATGCGCTCAGGGGTTCTGAGCTGCGGCGGGAGTGGCGTGCCGGGCAGTGGGCCGGGCGCGGAAAATTCCGTACCGCGCGTTGAGCGTGTCGCTTCAGCGCTACGGCAGGTGTGCGGAACTACGCATTCAGTGAGGGGTGTTGGGCGTGAGGAGGGCGCCCAACGCCTTCAGGGCCTGGGTCAGGTTCTCCTCGGGACCGTCGCCGGTGATCGTGCGCACTGCGTCCGGGGCCGTGGCGGCGGCCTCGACGCCGAGCAGGACGTGGGAGAGCAGGGAGGCGGCCGCCAGTGGGGTCAGCCCGCCGTCCAGGTGCTCCTCGCGCCAGGCCCGCTCCAGCGCCTCGCGCAGGCCGGGGGCCCAGGAGTCGTACCAGCCGTGGTCGGCGGCGTGCCCCTCGCGGGTGAGCCGGGCGGCCGCACGGATGCTCTGCGTGGTGCGCAGGGCGTCGGCCAGTGTCAGCACCTCGTCGAGCACGCCCTGCAGCCCCGGCGTGGGGGCGGCGATGAGCATCACCTCGCGGGTGGCGGTCGTGCCCGCTTCCTGGACGGCGTCCGCCAGGGCCGACTTGCTGGGGAAGTGGAAGGTCAGCGCGCCCATGGTGACACCGGCCGATCTGACGATCCGGTGCAGGGAGGTGCCGTCGTAGCCGTGCTCGGCGAATTCGGCGGCCGCGGCCCTGACGATCCGCTGCCGGGTCTGCTCGGCCCTCTCCTGTCGCGCCATATGTGCTCGCACCTCCTCCCGCCCCCGTGTGCCGCGGCCGGCCCGCGACGGCACCACCATAGGTCAAGAAATTCCCAAGAGATCCGGAAAACGAGCAGCTCGGAACGTTCTTGGCAGGTTGGCCGGTAACGACTGCCCAATCCGGCTGACGGTCTGCCGGGTGCCTGTTTGACTGGCCGTCATGATCGAACAAGCGTGCGTAATGAGCGATCGGGTAGTCATGATCACCGGGGCTTCGTCGGGCATCGGCGCGGCGGCGGCACGGCTCTTCGCCGAGCACGGCGCGGCCGTCGTGCTCACGGCCCGCCGCCAGGAGCAACTCGCCTCGGTGGCCGAGGAGATCGAGGCCAAGGGCGGCCGGGCGGCGTATGTCACCGGGGACATACGCCGTGGCGAGGACGTCGAACGGGTCGTGGACACCGCGGTGGAGCGCTTCGGCCGCCTGGACGCCGCCTTCAACAACGCCGGCCACGCCACGCTCGGCGTCGATCTGCACGAGATGTCGGACGACGACTACGACACCGTCATGGACGTCAACGTCCGGGGCGTGTGGAACTGCATGCGCCACCAGATCCGCGCCATGCTCGGCACCGGCGGCGGCACGATCGTCAACACCGCGAGCGTGGCCGGCCTCATCGCCACCGGTGTGGGCGCGCCCTACGTGGCCGCGAAACACGCGGTGATCGGCCTCACCAAGGCAGCGGCGGCCTCGTACGGGGACCGGGGTATCCGGGTCAACGCCCTGGCCGTGGGCAGCACGCTCACCGAGATGATGGAGTCGGTCGTCGAGCAGATGCCGGGCATGGAGCAGGCGTTCTTCGCGCGTGCCGTCCAGAAGCGGTTCGCCGCCCCGGTCGAGGTGGCGCAGGCGGCGCTGTGGCTGTGCAGCGGTGCCTCGTCCTTCGTGACCGGTGCGACCGTCCCGGTCGACGGCGGCACGCTGGCCGTCTGAGATGCCGTACGACTGTCCGGGCGGCCGATGGGCCGTCCGCGACCCCTCTTCCATCAGGGGTGTCCGGACGGCCCAGGGGGCGAGAAGGCTCTAACCGGCCGTCGGCACCGGTTCGTCGGCCCGGGTCGGCCACGCCGTGCCGGCCGTCGCCTCCTCGTCCACCGTGCGCAGCAGCGCGTCGTCGATCTCGTCCAGTCCGTCCACCAGATGGCGTGCCCCGGCCTGTCGCATCAGCTCGGCCTGGTGGCTGTGCTCGAACCGGCTGGGCCGGCCGATGAACGGTGCCCCGAGGGCCCTGGCCGCCTCGGCGACCCGGGCCACGTCGTCGATGAAGAGCACCTGGCCGTGGACCAGCCCGAAGTGCGCGGTGATCTCCCGCAGTCCGGGGCGCACGTCGTTGGTGCAGATGTAGTGGGGAGGGGTGAACAGCCCGGCGTACGCCCCGAGATGCTCGTCGAAGTGGGACTTGGCCAGGCCGCCGTAGCAGACCACGTCGAGCCCGGCGGCGCGCAGCCGCCGCAGCAGTGCCCCGGCTCCCTCGGTGACCTCCACGGGGTGGTCGGCGAGGTAGGCGGCGCGCTCCTCGAAGTAGGCGGCCAGGGCCTCCTCGCCGGTCAGCTCCTGCGGCACCGCGGCCGCCATGGCACGGCCGGCGTCGGCCTGCCGCTGCGAGAAGACGCGGCGCTCCACATCGGCCGAGTAGACGCCGCCGCGGCGGGTGACGAACCGGTGGATGAGCGGGCTGAAGGTGTCGTTCAGCAGGACGCCGTCGATGTTGACGGCCGCCAGTCTCAACTTGTGGAGTCGGTCGGTCATGATCGGGTTCCCTCCCCTTGGCCGGGCGCACTCACGGACGTCCACAGGGACAGAGCGCGCTCCTCGCTGTTCTCCATCCCGCCGAGAGCCGGGTCGGTGGCGATGCTGGGCAGCAACAGGCGCCACATGTTCACCGTGCGGCGGGGCAGGTCGGCACGCCCGGAGACGACCTGTGCGTACTCCTGCATGCCGGTGCACGCGCCGACGACGAACTCGGCCAGCTCCTCGATCCGCACGTGCTCCCGCAACTCGCCCTGGGCGCGCGCCACTTCGAGGCAGTCCTCGAAGCTGCGGGCCCAGACCGTGTACGGCGTGGCGTCCTGCAGGCCGAAGGCGGCCTGCTCGCCGGTGAGCCGGACGCCGGCCCGCAGCAGCGGGTCGGCCTGGAGCGAGTGCGACCAGATGAGGGTGATGTCCACCAGGCGCTGCAGGCCGGTCGTGGGCACATGCGGCTCGATCGTGCTGCGCTGGGCGTTCATCACCTCCATCGCGAGGCTCTGCTTGTCCTTGAAGTGGAAGTACAGAGCCCCCGCCGTCACGCCCGCACGCTGCAGGATCTTGTTGATCCCGGCGCCGGCGTAGCCGTACTCGTCGAAGACCTCCGCGGCCGCCTTCAAGAGCTGCTCTCGGGTCTGAATCGCGCGCTCCTGCTTGGGTGCGCGATTCGTGTTCGCTCGTGCCATGGCTGCATCCCGGTCTCGACAAGAAAAAGAACGTCCTCTATGTTACTGGCTGTGGCGCGCCTCCGCCAGTTCGCGGGGGCAGCGCATGTCGATGCGGGAAAACAGGGGGATTCCACATGAACGAGATGGTGACGGCTGCTGTTTCGAGACCGGCCCGGGTGGCGAAGGACCTCGTCCACAAGCACGACGCCGGCCAGGTACTGCTCTCGGGCCTGAAGCGCCTGGCTCAGGACGAGTTCCTGGTCGCGGCCGACTGGACGGACACCGGCGATCTCCTGGCCGCCGGGGACCGCCGCGAGGACAGCGCCGTACTGCTCACGGAAACGATTCGGCAGGCCTTTCCGCTGCTGTCGCACGCCGGTTACGACGTCCCGTTCGGCCACCGTCTGCTCTGGAGCGAGTACCGCTACGCGCTGAACCTCAGGACACTGCGCGAGGAGGGCATCGGCGGCCGGCCCGATCTGCACATCCGCTGCTACGACGTGGTCCGCCGGCGCGGCCGGGTCTCGGCCCTGTCCCTGAACATCACCGTGCTGCGCGACGGCGAGCAACTGGCCACCGCCCACACCCGGTTCACCATCCAGCCGCCCGCCATCTACGAGCGGCTGCGCGGCTCCTACCACGACGCCCACCGCATGCTGGAGCTGGCCCGCAGCCGCCCGCTGCCGCCCCCGGTCTCCGGCGCCGGCGAGGAGTTCAGGGACGTGGTGCTCTCACCCACCGACGCGACGGACCGCTGGCAGCTGCGGATCGACACCCACCACCCGATGTACTTCGACCACCCCAGCGACCACGCCCCGGGCATCCTCCTGCTCGAGGCCGCCAAGCAGGCCGTGCGCACCCTGCGGCACCCCCGGGTCGGTGTCGCCGAGGCGATGGAGACCGTCTTCCACCGCTACGTCGAACTCGACTCCCCCTGCTGGGTGGACGCACAGCTGCTGCCCGACGACCAACTCGGCCGTGCCCGGTTCCTGGTGACGATGCATCAGGAGGACATGCTGTGCTTCACCGCGCTGGTGTCGGTCGCGAAGGAGCAGACCGGCTGACGTCCGCGACCCGGCCGACCCCCGGCAGCGTGCCTCCGCCCACCCGGGCGACATGGGCGCCGAGCACCATGTCGTCGCCGACGGCGACGGGATGGCCCACGGAGCGCAGGAGGTCGAGGTCGGAGGCGTGATCGGCATAGGCGGCGGCGCGCGACGGGGACACCGCGCGCCGCCGCATCAGCGTGCGCGCCAGCCGGCCCTTCTCGACGCCGATGACCGGGCGTTCCACCAGACCCGTGCAGTACCCGCCGACGTACTCCGGCTCGCTGCACAGGATCTCGTCGGCGCCGAGCAGCTTCGCGACCGGCTCCAGACACGGCCGGAACGAGCCCGACACCAGCACGGTCAGCGCGCCCTGTTCCCGGTGCCGGCGCAGGGCGGACACCACCGGCTGATGCAGCAGCGCGCCGGCGGCGAGCTCCGCGTCGAACCAGGCGCGGCCGTGCGCGAACAGCTCCTCGCGCGGGCGGTCCGCGTACAGCCGGTAGTACTCGCGGTTGGTGACCAGCCGTGAGACACCCGCCGCCGACCTGCGCCGCAGCGTGCCCGCCGCGTCCTCGTAGGCGGACGGCGGCAGACCGCGCTCGCGGTAGTGGAACTCCAGGAAGCGGAACATGCTCTTGACGGTGATCAGCGTCTCGTCGACGTCGAAGAAGGCGATCTCGACGGGGGCGTTCGGTGCGCCGGGGACAGCGGACATGGGGTACGGCCTTCCGTGCGGGTGGGAGGGGGAAGCCGGGCGGCGGCCCCACCTGGGGGGAGGGGGAAGAGCCGCCGCCCGGCGGGATCAGACGGACGCGGGGACCGGCGCCGTGGTACGGGAGGCCAGGTAGGTGCGGGTGCCCTTGCCGGGCGTCTTGCGGCCCAGGTGCCCCGCGGCCACCAGCTGCTTCAGCAGTGGGGCCGTCTCCGGCGCCCGGCAGCGCGGGTCGGCCCGGAGCCGGCGCTGCACCTCCAGGGCCACATCGGCGCCCACCGTGTCGAGCAGCCGTACCGGACCGAGCGGCTGGCCGCCCACGGCCCGTGCGGTCGCGTCCAGCGCCGCGGTCGTCGTCTCGTCCGCGTCCAGCAGCTCGAGAGCCTGGTTCAGATACGGGAAGAGCAGCGCGTTGACGATGAAACCGGCCCGGTCGCCGCACTGCACGGTCTGCTTGCCGAGCCGTTCGGCCACCGCGCGGGCACGGGCCAGACTGTGCTTGCTGGTGCCCTTCGCCGGGACCAGCTCCACCAGGCGCATCACCGGAGCCGGGTTGAAGAAGTGCAGGCCCAGCACGTCCGCGGGACGGTCCGCGGGCTCGGTGCAGGCGGCGACCGGCAGGCTGGAGGTGGACGTGGCCAGCAGGGTGCGCGGCGCGCAGACCGCGCCCAGCTCGGCGAAGAGCCGCCGCTTGACCTCCAGGTCCTCCACCACGGCCTCGACGACGATGTCCACCGCGCCCAGCACCGAGCGGTTCGCGGTCGCGGTGAAGCCGCCCTGCCCGCCCTGCTCGTCCGTGCCCGTGCGCCGCAGCGCGAACTCCACGCGCTCCGCGGCCCCTTGTGCCTTCTCCTCGGTCCGGGCCAGCAGTGTGGTGTCGAAGCCGCCGCGCACGAAGGACTCCGCGATGCCGGTGGCCATGGTCCCGGAGCCCACGACCACCACCCGGCGGCCGGGCGGGGCGGTCGGCTCGGCCGGGCGGCGCGGCCCCTCGCCCCGGTCGTGGCGGTGGAAGCCGTGGCCCGTCTTGCGGCCGAGCGCGCCCCGGGCGATCAGTTCGTCGAGGACCGGGGCCGGCGCCGGGTGCCCGTCGGCCGTCTCGGCGAGGCGGGAGAGCAGGTCGCGTGCCGTGTCCAGGCCGATCGCGTCCAGCACGGCCAGCGGACCCTCGTGCCAGCCGCAGCCGAGCCGCAGCGCGGTGTCGATGTCCTCGGCGGTGGCGTACCCGTCGTGGACCATCCACGCGGCCCGGTTCAGCAGGCCGAGCAGCAGGCCGGGGGCGAGCGAGCCCGGCCGGTCGACGACCTGGTGTGCCGTGATTCCGGCCGCCGTCAGGATCTGTTCCACCCGCTCGGCCGCGGCGTCCCCGGCGCCGGGAGCGCGGGCGACCTCCACGGCGTCCAGGTCGTCCGCGCGCAGGAAGCGCAGCGCGAACAGGTCCGGGCCCGCGGCCTCGGCGAGGTCGGCGAGCGGCGTGGTCAGCGCGGTGGTGAGCACCGGGGTACCGGGCCTGATGCGCTGTCGCACCTTGGCCAGCACCAGCCGCTTCAGCGCCGCCGGTTCCGGTACCGCCTCGATGACCAGGTCGGCCGCGGTGACCCCCGCCGGGAAGCGGGTCACCGTGCGGGGACGCTCGGAGGGGCTCAGTTCCTGGGCGCGGACCAGGGCCGCCGGGTCGTCGTCGATGCCGACGACGGTGAGCCCCGCGCCGGCCAGTCGGCGCACCAGGGTCAGTCCGGTGCCGCCCAGACCGACGACGGCCACGGTGTACGGGGACGGCGCGGGGGCGCCGTCCGGCTGATCGGGCATGGTGTGCTCCTGTCGGTGGAGGGGCGTGCGGTCAGTAGCGACTGCCGGTGGGGTCCGGTGCCGCGTCCAGTTCCTTCAAGTCCTGTGCGGTGAGCAGCAGTTCGGCCGCCGCCAGGTTGTCCGCCAGATAGCGGGCCTGCTTGGTGCCGGGGATCGGGACGACGTGGTCGCCCTGGGCGAGGGTCCAGGCCAGGGCGACCTGGGCGGCGGTGGCGCCGTGCCGGGCGGCGACCTTCTCCACCGCGTGCGTGATGCGCAGGTTGGCGGTGAACGCCGTACCCGTGAAACGGGGGTTGGTGGCCCGGAAGTCGCCGGCCTCGAAGTCCTCGGGCCGGGTGTAGCGGCCGGTGAGGAAGCCCCGGCCCAGCGGCGCGAACGGCACGAAGGCGGCGCCGTGTTCGGCGCACCAGCCGGAGATCCCGCTGTCGGGGTCGAGCGGTTCCCTTGTCCACAGGGACAGTTCGGACTGCACCGCCGCCACCGGATGCACCCGGTGAGCGGCGTCGGCCTGCTCCCGGGTCACCTCCGACAGCCCGAGGTGGCGCACCTTGCCCGCGCGGACCAGCTCGGACAGCGCGCCCCAGGACTCCTCCAGCGGTACGGCGGGGTCGACGCGGTGCAGGTAGTACAGGTCGATGACGTCGACGCCGAGCCGCCTCAGGGAGGCGTCGGCCGAGCGCCGGATGTGCTCGGGGGAACCGTCGCGGCTCAGGGTGCGGGTGGCGAGGTCGTCCACGACGATGCCGGTCTTGGTCGCGACCACGGCGTCGCCGCGGCGTCCGGCGAGGGCGCGGCCGACGAGGGTCTCGTTGTGACCCGCGCCGTAGGCGTCGGCCGTGTCCAGCAGGACCGGCCCGGCGTCCAGGGCCTGCCGGATCACCGCGACCGAGACCGTGTCGTCGCGCTGGGACTCGGCATAGCCCCAGCTCATTCCCATGCACCCGAGGCCGACGGGGTGGACGTCGAGTCCGGTCGGGCCGAGGCCACGCGTGGTCACGTGAACTTCCTTCCTGTCAGGGGGAGTTGGAGGGGCCGGGGTGCGGACACCCCGGCCCCGTCAGGCCGCGGCGGTGAGGACCAGGGCGGCGTTGTGCCCACCGAAGCCCAGGGACGTGCTCGCGGCGACACTCAGCCGCCGGTGCCGCGCCGAGCCGGTGACCACGTCGATGTCGACGTCGATCGCCGGGTCCAGCGACTCGACGTTGGCGGTGGGCGGCACGGCGCCGTGGTACAGCGCCAGCGCGGTGTACGCGGCCTCGACGGCACCCGCCGCGGCGAGGGTGTGGCCGGTGACGCCCTTGGTGGAGGTGACCGCCGCGCGGTCGCCGAGCACCGAGTGCAGGGCACGGGCCTCCGTGAGGTCGTTCATCGGGGTGGAGGTGCCGTGCGCGTTGACGTGCTCCACTTCGTCGGGAAGCACTCCGGCGTCGTCCAGGGCGGCCCGCAGCGCCCGCGCCAGGCCCTCGCCCTGCGGGTGCGGGGCGGTGGCGTGGTGCGCGTCGGACGTGGCGCTGAAGCCGGCGATGTCCGCATAGCGCCGGGCGCCCCGGGCGGTGGCGTCCTCGCACCGTTCCAGCACGAGGATCGCCGAGCCCTCGCCGGCCACGAAGCCGTCCCGGTCCGCCGCGAACGGGCGGGACGCCGCGGCGGGTTGATCCGTACGGCCCGACAGCGCACCCATCCGGGACAGCCCGTTGAGCGTGCCGGGGCTGATCGCCGATTCGGTCCCGCCGGCCAGGACCACGTCGCACAGCCCCGACAGCAGCCATTCGCGGGCCGTGCCGATCGCGGACGCCCCCGACGCGCACGCGGTCGCCGTGACCAGGCTGGGGCCGTGGATCCGCAGGTCCATGGCGACGTATCCGGCGACCATGTTGACCATGCTCATGGGGATCATCAGCGCCGACACGTCCTCCGGGGTGCCCTCGGAGTAGGTGCGCAGCTGCTTCTCCAGGGTGGCCGCGCCGCCCAGCGAGTTGCCGATGACCACACCCACCCGGGTGCAGTCCCAGGACCCGGTGTCCAGGCCGGAGTCGGCGACCGCCTGCCGGGCGCCGACCACGGCGAGCTGGGTGAAGCGGTCCAGCTTCCAGGCGGTGCGCCGGCCCAGCTCGGCCGTGGGGTCGAAGCCGGGAACCCGGCAGGAGATGTCGACCTTCTCGCCCTTCAGCTCGGGGTCGGTGGCCCCGGCGGAGACACCGGACAGCACGCGCCGCCAGTTCTCCTCCACCCCGATGCCGGCCGGGGTGACGAGGCCCATGCCGGTGACCGCGACTCCGCGGCCCCGGGCCACGCCGCTCACGCCCGATCCGCCTTCGCACGGATCACGGCGACGGCCTCGTCCAGGGTGAAGGCGGACTTGAGCTCGCCCTCCTGGAGGACGATGTCCATCTCCTTGCGCAGGATCAGGCTCAGCTCCACGAGGATCAGGGAGTCGATCTCCAGCTCGTCGAAGGTGGCGCCGGAGAGCAGTTCCGCCTCGTCGAGGCCGAACTTCTCGCTGATCAGGGCGGAGACGCGGTGCTTGAGGGATTCCTGGGTCTGGATGACGGGAGTGCTCATGGTGGTTTCCTCTCGTTGTTCGTTCTCGGTGTTCTCGGTGAGGTCGGTCGGTTCCAGGGCCGGCCAGACCAGCGCGGCCGAGCCCCAGGTGAGGCCGCCGCCGAAGCCGGTGAGGAGCACGCGGTGGCCGGGCTGCAGGTCGCCGTCGGCGGCGGCGTCGCGCAGGGCGAGCGGGATCGAGGCGGCGACGGTGTTGCCGACCCGGTCCAGGTTGGCCACGATCTGCTTCTCCTCCAGGCCGAGTTGCTCGCCGACGGCATTGAGGATGCGGATGTTGGCCTGGTGCGCCACGACCTTGTCCACCTCGGCGGGAGTCCAGCCGATCCGGTCGAGGAGGGTCCCCGAGGAACGGCTCATGTTCAGCACGGCCTGGGTGAATACGGGACGGCCGTCCATGGTGAAGAAGTGGTCCCCGGCGCCCGGGGGTTCGGGCGCGGAGCGCTGCCGGGAGCCTCCGGCGCGCACCGTGATCAGGTCGCCGCCCGAGCCGTCGCTGCCCAGGTCGAAGCCGAGCAGCGCGCCCGGCTCGTCCGCCTCGCCCGCCCGCAGGACCACGGCTCCGGCTCCGTCGCCGAAGATGGCCCGGGTGGTGCGGTCGGCCGGGTCGAGGATGGTGGAGAAGGTGTCCGCGCCGATCACCAGGGCCCGTTCGGCGACCCCCGCGGTGATCATGGAGGACGCGGCGGCCAGCGCGTACACGAACCCTGTGCACACGGCGGACACGTCGAAGGCGGGCACCGTCCCGAGCCCGAGCCGGTGGGCGACGTCCGGTGCGGTGGCCGGGCACGGCCGGTCCGGCGTACTGGTGGCCAGCACCACCAGGTCCACGTCGCTGCAGCGGGCCGAGGCCAGCGCATCCCGTCCGGCCGCCACCGCGAGGTCGGAGGTGGCCTCGCCCGGGGCGACGACATGACGCCGGCCGATCCCGGTCCGGGTACGGATCCACCGGTCGGAGGTGTCCAGCTGCTCCGCCAACTCCTCATTGGACACGGCCCTCTCCGGCAGCGCACCGCCCAGACCGCACAGGACAGCAGCGCGGCTCATGAGGCCAGCTCCTCGGCCTCGTCGGCCGTACGGGCCGAGGGCACCGCCAGGGCCGTCAGCCGGGCGGCCGGGGTGTCCGGTACCTCCGGGGCCTGCACGGTGCCGCCCGCCAGGAAGCTGCTTCCCGCCCTGCGCAGTGCCGTACGGACGGCCGCCGGCTCAGGGGCGACGATCGCCGCCACGTGGCCGTCGGGGCGGACCACGAGGGCCCTCGGGGTGGTGCCGAGCAGCGGGGTGAAGCCCGGCCAGGCGGAGATGTCCCGTACCGGTACACCGTCGGGGGCGGCCGTCGACACGGACTCGCAGGTGGCCAGCCAGGTGGCGTCCTGACGTTCGCCGGCCCAGAGCAGCAGCGTCAGCCGCGCGGGGTCGATCGAGGGCCAGCGTTCGGCGCCCGGCTGGGGGTCGGCATGCGCGGCGAACACCGGCAGCCGATCGCCGACGCGGATCCTGCGGGTCAGCCCCGGCAGCGTGTCGCGCAGGGACTCGGCCGGCCGGTAGCTGACGTCGTGCTGCGCCATCAGCGGGGCGCCGAACCGCTGCAGCACCCCGGTCCGATGGGCCAGCCGTACGGTGGCATCGCGCAGGGCGAGCTCGTGGCGCCGCTTGAACAGCCCCCAGCTGGTCTGCTTGGCGGTGGTCAGCACGATGCGCTCCGCGGCCAGGCGGCGGTCGCTGTCGTAGGTGTCGAGGATGCCCGGTTCGAAGGCGCCCCTGACCACACCGGCCAGCTTCCAGGCGAGGTTGACGGCGTCCTGGATGCCGGTGTTCATGCCCTGCGCGCCGGCCGCGCTGAACACATGGGCGGCGTCGCCCGCGAGGAAGACCCGGCCCGCGCGCATGGTCTCGGCCACCCGGCGCCGCGCCCGGAAGATGGTGGACCAGTCGAGCTCTCCGACGATGCCGGGCCGCGGGGAACGCTCGTCGACGAACCGCTGGAACAGCTCCGGCGGCGGCCCCTGCTCCTCGCGCCAGTCCGGCACGCTGATGGCGAGCCGGTACACCCCGCCGCCGAAGGGGGCGATTCCCAGGGCACCGGAGCGGGAGTAGCAGTACACCAGCGCGTGCTGGTCCAGGTCGCCGGCCACCGGACCGTCACCGATCGCGAACAGCACGTCGTTGCCGGTGCCCAGCAGCTCGATCCCGGCGAGCCGGCGCACCGCGCTGTGCGCGCCGTCCGCGCCGATCACCCAGTCCGCCTCGATCTCCTCGGTGCTCCCGTCGGCCCGCTGCACCTGAGCGACCGGCCGGGGTCCCGAGGTGTCGAGCCCGGTGAGGGAGCCGAACTCGATCTCGCCGCCGCAGGCGGCCAGCCGGGTGCGGATCACCTCCTCGGTGGTGTCCTGCGGGACGACCACGCCGAAGGGGTACGGGGTGTCGGCGAGCCGGCTCATCTCGATGGCGCCGAGGTGCCGCTTGTCGGAGTAGTACTGCACCGAGTCCAGCCGGTTGCCCAGCTCGATCAGCGGCTCGGAGGCGCCGATACGGCCGAGGAGCTCCAGGCTGCGCGGCCAGACGACGCTGGCCCGGGAGTGCTGGACGGGGCCGGCCGCCGAGTGGTCGATCAGCCGGACCGGAACACCCTGCGCGAGCAGTTCGGTGGCGAGTACGAGTCCCACGGGGCCGGCGCCCACGACGAGGACGGGACGCCGCTCACCGGGGCCCTCGCGCTGAGGGAACGTCATGACAGTGCCTTTCGGAGAAGTCGGAACAGGGCGGGAAATCCCGGGCGGTTCAGGTCCGTCGCACCACGACCGCGCTCCACGTGAACCCGGCGCCCGCGCTCAGCACCGCGGCGTACCCGCCGCGTGCGAGGCGGTACGGGCCGGTGTCCGCGGCCAGGGCGGCCAGGTTGGACAGCAGGTCACCGGCACCGAGATGGCCGGTGTTCTCGCCCAGGTCGGCCAGGGGCGCGTCGGTGACCTCGGCGACGGCGGGGCCGTACACCTCCCGTGCGGTGGCCCGGCCGAGCCGCGGCAGCAGTACGGCGCTCAGCCGCCGCCCGCCGGTGCCGATGCCCGCCTCGGTCAGCGCGGCGGCCAGCACGGCCGTGGTCTCTTGGCGCAGCCGATCGAGGAAGCGCGGCCTGCCGTGCTCGGCGAGGAACGCCTTCTTGGTCCGGCGGACGTCCACGGCCGCGCTGCGGGTGTGCGGTGCCGGGTGGAAGGCGCCAGTGTCACGGTGGGCGCTCTCCAGCTCCGGCGCCGCCCGGGTGTGCAGGGCGTGCAGGGCGAGCGCGCCCTCGGGGAGGGGCCCGGTGCCGACGACGGCCGCGGTGGCACCGTCGCCGTACCAGACGCCGTAGTCACCGCCCCACCGGTCGAAACCCGGCGGTGCGAAACGGTCGGCGGTGGTCACCAGGACCGGGCCGTCACCGGGCCGCGCGGCGAGCTGGTGCACCGCGGTGCGCAGGGCCGCCGCCGCGCCGTTGCACATCTGCTGGACGCCGGTCGGGATCGCGTCCAGGGCGCCGGTCCGGGCGGCCACGTAGTGCGCGGGCGACCAGAAGTCGTGGCCCTGGTGGTACGTCCAGGCGTGCAGGACGGCGGCGAGGTCACCGGCGGGGACACCGGCCCGGGACAGGGCGTGCCGGGCGGCACGCACCGCCATCTCGGGGGCGGACAGGTCGAGGGAGACGGGCAGCTGCCCGTAGCCCATCGCGTCCGCCTCGTCGGTGGTCACCCGGCCGGCGGCCAGCGCGTCCGCCCTCTTCTCGGTGGTGGGCGGCAGCCACTCGGCGGGTGCGAGCCATATGCCGTCGGAGGTCATACGCACTCCTCGCCGTCGAGCAGCGGGACGCCCGTCGACGCCGTGGTGGTGTGCATCCGGCCGGAGGCGATGATGTCGCCGTCCTGCTCGAAGTCGATGTGGAAGGTCCTGAGGTCCGGAAGCATCAGGCTGAGGTTGTCCTCGTGCGCATACGGCTCGGTCTTGCGGATGTGCACCGTCGTGGGGGCGTCCAGCTCGGCGTAGCGGGTGAAGGAGAACTCGAAGCCGGCCACCGTGCTGCGGCTGACCGAGGCGCCCCACAGGTCGGACACGCCGAGCAGGCACAGCTGGCGGGCGGCCTCCATGAGCACCATGCCGGGCACGTGGTCCTGGCCGTGGTCGAACATGCTGCGGTTCTCCAGCGGGACCCGTACGGTCGCGGTGGCGTTGTCGCTGCCCACGGTGGCGGAGCTGAGGACGACGTTCGCCGGGTCGCTGCGGCCGACCAGGTGCGGGTCGACGTACGCGGTCTGGCGGGGCAGGTCCTTGAACGGCACCAGCGGCCGGCCGCGGCCCTGCAGGCGGACCGTGTCGTAGACCTCGGCGGGGATGTAGCCGACGTCCATGCGCACGAAGCCGAGGCAGCGCTGGGCGAGCTTCATGTCGATGCCGAAGGACAGCCGGCGCACATCGCCGGGAGTGCCGCGGCGGTTGCTGGTGCGCACCGAGATCCGCAGCTCGCCGGGCTGCTCCTGCTGCGGGAGGGTGAGCAGTCCCGGCAGCTCCATCGACCAGGACCGCAGCAGGAACTTGCTCTTGCGCGAGACCCCGGCGTACTCGTGGCCGCCGTAGGTCTCGGCCTGCCGGCAGCACTCCAGCAGCAGCATCGGGTCCGGGCAGCCGAGCCGCGAGGTGTGCCCGGTGTAGTAGGCGTGCAGCGGGGGCAGTTGGGCGGCGGCGAGATATTCCTCCTCGCCGGTCTGGCGGGCGTCGGTGAGAAACACCTCGGAAAGCGCCCAGCGGTGCAGCAGAGAACGGTCCACGGTGCGCATGAATTCGAGGTTCGCGGCACCAGGCAGGCAGGTCTTCTTCTCGTTGGAGGTCATGGGATCCAATTCCCTTTTCTCTCGCGTGATTTCATTGTCGGGGGAGGTGGCAAAGCGCTCACTAAAAGCGAACTCAAGGGGCTGTTCGCTGGACCACCCAGGCGAGCGGACTGCTGTAGCCGTTGCCGGCCCGGTCCCAGGTCGCACGCGGGGCGGTGGGCGCGGGGGCGTCGTCAGCGGTGGCGGCGCGTGTGTGAAGTACGGTCAACACGGCTACCAGAGCGGCCAGTTCGTCCGGATCCGGGTTTCCGCGTACGACACGGAAGGCGGCGTTCACAGCGGGGTGATCCCGTGCTTGCGCTGCGGCAGCGCCCGGTGCTTGGTCCGCAGCACGGCCAGCGAGCGGGCCAGCACCGCGCGGGTCTCACCCGGTTCGACGACGTCGTCGACCAGGCCGCGTTCGGCCGCGTAGTACGGGTGCATCAGCTCGGCCTTGTACTCCTGGACCATCTGCGCGCGCATCGCCGCGGGGTCGTCGGCGTCGGCGATCTGCCGGCGGAAGACGACGTTGGCGGCCCCCTCGGCGCCCATCACCGCCACCTCGTTGGTGGGCCAGGCGAAGGACAGGTCCGCGCCGACCGAGCGGGAGTCCATGACGATGTAGGCGCCGCCGTACGCCTTGCGCAGGATCAGCTGGATGCGGGGGACGGTGGCGTTGCAGTACGCGTACAGCAGCTTCGCGCCGTGCCGGATGATCCCGTTGTGCTCCTGGTCCACGCCGGGCAGGAAGCCGGGCACGTCCAGCATGGTGACCAGCGGAATGTTGAAGGCGTCGCACAGGGAGACGAACCGCGCGGCCTTCTCGCTGGCCTTGATGTCCAGCACTCCGGCGCTGGCGATGGGCTGGTTGGCGACGATGCCCACCACGTGCCCGTCGATCCGGGCCAGGGCGCACACGACGTTGACCGCCCAGGTGGGGTGCGTCTCGAAGTACTCGCCGTGGTCGACGATCTCCTCGATGACCTCCCGCACGTCGTAGCCGCGCGAGGGGTCGGCCGGGACGAGGTCGGCGAGCCGGTCGGTGCGGCGGTCCGCCGGATCGTCGCCGGGCAGCACGGGCGGGGCCTGCCGGTTGTTCGACGGCAGATACGACAGCAGGTGGCGCACGTCCTCCAGACAGGTCGCCTCGTCGTCGTAGGCGAACGCGGCCACCCCGGACACCGACGCGTGCACGTCGGCGCCGCCCAGCTCGTCCATGCTCACCTGCTCGCCGGTGACCGCCCGCACGACGTCCGGGCCGGTGATGAACATCTGGGCCACGCCCCGGACCATGAAGGTGAAGTCGGTCAGCGCCGGCGAGTAGGCCGCGCCTCCCGCGCACGGGCCGAGGATCACGCTGATCTGCGGGATGACGCCCGAGGCACGCGCGTTGCGGCTGAAGATGCCGCCGTATCCGGCGAGCGCGGTCACCCCTTCCTGGATGCGGGCGCCGGCGCCGTCGCAGAGGCTCACCAGCGGGGCGCCGGACGCCTCCGCGAGGTCCATCAGCTTGTGGATCTTCGCCGCGTGGGACTCGCCGAGCGCTCCGCCGAAGATGCGGAAGTCGTGCGCGTAGACGAAGACCTGACGGCCGTCGACGGTGCCCCAGCCGGTGACGACGCCGTCGGTGTGCGGCCTCTTGTGCTCCAGGCCGAAGCCGGTCGCGCGGTGCCGGCGCAGCGGCTCCAGCTCGGTGAACGACCCCTCGTCCAGCAGGAGTTCGATGCGCTCGCGGGCGGTGAGCTTGCCACGTGCGTGCTGTGCCTCGGTGGCCCGCCGTCCGGGACCCGCGTGCACCTCGGCGCGCAGCCGCCGCAGCTCCTCCACGCGCACATGCATGCTGTCGGGACGCTCGGGCTCCGACTCGGCAGGTGGCACCGGGCTTTGTGCCACGGGGTTTTCGACCACGGTGGTCATGCCTTGTCCTCCCATCCGGACGCCCTCTGGACCGAGGCCGCCCGGAAGAAGGGTTCGGGGCCCTGGGCAATGCCTGACTCAAGCCGTGAAAAAGCCGCCGAATTCTTTTCCGGGCCTTGAGTGAAAGGCAGGCCGCGGTATGAGGGAAATGCAGTCCGGAACTTGAGCGGCTCCCTCGGACGATGTTCCCGACCGTCGTCGGAATCTCGAGAGGGCAGATCATGGTCGCGCACGTTCACGGGTCCACCGCCGAGCCGCGGTACGCCGTCCTGTTCCCCGGTCAGGGGGTGCAGCGCCCCGGTATGGGCGAGCCTTGGCGGGACACACCGTCCTGGGAGTTGGTCGAATCCGTCTCCCGGGCCTCCGGCTTCGACGTCGCCGAGCTGTTGCTGACGGCGGACCAGGAGACCCTGTCCCGCACCGACCACGCCCAGATCTCGGTGTTCACCGCGTCCCTGCTGGCCTGGTCGGAGTTCCACCGGCACGAACCCTCCGCGCAGGTGGTGGCCGCCGCCGGGCACAGCCTCGGCGAGTACTCGGCGCTGGTGGCCGCCGGGGTGCTGTCGGTGACCGACGGCGCCTGGCTGGTGGGCGAGCGGGGCCGGGCCATGGCCGAGGCGGCCCGCGGGCGGCCCGGAGCGATGGCCGCCGTGATGGGCGGCGACCCTGAGCAGGTCACGGCCCTGGTGGAGGAGGCTCGCCGGGACGGCGGCGAGCTGTGGGTGGCCAACCACAACAGCCCCCAGCAGACGGTGGTCGCCGGCAGTCGTACGGCCGTGGAGACCACCGCCGCCCGAGCGGCCGCGGCCGGCCTGCGCTACAGCGTCCTGCCGGTCACCGCCGCCTGCCACAGCCCCTACATGGAGCCCGCCGGCGCGGCCCTGCGCCGGGCCCTGGAACTGACGGGCTTCGCGACCGGGGCGATCCCCGTGGTGGCCAACGTCGACGCCCGCGCCCACCACGGCGGCGGCCACTGGCGCGACCTGTGCGCCCGCCAGCTGGTCAGTCCGGTCCGCTGGGCGGACACCCTGCGCGTCCTGCACGAGGAGCTGGACGCCACCGCGTTCCTGGACATCGGTCCCGGCGCCACCCTCGCCGGCCTGGCGCGGCGCGCCCTGCCACAGGTCCCGTCCCAGCGCTTCAAGGCCCCCGTCGCGCACCCGGCCTGACCTGTCGTCGACGCCGAAGGAGGAGATCATGACGACGATCCAGGAGATACCTGTCGGCCAAGCGGTCGAGGGACGCGGTCTGGGCGCTCTGCTGGTGCGGGCGGCGGCGGAGTTCCCCGAGCACGGGGTGCGCTACCTCTCCGGGGAGCACACCTATCCACAGCTGTTGAAGGAGTCGCTCCGCCTGCTGAGCTCCCTGCGCAGGAAGGGAGTTCGCCCGGGCGGCGTCGTGGCACTGCTGCTGGAGCGGCCCGAGGAATTCATCCCGGCCTTCTGGGCCTGCCTGCTCGGCGGCATCCCCGTCTGCCCACTGGTCCCCGTCCGCAACGACCCGCAGCGCTGGGCAGCGCAGTTGAGCCATGCTCACACTCTGTTCGACGGCCCGCTCCTGGTCACCGACGGCCGGACACACGAGGAACTGCCCGCGGTCCCGGGGCTGTCGGTCACCACGATCGAAGACCTGGCCGCGACCGCGACCGACACGGCCGAGCCGACCCCCACAGCTCCGGACGACACCGCCCTACTGGTCCTCACCTCCGGTTCCACCGGCACCGCCAAGGCGGTTCGGCTCACCCACGGAAACCTGCTGGCGTCCATGGCCGCGAAGGCGGAGACACAGTCGCTCACCCCGGCGGACGTCACCCTCAACTGGATCTCCTACGACCATGTCGCCGCCCTGCTGGAGGCACATCTGCTCCCGCTGTCCGTAGGAGCCGTACAACTGCATGTGTCGCCGGAGTGGGTGCTGGCCGACCCGCTGCGCTTCCTCGAGCTGATCGACGCCCACCGGGTGACGATGACGTTCACCCCCAACTTCCTGCTGGGGCTGATCAACAAGGCCCTCGACCAGCTGTCGCACCCCCTGTCGCTGGACCTGTCCTGCGTACGGCACATCGTGTCCGGCGGTGAGGCGAATCCGGTCGCCACGGGCGTCGGTCTCCTCGACCGGCTGGCCCGGTACGGACTGCACCGCGGGGCCCTGTGGCCCGCGTTCGGGATGACCGAGACCTGCGCCGGCAGCATCTACAACCGGGAGTTCCCCGACGCCGACCACGGCGCCGAGTTCGCCTCGGTCGGGCGGCCGGTCCGCGGGCTGCGGATCAGGATCGCGGCTCAGGACGGCGAGGTCGGCGAGGTGCAGCTCACGGGGCCGATGATCACGGGCGGGTACTGGAACAACGAGGAGGCGACGCAGGCCGCGTTCACGGCGGACGGCTGGTTCCGCACCGGTGACCTCGGCCGGCTCGACGGGGAGCGGCTGACCCTCGTGGGGCGGAGCAAGGACAGCATCATCGTCAACGGCGTCAACTACCACAGCCACGACCTCGAGTCGGTGCTCGGCGAACTCGACGGCATCGAGAAGTCCTTCGTCGCCGCGTTCCCGACGCGCCCGCGGGGCGGCGACACCGAGCAGCTCGCGGTCGTGTTCGCCGTCACCCCCGACGTGGCCGGCGACGAGGCGGCGCTCCACCGCCTGATCGTCGCGGTCAGGAACAGCGTCGTACTGCACTGGGGGTTCCGCCCGGCGCTGCTGCTGCCGCTGCCCAAGGACGCCTTCCCGAAGACGAGTCTGGGCAAGATCCCGCGAGCGCTGATGCGACGCCGGCTGGAGGCCGGTGACTACGCCGGGCACGTGAACTCAGTCCGGGAGCTGATCAGCCGTCAACTCGGGGGCCATGTCGAGCCGGTCGGCCCCATGGAGGAGACGCTCGCGGAACTGTACGGCGAGCTCTTCGACGCCGAACCGTCCACGATCAGTGCCACCGCGAGCTTCTTCGACCTGGGCGGGACCTCACTGGACATCCTGCGCCTCAAGAGCCTGGTCGCCCAGCGCTTCCCCGGCGCCGACCTGCCGGTGCTCGCGATCCTCACCTCACCCAGCGTCCGCGAACTGGCCGCACGCGTCGAGGCGGGCCGAAGCGGCGAGAACGCCCCCTACGATCCGGTCGTTCCGCTGCAGACCAGCGGGGACGGGACGCCGCTCTTCTGTGTCCACCCCGGGGTCGGCGAGGTGCTCGTCTTCGTGAACCTGGCCAAGTACTTCGTGCACGAGCGGCCCTTCTACGCCCTTCGGGCGCGCGGGTTCAACCCGGGAGAGAAGCCGTTCGAGAGCTTCGCGGAGATGGCGCGCACCTACGCGGACGCGATCCGCTGCCGGCAGCCGCACGGTCCCTACGCGATCGCCGGGTACTCCTTCGGCGCGGCGGTGGCCTTCGAGGTGGCCAGGCTGCTGGAGGCGGAGGGCGAGCGGGTGGACTTCCTCGGCAGCTTCAACCTGCCCCCGCACATCAAGTACCGCATGGACGAACTCGACTTCGTCGAGACCGCGGTCAACCTGGCGATGTTCCTCGACCTGGTCTCCGAGCAGCAGGCGAAGACGCTGCCGGCCGAGCTGCGCCCGCTGAGCAAGCAGGAGCAGCTCGCCCGTCTGATCGCCCTCGCCGCCCCGGACCGGCTCGCCGAACTCGACCTGGATCTCGACCGGTTCACCGCATGGGCGGACCTCGCCGACGGTCTGACGGGACTCGGCCGGACCTACCGGCCCTCCGGCACGGTCGCCCGGATGAGTGTCTTCTACGCCGTCCCGCTGCGCGGCAGCAAGCAGGACTGGCTGGACGACGAACTCAGCCGCTGGGCGGACTTCACCCGCGAGACACCCCGGTACCTCGAGGTGCCCGGCGAGCACTACACCCTCATGGGACCCAAGCATGTGGCCGCCTTCCAGTCCGTTCTGAGGGCGGAGCTCGGCCGGGCGCTGGGAGCAGGCGGTGCACCCCAGTGCTAGCCGGGAAGAAGATCCTGATCACCGGGGCGACCGGCCTGGTGGCGCGCACCGCGGCCGAGAGACTCGCGGAGCACAACGAGGTGTGGTGCCCCGGCCGCTTCTCGGACCCGGAGGCGGAGCGGCGGCTGAAGGACCGGGGCATACGGACATGGCGCTGGGACATGGCCGTGGACGAACTCGACGGTCTTCCCGACGACTTCACGCATGTGCTGCACGCGGCGGTCGAGCGCGGCGGCAGTGACTTCGAGGAAGTCGTGGCGGTGAACTCCGTCGCCACGGGCCGTCTGATGACCCACTGCCGCAGCGCCGAAGCCTTCCTGTTCGTCTCCACCAGCGCGGTCTACGCGCCACAGGCACCGGATCACCTGTACACCGAGGACGACCCGCTGGGCACCGTGTCGGCATGGCTGCCGACGTACCCGGTCGGCAAGCTGGCCACCGAGGGCGCCGTGCGTGCTCTCGCCGTGACGCTCGGCCTGCCCACCACCGTCGCCCGGCTCAACGTCGCCTACGGCCCCCACGGGCACGGCGGGCTCCCGGTGATCCTGCACCGGCAGATGCTCGCCGGGAAACCCATCGCCGTACCCCACGAGGAACAGCACTACTGCTCCCCGATCCACACCGACGACATCGCGCGGCACGTGCCCCGGCTGTGGGCCGCGGCTCGGACCCCCGCGACCGTCGTGAACTGGGGAGGGGACGAGGTCGTCGGCGTGCGCGACCTCATGACGTACGTCTCCGAACTGACTGGCGTGCCGGTCGACTTCGTGCCGAGCGACGTCACCCGCGCCGTCGTCGCGTTCGACGGCACCCGCCGCAGGGGCATCGCCGGCGCCTGCGGAACGTCCTGGCGCGACGGGGTCCGGCAGGCCCTGGAGGCGCACTTTCCCGGCACCGTCGAAATCCGCCCCGGCAGAGAGGTCTCCCACCGTGACCAGTGAAACGTCCACCGAACCGCAGGTGCTGGGGCTGCTGGAACGCTCGCTGAGCGCCGGCTGTGCCGCCTCGCTGCGCGCGGCCGTGAAACTCGGCCTGGCCGATGTCCTCGGCGACACCCCGGCCAAGGCGGACAGCCTCGCCGTGGCGGTCGACGCCGACCCGGACGCGCTGCGGCGACTGCTGCGCTCGCTCACCGGCCACGGGGTCTTCGCCGAGACCTCCGAGGGCCGGTTCGTCCACACGGAGCTGTCGCGACTGCTGCGCGAGGACGCCCCGGACCGGCTCGACCAGCTGGTGCTGTGGCTGACCGAACCGTGGACCTGGGAGCTGTGGGGCCGTCTCGACGAGTCGGTGCGCACCGGGAAGGACGTGTTCGCCGACACGTACGGCGGAGAGTTCTTCGAGCACGTGCACACGGTCTGGCCTCAGTCGGCGGCGGTGTTCGACCGCGCGATGACCCAGGCCAGCAGGCAGTCCGCCGCGGCCGTCGCGAGCGTCCTGCCACTGTCCGGTGCGCGGACCGTCGCCGACATCGGCGGCGGACAGGGCTTCCTGCTCGCCTCGCTGCTGGAGCGCCACCCCGGCGTACGGGGGATCCTGTTCGACCGACCCGACGTGGTCGCGGGCGCCGACGCCCGGCTGCGCGAGGGCGGTGAACTCGCCGACCGGGTACGGCTGATGGCCGGCGACTGCCGCGTGGAGGTCCCGGCCGACGTCGACGTGTACGTCTTCAAAAACATCCTGGGGATGAACGACGAGGACGCCGCCGTCGTGCTCGGCAACGTAGTGCGGACGGCCCGCGCCGGAGCCCGGGTGGTCATCGTGGAGAACCTCGTCGACGACGGCCCGGGGCAGCGGTTCAGCACCGCGATGGATCTGCGGATGCTGCTCACCGTCGGCGGGCGCAAGCACACCCGGGAGGGCCTGCTCGCGCTCGTGGAGCGGGCGGGCCTCGTCGTCCGGGACGTACGGCCGGTCAACTCGTACCAGCACATGATCGAAGCGACGACGCCATGACGACCGACGACACCGACGTCCTGGTGGTGGGGGCCGGGCCCACCGGCCTGCTGCTGGCCGGGGACCTGGCCGCGGCAGGGGTGCGGGTCACCCTCCTGGAGCGGCGGGAGCGTGCCGCCGACCCCGGCATGACCCGTGCCTTCGCGGTGCACGCCCGCACCCTGGAGGTACTGGACGCGCGCGGCCTCGCCGACGAACTGGTCGCCCTCGGCAGGACGGCTCCCGTGGTGGGGCTGTTCGGCAGGATCGAACTGCGTCTGCACCGGCTGCGCACCCGGTTCCCCTTCGTGCTGATCACTCCGCAGTACCACGTCGAGGAACTGCTGGAACGGCGCGCGCTCGCCGCCGGAGCGCGGATCGTGCGGGGCGCCGAGGTCGTGGCGCTGGGGCAGCGGGCCGACGGCGTCGCCGTGGAGACGGCGGCCAAGGGCACCTTCGACGCCTCGTACGTGGTCGGATGCGACGGCGTGCGCAGCGCCGTGCGGCGGCTGACCGGGATCGGCTTCCCCGGCCGCTCGGTGGTGCGGTCGGTGATGCTGGCCGACGTCCGGCTCAGGGATGTGCCCGTCGATGCGGTCACCACCAACTCCAACGAGTACGGCTTCGCCTCTCTCGTCCCCTTCGGCGACGGCTGGTACCGGGCGATCGGCAGGATCGCCGGCGACGACCGCCCCGACGACGCACCGGTGGCCCCGGAGGAGCTGTCCGGCCTGCTCCGCCGCGTCCTCGGCTCCGACCACGGCATGCACGACCCGCGCTGGATCTCGCGCTTCCACAGCGACGAGCGGCAGGCCGTGCGCTACCGCGCGGGCCGGGTGCTGCTGGCGGGCGACGCCGCGCACGTGCACTCGCCCGCCGGAGGCATGGGGATGAACACGGGGCTGCAGGACGCCGCCAACCTGGGCTGGAAGCTGGCCGCGGTCGTGCAGGGCCGGGCCGGAGAGCCACTGCTCGACTCCTACGAGGGGGAGCGCCGCCCCGTGGGGAAGCAGGCGCTGCGGGTCTCCGGGGCGATCACCCGAGGAGTGCTGAACACCCCGCGCAGCGGCCTCGTCCGACATCTCCGGGAGACCGCCCTGCCCCTGCTCTCCCTGGCGAACTCGCTCACCGGCGCGGGAGAGCGCCTCCTCTCCGGCATCGGCATCGCCTACCCGTCCCCGCCCGGCAGCCACCGCCTCACCGGCCGCCGGGCGCCCGACCTGCGGATCGCGGGCGGGCAGCGGCTGTACGAGGTGCTGCGCGACGGCCGTTTCGTCCTGATCACCAGAGGTCACCCGGTACCTGAGACGGACCGGCTGCGAGTGGCCGCCCCCTCCGGCCCCCTGCGCACCACCCTCCTGATCCGCCCGGACGGCCACATCGCCTGGGCCGCCGACACCCCGCACCCCGGACAACTGCACGCGGCGCTGGAACGCTGGCCGGTGGCAGCACACCGAAGCACCGACCCGGACCGCCGAACCTGTGTCGCCGAGGCAGGAACCTCGCCGTCCATCACTTTCCGTGCTCACTGTGCGATCCGCTGGTGTAGGCGAAGCGGCTCCGGGTGTTATTGAATGAGGTGTGCGGTCAGGAATTTCGGGGCCCTGTCGCCCGGGTTCTGGTACGGCCCCGGCGCTGTGTCGGGGTTGGCGAGCGAGCTGAGAGAGCCGCATGGACT
Organism: Streptomyces sp. NPDC001663; assembly: GCF_042893105.1. NCBI lineage: Bacteria > Bacillati > Actinomycetota > Actinomycetes > Kitasatosporales > Streptomycetaceae > Streptomyces > Streptomyces sp. NPDC001663. The sequence continues at coordinate 140,923 of NZ_JBIAUR010000016.1, read as the reverse complement.
CCACCCCCTCCCCCTCGTCTGCGTCGCCGTTCGACATGGTCAGCAGCGCTTTGGGGAAGTACATGCCACGCGGCGGAGCGGCAGCGGCCGCAGGTTCTGCCGACCCGCCGGACGACAGCGCCGCCCACCAACGCGTACACGCCGATCCGACCCCCGGACGTCAGGAGCAGATCCTCGGCGCGGTCAACCTGGACCGTGATCTGAGAATCACCCGCAGCAATCTGGACGCCCCCGTTTTCGCGGGGGTGGAGGCCGTGACCGGGAGCCCGCTCGTCGATCTTCTGCCTCCCTGGGACGTACCGACGGTCACCCGGCGGTTGCGGCAGGTCCTCGAGACCGGTGAGCCGCACGTCGCCCGGGTCCAGCGCCTGCGGCGCAGCGACGGGTCGGAACTGGTGGTCTCGATGAGCATCCTGGCCGCCGCGGCGCCTCAGGAGGGCCTGACCGTCTCTCTGATCGCCATGGCCAGGAGGCTGCACCTGTACGCCGCCGAGACCGCGATCGGCACCTCGTTGGACATCGGCGAGACCGCGCAGTCGCTGGCGGAGTCCCTGCTGGCCTGGGGAGACGTGACCGCCATCGACCTCGACTTCGCCGTGTGGACGGGCGAGGTGCTCACCGAGCAGCCACAGGGGCGCATCCATCTGCGGCGGGCGGCCCTGGTGCCGGACCGGGCGTGGCCCGACGGCTACCTGACTCCGGGCGCCGATCTTCCCAGCGACGCGAGTCGCCTGCTGTCGCAGGCGATACGGCGTGACGACGCCGCGCAGGCCATCGTCATACCCGACCGGGAAGCGATCGAGCGGGTACTCGGCAGTCCGCGGCTGGTACGTGCACTGGTGCCCGGTGACCAGGCGGCGGGCGTGGCGTGCATACCGCTGGTCCTGGACGGCGCGCCGCCCGTCGTGCTGGGTGTGGCGGAGGTCTGGCGGCGGGCGGACCGCCCCTTCGAGGACAGTGAGCTGTTCGACCTGCAGGAGCTGGTGGCCAGGACCTCCCATCACGTCGACCTGGCCCGTCAGCACCATCGCGAGCACACGCAGGTGCTGGCGTTGCAGCGCCGGCTGCTGCCCCGGTCCGGCGGCGACACCATCGAGACGGCCAGCGTCTACCAGCCCGCCACCCCGGACAGCGCGGGCGTCGGCGGTGACTGGGTGAACAGTTTTCCGCTGCCGGACGGCCGTACCGCGCTGGTGGTCGGTGACGTCGTCGGGCACGGCCTGGGAGCCGCGGCGACCATGGGACAGCTGAGCATGGAGGCCCGCGCGCTGCTGTCGGCGGGGCTGGCGCCCGACGAGGTGCTGGAGCACCTGGACGAGACCGTGTCGCTGCTGGACGACGCGGAGTCCGGGCTGGCGGCCGGTTACAGCGCGCTCGGGTCGACCTGTTGCATCGCCGTCTACGACCCGGTCAGCCACCACGTGGCGCTGGCCAGCGCCGGCCACCTCCCCCCGGTCCTGATGCTCCCGGACGGACACGCCGGCCCGGTCGCGGTACGCCCCCACCCCGGGCTGGGCGCCGAGTTCGCGCTGCGGGAGCCGTACGACGTGTACACGTTCGCCGCACCCCCGGGTTCGCTGCTCGCCCTCTACACCGACGGCCTGGTGGAGGATCCCGCCCTGTCGATCGACGAGGGCATCGACAGGCTGGCGGACGCCGTGTCCACGGTGCACCCCTGGGATGCCCTGCAACAGGCCGCGCGGCGTCTGGTCTCCACGCTGGCGCCGGTGCGCCGGCGCGACGACGTGACCCTGCTGCTCGCGCGCATGATCGGCTACCGCAAGGGGGACACCGCGACCTGGCGGCTGCCCGCCCGCGGCGACGCGGCCGCCCGGGCCCGCATGCTGGTCTCCGAGCTGCTGGGGCAATGGCGCATCAGAGACGACACCCGGGACAGAGTGCTGCTGGTGGTCGACGAACTGGTCGCCAACGCGGTCCGCTTCGCCGAAGGACCCGTCACGGTACGGCTGATCAGGACCGGTCACGGGCTGCTGTGCGAGGTGGGCGACACCGGCAACGGCAGGCCGCGGCTGGGCCGGGGCGGGCTCCTCGACGACGGTGGCCGTGGCCTGCACGTCGTGCATGGACTCACCACCCGGTGGGGGGTGCGCTGGACGGACACCGGCAAGGTGGTCTGGGCGGCGGTCGAGAGGTGACGCGGCTACAGCCACTCGCCTTCCAGGGCGGTGGCCGTGAGGCCCGGGGCCGCCGCGTACAGGACGGCACGACTGCCCGGTTCCTGCCCGGCGTCGTACGCCCTCCGCATGATGTCGAACACGGCGGCGCCGCCGCGGTTGCCGCTGGTGTAGCTGTCCCGGCTGTAGTCCAGCAGCCCCGACGGCCACCCGTCGGGCATCGTCTGCTCCATGTACTCCAGCACCCGCGTCCCGCCGGGGTGCGCGAGCAGGACGTCGGGGTGCCAGGAGTCGGGGTCGTCCTGGTAGCGGAGGCGTAGCCACTCCCACATCGCGGTGACCGTCTCCTGCACGGCGCGCGGCCCGCGCCGGTCCATCACGAAGTGGGTGCCGTCCTCCCGTGTCTCCAGGCGGTGCAGGTCCTGCGTGCCGGGCAGGGTGTGGTTCCAGGAGGCGTCCAGCCGCAGCACCGACTCGGGCCTCGGGCGGCCCGTGACCACCGTGGCGACGGCGGTGTCCGCGAACAGCAACCGGACGATCAGGGACTCCAGAGTGTCGTCCGCGGGCTGGTACGTCGTGCTCAGCGCCTCCGCGATCACGACCAGGACCACCCGGTCGGGGTCCGCGGCCACGAGATCCGCCGCCAGCGCCAGGGAGCGGGTTCCGGCGATGCAGGCCCACTGCGTGGCCGGCAGCAGCAGCACGTCGCCCCGGAGCGGGAGCTTGTTGGCCAGGGCGACGTCCAGCCCCGGCAGCGCCGGGGTGGTGGAGTTACTGGTGATCAGGCAGTCGACGTCCGCGGCGTCCAGCCCGGCGATCTGCAGGGCCCCGCGCGCCGCACGCTCGCCACAGGACTGCACGGCCTCCCAGGCCGGCGCGGTCCGCTCCTGGACGGTCTGCGGCGCGGGTATCGACTCAAGGGCGGCGATCACACGATCCACGTCCTGTTCGGTGAACCCGTCGCCGGCCAGCGCCTCCCGGGCCGGCCCGACGCCGGCAGCCGGCAGGGCGCTCCCGTTGCCGGGCGCGACGGCGGTCTCCAGCGGCAGCATCCACCCGCGGGTTTCGATGCCGGTACTGGCCGCGATGCCGTCGATCCGCGGCGCCCACGCCGCGTGCGGGTGCCGGCCGCGCACCTCGTCCACGATCTGGCTGGTCTTCACGGCGTGCTCGCCGTGTATCACGGCAGGCGGGCACAGGTAAGCGGCCATGATTGGCACCTTTCTGCAGGGAAAAGAGGAAGAACGTCACGAACGCTGTGGCATGGGCCACTTCGGCACGGCGCATCCAAGTCGATGGCGGTGCGCTCCACTTCGGGCTTCTGAATCCGTTTCGAGCATGGACGCCAAATGGGCATTTGCGCTGTGACCTGGGCAACTTGGGAGGTTTTGCAATTCGTGACACGGCGCACACTGCTGGACAGGGCCCGGCGCGGTGTCGCGCCTGCCCGACGTGCCGTCAGTCCGGAGTCCGAAGGAGGCAAGCGCTCTCTCGAGGAGCGGTACATCCGATACATGAAGTTAGCCCGATATGTCCGTATCCCTGAGAGTGTCGGCTGCCGTTTGACGGCCAACAGCAAGGGAGGCATCGCGGGTTCTGACCTGGGCGTACGTGCTCTGGTATGGCGCCCGGGAGCGCAGGATCGCACCGTTGTTGAGCATCAGGCGGCTTCGGCTGCCCGCCGCGGCTTCGAAGTGGCTGTGTCGGTGCCTCCCCTTACGGTGTGCGCATGACTCCTGAGCTGCGGGACCGGTTAAGTCCCTTCCGTGACAAGGCGATTGCGCGGGGCATACCGGCCGAAGACGTAGAGCGATGGCTGGCCACCGCCCGCCCCTGTGCGACGCTGACGCGGGGCGGGGACGGGCCGGTCGTGGGCCGATTCGGCGGTCCGCTCCTGCTTCCGGCAGACACCCCGGACCCCGCCCACCCCTTCGTCGCCTCCATCGACCTCGCGGCCCTGCCCGCCGACGCGACGGACCTGCCTCTGCCTCCCGACGGCCGGCTGCTGCTCTTCGCCTTCCCCGAGACCGAACGCGATGACGAGACCATGGGCAGCGTGGTGTACGTCCCTGTCGGCACGGCCGTGGCCGAACGGGACAAGCACGCCTGGAATTCCTTCGACTCGGATGACGACGAGGCGATGTTCGAGGAGTTCCCGCAGGGCCCGCTGCAGGCGACGGCCAATGTGTCGCTGCCCTGCCACAAGTCGGTCATACAGCCCGGCATGCCGTGGGGCGGGCCGCATCCCGGGCATCCCCGCTCCGAGGAACTCGTCGCGGTCTGGGAGAGCACCCGTGCGGACATCGCCCCCGAGGGGCCGCTGCAGATCGGGGGATACGCCGATGAGGAGGCCATCGACAACGACCCGGTCGCCCACGCCGTGGACAGCGCGGTGAAAGCCGCGGAAGCAGGCTGGGGGGACGGACCGGTTTCGGGTGACGTCTCGGACTGGGTACTCCTGGCCGACTGGGTGGCCGGCATGGACGTGCAAGGCTGGGAGAGTGCCACCGTCCACTGGGTGATCCAGCGCGAGGACCTGGCCGCGCGGCGCTTCGACCGCGCGTTCACCAGCGTCTACTGGAACCCCTGACCCGTTCCCTGGGCATTTCGTACTGCCGGAGAGGTACGGCAACTGGCGAGGCGTCCACAACCGGCTGCGGATGTGGGCCTCGACGGCATCGGGGAGTGGGTGTTCACCGCGCCGATGGCCCAGGCCGACAGGGAATCAAGGTGTTGCTTCCCGCCCTGCGGCCCGCTGGCGCGTGCCGGCCGGGGCTCGTCGAGGCAAGGGCTCCGTAGTCAGTCCCGAGTGGTCCCTGGAGTCCCGCAACAGCTGTGCGAACGTCTTGGTTTCCTCATTCCCCGCGGCCCCTGACACCCGTTCCACGCAGTCCCCGCATCCCATTCCCTCGTTCCAGGGTGACTGTGTTCTCCCTGGTCAGAGTGCATTTCGGCGTTCCAGCGTCCCCAATACCCCGCTGGGCGTGGCAGTTGGGACGGATCACCTCCCAAGCTTCGGTCATCCGATCACCACCGCCACCAGAGCACCGAAGGGGCACAGCAACATGTCCGATCTCCGTACTTCCCGCACCCGTCTCGCAGCCGCCGCCGTGACCGCCGTTCTCGCCGCGCTCTCCCTGACCGCCTGCAACGACGGAACGGGCGCCCACGACGAGGGCGCAGCGGCGACCACCTCCACGAGCCCTTCGTCCGGTGCGGCCTCGTCGGACGCGGACTCCAACTCCACGGCTTCGACCGGCTCCACGGGCTCGACGGGCTCGACCGGCGGCAAGTCCACCGCCGGGTCCACCACCGCGGGTTCGAAGCCCGCCGCCGGCGCGTCCGCGTCGAAGGCGCCCGGCTCGGCAGGCAAGCCGGTCACCTGTGAGGGGTCCAACACCAAGACGGTCGCGGCCCCGCTGAACCGCCCCGTGAACCACATGCTGCTCACGGTGACCAACACCGGCAGCAAAGCCTGCTTCCTCTACGGCTACCCGAGCGTCCAGTTCACCGACGCCCAGTCCGAGCCTCCGGTCATCGAGGACTCACAGCCGCAGGCAGTCGTCACGCTCGAGCCGGGCCAGTCCGGTTACGCGGCCATCAGCCTGTCCGCCACCGACGGCAGCAGCACGAACGGCCGTACCGCGAAGTCCCTGACCGTCTACTTCTACGGCCGCTCCATGAGCGGGAACGTCGGCGCCGCCGCCCACCCGCCGCTGCCCGCCAAGGGCGCCTACATCGACGACTCGATCAAGGTCACGTACTGGCAGCAGTCGATGAGCGACGCCACCAACTGGTGACATCTGAGCGCCCGTTCGACGAACAGCACCTCACCGACCCGGAAGGCAGGCAACCCAGCATGCGCAGCAGCACCCGCAGGATCTCCCGCTTCGTAACCGCCTACTTCGGTGCGGCCTTCCAGGTCATCGTTCTGGGCACCACGGGCCACGCGGCGGCGGAGGCGGGGGTCCTCCGCCGCGGCCACGCGGTCTGAACTCCCCATCGCCGACGGTGAGTTGCGCGCGTGACACAGCGGGCGACCACCAGCCCCCCGGATGTCCTGGTTCTGTCACGCGACAGCCATCACGTGGTCTCACCAGTAACCACATGCGGCACTGCGTGCTCTCCTCTGACAGCACCGGAGCGGACCACACCTCATGAACCATGAAGACAGGAGCACCTCGTGGCAACGGACACACCCCGACGAAACGCCCTGATGGCCTGTGCGGCCCTGGTCATCGGTGCCCTCACCCTCACGGCCTGCGGCGGCGGCGCCACGGCGGACGGCTCCAGCCGGCAGTCGAAGGCCCAACTGGCCCTGACCGCCGACTCGGTCACCACGAAGACCGCTCAGGCGGGGACCGCCTCGACCACGGCGGCCGGTCTCGATTACGTCGCGTTGGGCAGTTCGTTCGCCGCCGGACCGAGCATCCCGTCGCTGCAGTCGAGCAGCGGGGCGGCGGCTTGCAGCCGGTCGGCCAACAACTACGCGAGCATCGTGGCCCGTGACACCGGGGCGAACCTGACGGACGTCACCTGCAGCGGCGCCACGACGGCGAACATCCTCACCACCAACCAGGGTTCGCAGCCGCCGCAGATCAACGCCGTGAACAGCGGGACCGACCTGGTCACGGTCACCATCGGTGGCAACGACGTCAACTACCTGGGCAGCATGGTCACGTACTCCTGCCAGAACAGCGGCGGCACGAACTGCGGCACCGTGGACCAGGGCGCGATCAACACGGCCCTCGGCACGGTGGGCCAGAAGATCGAGAATGTCGTGGACGCCGTCAAGGCCAGGGCCCCACAGGCACGCATCCTCCTGGTGAGCTACTCCACCCTCCTGCCCGACACCGGCGGCTGCACCGGCGTACCGCTCACCGCCGACCAGCGGATCTTCGAGCGCACCGTCGCCACCCGCCTCGCGCAGGCCTACATCGACACGGCGAACCGCACAGGCGCGACCCTGGTCCGCTTCGCCACCGCCAGCCACGGCCACGACGCCTGCGCGGCCGACCCTTGGGTGGAGAAGTACAAGCCGGCCTCGGGACGGACCACGTACCACCCGAACGAGGCCGGCATGAAGGCCGCGGCCTCCCTGGTGGAGTCAGCGCTGGGGTGAAGTTCGCGCCGGGTACCGACACCCAAATGGAGCGGGTGCGCAGATCTGGTCCGACCGCCGACCGCGACCCCGGCCGCTGCCCCTTGGTCTCGAAGGGTCAGTTCCCGGACGGAGGGCTGTAGAGCTGCGCGGGGTCGCCCGAGAGGGCCGCTTTGACGAAGCGGCTGGGGTCGTCGACCAGTACCTCGATGGCCTCGGCCTGTACGCCGTCGAGGCCGGCCCGTGCGACGTCGGCCGGGTCGATCATGGGAGCGTCGCGTCCCGCCATCATGTCGGTGTCCGCGGCGCCCAGGTGCACGCCCTGGACGAGGGTCCGCTGACCGGCAAGCTCAAGGCGTACGCCGTTGGTCATGTTCCACTCCGCGGCCTTGGCCACGGCGTAGGACCCTGTCCCTTCGGTGGCGACCCACGACAGCACGGAGAGGATGTTCACGACCGCTCCTCCGCCGCTCGCGGCGAGAGCCGGGGCGAAGGCGCGGATGACCCGGAGCGTGCCGAATAGGTGGGTTTCCAGGTCCTCCCGGATCATGTCCAGGTCGCCGGTCACGAGGCCGGCCCCGGTCGCGATACCGGCATTGTTGATCAGCAACGTGACGTCCTGTCCGGGCGTCGCGCGGTGGCGTGGCCGGAGTCAGCACGCGCGCCCTGCGCTACTACGAGGAGCAGGGCCTCCAGACCGTCAGCGATCGTAAAGGCCGCGGTGACGGAATCAAGGAAGCCGCCCGGCCTCGTGAAGCGCGTCGAAGGCCATCTCGTCGACGGCCGAGACTCGGTCCCTATCGGCGTAACGGAACCACGCCTTCTGGGCGATCTCCCTTGACGGAGTCAGCTCACCGCGGTGATCGGCGGTGTAACAGATCATTCGGAAGGGGCCGTGATCCGGATTGTCGTCGCCGATCTCAAAAGTGCCGAAGTGCACCAACGAACCGGGGTCGATCGCCGCCTGCAGTTCCTCGTCGATCTCCCGCACCAGGGTCTCGACATCGGACTCACCCGGCTCACGATGACCGCCCGGGAAGTAGAAGCGATCTCTGCCGTGACTACGCGTCACCAATACCCGGTCGTCCCGAACCAGGATCCACGCCACCTTCTCCGGCACACCGCTGCTGTCCGCCATGGCTCGGGACCGTATCGGAGGGCGTCGCCTGCGTCAGTACCGTGTCGGCGCCTGACTTCCGCAGCGTCTGCCGGTGGTGCCGACTACAAGGACAAGGGCGTTGTCGGTGTGGGCTGTTAGCTTCGGTGACGGAGATGAGCCGGTTCGAGGTTCTTGCCGAAGAACACGGCGGCCAAGGGGGGTGGCCGGATAGGGGTCCCCGGACTACTGGGTCCCGGGACGCCGAATGGCTCCGCACCCACCCCCCTCACAACCTGCTGATCCGTAGCTCTACAGAGGTCGGTCAACGGAGGTCATACAGGCAGTCGTTCGGCTCCTGAGGGTTGCTGTGGGTCATGGTCGGTTGCTGTGCTTCTCTGCTGTGCAGCGGGATGTCCCTATCAGGACCGGGCGTTGACCTCGCCTGCGACAATGCACCCATGAATGACGCCTCTGGGCCGCGGGCCTTCGCTTCGCCGCTCAAACCCGTCGACCTGCGCACCATCGCGCCTGAACGTGAGGCCTTGGCCGGGTGGCTCGACTACCATCGCGCCGAGTTGCTGAGGAAGCTCGATGGGTTGACCGAGGAACAGGCAGCCCGGCGTGTCGTTCCGTCCCTCACCACCTTGCACGGATTGGTGCGACACCTCACCAAGGTTGAGTTTGTCTGGTTCATGAACGTCATCAAGCAGAGCGACGAACCCGTGCCCTTCGGTTGGCCGAAGCGCAGGGACGGTGACTTCCTGTTGGACGACGGCGCGACTCTGACTGAGGACGTCGCGCGCTACCTGGCCGCCTGCGCGCGCAGCCGTGAGATCTTCGCCGGGGTTTCACTGGATGATGTTTGCACGCACCACCGATTTGGGGATCTCGACGTGCGTTGCATCATGATGCACATGATCAGGGAATACGCCCAACACAACGGCCACGCGGACGTCATCCGCGAGCTCATCGACGGCACTACGCAGAGCTGAGTCCCCTCACAACTCCGGGCGCGACCTTTAGCCCGTCCGACCGCTCTTCATCGGGCTGCGCGCGGCGAGCGGAGCGAGTCGCCTTGAACCAGTAGAGAAAGTTGTAACTCAGTCGGCCGCGTGGGGATTGTCTGGTCCCAGCTGACGCTGGGCGGCAGTACACGCAGTGAGCGCCCTCAGCGGCCATGCCGGAGGACGCTCAAAGTGCGCGCAGGTCAGATGGCGTCGATCTGCCACGCGACTACGCCAGTAGCTCCCTTGGCAGCGTCAACGTCAATGCGGACCGACCTGTCCCCTGTGATCCGCTGCTGGGTCAACGACTGATCGCACGGGACCGTGGCCTTCGAGCCGGTGCTCGCTGGTGTGAACGACAGTTGCGCGCTGCCACTCCCGAAACACACCAGGTTGAGCTTGTAGTTCTTGCCCTTACTCAGGATGGTCTCCGTGTGGACGCCGTCGGTCACACGCTCCGCGCCGGCTGCGAAGAACTTGCCGCTCTGCACAGCCGTAAGGGCTGCTTGGGCCTGCTCGATGACCTTCTTCTCGGACGGACCGGTTGTCGCTGCCGAGTTGCTTGGCGCAGGTGAGTGCGTCGCGTCTCCGGCCGTGTCCTTCCCGCTGCCAGAGGTGCAGGACGTGAGCAGAAGCACGGATGCCGCCACCGCACACCCGCCGAGCCAGGCCCGCGGGTTCAAGGAGGTCATGACGAGGTCACCCAATACTTCCAGCCCACTTCGTTCGTGGGCAGCGTAGTTGTGCCGTGGCCGATCTCGACCTCACCGCAGCCGTCGCTGCTGGTTCGGTACCTCTTCCAGCTCGCCTCGTAGCCCCAGGAGCCGTACTGCATGTGACCGTACTTGATCCTGGGGATGTCTTGGCTATGGGTGTGACCAGTGGTGACGGACACGCTGCCAGCGACCTTGAGGGAGATCGTGGTCTTGGCCTTTGCGGGGATCGCCCAGGCCGAGTACTCGCCGTTGCCCGAGACTTCGAGCGAAATCGTGCCGCTCTTGGTCACGGCACCGCGCAAGGCTGACGTCCGGTTCAACACTCACGACTTCGACTTCACGAACAAGCCGACCGCCAGCTGCTCGAACAAATGTGACATCCGCAGCGTCGGTACTCATGAGGCCGGACAGGTCTTCGGGCTGAAGGACATCCACGGAGCCCACGACAACCTCACCATGTACGGCAACTCGATCTTGTGCTCGACGAGGGCCAGGACGCTCGGCAAGGGTGATGTGCTCGGCCTGCGCGGTATCCACTGATCCGGAGCAGACGCTCCCAGAGTGGCGGTGTACCGATGAAAGCCATACCCCCGATCGGCAGGACCGGAACCGCGTGGACGCTGCCGGCGGCAGTCCTGGTCACTACGTCCGTCGCCTGCTCCTCGTCCAGCGACAGTGGTGGCGGCGGGTCCGCGGCATCCTGCGCGTACCGGGTCGAATACCAAAACCACACGTACTCGGGCGCGGAAGCCAAGGATTTCACCCTCGGGGACAAGCTCGGTGCTGTCACACTTCCGCCGTGCGACGACACCCGCTTTGGGAGTGGGATCGAATCCTTGCCGGGTGCGCTCGTCGGTGCTATCTGATGTTGTTTTCCCTGGTCAGCAACATGCGGGCCGTGCACTCAATCCCGCGCATGACGCTCCGTCGCGGACGCCTCGGCGGCAAGGGGCAACCCTCAACACGCTGTCCAGATTGTTCGTCTGGGGGTTCGGGACTGATCAGGAGTGCTCACCTGCTGGCGGCCACTCATCGAGTCTCACTCACGACCCGATAAGCCCCATGAGGCGGCTGGGAGGCGGCGGCGTGGCGGCGCGCGAGCAGGTCGCGGTGCCACCGCAGCACCGTGTCCGGACGCATCAGCAACCGCAGCCTGGGCGGCACGTCCTTCGGGAGCTGGTGCAGCGGCGCCGCCATGAATGCCCGATCACCCGGGTGGAACCGCACCCTCTTCTTGCCGAGTCGGCGGTCCAGGACGGTGATCTGATGGCGCAGGACGAGGATCTCGACGTCCTTGTCCCTGTCGCTCATCGCCGACAGACGCAGCGTGGCGAACGCGTTCGTGACGCCGAAACGGTGCCAGTCGCAGCAGCACGGCCGATCACCATGTCGCAGCGATCGCCAACTGCGGGAGAGCACAAGCGCAAGCGGCCGGCAACTGGGAGCCGGAAGGCCGGGTCGAACTACCGGATGGACGGGCATGAGGGCCAACGAAGCACGCCGCGCCGCAACCGTAGGCGCGGACTGGTCACGGGCATTCCCTTGGCGCTGCTGGTCGTCGGGTGCTGGCGTGCCGTCCCCCCCCGGGAGCGGGACCGGTGTCAGGATCACCGACATCTACGGGGAGGGGCTGACCGTCGACGGCACCGCCGTGCAGCCGGACGTCGCGCAGCCGACGGGCGTCCAGTTCGCCCGGCATTGACCAGCCCGCCGGACAGCCTTCACCGGTCCGCAACCGAGCACGACCGCCGTTCGAATCACGGGCCGGGCACTGTTAGGCTGCGCCCCCTGTTGTTAAACATGCAACTAACGCGCACATCATCGCCAGGAGAGGGCGACGGAGGGATGCTTCTCGACGACGCGTCCGCGGAGTTCCACGAATTCTTCGAACGCCACTATGCCGAACTCGCCCGTCTGGCACACCTCCTGACCGGCGAGACCGACGCGGCGGACGACCTCGCGGCGGATGCCCTGGTCGCCCTGTGGCAGCGCTGGGACCGGATGCGGCAGGCCGACCACCCGCTCGCCTACGCCCGCGGTGTGGTGGCCAACCTGGCGCGCGGACGGATCCGCAGCGCGGTGCGCGAGCGACGCCGGATCACGCTGATCTGGTCCCGCAGCCCCGAGAAGGTGGAGGGGCCGGACATGGCGGCCGTACTGGACGTCCGCGCGGCGCTCGCCCGGCTGCCTTTCCGCAAGCGTGCCTGCGTGGTGCTGCGGCACGCCTTCGACCTGTCGGAGAAGGACACGGCGGCAGCGCTGGGCATATCGGTCGGCACGGTGAAGAGCCAGACCTCGAAGGGAATGGCCGAGCTGGAAAGGATACTGGGCGCACGAGCGGCCGGGGACCTGGTGGCAGGGAGGAGGAACCGGTGAACGACGAGATCGCCCGTCAGCTGCGCGAGGCCGCCGAGGCGCACCGGCCCGACCGCGCGCGGATGCTGGCCCGGGTGCAACGCGGCATGGCCGGCCCCGCCGTCCGTCACCGCGCGCGGCCGTTCGCGAGGTCCGGGACCAGGGTCGCGCTCGCCGGGCTCGCCGCCACCGGCATCCTGGCGACCGGCGGCCTCGCCGTCGCCGCCATCGTCGCGCACTCGTCGCAGTCGGCCACCGTGACCACGCCTGCCGCCCCGTCCCCGACCGTCAGCTCCCCGCACCCGACATCGGGCCGCCCCACCCCCGTCGCGCCGGCCCCGGCCACCACCCCGGGCAGCGCGCGCCCTACTCCGCCGGCCACCAGTCCATCGCCGACCGCCGGCGAGAGCCAGAACGGGCCGCTGTGGTCGGCCGGCTCGTTGGACCCGGGCAGCACCGTCTACTGGACGCAGAGCAACCTCGCCCTCAAGACGACCCGGCCCCTCACCTCGCTCACGGTCGAGATCCGGATCGCGCAGACCGGCGGGGTGAAGAACACCGGCACCTGGCAGACCCTGCCGAGTGGTGACTTCACCGTCACCGTCCAGGAGGCCGGCGGCGCGCTGGTCTACCGCTGGGTCCTCAAGCCGGGCCTGACCGTGCCGGCCGCGAGCTATGAGTTTGCCGCCCAGTTCAACAACGGCACCGGCGTGCGCCGTGCCTCAGGCGACGGCTACCGCGTCGACGCGCAGGGTTCGGGCGGCTCCGCGTCGGTCCGGGGAGGGTTCGTCCCGACCCGGTGAACGCCGCTGTGCGGCAAGGGGACGAGTCCCCTTGCCGCACAGCTCGATGGGAGAACAAGTACCCGCACTGCTGGTACGGGGTCCAGTCGGCCGGGCCGACGTCGGTCCCGTCGGCGTAGGTGGCCTCCATGGTGGCCGGCGGGTCGCCGTGGAACTGGGTGGGGACGGTGACAGCTGCCGTGAAGACTCTTCCCCCGATCGCGGCAACCTTTGTGTGCGTGGCGGCAACTGGCAGGTAACCGGGTCCGGATCAAGGCCCGCTGTGCCAGAAGGACATGCCGTTGTCAGATCAGAACCGCTCTCATCGCCGCCGTCCGGCTACCCGCCGCGTGCTCGCCGCCGCCGTGGTCCTCGCTGCCGCGGGTGCCGCCGTACCGCTGGTCGCGCTGGCCGCACGCACGCCGGAGGCCCGCACACCGACCCTGGCCGCCGCGGCGACCGGCCGCGGCCGCTACTTCGGCACGGCAGTGTCCTCGGGCAGGCTCGGCGACTCGACGTACTCCACCATTCTCGACCGGGAGTTCAACATGATCACCCCGGAGAACGAGATGAAGTGGGACACCGTCGAACCCTCCCGCGGGAACTTCAACTTCAGCCCGGCCGACGCGATCGTGGGCCACGCCGCCGCGCACGGCCAGCGCATGCGCGGCCACACCCTGGTCTGGCACTCCCAACTGCCCGGCTGGGTCAAGTCCATCACCGACGCCAACACCCTGCGCAGTGTGATGGACAACCACATCACCACCGAGATGACCCACTACAAGGGCAAGATCTACGCCTGGGACGTGGTCAACGAGGCGTTCGCCGACGGCGGCAGCGGTCAGCACCGCAGCTCGGTCTTCCAGGACGTGCTGGGCAACGGCTTCATCGAGGAAGCCTTCCGCACGGCCCGGAACGCCGACCCCTCCGCCAAGCTCTGCTACAACGACTACAACATCGAGAACTGGACCGACGCCAAGACGCAGGGCGTCTACGCGATGGTCAAGGACTTCAAGTCCCGCGGTGTGCCCATCGACTGCGTCGGCTTCCAGAGCCACTTCGGCGCCGGCGGCCCGCCGGCCGGGTTCCAGACCACACTGTCCAAGTTCGCCGCGCTCGGCGTGGACGTACAGATCACCGAACTCGACATCGCCCAGGCGTCCGCCACCGCGTACGCCAACACCGTGCAGGACTGCCTCAACGTCGCTCGCTGCACCGGCATCACGGTGTGGGGCATCCGCGACAGCGACTCCTGGCGCACCGGTGAGAACCCGCTGCTGTTCGACAACAGTGGTAACAAGAAGCCCGCCTACGACGCGGTACTCACCACCCTGGGCGGCAGCAGCGGCGGGGGCACGGCGGGCGGCGGTACGACGGCCGGGGACATCACCTCCGGCACCGTCTACACGCTCTCCAACGCGGCCGCCGGACGCGTTCTCGACGAGCCCGCGGGATACAACGGCAACGGCACCCCGCTCCAGGTGTGGGACGCCAGCGGTGCCGCCAACCAGCAGTGGCGGGCCACCAAGAACGGCGACGGCTCCTACACGCTGACCAACATCGCCAGCGGCCGGGTCCTGGACGAGCCGGGCAACCAGACCGGCAACGGTACGAACACGCAGGTCTGGGACTCCAACGGCGGCGCCAACCAGCACTGGAAGGCCGCCCGGAACAGCGACGGCTCCTACACCCTGACCAACGTCGCCAGCGGCCGAGCCCTGGAGACCCCCGGCGGCAAGACCGCCAACGGCACCCCCGTCCAGATCTGGGACTCCAACGGCGGCGGCGCCAACCAGCGCTGGAACTTCAGGACGTCGACGTCGGCCCCGACAACGCCCACGCGGACGGGCGCCACGTGTGCTCTTCCGTCGACGTACCGGTGGAGCTCGACCGATCCGCTGGCGCAGCCGGCGAACGGGTGGGACGCGGTGAAAGACTTCACCACCGTGACGTACAACGGCAAGCACCTGGTCTACGCGTCGAGCGTGTCGGGATCGTCGTACGGCTCGATGATGTTCAAGCCCTTCACGAACTGGGCGGACATGGTGTCGGCCGGCCAGACCGGCATGAGCCAGAAAGCGGTGGCGCCCACACTGTTCTACTTCGCGCCCAAGAACATCTGGGTGCTGGCGTCCCAGTGGGGCGCGTCGCCCTTCGTCTACCGCACGTCGAGCGACCCCACCAACCCCAACGGCTGGTCCGCGCCGCAGCCGCTGTTCACCGGCAGCATCCCCCGCACCGAATCCGCCACCGGCCCGATCGACCAGACCCTGATCGCCGACGGCCAGAACATGTACCTGTTCTTCGCCGGCGACAACGGCAAGATCTACCGGGCGAGCATGCCGATCGGGAACTTCCCGGGCAACTTCGGCTCGTCGTACACGACGGTCATGAGCGATTCGACGAAGAACCTGTTCGAGGCGCCGCAGGTCTACAAGGTCCAGGGCCAGAACCAGTACCTCATGATCGTCGAGGCTCGGGGTGCGAACGAGCAGCGCTACTTCCGCTCGTTCACCGCCTCCAGCCTGAGTGGTTCCTGGACCCCGCAGGCCGCCGGCGAGAGCAACCCCTTCGCGGGCAAGGCCAACAGCGGTGCCACCTGGACCAACGACATCAGCCACGGCGACCTGGTCCGCAACAACCCCGACCAGACCATGACCATCGACCCCTGCCACCTGCAGTTCCTCTACCAGGGCAAGTCCCCCACCGCGACCGGCCCTTACGACCAACTGCCGTGGCGGCCGGGCGTCCTCACCCTGCAGCGCTGACCGCTGCTCACCGCCTCGTCGAGGAACCCCAGCCGTACGCCGGCTGGGGTTCCCGTCGTTTGGGGACCGGACGGAGGCTCGGCGAGGCCTGTCGGGCTGATGGGTGGGCTCCTGGTCCTGCGCGGGTGGGCGTGGGCGCCGGCCGGAGAAGTCCGCAGCCCCGCGAAGACGACGAAATGCGCCCCCATCGAAGAGATGGGGGCGCATTCGTCGGCTTCGCCTACTTGAGCGGCGTGCCGCCCGAGTTGTGGTACGCGATCGTCTTGTTGATCAGGTTTCCGCCGTCGGTCTCGACCGAGGTCTGTTCCTGCTGCCCTGGACCGAAGAACAGGCCGGCGACATGGGCGTTCGCCACCTGGTCCATGTGTGCGAAGAACCAGTCGACCTTGTCGTCCTTGTAATGGTTGAGGGTGTTGTTCTGCGCCATGTTGCCCACGGGGATCTGCCACAGGACGACCGGCTTGCCCACAGACTCGGACATCGTCTTGTAGAACTGCAGCGCGGCGGCGGCCTTCTGGTCGTTCCAGAAGTGGTCACTGCCGCCGTGGGCCGGCTGTGCGTACCAGCCCGCGTCGCGGTCCGAGACATCGGTGGCCAGGAAGTCGGCGTTCTTCGCCCCGAAGCTCTCGTAGGACTTGACGCAGGCCTGCGTGTTGGTCTGCCAGTCGAAGCAGGAGAGGTGCATCCCCGCCTCGGCGTTCGGCGCGTACTTGTGCGCCATCGAGATCAGGCACTGGGCGAGCCCGGTGGCGCTGTTCTCCTGCGATCCGCAGTCCGTCGGATTGGCGCTCTTCACCTGTGCGGGAACCTGGTGCGGATCGCCGAGCGAGCGGACGTAGCCCCAGAAGTCGGGCTCGAGGTCGATCGCGGCCTGCGTCTTGCCGATCTTCTGGAGGAAGAAGCGGTAGTCGTTCAGGTAGCGGGTGAGCAGGTCGGTCCGGTTGATGGCCTTGACCTCACCCGGACCGTCGCCCTCGCCCGCCGCATCGCCGAGGTCGCGCAACGAGTACCAGGTCCACAGCATCTTCTGCGGACGCGAGCTGCCCTTGTACGTCGCCTGGGACACCACGTCGTCCCGCCAGGTCACGTACGTGCCGGGCGCCGTGGTGCTGCCGTTCCAGCAGCCCCACCAACCCGACCAGTCGTCGTGGCACTTCGCTGCCGTGTAGTAGTCCGACGAGGGCGCGGGCTGGCTGTGCACATAGGCGTACCGCACGTCGAACGGCGCGGCGGCCGCCGAGGCGTCGGACATCGAGCCGCCGATGAGCACCGTGCTGCTGCCCATGAAACGCTTCGTCGAGCTGCCGCCACCGGCCACGGGAGACGGCGTCGACGACGGGTGCGAGCTGCTCGGAGCCGGGCTGGTGGGAACGCTGCCGCTCGGCGGGGTGGGCGTACCGGAGCTGCCGACGCTCCCGGCGGGGACGAGTTTCCACTGCTGGTCGGCGCCGCCCCGGTCGCGGTTCTGGACGACACCGCTCCCGTTGGCTTTGGCGGCGTTGTGGACATCGACGGCCATGCCACTGAAGCGATTGACCAAACGCACGTAGCCGTCCGGCGACTTGGCCAGTTTGAACTGCTGGTTGGTGCCGTTCAGGTCTTTCCACTGCACGATGGCGGAGCCGGCGGTCTTCGACCAGCCGAGGTCGTCCAGCACCTTGCCGGAGTTCCGGTTCTGCAGCCGGTAGTACCCGTCACCCGAGTCGATGAACCGCCACTGCTGGTTGGCGCCGCCATGACGGCTCCACTGCACCACCGCCGCGCCGTCGTTCTTGGCGGAGGCGCGGTCGTCCAGCACCTTGCCGCTGTTGCGGTTGACCAGCACGTACCACTTCTTCAGATCCAGGCTTTTTTGCTGCGCCGAAGCCTGGTTGACCACAACGGCCGAGCCGGCCACGACCACCACGGCGAGACCCGCCCACAGACCCCGACGCGCGAGCAACCGACGGCCCCGATGCTTCGGGCGATCACCGCGCGCGCCGCCGTCGGCACGGTGGCCGCTGACGCGGGACGCCACCGATGACGTGGGTGGGCCGGGGACATGTCTGTGCTCTCGTTCCAGGGACATGCCTGTGCTCTCTTTCAGCCGTTGCATCTGACCGGACCACTTGGCCGGACAACGCTTAGTGGTCCGAGAGGCCGAAAAGGTTGCCGCGAAGATCCACAGTTTTTTTCGCCTTGACCGCTTCCCGTTCGCCGCGGAGCACGGCACGCCTGACGCCGGCGGCGGCGAACGCCTGATGGCTGGTCGGGGAAGGTGCGGGACGGCAGCGAGATCCCGACCCGGCAAGGCAGTCCGATGCGCTTGCGGACCACCTGGCCGCCCAACGAGAAGCCCACCATCCTGGACCCCACCCGTGACCGCCGGCATCTCCGACACCCTCGCCCTGGGCATCCTGTGCGAGGGGTACGGCATGTACTGGAAACGCGACCGCTGATCACCCCACACAACAAAAAGGCCCGGGTCTCTGACCTGGGCCTTAATCATGGAGCGGGTGACGAGAATCGAACTCGCGCTCTCAGCTTGGGAAGCTGATGTTCTACCATTAAACTACACCCGCGTAAGACGCCGGTCGGAACCGGTGTCGGAACGCATGGTCACCTTACCTCATGCCGGGCCCCAGGCGCTGAAGCCGTGGGGTCCGAGTGCGTTTGCGGGGGGTGACGGAGCTGCGGGGGGCGGGAGTTGGGGCGTACCGTGGTGGGGTGGGTGAGGGTCCGGGGGAGGTCGGAGTGCCCCCTGGAGAGTCGTTCCTTTGATCCCGTAATGTGGCATTTGTCGTCTGGTGGGCAGTAGCCAGACGCGGCTCTTGGGGAAGGGACTCTAGGACTTGATGGAGCGCACCGTCGTCCGTTGTGCCGATGGGCACGTGTTCAGCACCGCTTCGTTCCCGATGCAGCAGGCCGAGCGCCTCGGCCCCGGCCGGCTCGTTCGGTGTCCACGCTGTGCCCGGCTCCGCAGTGTGGTGCCGGTCAGCCTTGAGAAGCGGTAGAGGCGGCAGAAGCGGTACGGCAGTACAGCAGTAGAGGCAGTGGTCGCTGGCGCGTGGGACGACGTGGTTGTCGTCGGCCCACGCGCCTTGCGTATCCTCGGGGCGTGCTTCTCTCAGACAAGGACATCCGGGCCGAGATCGACGCCGGTCGGGTGGTGATCGATCCCTATGACCCATCCATGGTGCAGCCGTCGAGTGTCGACGTACGGCTGGACCGGTATTTCCGGGTGTTCGAGAACCACCGGTACCCGCACATCGACCCCTCCATCGAGCAGACGGATCTGACGCGGCTCGTGGAGCCGGAGGGGGACGAGCCGTTCATCCTCCACCCCGGGGAGTTCGTCCTGGCCAGTACGTACGAGGTCATCACGCTCCCCGATGATCTTGCGTCGAGGCTCGAGGGCAAGAGTTCCCTCGGGCGGCTCGGGCTGGTGACCCACTCCACCGCCGGGTTCATCGACCCCGGTTTCTCCGGGCACGTGACCCTCGAGCTGTCCAACCTCGCCACCCTGCCCATCAAGTTGTGGCCCGGCATGAAGATCGGGCAGCTGTGCATGTTCCGCCTCAGCTCGCCGGCCGAGTTCCCGTACGGCAGTGAGCGGTACGGCTCCCGGTACCAGGGGCAGCGCGGGCCCACCGCCTCCCGCTCCTACCTCAACTTCCATCGGACGCAGGTGTGAGGGCGGCAGTGGCATGAGCATGAGTGACGTGCGGGAGAACCTGACCTACGAGCGCTTCGGCACCGCCGTGCGCGAGCTCGCGCAAGCCATCGCCGACGACGGGTACGAGCCCGACATCGTGCTCAGCATCGCTCGCGGCGGCGTCTTCGTCGCCGGCGGGCTCGCCTACGCCCTCGACTGCAAGAACCTCCACCTCGTGAATGTGGAGTTCTACACGGGTGTGGGCACCACGCTCGAGATGCCGGTCATGCTCGCTCCCGTTCCCAACGTCATCGACTTCTCCGAGAAGAAGGTCCTCATCACCGACGACGTCGCCGACACGGGCAAGACGCTGAAGCTCGTACGGGACTTCTGCCTCGACACCGTCGCCGAGGTGCGGTCGGCCGTCATCTACGAGAAGTCGCAGTCACTCGTGAAATGCGAGTACGTGTGGAAGCGGACCGACGACTGGATCAACTTCCCGTGGAGTGTCCTGCCTCCGGTGCACAGGTCGGGAGAGGCACCCAAGGAGAACAAGGAAGCGGTCTGACCGCTGCCGTTATTTCGGGTCGCTGTTGAACTTCGCGGCCGACCAGAAGTAGCCGAGCACCGCGAGGCCCAGGCACCAGGCGATGGCGAGCCAGCCGTTGTGGCCGATCTCGGTGCCGAGCAGCAGGCCGCGCAGGGTCTCGATGGCCGGGGTGAACGGCTGGTACTCGGCGATCGGCCGGAACCAGCCCGGCATCGCGTCGGCCGGGATGAAGGCGCTGGAGATGAGCGGCAGGAGGATCAGCGGCTGGGCACTGTTGGCGGCTGCTTCGGCGTTCGGGCTGGCCAGGCCCATGCCGACGGCGATCCAGGTGAGCGCCAGGGCGAAGAGTGCGAGCAGCCCGAACGCGGCCAGCCATTCCAGGGCGGTGGCGTCGGTGGAGCGGAAGCCGATGGCCACGGCGACGGCGCCGACGAGGACCACGCTCATCACGCACTGCAGCACGCTGCCGACGACGTGTCCGATGAGTACGGAGCCGCGGTGGATGGCCATGGTGCGGAAGCGGGCGATGATGCCCTCGTTCATGTCGGTGGCGACGGACACCGCGGCCCCGATCACGGTGCCGCCGATGGTCATCATCAGGATGCCCGGGACGAGGTAGGCGATGTAGTCGGAGCGGTCGGTGCCGCCGATGCCCGCGCTCATCGCGTCGCCGAAGATGTAGACGAACAGCAGCAACAGCATGACCGGGGTGAGCAGCAGGTTCAGGGTGAGCGAGGGGTAGCGGCGGGCGTGCAGCAGGTTGCGCCGCAGCATCGTCTTCGAGTCGCGTACGGCGAGGGACAGGGCGCTCATCGGGCAGACTCCTTGGGCTGGTTGGGGACGTTGCCGGGCCCGGTGAGGGCGAAGAACACGTCGTCGAGGTCGGGGGTGTGCACGGTCAGTTCGTCGGCCTCGATGCCTGCGGCGTCCAGCCAGTCGAGGAGGGAGCGCAGTTCGCGCTGGCTGCCGTCGCTGGGGATGTGCAGGGCCAGCGCCTCGTCGTCCCGGGTGGTCTCGCGCAGTGCCGAGGCGGCGGACCGGTAGGCGGCGGGGTCGGTGAAGCGGAGCCGGATGTGTCCGCCGGGGATGAGCCGCTTGAGCTCCTCGGCGGTGCCCTCGGCGGCGATCCTGCCGTTGTTCAACACTCCGATGCGGTCGGCGAGTTGGTCGGCCTCCTCCAGGTACTGGGTGGTGAGGAAGACGGTGGTGCCGCCGGTGACCAGCTCGCGGATGATCTGCCACATGTTGTGGCGGGAGCGGGGGTCGAGGCCGGTGGTGGGTTCGTCGAGGAAGATGATCCGCGGGTGGCCGACCAGGGTCATGGCGATGTCCAGGCGGCGTTTCATGCCGCCGGAGTAGGTGGAGGCGGGTTTCTGTGCGGCGTCCAGCAGGTCGAAGCGGGCCAGCAGTTCGGTGGTGATCCGCCGTCCCTCCGCGCGGGTGAGGTGGTGCAGGTCGGCCATGAGGAGCATGTTCTCCTCGCCGGTGATCAGGCCGTCGACGGCGGAGAACTGCCCGGTGACACCGATCGCGGCACGGACCGCCTGCGGGTCGGCGGCGAGGTCGTGGCCCGCGACCTGGGCCTGCCCGCCGTCGGCGGTGATGAGCGTGGACAGGATCTGCACGGTGGTGGTCTTGCCGGCGCCGTTCGGGCCGAGCAGTGCGAACACGGATCCGGCCGGGATGTGCAGATCGATGCCGTCGAGCACGGTCTTGTCGCCGTACGACTTGCGCAGACCGGCGGCGGAGACGGCGGCCGGCGACGTGTGACCGTCTGCTCGCCTGGACGTGGGCATGACAGGAGAAGGCATGGAGCCCTCCGATCGAAGGCTGAAGTGAGTGAAGGATGAGGCCTGTTGAGCAGGTGGCCGCTTGAGGAGGTGGCCGGTTGAGGAGGTGGCGCTCAGGCCTTGGCGCGGAGGATGTCGATGTTGCCCCAGTTGGTCCGTGCGCGGACCTTGACGGTGTCCTCGGTCTGCTCAGGGGCCTCGGACGCGGCGAGCATGTTGCGGACCTGCCCGCGGTTGGAGCTGACGTCGAGCCAGGCGGCGGTGCCCTCGCGGATGCCGATCTCGATGGGGCCGTTGGAGGTCTCCAACTGGATCTCGCCGCGCGCGACTTCGGCGATCCGGAGGGAGCCGTTGGTCGAGGTGCCGGTGACCGATGCCCCGGCGCGCGTGATGTCGATGCCGCCGTTGGTCCCGCTCACCCGCAGCTCGCCGGTCACGGCGCCGACGGTCGTAGTGCCGTTCGAGTTCTTCAGGACGGCGGGGCCGTCGACGACGCCGACGCGCACGTTGCCGGAGCTGGTGCTGATCTCGGCCGCCCCGTCGACCCGGTCCACGACGATCGAACCGTGCGACACGGTCAGCTTCAGCGGCCCGGTCGCGTCGAGGCGGACGTCGCCGACCGAGGTCTTCACCCGGACCTCGCCGAGCCGGCCCTCACCGAGCACCTGGGCCCAGGGGCCGGTCATGTCGATGTCCGATCCCGTGGGCAGTTCGACCGTCACGTCGACGATTCCGCTGGGCCCGATCATGCGTCGCTCCTTCGTCCGGACGGTCAGCACGCCGCTCGCGTAGGCGATCTCGGTCTGCTCGGCGGCCCGCACGTCCTTGTCCCTCTTCGGGTCGCGGGGCCGCGCCTCCACGACGGTGTCGAGACGGTCGGCCGCGGAGAAGCGGATGGAGCCGGCGCCCACGTGGGCGGTGACCGAAATCTGTTCGGGAGTGTCGAAAGAAGGCATGGCTGTCCCGTCCTCATGAGTCCTTGAGCCGTCCCCGCAGGTGGGGCGCGGTGTGGGTGAAGTGCGAAGTGCTGTTCGGGGACGGGTGCGGCTAGCGCACCCAGCCCGTGAAGCTCTGTCCGACGGTGCGGGTCCGCTGCGGAGTGCGCTGCTGTGCGCCGCCGTCGACCGCAGCCGACACGGCTCGCACCAGCCATGCGTTGACCGACAGGCCCTCGCGGCTCGCGGCCTCCTCGGCACGCGCCTTGAGATGGGCCGGCAGACGCAGGTTGACGCGGGCGGTGCCTCCCTCGTCGCCGTCGGCGGGTGCCGGTGCGCTGACCGGTTCGACGGGCGCGTCGTCCGCTTCCGCGAAGCCTCCGCCGGGCGGCGGTGTCACCACGAAGTCGGGGTCGAGCCCGCGCAGCCGTACGTCGACCGAGCCGGGGGCGAGTTCGCGTGTGATCTCGTCCATCGCGGCGGAGAGCACGTTGAGCATGATCAGCCGGGTCGCCGACTCCAGGGGAGCGGTGAGCCGTTCGGCCAGCTCGCGCGCTTCGTCGCCGCCGGCTTCGGCGGCCACCGCGAGTTCGCGGCGGAGGGTGTCGACATACGGGGTGAGGTCCATAGCGCCATCATGGCATCGCCGTGGTGCCACATGCAACCTTTCAGGGCACCTAATGGCGCCATATGGCGCCGATTGGCGCCGGATGGTGTCACCCGGCGCCACGTGATGCCATGTGGCGCCATGAGTAAGGGCCCCCGGCGCCATGTGCCGGGGGCCCTTCTCGTCGTGCCGCACGAGCGGCTAGAACGTGCCCAGTTTCACGATCGACAGCAGGGCGATCAGCTGGATCGCCGAGGCGCCCAGGGCCTTCGGCCAGGGGAGGTCGTGGGAGCGGGAGACCATCATCGTCAGCAGGGCGCCGGCCGCCACCCAGGTCGCCCAGCCCAGGGCCTGGACGAACGTCGCGTCGCCGCCGAAGAACATGGCGAAGACCAGGCGGGGGGCGTCCGTGAGGGACATGATCAACATGGAGAGGCCGACCGTGGGCTGCCAGGCGCCGTCGCCGCCGAGCTGGCGGGCCAGGGTGTGGGTGACCACGCCCAGGATGAAGGAGGACAGCACCATCGCCACGGCGGTCGTCAGGACGATCGGGACGGCGTTGGCGAGGGTGGCGCTGATCGCGTCCGAGCGGGCGCCGTCGAAGCCGAAGACCGCGAGGAGGCCGTAGAGGAAGGTCACGATGAGGGCCGGGCCCCACATCGTGTAGTCGCGCATCTGGAGGAAGGTCTGGGTGGGGGACAGAATGATGCCCCTCAGCAGGTCCTTCCAGTGGAGGCGCGGCCCGACCGGGGCCGCCGCGGCCGAGCCCGCGCGGTAGGTGCCGCCCTGGTTGTACGGGTCCTCGCCGACCGAGAACGCCTGGGTGTGGCCCGGGTTGTTGGCCGCGTACGGGTCCGGGTTGCCCTGCGGTGCGTATCCGCCGCCGTCGCCGAAGTACTCCGGCTCGTCCTGGCCGCCGTATCCGCCGCCGTACTGCTGCTGCCCCTGGTACGGGTACGGCTGCTGCGGCGCCTGCGGGTAGCCGTACGACTGTCCCTGCGGCGCCTGCTGCCCGTGCGGGGGGTGTTGCGGTCGCGTTTGCGGAGCGCCGTTGTTCCGGCCGCCCCGTCCGATCCTGAATCCAGCCACGCCTTCGAACGTACCTGGTCCCGGAGAGTGACGTGCCGGGCCCGGCGGTTCGGGCCCGGCTTTGCGGCCGACCTGTGACATCCCCTAAGGGGACGGTGGGGTGGCCCCTTAGGGAGCGTCAGCCGACCGTCGTCCGGCCGTCAGCCCGTGAGGACGTCGCCGAAGGACGCGTCGGCCGCGGGCCCGCCCAGCGTGGTGCCGTTGAACGACTTCGAGCCGGTCGCCGTGATGCCGGACGTGGTGGACTTCAGCAGCCAGGCCGCGCCGTCCCCGGTGTTCTCGGCCGGTGCGGAGGCGACCAGCTCGGAGCGGCCGTCTCCATTCGCGTCCGCGAGCAGGACGGCCCAGCCGAAGTTGTCGTAGCTCTCCGCGGAGCCGGGCACGCCCGCCGTGTCCTGCGAGAAGGACTTGGCGCCGGTGCCGGTCAGGCCGCTCGCCGAGCCGCGCAGGATCGTCACCGTGCCCGCCCGCTTCGCCGAACCGAGGGCCTCGTCGGCGGCGCCGACCGCGATGTCCGGGTAGCCGTCGCCGTTGACGTCGCCGGCCGAGAGGCTCCAGCCGAAGGAGTCGTTCTTCTCACCCGTGCCCGGCACGCCCGCCGTGTCCTGCGTGATGCGGACCGGGGTGCGAGTGGACAGGCCGCCGGACGCGCCGTACGTCACCGTCACCGCGCCACCGAGGCCGCCGTTCGGCTCGGTGGTCGACTTCTCCATGAAGTTGCCGGTGACGATGTCGCCGTAGCCGTCCTTGTTCACGTCGGCGATGACGCCGTCGTAGCCGCCCGCGAGCTTCTTGCCGACCTTGACCGTCGAGGTGGCGTCGCCGGTGTAGAGGACGCTGCGGGTGCGGTACGCGTCGCCGCCGTTGATCTCCTCCTGGCCCATGACCAGGAGGTCCGCCTTGCCGTCGCCGTTGACGTCGCCTGCGACGAGCTTGTCGGCGTAGATGGTGGTCTGCTCGATCGTGTCGATGCCGACGAGTGAACTCGCCTTGCCGGTACGGGAGATGGGGCCCCGGAAGATGTTCAGGTCGGGCGTGGAGTTGTTGCCGGCCGCCAGGTCGGTGTGGCCGTCGCCGTCGAAGTCGCCCGCGGCCAGGGACCAGCCCAGCTCGTTGCGGTACTCGGGCAGCGGCGCGGAGATGTCCGTACCGGACTTGATGCCGTCCGCGCCGCCCCACAGCACGGTCAGGGCGCCGGAGGAGTCGGTCGAGCCGATCTGGTCGCTGTGCACGCCGACCACGACGTCGCTGTAGCCGTCGCCGTCCAGGTCGCCGGTGGTCACGCGGTCACCGAAGTAGTCGCCGGACTCCGGGGTGCCCGGGATGCCGGTGGTGGCCTGGCTGATGATCTGGCGCTTGGCCGTGTCGAGGCCGCTCTTGGTGCCGTAGACGACGGCGATGTAGCCGGCGCCCGTCCTGCCGGACACCTTCGCGGTGGACGCGGAGACGACGACGTCGCGGTAGCCGTCGCCGTTGAAGTCGCCGGCGAGGCCCGAGGGGGCGGCGGAGGCGAGCGTGGCGGGGAGGGTGGTGAGGAGGCCGGTGGTGAGCGTCGCGGCCAGCAGGAGGGTGCGCTTGCGCATGGGTTCCTTCGGGTTGTCTGGAGGGGGTCAGCCGGCGAGGACCGAGCCGTAGCCGGGGGTGCTCGCCGTCGGGACGCCGGTGGCCGACGGGCCGAAGCTGATCGCGCCGGTCGTCGAGGCGCTCGGCAGGGACCAGACCGCGCCGTCGCCGGAGTTCTCGCCCGGTGCCGCGATCGTGAGGCCCGTGGCCCTGGTCAGCAGGACGCGGGCGCCGAACCGGTCGCCCTTCTCCGAACTGCCGGGCACGCCCGCGGTGTTCTGCGTGAAGGTCTTGCCGCCGCTGGTCTTCAGGCCGGAGGCCGAGCCGTACAGGAGGGTGACCGCGCCCGCGCCGGAGTCCTCGCCGGGCGCGCCGATCGCGAGGTCGGCGTAGCCGTCGCCGTTGACGTCGGCGAGCGAGACGCCGGAGCCGAAGGCGTCGCCGGTCTCGGCGGTGCCGGGCACGCCCGTCGTGTCCTGGGTGACGGTGAACGGCGCGCGGGAGGTGTCCGCGCCGTCCGGGCCGCCGTAGCGGATGGTGACCCTGCCGCCCTTCGCACCGGCCGGGTCGGCGGAGGTCTCGCGGTGGTTGCCGACCGCCACGTCCGCGTAGCCGTCGCCGTCGATGTCGCCGACCGAGGAGACATAGCCGCTGGGCATGGTCACCAGCCAGTCGGTGAAGTTGCCGATGCTGCCGTCCACGAGGGTGGTGACCGCGTCGTCGGTGCCCTGCTCGCGGCCGTGCGCGACCAGGCCGGCGAAGCCGCGGCCGGTGACGTCACCGGTGGAGAGGTACTCGATGCCGTACGACTCCGAGTACGGGCGGGAGAGGTACGAGAAGGAGCCGCCGTTGCCGCCGTTGAAGGCGCCGGTCCTGGTGAAGGGGCCGGAGACGAAGTTGAGGCCGAAGGTGCCGGTCGAGCCGGTGGCGACCTCGGGCATCCCGTCGCCGGTGAAGTCGCCCGCGGCCACCGCCTTGCCGTAGCGGTCGTTGTCGCGGTCGTTGTGGTTGACGAGCGTACGGCCGCTGCTCAGGCCGGACTTGGCGCCCCAGACGATGACGATCGTGCCGTCGTTGGTGTCGCCGTCGACGTCCTCGCCGGGGGCGCCGACGACCAGGTCGGCGTAGCCGTCGCGGTCCAGGTCGGCGGAGGCGAGGGAGGAGCCGAAGGCGTCGTCGGTCTCGGCGGTGCCGGGGATGCCGGCCGAGTTCTGCGTGATCAGCGTGTGCTTCGTGCTGTTGAGGCCGGACGCGGTGCCGTAGACGACGGACACGGCGCCCGCCTTCGCCTTGCCGCCGACCGTGGCGGCCGGTGCGCCGATCGCGAGGTCGGCCCGCCCGTCGCCGTTGAAGTCGTACGGCTTCGCGGGCGTCGCCGCGTGCGCGGCGGGGGCGGTCAGGGCGAGCGGGGTGAGGGAGGCCGCGAGCAGGACGGCCAGCCGGCGGTACGTCACTGGGCGATCACCCAGCCGAAGCCGGCGTCGCCCTTGAGGGAGAAGTCGCGGGCGGTGAAGGACTTGGCGCCGGTGGTGGTGAGGCCGGTGGAGGTGCCGCGCAGGACGGTGACGGCGCCGTAGCCGTTCTCGCGGCCGGTGCCGACGACGAGATCGGCCTTGCCGTTCTTGTCGAGGTCGACCAGGCGGACCGAGGTGCCGAACTCGTCGTCCGTCTCGCTGCTGCCGGGGACGCCCGTGGTGTTCTGCGTGTACGACTTGGCGCCCGATCCCGTGAGGCCGGTGGCGGAGCCGAACAGGATCGTCACCGAACCCGAGTCCTTGGCCGTGCCGTTGTCCTCGTCGAAGGCGCCCACCGCCACGTCGGCGTACTTGTCGCCGTTGATGTCGCCGACGGCCAGCGAGAAGCCGAAGCGGTCCTCGGTCTCGCCGGAGCCGGGGACGCCCGCCGTGTCCTGGTTGATGACGGTCGGCGTCTGGGCCGGGTCGGGGCCGTTCGGGCCGCCGTACCAGACGGAGATCTGGCCGCCCTTGTGGCCGGTCTTCTTGTCGCTGCGCGGGTCCTCGTGGTCGCCGAGGACGAGGTCGCCGTAACCGTCGCCGTTGACGTCGCCGACCACGCCCTGGTGGCCGTCGGCGGCGGGCAGTTCGGTGGCGGCGTAGTCCGACTCGGGGTGGTTGTCCCAGCCCTCGGGGTCGTAGCGGATGTATTCGACGACGCCGCCCTCGTCGTCGTCCTGGGTGTACGGGTACACGCGCTCGGCCGCGCCGTCGGCGTTCAGGTCGCCCGCGATCACCTCGTACGTCGTGCCGACCTCGTAGACGCCGCTCTGGCTCGCGGGTTTGCCGGTGCGGGCGAAGGGGCCCCGGTACAGCTCGGTCCTGCTCTGACCGGTGACGGTGACGTCCGTCTTGCCGTCACGGTTGAAGTCGCCGGTCGCGATGCCGGAGGAGTAGCCGCCCCACTCGGTGAGGCCGGAGGGCGAGGGCAGCGAAGAGCCGCCGGACAGGCCGGACTTGGAGCCCCAGAGGACCGTGGCGGCACCGATGCCGTCGCGGTCGCCGACGCTCTCGCTCGGGGTGCCGACGACGAGGTCCGCGTAGCCGTCGCCGTCCAGGTCGCCGGCGGCCAGGCTGCCGCCGAACTGGTCGAGCTCCTCGGCCGTGCCCGGGACGCCCGTGGAGTTCTGGGTGA
The DNA here is from genome assembly GCF_042893105.1 of Streptomyces sp. NPDC001663. Taxonomy (NCBI): domain Bacteria; kingdom Bacillati; phylum Actinomycetota; class Actinomycetes; order Kitasatosporales; family Streptomycetaceae; genus Streptomyces; species Streptomyces sp. NPDC001663. Next base: position 112,146 of record NZ_JBIAUR010000016.1, on the reverse strand, counting down.
TCACGGTCTTCCTGGTGGCCGACACACCGGAGGACGAGCCGTACAGCACGACGACCGAGCCGGCGCACGAGGCCGAGCCGACGGTGGCGCACGGGGCGGCGATCGCGGTGTCGCGGTAGCCGTCGCCGTTGAAGTCGCCGGACAGGCCGGAGGGCGCGGCGGAGGCGGTGGCGGCGGGCAGGGCGGTGAGCAGGCCGGTGGTGAGCGTCGCGGCCAGCAGGAGGGTGCGCTTGCGCAAGGAGGGGCTCCGTGGAGAAGGAGGAGGAGCCGGGCCCGAGGGTGAGGGCCCGGCTCCGGTACAGGGACGGTCAGTCGGCGAAGTTGGCGCCGAAGTACGGCGTTCCCGTCGTGGACACGCCCGAGGTGCTCGGGGAGACGGTGCGGGAGCCGGTGGTGGTGATCGTGGTGCCGTTGGAGGGCAGGTAGGTCACCGCACCGTTGCCCGCGTTCTCGGCGGAGCCGACGGTCAGGTCGGCCTTGCCGTCGCCGTTGACGTCGTCGAGCTTGACGTCGAGGCCGAACTCGTCGCCGTCCTCGTCGTTGCCCGGCACGCCCGCGGTGGACTGGGCGAAGGACTGGGCGCCGGTGGTGGTGTCCAGGCCGCTCGCCGTGCCGTAGAGGACGGTGACCGCGCCGGTGTCGGTGGCGCTGCCGATGTTCTCGCCGGAGACGCCGATCGCGAGGTCGAGGAAGCCGTCGCCGTTGATGTCGCCGAGGTCCAGCTCGGAGCCGAACCAGTCGTTGTTCTCGGAGGTGCCGGGGACGTTGCCGGTGTCCTGGGTGATGCCGGTGGACCCGCTGGGGCCGCCGGCGGAGCCGTAGGTGAGCCAGACCTTGCCGCCCTTGGCGGAGTCCGGGATCGAGGTGCCGTCGCCCGTGGTGGCGTTCCAGTAGGCGCCGCTGACGATGTCGCCGTAGCCGTCGTTGTCGATGTCGCCGATCGCGGTGATCACACCGGGCTTGAGGGCCTGGGCGGAGGCGACGCTCAGGCCGCTCGCCGTGCCGGGGATGTAGTAGTTGCGGTTCCAGCCGTAGTCGGTGTTCGTCTCGAAGCCGTCGACGACCAGGTCGGTGCGCTTGTCGCCGTTGACGTCGCCCGCGGTCAGGTTCAGCGGGCCGTTGGCGTCGCCGCCGCTCTGGATGGGGGGCTTGATCGTGTAGCGGCCGCCGGCGGTACCGGACGTGGTGAAGCCGCCCTTGTAGACGTAGATGGTGGAGGCGGAGCTGCCGACGGCCAGGTCGGCCTTGCCGTCGCCGTCGAAGTCGCCGGCGGCGAGGTTCTTGCCCCAGTAGTCGTGGCTGGAGGGGGCCGGGTCGGCGATGCCGACGCCCTTGCCGGTGATGCCGGAGGCGGAGCCCCACAGAATGGCGAGGCCGCCGCCGTCGGTGTCGCTGCCGACGTCCTCGCCGGGGGAGCCGACCGCGAGGTCGTCGTAGCCGTCGCCGTTGAAGTCGGCGTACGCGGTCTCCGCACCGAAGACGTCACCGGTCTCGGCGGTGCCGGGGTTGCCGGTGGTGTTCTGGCTGATGGTGGAGCGCTTGGCGGAGGAGACGCCGGTGGCCGTGCCGTAGAGGACGACCACCTGGCCGGCGTTCTTCTTGCCGTTCACATAGGCGCCGGAGGCCGAGAAGGCCACGTCGCCGATGCCGTCGCCGTTGAAGTCGGCCTGCGGGACGTGCGTGGAGTCCGCGGCCGTGGCCGTCACGGCCGTGAAGGTGAGCAGACCGCCCGTCAGAGCGGCGGCGGTGGCCGTCGCGAGGGCGAGTCGCAGAGGCTTGTGCATGCGGGTTCTCCTGCGGCATGCGGGGGATGCCTGGCGGGCATCCACAGTCGATGGGGTGCGCGCCGACCCGCGTTCACCGGGAGTTGTCCTCGGTTTCACGGGCCGGTCGGCGATCAGGAGACCTGTTCCGGGGCGTAAGGGTTGTACGTGAGTTCGGTAAATTCTTGAATCGTTCCGATGCTCCTGTGACGGTCAGCCGACCAGGAACTCCGACGTCGAGAAGGTGACCGTGGGCTTGTCCGCGACCAGCCCCTTCTTCACCCCGGCATAGACGGCGACGGTGTCCTGCGTCTCCCCCCGGTACGTCCGCACCGCGAGGTCGGCCCGACCGTCCCCGTCGAAGTCGCCCGCCGTCAGCACGCGGGTGGTGCCGTGGGCCGGTGGCTCGACGGTGACCATTCCCGCCTTCGACAGGCCTGTCGTACGACCCCGGAACACACGCAACTGCGAGCCGCTGGAGACGAGTTCGCTCAGGCCGTCGCCGTCGAAGTCGGCGGCGTCGAGCATGGAGCCGGGGGACGGGAGGGTGGCGCGCGTCGGGGTCGGGAGGTCGTAGCGCAGGGACGTTTCGCCCATCGCGCCGACCGCCGCGTCGAGGGCGCGGCCCTTCCCGAAGCGGCCGAGGGCGATGTCGATGCCCTCGGGGAGGACGACTCCGGTGCGGGTCGGGCCGGTAGGGCCGCCGAGCACGACGGTCGCCTTGCTGGTGCCCTGAGTCGTACGGACCACGAGGTCGTCGTAGCCGTCGTGGTTCACGTCGGCCGCGGGACCGGTCGGGAACTCGCCGGTGGAGGGGATCGGGGCGCCGGCCGCGCGGGGGCGGCCCTTGCGGCTGAACGGGCCGCGCAGGTAGCTGAGTTGGCCGCCGGAGGCATGTAGAACCAGATCGACGCTGTCGTCCCCGTCGAAGTCGCCGCAGACCGGCTGGTCGGGCCAGTCGTTGCCGAAGCGGGCGGCGGCGGGGACGGTGAGGTGGACGGCGTGGGTCAGTCCGGCGGGTGAGCCGAACAGGATCTGGAGGGGGACCGAGGGCCGGCCCTGGCCGTCGTAGGGCGGGTCGGTCGAGACGATCAGGTCGGTGAAGCCGTCCCCGTCGAGGTCGCAGCCGGCCTCCGCGTCGAAGACCGCGGGGAGTCGGCCCTTGGTACGGGCGGCGTACTTGGCGGGGCTGAGCAACTGCCGGGCGCCGGGGGTGAGTCCGTGCGCGCTGCCGTAGACGACACCGATGCCCGCGTCGTCGGCGTGACTGTGCGCCTTCACCAGGGCGTCGAGCACGAGGTCGCGGTGGCCGTCGCCGTTGAAGTCGTCGGCGGTCCTGCTGCCCTTGCCGCGGGGTATCGGGAGGCGGGCCGGGGCGTCGGCGATCCGTACGGGGGTGTGGTGGGCGGTCTTCGCCTCGGTACCGGGGCCGCAGGCGGCGAGGAGAAGGGTGCTGCAGAGGGCCGCCGTACAGATCCCACCTCTTCGCACGCGCACCGTTCACCTCGTCAGCACCGTCGACAACGCCTGGGCAATGATGCACGCGTTCGAGGTGGGGCGACAGTCCGGCGGCAAGGAGGACCCTGTGCAGTTGCGCAATGTCACACCGCACGACGTCGAGGCGTACGTACGCATGCGCTGCGATCCGGCCATGACGACCGACCTCGGCGGTCCGCTGCCGTCGGAGGGCATGCGGGACAAGGTGCTTCGGGATGCCCGGGAGGCTGCGGCGGACGTCTCCTGGATCAAGATGATCGTCCCTGATCCCGGCACGCCGGACGTGGTGGCCGGGGCGGTGACGATCTGGTCCCACGACACCGACGAGGGGCCGATCTCGGAGATCGGCTGGATGGTCCTGCCCGAGTTCCAGGGGCGCGGCCTGGGCAAGCGGGCGGCTCGTGTCCTGCTTGAACGGGCGCGGGACGAGGACCGCTGGGGAGTCGTGCACGCGTTTCCGGCGATCAGCAACGCCGCCTCCAACGGCGTCTGCAGATCCCTCGGCTTCCGGCTCCTCGGTGAGTGCGAGGTGACGTTCGCGGACCGGGTGCTGCGCAGCAACCACTGGGCCGTCACACCCGGCACCGACCTGAGCCGATGACCGACCCGAGCGGGCAGGTGGGGCCGATAGTGGAGGTATGAACACGGACGGAAGGAACATTCTGGCCCGGGGGCGCGTCGCGACCCGGTTGCCTGCTCAGGATCTGGAGCGGGCGCGGCGGTTCTACTCCGAGACGCTCGGTCTCGATCCCGTCGACGAACGGCCCGGCGGGCTGCTGTATCGCTGCGAGGGAGTGGACTTCGTGGTGTTCCAGTCGACGGGGGCTTCCCCCGGCACCTTCACGCAGATGGCCTTCGAGGTCGACGACATCGAGGCGGTGGTGGCTCAACTCAAGGCCCGGGGCGTCGTGTTCGAGGAGGTCGACGCGCCCGGCTTCCGTACGGAGGGCGGGATCGCCGAGATCGAGGGCAATTACCCGAGCAAGGGCGCGCGGGGCGAGCGCGGGGCCTGGTTCCGGGACAGCGAGGGGAATCTGCTGGGGGTCGGACAGCTGGTGTTCTGAACGCCGATGCCCCCAGGTCCGCGTGGGACCTGGGGGCATCGGGACGGCCGTAGAAGCTACTTCACCGGCTCCGGCTCCGGGGCGCTTTCCGTTTCCTCCTCGCCGGCCGGGTCGACCGGGGTCCTGACGGACTCGAGGAGGAGCTGGGCGACGTCGACGACCTGGATGGACTCCTTGGCCTTGCCGTCGTTCTTCTTGCCGTTCACGGAGTCCGTGAGCATGACCAGGCAGAACGGGCAGGCGGTCGAGACGATGTCGGGGTTGAGCGACAGAGCCTCGTCGACGCGCTCGTTGTTGATGCGCTTGCCGATCCGCTCCTCCATCCACATCCGCGCGCCGCCGGCGCCGCAGCAGAAGCCGCGCTCCTTGTGGCGGTGCATCTCCTCGTTCCTGAGGCCCGGGACGTTGGCGATGATCTCGCGCGGCGGGGTGTAGATCTTGTTGTGGCGGCCCAGGTAGCAGGGGTCGTGGTAGGTGATGATGCCCTCGACCGGGGTGACCGGGACCAGCTTGCCCTCGTCCACCAGGTGCTGCAGCAGCTGGGTGTGGTGGATGACCTCGTAGTCGCCGCCGAGCTGCGGGTACTCGTTGCCGATGGTGTTGAGGCAGTGCGGGCAGGTGGCGACGATCTTCTTCGCCGACTTCGGCTTGGCGGACTCCGGGACGACCTTGCCGTCGTCGTCCAGCTCCTCGCCGAACGCCATGTTCAGCGCCATGACGTTCTCCATGCCGAGCTCCTGGAACAGGGGCTCGTTGCCCAGGCGGCGGGCGGAGTCACCGGTGCACTTCTCGTCGCCGCCCATGATCGCGAACTTGACGCCCGCGATGTGCAGCAGCTCGGCGAAGGCCTTGGTGGTCTTCTTCGCGCGGTCCTCGAGGGAGCCGGCGCAGCCGACCCAGTACAGGTACTCGACCTCGGTGAGGTCCTCGATGTCCTGGCCGACGACCGGGACCTCGAACTCGACCTCCTTGAGCCACTCCAGGCGCTGCTTCTTGGCCAGGCCCCAGGGGTTGCCCTTCTTCTCCAGGTTCTTGAGCATCGTGCCCGCCTCGGACGGGAACGCGGACTCGATCATCACCTGGTAGCGGCGCATGTCGACGATGTGGTCGATGTGCTCGATGTCCACCGGGCACTGCTCGACACAGGCGCCGCAGGTGGTGCAGGACCACAGGACGTCCGGGTCGATGACGCCGTTCTCCTCCGCGGTGCCGATCAGCGGCCGCTCCGCTTCCGCGAGCGCGGCGGCCGGGACGTCCTTGAGCTGCTCCTCGGAGGCCTTCTCCTCGCCCTCCATGGTCTTGCCGCCGCCGGCCAGCAGGTAGGGGGCCTTGGCGTGCGCGTGGTCGCGCAGGGACATGATCAGGAGCTTGGGGGAGAGGGGCTTGCCGGTGTTCCAGGCGGGGCACTGCGACTGGCAGCGGCCGCACTCGGTGCAGGTGGAGAAGTCCAGCAGGCCCTTCCAGGAGAACTGCTCGACCTGGGAGACGCCGAAGACGTCGTCGTCACCGGGGTCGGTGAAGTCGATCGGCTTGCCGGCCGACGTCATCGGCTGCAGGGCGCCGAGAGCGGTGGCGCCGTCCGCGTTGCGCTTGAACCAGATGTTCGGGAAGGCCAGGAAGCGGTGCCAGGCCACACCCATGTTGGTGTTCAGCGAGACCACGATCATCCAGATGAACGAGGTGCTGATCTTGATCATCGCGACCAGGTAGATCAGGTTCTGCAGCGCCGTGACGCTCAGGCCCTTGAAGGCCACCACCAGCGGGTACGACGCGAAGTACGAGGCCTCGTAGCCGTCCACGTGGTGGATCGCACCCTCCAGGCCGCGCAGGGTGTAGATCGCGAGGCCGATGGTGAGGATGACGTACTCGACGAAGTACGCCTGACCCGCCTTGGAGCCCGCGAAGCGGGACTTGCGGCCGGGGCGCGAGGGCAGGTTCGACAGACGGATCGCGATGAGTACGACGATGCCGAGCACCGTCATCACACCGATGAACTCGGTGTACATCTCCAGCGGCAGCCAGTCGCCGACGATCGGCAGCGTCCAGTCGGCCTGGAAGAGTTGACCGAAGGCCTGCGCCAGGGTCGGCGGCAGCGTCAGGAAGCCGACGGCCACGAACCAGTGGGCGAAGCCCACGATGCCCCAGCGGTTCATCCGCGTGTGGCCGAGGAACTCCCGAACCAGCGTCACGCTGCGCGAGTAGGGGTTGTCTGTCCGGCTCCCGGCGGGCACGGGCTGGCCCAGCTTGAAGTACCGGACGAACTGGCCGATGGCGCGTGCGAGCAGGGCAACGCCGACCACGGTCAGGACCAGCGACACGATGATCGCGGCGAGTTGCATTGGGGGCTCCTCGGGCCTGCGAGGGGTTTCGTTCGAGGGCGGGGCCTCGACATTACTAAGCGGTAACTTATGCAGTCCGTCTGAGACTACCCCCATCTTCCATCGCACTGTAGCCAGGCGTGCAGTGATCTGGATCGCTGAGGGTTGCCTTAAGATCTGAACGTGTTATTCGTACCAAATTGGTACATTCGCCCCTAACTTAGATCCGTGCTATACGGGATCGCCGCCGCCACCACCGCCCTGCTGCTCGCCGCCGTGCTCACCGCGCTGCTCCGGGTTCCCGCCCTGCGCCTCGGCGTCGCCGACCGGCGGCGGCAGCGGCCGGTGCCGCTGTTCGGGGGTGTCGCGGTGGTGCTCGCCACCTGTGCGGTCGCGGTGACCGTCGACCGGACCGGCGTGGCGCCCCTCGGGTCCGGGGTCGGGGAACTGCTCGTCGCGGGCGGCGGGGTGGCCGCGATCGGGCTGATCGCGGATGTGCGGCGGATCAAGACGCGGGTCTTCGTCATCGGTACCACCATTGCGGCGGCGTACGTCGTGCCGTACGACGAGACCGGGCTGCCCGCCGGGCTGCTCGCCGTCTGCTGGATCGTCTTCGTCACCGTCGGGTTCAAGGCGCTCGACCATGCCGACGGGCTCGCGGGGACCGTCGGGGTCGTCACCGCCTTCGGGGTCGGTGCCTGTGCGGCGGCCGAGGTGATGGACGGTCTCGCGGTGCTGCTGAGTGTGCTGGCCGCCGCGCTGACCGGCTTCCTCATGCACAACTGGCCGCCCGCGCGCGTGGGGCTCGGCGCGTGCGGGTCGCTGTTCACCGGGTTCCTGCTCGCCGCCTCGGCCGTGTACACGCAGGCCGGGTACGGGCTCGCTTCCAGCGCCGGCGTGCTGTTCGCGCTCACCGCCGTCGCGAGCGCCGACGTACTCCTCGTCGTCCTGTCGCGGAGGCTGGCCGGGCGGGGGCTGTTGCGCGGCGGCCCGGACCATCTCGGGCACCGGCTGCGGCGGTTGGGGCTCACTCCACAGGGGGCGACCGTGCTGCTCGGCATCGGGGCGTTTGCGGGGGTGCTCGTCGGGGTGCTCGTGCACATGGGGTGGACCGCGGAGTCCGGGGTCTACTGGGTCGGGGCGGGAGCCCTCGTCGTCGTACTCATGCTGCTTCGGATCCCTGTCTACGGGCTCCGGCGGCCTCCGCCCACGCAGGCATCCACGCAGGTCAGGGGCCAGTTGCGTGTAAGGAACGGATAAGAGTTGAGTCCCTGCGACTCAGGTCTGTTGACCCATTGCCGGGCGTCGTGCACACTTGAGTCCGTTCCACTCAAGTCAGCTGGAGGAATTCACCATGGCACGTGCGGTCGGCATCGACCTGGGCACGACTAACTCCGTCGTCAGCGTTCTGGAGGGCGGCGAGCCCACCGTCATCACCAACGCCGAGGGTGCCAGGACCACGCCGTCCGTCGTCGCCTTCGCGAAGAACGGTGAGGTGCTGGTCGGCGAGGTAGCCAAGCGCCAGGCGGTCACGAACGTTGACCGGACCATCCGCTCCGTGAAGCGCCACATGGGCACGGACTGGAAGATCGAGCTCGACGGGAAGCAGTTCAACCCGCAGCAGATGAGCGCCTTCATCCTGCAGAAGCTGAAGCGCGACGCCGAGTCCTACCTGGGCGAGAAGGTCACGGACGCGGTCATCACCGTCCCGGCCTACTTCAACGACTCCGAGCGCCAGGCGACGAAGGAGGCCGGCGAGATCGCCGGTCTGAACGTCCTGCGCATCGTCAACGAGCCCACCGCGGCCGCGCTCGCGTACGGCCTCGACAAGGACGACCAGACGATCCTCGTCTTCGACCTCGGTGGCGGCACCTTCGACGTGTCCCTCCTGGAGATCGGTGACGGCGTCGTCGAGGTGAAGGCCACCAACGGTGACAACCACCTCGGTGGTGACGACTGGGACCAGCGCGTCGTCGACTACCTGGTCAAGCAGTTCCAGTCCGGTCACGGCGTGGACCTGAGCAAGGACAAGATGGCCCTCCAGCGCCTCCGTGAGGCCGCCGAGAAGGCCAAGATCGAGCTGTCGTCCTCGACGGAGACCTCGATCAACCTGCCCTACATCACCGCCTCCGCCGAGGGCCCGCTGCACCTGGACGAGAAGCTCACCCGGGCTCAGTTCCAGCAGCTGACGGCCGACCTGCTGGAGCGCTGCAAGACGCCGTTCCACAACGTCATCAAGGACGCCGGCATCTCGATCAACGAGATCGACCACGTCGTCCTGGTCGGTGGCTCCACCCGTATGCCCGCCGTCGCGGAGATCGTCAAGGAGCTCACCGGCGGCAAGGAGGCCAACAAGGGTGTGAACCCGGACGAGGTCGTCGCCATCGGCGCCTCGCTCCAGGCCGGTGTCCTCAAGGGTGAGGTCAAGGACGTCCTGCTCCTCGACGTGACCCCGCTGTCCCTCGGTATCGAGACCAAGGGCGGCATCATGACCAAGCTCATCGAGCGCAACACCACGATCCCGACCAAGCGGTCCGAGATCTTCACCACGGCCGAGGACAACCAGCCGTCCGTGCAGATCCAGGTCTACCAGGGCGAGCGCGAGATCGCGGCGTACAACAAGAAGCTCGGGATGTTCGAGCTGACCGGTCTGCCGCCGGCGCCGCGTGGCGTCCCGCAGATCGAGGTGTCCTTCGACATCGACGCCAACGGCATCATGCACGTGACCGCCAAGGACCTGGGCACGGGCAAGGAGCAGAAGATGACCGTCACCGGCGGCTCCTCGCTGCCGAAGGACGAGGTCGACCGCATGCGCCAGGAGGCCGAGCAGTACGCGGAGGAGGACCACCGCCGCCGCGAGGCCGCCGAGAGCCGCAACCAGGGCGAGCAGCTCGTCTACCAGACGGAGAAGTTCCTCAAGGACAACGAGGACAAGGTCCCCGGCGAGGTCAAGACCGAGGTCGAGGCCGCCGTCGAGGAGCTGAAGACCGCGCTCAAGGGCGAGGACACTGCCGAGATCCGCACCGCCACGGAGAAGGTCGCGGCCGTCTCCCAGAAGGTCGGCCAGGCCATGTACGCCGACGCCCAGTCCGCGCAGGCCGCGGGCGGCGAGTCCGCCGGCGCCGAGGCCCCGAAGGCCGACGACGACGTCGTGGACGCCGAGATCGTGGACGACGAGCGCAAGGACGGTGCCGCGTGACGGAGGAGACCCCGGGCTTCGAGGAGAAGCCCGACGTCCCCTCCGGCGCCACCCCCGACGACGCCGAGCCGCAGGCCGCCTCCCCCTCTTCGGGGGAGGGGGCGGCCCCGGCCGGGGACGCATCAGCACAGATCGCAGGCCTGACGGCCCAGCTGGACCAGGTGCGCAAGGCGCTCGAGGAGCGCACCGCGGACCTCCAGCGGCTCCAGGCCGAGTTCCAGAACTACCGCCGCCGCGTGGAGCGGGACCGGATCACGGTCAAAGAGATCGCCATCGCGAACCTCCTCACCGAGCTCCTGCCCGTGCTCGACGACATCGGCCGCGCGCGGGAGCACGGCGAGTTCGTCGGCGGATTCAAGTCCGTCGGGGAGTCGCTGGAGACCGTCGCGGCGAAGATGGGTCTGCAGCAGTTCGGCAAGGAGGGCGAGCCCTTCGACCCGACGATCCACGAGGCCCTGATGCACAGCTACGCGCCGGACGTCACCGAGACGACGTGCGTGGCGATTCTGCAGCCCGGGTATCGCATCGGCGAGCGCACCATCCGCCCCGCGCGGGTGGCGGTCGCCGAACCCCAGCCGGGGGCGCAGACGGTCAAGGCCGAGGGGGCCGACGAAGCCCCGGCGGCCGGCGACGACAAGGACAACGGCCCTGAGGAGGGCTGAAGTAAACACTGAGCGGAACACCGGAAAGGGGGCGCGTCGAGGATGAGCACCAAGGACTTCATCGAGAAGGACTACTACAAGGTCCTCGGCGTCCCCAAGGACGCCACCGAGGCCGAGATCAAGAAGGCGTACCGGAAGCTCGCCCGCGAGTACCACCCGGACGCCAACAAGGGCAACGCCAAGGCCGAGGAGCGCTTCAAGGAGATCTCCGAGGCGAACGACATCCTCGGCGACCCCAAGAAGCGCAAGGAGTACGACGAGGCCCGCGCCCTCTTCGGCAACGGCGGCTTCCGCCCGGGTCCGGGCGCCGGCGGCGGCTCCTTCAACTTCGACCTGGGCGACCTCTTCGGAGGCGGCGCCCAGGGCGGCGGGGGTTCCGGGGGCAGCTTCGGCGGCGGACTCGGTGACGTCTTCGGGGGCCTGTTCAACCGGGGCAGCTCGGGCACCACGCGCGTGCAGCCCAGGCGTGGCCAGGACATCGACACCGAGGTCAGCCTCAGCTTCACCGAGGCGATCGAGGGGGCGACGGTCCCGCTGCGCATGTCCTCGCAGGCACCGTGCAAGGCCTGCTCCGGCACCGGCGACGCGAACGGCAACCCCAGGGTGTGCCCGACCTGCGTCGGCACCGGTCAGGTGGCGCGGGGTTCGGGCGGCGGCTTCTCGCTCACGGACCCCTGCCCGGACTGCAAGGGCCGCGGCCTGATCGCGGAGAACCCCTGCGAGGTCTGCAAGGGCTCGGGGCGTGCGAAGTCCTCCCGGACGATGCAGGTCCGTATCCCCGCGGGCGTCTCGGACGGGCAGCGCATCCGCCTGCGCGGCAAGGGCGCACCGGGCGAACGGGGCGGCCCCGCCGGCGACCTGTACGTCACGGTCCATGTGTCCGCGCACCCGGTGTTCGGCCGCAAGGGCGACAACCTCACGGTGACGGTGCCGGTCACGTTCGCGGAGGCGGCGCTCGGCGGCGAGGTCAGGGTGCCCACCCTGGGCGGACCGCCGGTCACCCTGAAGCTGCCGCCGGGCACGCCCAACGGCCGCACCATGCGCGCCCGCGGCAAGGGCGCGGTCCGTAAGGACGGCACCCGCGGGGACCTGCTGGTCACCGTCGAGGTGAGTGTCCCGAAGGACGTGACGGGGAAGGCTCGTGACGCACTCGAGGCGTATCGCGAGGCGACCGCGGGCGAGGACCCGCGGGCGGAGCTGTTCCAGGCCGCGAAGGGAGCATGACCAAGATGGACGGCCGTCGACGCAACCCGTACGAACTGACCGAGGAAACCCCGGTCTACGTCATCTCGGTGGCGGCCCAGCTCTCCGGCCTGCACCCGCAGACCTTGCGCCAGTACGACCGCCTCGGCCTGGTCTCCCCGGACCGCACGCCCGGCCGCGGCCGCCGCTACTCGGCCCGCGACATCGAACTGCTGCGTACGGTGCAGCAGTTGTCGCAGGACGAGGGCATCAACCTGGCCGGCATCAAGCGGATCATCGAACTGGAGAACCAGGTCGCCGCGCTCCAGCAGCGCGTCGCCGAACTCCAGACGGCGGTCGAGGGCGCGGCGGCGGCGATGCAGCAGCGCGAGGCGGCGGTGCATGCGTCGTACCGCCGGGATCTGGTGCCTTATCAGGAGGTGCAGCAGACCAGTGCGTTGGTGGTCTGGCGGCCCAAGGGGCGGCAGACCGACTGACCCGCAGGTGTGAGAAGGGGCCCGGAAGTTCGACTTCCGGGCCCCTTCCGCATGGTGCGGCCGCTCAGGGTGTCAGGACCGCGTAGTCACCGCCGGGCGCCGACTCGGTGCCGTCGGCGTACCGGGCGGTCACCCAGTAGTAGTGGGTGGTGCCCTTGGCGGCGCCGGTGTCCGCGTAGGAGGTGTCCGTCGTGACCGCCAGCTTCTCGTACGCCTTGGTGTCCCGGTCCCAGCGGTAGACCTGGTATCCGGTGGCGTCGGCCACCGTGTTCCAGGACAGCGCGACGCCCGTCTCCCCGGTGCTCGCCGTCAGCCGGACCGGCGCGTCCTCGGGCGTCGCCACGCTCGGGGTCATGTCGAGCTCGGTCACGGAGACGGCGGTGACGCGCTCGTCGCTCCACTTGATGGCGGAGTTGCCCTCGTCGTCCACGGCGTCCATGAAGAAACAGACCTGGTCGCCGTCCGGGAGCGTGCTGTACGTGTAGGTGGTGCGGGTGGGCGAGACGTAGTCCGACGCGGTGCCGTAGCAGACCTGTTCGCCGTCCTCGCCGTCGAGGAGCTCGCCCCAGTAGACGACGTAGTGTCTCAGGTCGGTGGCGGCGTTCTTGTCCCACTTCAGCTCGAAGCCGTACTCGGTCGGGGTGACGTCCAGGCCGGTGACGAGGGCCGGCGGGTCGTTGTCCCAGATCTTGCCGTACTGGGTCTCGGACCGGGCGGACTCGTTGCCCGCGGCGTCGACGGCAGAGACCTGGTAGTAGTACACGACGCTCTCGGCGGCCGAGGCGTCCAGGTAGGAGAGCTTGTCCGTGCTGCCGAGCTCGGTGTACGTGCCGCTCTTGGTCGCCGCCCGGAAGACGCGGTACGACGCCGCGCCCTCGACCGCGTTCCAGCCGACCTCCAGCCCGCCCGTGCTGCCGGTCGGGGTCACCTCGCCCGTCGCCTTCACGATGGTGGGCACGCCCGGCGCCACCCGGTCGACGGTGGTCACGCCCTGGTCCGCCGTACCGGCCGACTCGTTGCCGACCCTGTCGTAGGCACGGACCTCGTAGTAGTACGTCTGGCCCGTCACCGGCAGGGTGGTGTCGGTGTACGACGTCGACGTGGTCGTCGCGAGGGGCTTGCTGTCGAAGGACGTGCCCTTGAGACGCCGGTAGACGCGGTAGCCGGCGAGGTCCATCTCCTTGTTCCTGGACCAGGTCAGCTTCGCCTTGCCCGTCGCGGAGTCGTACGACACCGAAGTCCCGGTCGGCACAAGGGGCTTGACCTTGTCGGCGGTGGCCGAGAGGCGGGGCAGGTAGGCGAAGGAGACGTTGGCGGTGCCCGTCCAGTTGACGTAGTCGACGCGCAGGGTGTGCTTGCCGGAGGGGATGGTGACGTCCACGGACTTGCTCTGGTTCGTGGAGACGTTCTTCCAGATGTCGACCTTGCGCACGCCGTCGAGGTAGACGCGGATGCCGTCCTGTGTGGAGACCGGCAGCGAGAAGGGCCCGCCGGAACCGAAGTCCCGGGTGACGGTCCAGCGGACGCCGAAGTTGTCCTTCGGGAGGCCCGAAGCCGGGGCGCCCGTGCCCCAGTTCTGGTCGATCGCGCTGTCGCAGTCCGTCTTCTTCGCGGTGCCGGAGAAGGACGTGTTCGCGTAGAACTGCCGCTTGTAGACCGGCGAGGCGCAGGTCGTCGCGGCGGAGGCGGGCGTGGTGACGGCGGAGAGCAGGGTGCCCGCGGTGGTCAGCACGACGGCGGCGGCGACCGTCGTCGTACGTCTGGCTGGGTTCATTCGGTCCTCTGGTCAGGATCGGAACGGCTGGTGGAGCTGCCGTGATCACGACTCGCGAGGTATCGGGTTGGTTGTACGGATCTTTGCCTTCTCCTTGCCTGCCATTGAGTGGGCAGTCCGTAAAGGGTGTTTGGAGGCGGTTTTGCCATCTCTTCACAAGATCGGCGGAGCGTGGCGTTGCGCACTCGTTAAGTGATTCCGCTTGACGCCTCGGGGCCGCTCCGCGTTGGCTTTTCAGTCACCCGGGTCGCAAAGCTGCGCCCGCGTCCGGAAGGCATCAGAAGTGAGCTCCCCCATGCGTCCCACGCGCCGTACGCGTCGCACCGCCATAGTCGTGGCAGCGTCCACGATGACCCTGTCGCTCACATCGTGTGGCGTGCTCAACGTTTCGGGGGACAGCAGCTCCGCGAGCCCCACGAAGGGCAACGACGTCACCATCGGGCTGCTGCTGCCGGAGACGGCCAACACCCGGTACGAGGACTTCGACTACCCCATCATCAAGGAGCAGGTCGCCTCCCTCACCAAGAAGCAGGGCAAGGTCGACTACGCCAACGCCGACCAGGACGCGGACAAGCAGGCGCGCCAGATGCAGCAGATGATCGACGACAAGGTCGACACCATCCTGCTGGACGCCGTCGACTCGCACGCCATCGCGAGCGAGGTGAAGAAGGCCAAGGACGCGGGCATCCCGGTCATCGCCTACGACCGCCTCGCCGAGGGCCCGATCGACGCGTACATCTCCTTCGACAACGAACTCGTCGGCGAGGTCCAGGGCCGCACCCTGCTCGACGCGCTGGGCAGCGACGCCGACACCTCCGACAAGATCGTCATGATGAACGGCTCGCCCACCGACCCGAACGCCAAACAGTTCAAGGCGGGCGCGACGTCCGAGCTCAACGGCAAGGTGACGATCGCCAAGTCCTACGACACCAAGGACTGGGACCCGAAGAACGCCGAGGCCAACATGAAGTCGGCGATCGACGCGATCGGCAAGGGCAACATCGCCGCCGTCTACTCCGCCAACGACGGCATGGCGGGCGGCATCGTCACGGCCCTGCAGAACGCCGGGGTCACCAAGCTGCCGCCGATCACCGGGCAGGACGCGGAGTTGCCGGCCGTGCAGCGGATCGTCGCGGGCGAGCAGTACATGAGCGTCTACAAGTCGTACCCGCAGGAGGCCCAGGCGGCCGCGCAGATGGCGGTCGCCAAGGTGCAGGGCCACGACATTCAGTTCGACGCCCTCACCCAGGACACCGTCGACAGCCCCACCAACAAGGACATCCCGGCGCAGCTCGTCACCGTGACGGCCCTGACGAAGAAGAACATCAAGTCGACGGTCGTGGCGGACGGCATCTACAAGATCTCGCAGATCTGCACCTCGAAGTACGCCTCGGAGTGCGCGGCGATCGGCCTGAAGTAGCCGACGGCGGCGGGAAGCCGAGAGGGCCGGGGGAGACCGCTCCCCCGGCCCTCTGCCGTCGGTTCACGCCACCCGGGTGAACTCCACCGACACCTCCGGCGGTCCGCCGGGCACGCCCCGGTAGATGCCCTTGTGCGGGGTGACGTCGTCGTAGTCGCGGCCCCGGGCCACCACGACGTGGGACTCGTCGGCGCGGGTGCGGTTGGTGGGGTCGTAGCCGCACCAGTCGCCCGCCCAGTACTCGATCCACGCGTGGCTCTGCCCCGCGACGGGCCGGTGCAGTTCCGCCTCCCGCTCCGGGTGGAGGTAGCCGGAGACGTACCGCGCCGGCAGCCCCACGCCCCGCAGCAGGGCGACGGTGAGGTGGGTGATGTCCTGGCAGACGCCCGCGCCCTGCTCCCAGGCCTCCGCGGGGGAGGTGTTCACGCTGGTGGCGCCGGGCAGGTAGGACACCCGGTCGGCGACCAGGGCCGAGACCGCGACCGCCGTCTCGTGCGGGTCGAGTCCGGCCGCCGCCTTCCGTGCCTTCTTGACCAGCTTCGGCGGGACCGTCGTACGGCCCGTCGGGTTCGCGAACTCCAACAGGCGGGACTTCGCGATCCGTTCGGCCAGCTCGTCCCACGTGGGCGCGGCCGGGAGTGGCTCCGCCGGGGACGTCTCGACCAGGCTGGAGGCCGTGATGGTGAGCTTGCCGTGCGGGTCCATCAGGTCGAAGCCGGTGACCTGGGTGCCCCAGTAGTCCCAGTACGACCAGGTGGGCGTCGTCGGGTTCACGGTGACGCGGGCGTCCAGGGTGGTCTGGCCGGGGATCGTCAGCGGCGTCATGCGGACCTCGTTGTGCGAGGAGGCCGCGGGCTGCGCGTAGGAGACCCGGGTGATGTGCTTGATGCGGAGGCGACGAGCCATGTCAGGCTCCTTCCTGGGCCCACTCGACGGGCCCCTGGTACGGGAAGAACCGCTCAGCCACCGCGTCGGCGGACGCCATGCAGGCCTGTTGCAGATCCCGTAGCAGGACCGGCAGTTGGTCTTCGAGGGTGTGGGTGTCCAGGTATTCGAGCCGGGTGCGCAGTCGGCCGATCGGGCGGCGCGCAGGATCCTGGCGGGGGCGGCCGAGCGCCGTCAGGCACTCCTCGGCCGTGGTCAGCGCGTGCAGCGCGGAGCGCGGGAAGTCCCGGTCCAACAGGAGGAATTCGGCCACCCGCGGGGTGTCGCCGAAACCGCCCCACACACGCGCGTACGCCTCGTCGGCACCCGAAGCGCTCAGCAGCGTCGGCCAGTCGGGCGCGTGCGCCGCGTCCAGCACACGGACCGACAGCAGCCGTACGGTCATGTCCACCCGCTCCAGGCTCCGGCCCAGGACGACGAAACGCCAGCTGTCGTCGCGGCTCATGGTCGAGTCGGCCAGTCCGAAGAAGAGGGCCGCTCGCCGCCGTACCAGTTCCAGGTAGGCGTACGGGCCCGTGCGGCGCGCCGCCATCCGCTGGTCGGCGAGCGCGTGCCAGGTGGAGTTGAGGCACTCCCACATTTCGGAGGAGACGGCCTCACGGGCACTGCGCGCGTTCAGCCGGGCGGCGCCCAGCGCGCCCTCGATCGAGCAGGTCGAGCGGGCGTCGAAGGCGAGCTGGTCCAGGACCTGCTGCATGTCGACGCGCTCGCCGCCCGCGTCGACGCCGAGGATCGCGTACAGCGACCGGCAGGCCACGTCCTCGTCGCGCCAGGGGTCCTCGAGCATGCGGTGGAGGTACGCGTCGAGGATGCGGCCCGTGGCGTCCGCCCGCTCGACATAGCGGCCGGTCCAGGTCAGAGCCTCGGCTATCCGGGAGAGGATCACGTCGTTCACTGCTGCTGCGCCCCTTCCTGTACGACGGTGGGGTTGCCGTCGGGTCCGAGCTGACGCGGCGCCACCTCGGGGAGCGAGCCCTCGGCGGCGGGCACCGGCTGCTCGGCCGGGCCCTCCGCGAGCACCCAGGTGTCCTTGGAGCCGCCGCCCTGGCTGGAGTTGACGATCAGGTTGCCCTCCTGGAGGGCGACTCGTGTCAGCCCGCCCGGGAGCACCCAGACATCGTTGCCGTCGTTCACGGCGAAGGGCCTGAGGTCGATGTGGCGCGGGGCCATGCGCTCGCCCGCGAGGGTGGGGGAGGTCGACAGGGCGACGGGCCGCTGGGCGATGAAACCGCGCGGGTCGGCGATCACTGCTTTGCGAGTGCGTTCGAGGGTGTCCTTGTCGGCCTTGGGGCCGATGACGATGCCCTGGCCGCCGGCGCCGTCGACCGGCTTGATGACCAGCCGGTCGATCTGATCGAGGACGGCCTCCAGCTGGCCCGGTTCGTCGGGCCGGAAGGACTCGACGTTCGGCAGAATCGGTTCCTCGGAGAGGTAGTAGCGGATCAGGTCCGGTACGTAGGTGTAGAGCAGCTTGTCGTCGGCGATGCCGTTGCCGACGGCGTTCGCGAGTGTGACGTTTCCTGCCATGGCGGCGCCCATGATGCCGGGGCAGCCGATCACCGAGTCGGGGCGGAAGTGCAGCGGGTCGAGGAAGTCGTCGTCCAGGCGCCGGTATACGACGTGGACGGGTACCTCGCCGCGCGTGGTGCGCATCCACACGCGGTTGTTGCGGCAGACCAGGTCGTGCCCCTCGACCAGCTGCACGCCCATCAGCCGGGCGAGCAGGGCGTGTTCGAAGTAGGCGGCGTTGTTGGGACCCGGGGTGAGCACGACGACCCGCGGGTCCTGCACGCCGTCGGGGGCGGCGGCGCGCAGCGCGGCGAGGAGCCGCTGGCAGTACCCGTCGACGGGCACCACGTGCTGTTCGGCGAAGAGCGACGGGAAGATCCGGGTCATCGCACGCCGGTTCTCGATGACGTACGAAACGCCGCTCGGCACCCGCACGTTGTCCTCGAGCACCCGGAAGTCCCCGGCCTCGTCCCGTACCAGGTCGATGCCGGCGACGTGGATGCGCACCCCGCCCGGTGGCTCGACCCCGTGGGCCGCCCGGTGGAAGTGCGGGGAGTTCAGCAGCAGCCGCCAGGGCACCACGCCGTCCTCGAAGGCGCGGCAGTGCCCGTAGGCGTCGGCGAGGTAGGCCTCCAGGGCCCTGACTCTCTGGCTCACCCCGCGTTGTATGAGATCCCACTCGAGGGCGTCGAGGATCCGCGGCACGAGATCCAGCGGCCAGGGCCGCTCCTCGCCCGCGAAGGCGTAGGTCACACCACGGTCCGTGAAGGCGCGGGCCATCTGGTCCGCCCGGAACCTGAGTTCACTCGGCTCGATCGGCTGCAGCGCCGCCAGCACCGGCTCATAGGCGGTCCTGACTTCACCCGGCCGCTCAAACATCTCGTCCCACGCATCGGCCAACGCGTACGCGTCAAATATGTCCGCCATGAGGGGACGTTAGAGGCGATACGTAACACGACGATCACTGCGGCATTTCCGGGAGCTTGCACGCGCCCCTCGGGCACCACCGTCAGCTTGTTGCAACCCGACGGTCGGAGGCCCGTACAAAATTGGGTGTACGGGTTGTTTTCGGCGCCCGGTTCGTACGGAGCCGTGTTGCGGAGCCGGTCCGGTCCGCGCATAGTTGCGCTGCGGAAGACGGCGAAACCGGGGGTGGGATGGGCGATGGCCGGGCACGGGACGGACGAGCATCCACATGGTGCTGACCGACTGTGCGAGGCCGGGGATCGCGTGTATTCCCGGGCCGTACGGCGGGGCCGTGTGGCGCGCTGTGACGCCGAGCAGGTGCCCTGTCTGCTCGAGCTCGCCCTGCTGCACCCGGACCCCGACGACATGGACTGGCTGGTGCCGACCTCCCCGCAGGAGGTCATGACCCGGCTGCTGCGCGGGGTGTACGACGAGGTCAGCGCGAGCCAGCGGCGCATGGGTTCGGCGGTGGCCGCCTTCGAGTGGTACGCCGGACTCGGCCCGGCGGTGCACCCGGCGGGCGCCGCGGAGGGCTCCGCGATCCGGGTCCTGGACGGGCTCTCGCGCATCCAGGCCGCGATGGACGAGGCGACCGAGGCGTGCACCACGGAGGTCCTCACGGTCCAGCCCGGCGGCATCCGGCCCGAGCACGAACTGACCGAGGGCCTGCACCGGGCGCTCGCGCTGCGCGGCCGGGGCGTACGCATGCGCGACCTGTACACGCACGTGGCGCGGCACGGCCAGGGTCTGCTCAACTACCTGGAGCTGATGGGCGGTTCGGTCGAGGCGCGCACTCTCGACGAGGTGATCGACCGGCTGATCCTCTTCGACCGCAAGGTGGCCTTCATCCCCGCGAACGCGGACCGTACCCTCGCCCTGGAGCTGCGCCACCCGGCCCTGGTCGAGTATCTGGTCACGGTCTTCGAACGCCTCTGGCGCCTGGCGATCCCGCTGACCGCCCCGCTGCCCGACACCGGCATCGAGGGCATCTCCCACCGCGAGCAGTCCATCGCGGCGCTGCTGGCGGAGGGCCACCAGGACGCGGTGATCGCCGAGCGGCTCGGCATAAGCGTCCGCACCTGCCGCGCTCACATCGCGCGCCTCTCCGAGACCCTCGGCGCGGCCAGCCGCACCCAACTCGGCGTCAGGATCGCGCAGGTGGGGCTGGACGGACCGCGCGACCCCGCCTCGTACCTCAGCCTGCCTGATCAAGGATCCCCGAGCGTCCGATGAGAAAGCCGAGCTGAGCCCGGCTCTCGCTGCCCAGCGTCGCCGCCAGCTTGGCGATGTGGACGCGGGCGGTGCGCACGTTCATGCCGAGCCGGTCGGCGATGACGGCGTCGGTGTGCCCCTCGACGAGCAGGGCGGCTATGGCCCGCTGGCGGGGCGTCACACCGCCGAGGGACGGGCGCTGGACGGCCTCGGGATACATCGGCACCGCCAGCCGCCACAGCCGGTCGAAGGTGGTGACGAAGAACGACAGCAGCGCGGGATGGCGGACCTCGAGGGCGAGCGAGAGGTCGGCGCTCGCCGGTACGAACGCCACGGCCCGGTCGATGACGAGCAGCCGGTCCGTCACCTCGTCCAGGGTGCGCGCCTCGACGTCGCCCTCCAGCTGCTCGTAGCGGGCCAGCACCGAGGGCGCGTGCCGCAGCGTGTGCTGGTACAGGGTGCGGATGCGGCCGCCGCGGTTCAGGAGCACCTGGTCGCGGGCGAGGGCGGCCGCCCGGCGCTCCGGGGAGATCCTGGTGTGGGTGGTGTGCGGCTGGATGGCGAGGAGTTCGCCGGAGGCCTCGGTCAGGGCCTGGTCGAGGGCGATGTTGATGCGCTCGAGGCCGCTGAGGATTCTGAGCGTCGGGGTGTCCGTGGCGTCCGCCCGGCGGTCACCGATCCGCAGCAGCGGCTCGAACGCCTCGGCCAGCCGCTCGCCGCGGCGCCGCTCGTCCGCGATGCGGTCCTCGGAGACCCGCAGCAGCCGGCGCAGCGCGACGGCGGGTGCGACGGGCTCCAGCCAGTCGAGGTCCTCGACCGTCGGGTGCAGCAGCCCGAAGTCCACCAGACAGGGCGCCGGTTCGGCGTCCGCGGCCCGGACGCGGCCCTCCCGCACCGCGCGCTCGTACAGCAGGGCCCCGGCGGCGCAGAGGTCCTCCACGCCGTGCCCGGGGTGCGCCGGCCCGCTCACCGTGCCACCCCCTGCCGGTCTCAGTCGCGGTCCAGGATGCCGGACTGGGCTATGAGAAAGCCGAGTTGGGCCCGGCTGCCGCTGCCCAGGGCGGCCGCCAGCTTGGCTATGTGCGCCCGGCAGGTGCGGACGTTCATGCCGAGCCGCCGGGCGATCGCCTCGTCGACGTGGCCCTCGATGAGCAGCTTGGCTATGGAGCGCTGGACGCCGGTGATGCCCTCTGGGGTGGACTCGTAGGGAACCTCGTCCATCAGCGGGGTGGCCCGCTGCCAGAGCTGTTCGAAGACCTTGATCAGGTACTGCACGAGGCCGGGGTGGCGCAGCTCCAGGGCGACCGTCCGGTCGTCCTGGGCGGGGATGAAGGCGACCGAGCTGTCGCAGATGATGAGCCGCTCGATGAGTTCCTCGAGCGTGCGGATCTCGACCTTGGCACCTGCCATCTGGTCCATGTACGCGTACGTGCTCTGGCTGTGCCGCACGGTGTGCTGGTAGAGCGTGCGCATGGAGATGCCCCGCTCGATCAACGGCTTGCTGCGCTTGAGCGCCTGGCTGAGGATGTGCTCGGGCCGGCTGCCGCCGGGCTGCACCGTCAGGACCTCGGTGCGGGCCTCGGCGATCGCCACGTCGAGCGCCGCGTGGATGCGGTCGATGCCCTCCAGCACGGTGATCGCGTGCGTGGTAGCCGGTTTCTGGGCACTGATGTCCAGGAACGGCTGGAAGGCGTCCGCCAGGTCGAGGGTGGCCCGCCGCCGGTCCTGGATCTCCCGTTCCAGGGGCTGCAGTTGCTGCGCGAGCACGACGGACGGAGGAACCGGGCGCAGCCAGTCGGCGTCGTCCGGATCGGGATGTAGCAGGGCGAACTCCAGCAGACAGGGCGCGTTCTCGACCTCGTTCCTGGAGATACGTCCGGAACTGAGAGCACTGGCGTAGAGACGCGCCCCGTCGGCACACAGGTCTGTGATGTCGTGAGGATGTGTCGGTTTTGTGCTCTTTGATGGCAAATCTCCACCCCCCAGGGTCCTGAACGTGCAGGAACATGATGCATCTCTTGTGTGGCATTGACGTGCCTGAATGAGCCATCGTCTTGTTTCACGGGGGAGAGGAAGCCATCAAGTGAGGACGAAGCCGACCATGAAAAAGAGAATGCTTCGCTCGGTGCTTGCCACTGCCTTCGTAGTCGCGCTGGCCAGCGGTGCGGCTGGTCCTCTCGACGTCGGCTGGGTGAGCCCGACCAAGACCGAGCACGTCAGCGCCCAGGATGTCGGCTGGTCGGTCACCGCGGCCGGCACCGGCGACGTCGGCTGGGTGGTCGTCGCCGGCGACAACCCCACGGACGTCGGCTGGTCGACTCCGGCGGGCGCTGAAGCATGACCACGCCTCCCGACGACCGCTCCTTCCGGCGCGAAATGGCCACGGCCTATCGCTCCGGCTGGCACTTCATCGACCTGGTCACCGCGATCCCCCACTCCGGTGACTCGTTGATGGTGACCGTCTTCGGTGAGCCGGTCGTCGTCACGCGCGACGAGGACGAGGACGTGCGCGCGTACCGGTGTCTGCGGCGGCCTCGGGGGGCGCCGCAGCCCGTGCGATGTGCCATTCGGTACGGGATGATCTTCGTGAACCTCGACCAACGAGACCACCGGCTGGTGGAACCGGAAACCCCCGATGTTCGGACCATTTCAGCCACCCCCCGCAGTGCCTGACGCGATTCCCCCGTCGTAACAGATCGCTCAGGTGCTTCCCCCCGCAGCGGCGTCACCGTGACCTGAACACGGTGACGCCGCTGCAGTTTTGGCGGACATTTCCCGCTATCGGCCGTCTCGCGCCGTGCCGGCTCGTGGCCGAAAACAGCCGGGCGAACGGTCAGATGTTGCCCATGGCGCGCGTGAGGTCGATCTCGATCACCACACGTGACGGGTTCGGCGACGGCGTGCGCTCGTAGCGCTCGGCATAGCGCCGCTCGGCCTCCGCGACCCGCTCCGGCTCGGACCGTACGACGGCCCGGCCCTCCAGCGTCGCCCAGCGCCGCCCGTCCACCTGGCACACCGCGACGCGCGCCCCCTCGGACCCGGCGGCCAGCACGTTGACCACCTTCCTGCTCGTCTTGCTCGCGATCACCCGAGCAAGTCCGGCCTCGGGGTCGTATGTGACCCCGACGGGTACGACATGCGGGCTGCCGTCCGGGCGCGGAGTGGTCAGCGTGCACAGGTGCCGCTCCCGCCAGAAGTCGAGATATGCCGCACTGGGCGCGCCGGGGTCCTTCGTGTAGGTCGCCATGGCCACGGAACCTAGCCGTTCGGGCCTCCCGTCCCTCGCCTTGAGTGGAATAGACTCAACTTTGTGTACGCTGACTGAGTCAGACACGGGAGACGGCTGACGCAAGGAGGAGACAGCGAACGTGGACGCCGAGCTGACCAACCGGAGCCGGGACGCGATCAACGCGGCCAGTAACCGGGCAGTGTCCGCAGGACACCCCGACCTCACCCCCGCGCACTTGCTGCTTGCGCTGCTCCAGGGGCAGGACAACGAGAACATCGTCGACCTTCTCGCGGCCGTGGACGCCGACCAGGCCGCCGTGCGCGCGGGTGCCGAGAAGGTGCTCGCCGGTCTGCCCAGCGTGACCGGCTCCACCGTCGCGCCGCCGCAGCCCAACCGCGAACTGCTCGCCGTCATCGCCGACGCGCAGGAGCGCGCCCGTGACCTCGGCGACGACTACCTCTCCACCGAGCACCTGCTGATCGGCATCGCCGCGAAGGGCGGCCCCGCCGCTGACGTACTGTCCGGGCAGGGGGCCGGTGCGAAGAAGCTGCAGGAGGCCTTCCAGAAGGCGAGGGGGGGACGCCGGGTGACCACACCCGACCCGGAGGGCCAGTACAAGGCCCTGGAGAAGTTCGGCACGGACTTCACGGCCGCGGCGCGCGAGGGCCTGCTCGATCCGGTCATCGGCCGGGACCAGGAGATCCGCCGTGTCGTGCAGGTGCTGTCGCGCCGTACGAAGAACAACCCGGTCCTCATCGGCGAGCCCGGCGTCGGCAAGACCGCCGTCGTCGAGGGTCTCGCCCAGCGGATCGTCAAGGGTGACGTGCCGGAGTCCCTCAAGGACAAGCGGCTGGTCGCGCTGGACCTCGGTGCGATGGTCGCGGGTGCGAAGTACCGCGGTGAGTTCGAGGAGCGCCTGAAGACCGTCCTGGCCGAGATCAAGGACTCCGACGGCCAGATCATCACCTTCATCGACGAGCTGCACACCGTCGTCGGCGCGGGCGCCGGCGGCGACTCCGCGATGGACGCCGGCAACATGCTGAAGCCGATGCTGGCGCGTGGCGAGCTGCGCATGGTCGGCGCGACGACGCTGGACGAGTACCGCGAGCGGATCGAGAAGGACCCGGCCCTGGAGCGCCGTTTCCAGCAGGTGCTGGTCGCCGAGCCGACGGTCGAGGACACGATCGCGATCCTGCGCGGGCTCAAGGGCCGCTACGAGGCTCACCACAAGGTGCAGATCGCCGACAGTGCACTCGTCGCGGCCGCGACCCTCTCCGACCGCTACATCACCTCCCGCTTCCTGCCCGACAAGGCCATCGACCTCGTCGACGAGTCGGCCTCCCGGCTGCGCATGGAGATCGACTCCTCGCCCGTCGAGATCGACGAACTCCAGCGCGGCGTCGACCGGTTGAAGATGGAGGAGCTGGCGCTGGAGAAGGAGACCGACCCGGCCTCCCGCGAGCGCCTGGAGCGGCTGCGCCGCGATCTCGCCGACAAGGAGGAGGAGCTGCGGGGCCTGACCGCCCGCTGGGAGAAGGAGAAGCAGTCCCTCAACCGCGTCGGTGAACTCAAGGAGAAGCTCGACGAGTTGCGCGGCACGGCCGAACGGGCCCAGCGCGACGGCGACTTCGACACCGCCTCCAAGCTCCTCTACGGCGAGATCCCCACCCTGGAAAGGGACTTGGAGGCCGCTTCCGAGGCCGAGGAGGAGGCCGCCAAGGGCACCATGGTCAAGGACGAGGTCGGCGCCGACGACATCGCGGACGTCGTCGCCGCCTGGACCGGCATTCCCGCCGGCCGCCTCATGGAGGGCGAGACGCAGAAGCTCCTGCGCATGGAGGAGGAGTTGGGCCGTCGCCTGATCGGCCAGCAGGAGGCCGTGCAGGCGGTTTCCGACGCGGTACGGCGCACCCGCGCCGGCATCGCCGACCCCGACCGCCCGACCGGCTCCTTCCTCTTCCTCGGCCCGACGGGCGTCGGCAAGACCGAACTCGCCAAGGCGCTGGCAGACTTCCTCTTCGACGACGAGCGGGCGATGGTCCGCATCGACATGTCGGAGTACGGCGAGAAGCACAGCGTCGCCCGCCTGGTCGGCGCCCCTCCCGGCTACGTCGGCTACGAGGAGGGCGGCCAGCTCACGGAGGCGGTGCGCAGGCGCCCGTACAGCGTGATCCTGCTGGACGAGGTCGAGAAGGCCCACCCCGAGGTCTTCGACGTCCTGCTCCAGGTGCTGGACGACGGGCGGCTGACGGACGGTCAGGGCCGAACGGTCGACTTCCGCAACACGATCCTGGTGCTGACGTCGAACCTGGGCAGCCAGTTCCTGGTCGACCCGCTGACCGGCGAGGAGGAGAAGAAGGAGCAGGTCCTGGAGGTCGTCCGGACGTCCTTCAAGCCGGAGTTCCTCAACCGCCTCGACGACCTGGTCGTCTTCTCCGCCCTGTCGAAGGACGAGCTGGGGCGCATCGCCCGCCTCCAGATCGACCGGCTCGCGAAGCGCCTCGCGGAACGCCGCCTCACCCTGGAGGTCACCGACGAGGCCCTGGCCTGGCTCGCCGACGAGGGCATGGACCCGGCCTACGGCGCCCGCCCGCTGCGCCGCCTCGTCCAGACCGCCATCGGCGACCGCCTCGCCAAGGAGATCCTCGCGGGCGAGGTCAAGGACGGCGACACGGTCCGCGTGGACGCGTTCGGCGACGGGCTGATCGTGGGCCCGGCGACCGGCAAGACGCTGTAGACGAGCGGAGCCGCGGCAGGCCCGTCACCCTGGTGGGTGGCGGGCCTGTGTCGTTCTGCCGCTGGTCGGGGGTGACCGGATCGTGTCAGCCCGTGGCTGACAGGGCCGTCGGGGCTTGCCACCCCCCTCCCCGGATGAGGGAGGATGACTGAATCCGTACGAAGGGAAATTCACGGTGACCATCGACCCGTCCTCGATTCCGAACTTCGGGGGCCAGCCCGAGCCGCAGCCCCAAGGACCGGCGGGCCCCGTCGTCCCGGATCAGGACCTCGTGAAGCAGCTCCTCGACCAGATGGAGCTCAAGTATGTCGTCGACGACGAGGGTGACCTCGCGGCGCCGTGGGAGCAGTTCCGTACGTACTTCATGTTCCGTGGTGAAGGGGACCAGCAGGTCTTCTCCGTGCGGACGTTCTACGACCGCCCCCACAAGATCGACGAGAAGCCGCAGCTGCTGGAGTCCATCGACGACTGGAACCGGCGGACCCTGTGGCCCAAGGTCTACAGCCACACCCACGACGACGGCACCGTCCGCCTGATCGGCGAGGCGCAGATGCTGATCGGCACCGGTGTCGCCCTGGAGCACTTCGTGTCCTCCACGGTCAGCTGGGTGCGCGCCGCCATCGAGTTCGACAAGTGGCTCGTCGAGCAGCTCGGCCTCGAGCAGGAGGTCAACGAGGCGGAGAAGCCCGAGGACGACGAGGAGTAGTCCTCGCTCCGCTGCACAAGGCCTTACAGCGGCGTGTTGGCGATCACGACCAGATACGCCCCGTAGCAGAACGAGAGCCCGGCCAGGGCACCGACCACCACGGTCGCGTGCCGGGGCCGGGCTCTCGCCGTGCGGACCAGGGCGCGGGCGAGCGGCAGCAGCAGCGGGAAGGCCGGCAGCAGGAACCGGGGCTTGGACTCGAAGAACCCGGACCCGCCCAGCGTGATCAGCAGCAGTACGCCGCCGTAGACGACGAGGGGGAGCGGGGCGCGGTCGGCGAGCAGGAGGGCGAAGAGCAGCACGGCGGCCGCGACGATCACCATCGTCATGGGGAACACGAACCGGTCCCCGCGCAGCAGCAGGCGGTGCACGAACTGCAGCGACCCCCGCCCGAAGTCGAACCGCGACCCCCACAGCCGCTGCACCTCGAAGTACCCGCCGAGCAGATCCCCCTTCCGCCGTCCCACCCACAGCACATACGCCATCCACCCGACCGGCGCGAGCGCCGCGCCCGTCCACAGCCTGTGGGTAACCCTTCCGCGCCGCCTCACGACCTCGTACGCCGCCGCCGCGAGCACCGCCGCCGCGACCGCGAACCCGTTGGGCCGGGCCAGCCCCGCCGCCAGCGCCAGCGCGCCCGCCCAGACCCAGCGCCGGGTGAGCACGGCGTACAGCGCCCAGGCGGCGAAAGCGGTGAGCACGGGCTCGGTGTACGCCATGGACAGCACGACGGAGTGCGGCAGCAGACCCCACAGCAGCACCAGCGCGGTGCCCACCGCCCGCCCGTACAGCCGGGCACCGACGGCGTAGATCCCGCAGGCGGCGACCGCGGCCGCGAGCCACGACACGACCAGTCCGGCGGCGCCCCCGGCCAGCGGCGTCAGGGTCGTCACGCCCCGTACGAGCGCCGGGTAGAGCGGGAAGAACGCCAGGTCGCTGTGGACGACGTCGGGCCGGAAGTGCAGGGTGTGCCCGTACCCGTGCGCGGCGATCCCCAGGTACCACAGCGAGTCCCAGGACCGCCCGAGCAGCGCGAACGGATTCCGCCCGGCCGCCCAGGAGAGCAGGGCCACCACGACACCGCCGAGCAGCCGGGCGAACACGAACAGCCCGAGGGCCCCACCCATGGCCGCCACCACTGACGGCTGAGCGCGCTCCTCGGCGCCGGCGCCGGGGCGGGGTCCGGTGACGGAGGCTGGTGCGAGGGTACTGGCGTGGGTCACACCGGCACATTGCAGGGTGAACCGGGCAAGCGCGAGTGGTGCGCATCCGGGCGGGTACGGATTCGCGCCGTCCGGCGTGGCGGCGTGACGCGCGCTCGAAAAACGGCCCGCCGGATCAGCCCGCCAAGGTCTTCAGCCGCTTGGCCGCCTCCTCCAGCACTCCCGTCTGCTTGCAGAACGCGAACCGCACGAAAGGCGCCCCCGCGTCCCGGTGGTCGTAGAACACGGCGTTCGGGATGGCGACCACGCCGGCGCGCTCCGGGAGGGCGCGGCAGAAGGCGAAGCCGTCCGTCTCGCCCAGGGGGCGGATGTCGGTGGTGATGAAGTAGGTGCCGGACGTGGTGAAGACCTCGAAGCCCGCGTCCCTCAGGCCCGTCGCCAGCAGGTCCCGCTTGGCGCGCATGTCCTCGCGGAAGGCCGTGAAGTACGTGTCGGGAAGGGACAGGGCCTCCGCCACCGCGTACTGGAACGGGCCCGACGACACATACGTCAGGAACTGCTTCGCCGAGCGGACCGCCGAGACCAGGCCCGGGGACGCCGTCACCCAGCCGACCTTCCAGCCGGTGAAGGAGAAGGTCTTGCCGGCCGAGCCGATGGTGACCGTCCGCTCCCGCATGCCCGGGAAGGTGGCCAGGGGGAGGTGCTCGGCGTCGTCGAAGACCAGGTGCTCGTAGACCTCGTCCGTGACGACGAGCAGGTCGCGCTCCACCGCCAGCTCGGCGATGGCCGTCAGCTCCTCGCGGGTGAGGACGGTGCCGGTGGGGTTGTGGGGTGTGTTGATGAGAAGCAAGCGGGTCCGGTCGGTGACCGCCGCGCGCAGTTCGTCGAGGTCAAGACGGAAGCTGCCCTCGTGCGGGCGCAGGGTCACCGGGACCCGCTTGCCGCCCGCCATCGCGATGCAGGCCGCGTACGAGTCGTAGTACGGCTCGAAGGCGATCACCTCGTCGCCGGGTTCCACCAGGGCCAGCAGGGACGCGGCGATGGCCTCCGTGGCGCCCGCCGTGACCAGGACCTCGCTGTCGGGGTCGTAGGAGAGGCCGTAGCGGCGCTCCTGGTGGGCGGCGATCGCCGTGCGCAGTTCGGGGATGCCGGGGCCCGGAGGGTACTGGTTGCCGCGGCCGTCGCGCAGCGCCCGTACCGCCGCCTCCCGCACCTCCTCGGGGCCGTCCGTGTCGGGAAAGCCCTGGCCCAGGTTGATCGAGCCCGTCTGCACGGCCAGGGCCGACATCTCGGCGAAGATCGTCGTCCCGAACTCGGCGAGCCGGCGGTTGAGGAAGGGGCGGTTGCTGGAGGTCATGCCGGTCATCCTGCGCCGAAGCTCTGGAGTTCCTCAACTCTGCTTTGGCCGGTGAGACGGCCGGGCATCCCCCGTTCACGCAAGGACCGGGGCGCCCACGGGGGGTCGCTTCGGGGGACTCGGAAGGAGGGTGGCGCCATGGGTATCGGCATCATCCTGGCTCTGGCAGTGGTCTTCGTCGTCGTCGCGGCCGGCCTCGCGGCCGCCGGGCGGGGCGGGCGGAAGACGGTCAGGTCGAACCTGCGGGGCGGGCACCGCGGCAGCGGCAGCAGCAGCTGGTGGGCCGGCGGGGGCGACGGCGGCTCCTCGGGCGGGCACCACGGAGGCCACCACTCCTGCGGCGGCGGCCACTCCTGCGGGGGCCACTCGTCCTGCGGCGGCGGCTCGTCCTGCGGTGGCGGCGGCGGATGCGGTGGAGGCAGCTGACACGGGGCAGCCGAGCTCCACCAGGGGGAACCGCAACCACTCCCGTCACTCCCATCGAGCGCCCGCCGGTGCCCACGCCCCGGCGGGCGCTCGCACGTTCCGGCGTGCGCCGTGGCCGCCGTGGCGTACGCCGTGGTTGAACAGTTGAGCTGTGGAGCCCTCTGAGGGATGGAAACCCCACGAACTTGGGTAAAAACGCTGTGGCGGCGCCACAGTTCATGATTCCCTCTAAATCACCAACCCAGCCCCTCGGACGGCGTCCTGCGGCACCTTCCTGACCTTCCGACTGGGCTGACCGGGCCGATCCCCCCACTGTCGCCCGGGTGTGCCGGACCCCCACACTCCCTTTCATTGCGTGCTAGCGGAGCCGACCCATGCTCACGACCCTGAACACCTCTTACAGCGACACGCGCGCGGCCGACCTCGCCTGGGCCCTGGGGCGCGAGCCGCTTCCCGCACTGGCCACGCTCGACCTCGAACTGGCCGGGGCCAAGCTGCAGTTGAGACTCCTCGGCGCATCCCACCAGGTGCTCCTGGAGGAGGAGCGGGGCAGCTGTTCGGAGACGGTGGCCTGCATCGCGGGCAGCAGCACCCCGCTGCCGCTGGGCGTGGCCAAGCGGGTGGGGGACTGGGAGTACGAGTTCGCGGCGCGGGTCGAGGTCCTCTCACCGGGCTCCTTCGCGGGCCGCGCCCAGGAGTTGCTGGCCCTGGTCTCCGACCACCCCAACGGCCTCGCCGGCGTCTTCCCCGGCAGCCCCCATGCCTTCACCGCGCTGCTGGCGCAGTGGCACGAGGGGCAGGTCCACTGGCGGACCTGGCACGCGTACCCGCAGGACGGGCAGTTGGTGGCGACGCGGACGAGAGTGGGTGTACGAGTGCCGGTGAGCTCGGGCAGTCTCAGCCCGTCCGGCATCTGAGGGCTTCCAAACGTGCGGTGGCGAAACGCTACACAGTTCCACACGTGTGGGTGACCAAGCGTGACTCTCCCGTGACGTAACGTCGCAGTCGTGATCGAGCCGCACGCGCCAGCACCACCCGGCAGCCCGCCCCCGTGGCCGGGCCCGGCGCCGCTGCCGGTGCGGCCGAGCACCGGACGGTTCCTCGTCCTCGCGTGCGTCTTCGTCTGCGCCGCATGCGGACTCGTGTACGAACTCGAACTGGTCGCCCTGGCCTCGTACTTGATCGGCGACTCGGTCACCCAGGCCTCGGTCGTGCTGTCCGTCATGGTGTTCGCGATGGGCATCGGCTCGCTCGCCGCGAAGCGACTGCGCTGGCATGCCGCGGCCGGCTTCGGCGCGATCGAGGCGACGCTCGCGCTCGTCGGCGGCTGCAGTGCGATGGCGCTGTACGCCGTGTTCGCGTGGACCGGCGACTGGGGCGGCCTGTGGGCGTGCGGCCCGCGCTGGCTGCTGGTCGCCTTCTCGCTCACCATCGGCCTGCTGATCGGTGCCGAAGTGCCCCTGCTGATGGAGCTGATCCAGCGCATCCGGCGCCAGGACGCAGGCGGCGCAGTGGCCGACCTCTTCGCCGCGGACTACGTCGGCGCACTGGTCGGCGGACTCGCCTTCCCCTTCCTTCTCCTGCCCCTGCTGGGCCAGTTGACCGGCGCCCTGATCACCGGCGCCGTCAACGCGATCGCGGGCGGCGCCCTCGTCCTCGGCCTGTTCCGCCGCGACCTCACCCGCCGCGCCCGCTGGCTGCTGCTGATCGCCAACGTCACCGTGCTCGGCGTCCTCGCCTCCGCCGCCGTCCTGGTCGACGACTTCGAACGGGCCGCCCGGCACGCCGTTTACGGCAGGGATGTACGCGTGGCGCAGCAGACCGGCAGCCAGGAGGTCGTCCTGACCGGCGGTACCGACGGCCGCCCCCTCGCCCTCTTCCTCGACGGCCGTCTGCGCGTCAGCGGCCGCGACGAACACCGCTACCACGAGGCCCTGGTCCACCCCGCGATGAACGGCCCGCACGCGCGCGTGCTCATCCTCGGCGGCGGTGACGGCCTGGCCGCCCGCGAGGTGCTGCGCCACGAGGGCGTACGACAGGTCGACATCGTCGAACTCGACGCCGACGTCGTGCGGTTGGCCCGCCGCGACCCCGCACTCTCGAAGCTCAACGGCCGTGTCTACGACGACCCACGCGTGCGCGTGACGACCGCCGACGCCTTCCGCTGGCTGCGCACGGCGCCCACGGCGGCGTACGACGTGGTGATCTCGGACCTCCCCGACCCGGGCATCACCGCCAGCACCAAGCTGTACTCCCAGGAGTTCTACGGCCTCGCGCGCCGCGTCCTAGCCCCCGGAGGCCGCCTGGTGGTGCACGCGGGCCCGTGCGCCGACCGCCCGCGCGTGTTCTGGACGGTCGACGCGACCCTGCGCGCCGCCGGCCTGCGCACCGCCCCCTACCGCGTCGGCGGCCGCGACTCCGGCTTCACCGCGGGCCCCGACCGCATGACGGACGGCGCCCGCACACCCCGCGACTGGGGCTTCGTCCTGGCCTCCGCGGACACCCGCCCCCGCCTGCGCCTCGACCCGCACGAGCCGCCCCTGCGCACCCTCACCCAGCCGACCCTGACGGCCGACGGAAAGGCGGCCGCGCTCACCCGCATCGACGGGCTGCCGGCGTCGACGCTGGTACACCCCCGGTACTGACCGCGGACAAACCCGTACGGCGGTCCGTCCCGCCCCCGCGCATCCTCGTCCTCACCCGACGCGCGGTCACTTTCGACCAACGGGGGTGCAGGACCCGGCCACCTGGGTAGGCTCGCGTGCCATGGAGCATGAGGTGTTCGTTCCGGTTCCGGCCCAGCGGCTGAGGGAGGCCCTCGCCGATCCCGCGCAGGTGGCCCGGGCGGTGCCCGGGCTCCAGCAGGACGCCGGCGCCGAGCCCGTCACCGGGCGCCTGAAAGTGCGCGTCGGCAGCCACTCCGTCACCTACCGCGGCACCGTACGCGTCACCGCGCAGGACGACGGTTCCTACGCCGCCGAGGGCGACGCCACCGAGACCCGCGGCACCGGCTCGGTCAAGCTCGCCCTCACCCTCCGCGTCACCGACGCCGACGGCGGCTCCACGCTGGCCTTCGAGGGCACCGCCTCCGCGGACGGCCGCGTCACCGAACTCCCGGCCGAGCAGGTCGCCTCCGCCGTGGCCCGGCTGCTGAACCGTTTCGCGGAGAACCTGGGCACGCAGACGGGCGAGGAGCCGGCGGAGGAAGCGGAGACCCCCGAGCCCCTGGTCACCCAGGAATTCGAGCCCAAGGCGACCAGTGACTTCGAAACGACCCCGGACGCCGACGACGCACCGGCCCCCGCGCCCGAGCCCGCCGAGCACACCTCCGTCTTCGACACCGAGGTCCCCCCGCCGTCCCTCGACCCGCAGGCCGAGGAGGACGAGGAGCAGAACGGGGAGGAGCGCGAGGAACCGGTGGAACCGGCAGAAGCAACTGCCGCCCCCGCCCCCGCCCCCGCCGAGTTCACCGAGCCCCCCGAACCCCCCGCCGAAGCGGCGCACGCCCGGCGCACGATGATCGGCCGCAGCGCGGAGGAGGTCGACCACGCCCCGCCGCGCGGCCGCTACGCCCCCGTGCCCGCCCCGCAGACGGTCGCGCCGGGCTCGCCCCTGCGCTGGGCGGCCCCGGCGGCGGCGCTCGTCCTCGCGTCGGCGATCGTGGTGAGCCGGGTGCTGCGCAGGCGCCGCTGAGAGCGGTGCACCGGGGTCTTGATCGCCCCAGTAGGGTCGTCCCGTGAGTAACGAAGACATCACGCTGACCGCGGGCGACGCGGAGGTGACCGTGCAGCCGGGCAACGGCGGCCGGGTCGGAGGACTGCGCGTCGGTGGTATCGAACTGCTCCGCCAGGGCGAGCGGTTCGGGTGCTTCCCGATGGTCCCCTGGTGCGGGCGGATCCGCGACGGCCGCTTCCGGGACGGCGCGACCGTCCACCAGATGCCGCTCAACTCTCCGCCGCACGCCATCCACGGCACCGTCCGCGACGGCGCCTGGCGCACCGCGCGCGTGAACACCGACGAGGCGGTCATCACGTACGACCTGGTGGAGCCCTGGCCCTACGCCGGCCGCGTCACGCAGCAGTTCGTCCTCACGCCGGAGTCCCTGACCCTGACGATGGCCGTGGAGACGATCGACTCCTCCTTCCCGGCCCAGATCGGCTGGCACCCCTGGTTCAACCGGAACCTCGGCGGCGAGGACGTCCGCCTGGACTTCACCCCCGCCTGGCAGGAGGAGCGCGGCGCGGACCACCTCCCCACCGGCAACCGCGTCGACCCGCGCCCCGGCCCCTGGGACGACTGCTTCGGCATGCCCGGCGGCGTCGACGTGACCCTGACCTGGCCCGGGCAGCTGGAGCTGAAGGTGGCCAGCCGCGAGGAGTGGGTCGTCGTCTACGACGAGCAGGAGGCCGCCGTATGCGTGGAACCGCAGACCGGCCCGCCCGATGGCCTGAACACCCTGCCGCGCCAGGTCACCCCGCTGGAACCGCTCGAAGCCACGACCGTCTGGACTTGGCACCGCCTTTAAGCTGACAGGCATGACGGACGTACGCGGCGAGCTGCTGCAGCAGATCAAGGACAAGGCCGTGGTGCACGGCAAGGTGACCCTCTCCTCGGGTCTGGAGGCCGACTACTACGTCGACCTGCGCCGCATCACCCTCGACGGCGAGGCCGCCCCGCTGGTCGGACAGGTGCTGCTGGACCTGACCGCCGACCTCGACTACGACGCGGTGGGCGGCCTGACCATGGGCGCCGACCCGGTCGCGGGAGCCATCCTGCACGCGGCCGCCGCGCGCGGTAAGCGCGTCGACGCCTTCGTCGTACGGAAGGCGGCGAAGGCGCACGGCCTGCAGCGCCGCGTCGAGGGACCGGACATCGCGGGCCGGCGGGTCCTGGTCGTCGAGGACACCTCCACCACCGGCGGCTCTCCGCTGACCGCCGTCGAGGCGGTGCGCGAGGCGGGCGCGGAGGTCGTCGCCGTCGCCACGATCGTCGACCGCGCGACCGGTGCCGCCGAGAAGATCCAGGACGGCGCCGGAGTGCCGTACCTCTTCGCCTACTCCAAGGACGACCTGGGCCTCGACTGAGTTGTCCACAAGCCGGACAGGGCGGGCAAAGCATCCGGCCAAGTCTGGAAAGATGTGGCCCGACGATGACGTCACCCCCAAGGTCTAGGTCAGGGCCGTAGTAGTAGATCGTCAACCCGCACATACCAAGGAGCGGACAGATGCCCATCGCAACTCCCGAGGTCTACAACGAGATGCTGGACCGGGCGAAGGCAGGCAAGTTCGCCTACCCGGCCATCAACGTGACCTCGACCCAGACCCTGCACGCGGCCCTGCGCGGTTTCGCGGAGGCGGAGAGCGACGGCATCGTCCAGATCTCGACCGGCGGTGCCGAGTTCCTGGGCGGCCAGTTCAGCAAGGAGATGGTGACCGGCTCGGTCGCCCTCGCCGAGTTCGCGCACATCGTCGCCGAGAAGTACCCGGTCAACGTCGCGCTGCACACGGACCACTGCCCGAAGGACAAGCTCGACGGGTACGTACGTCCGCTGCTGGCGATCTCCGAGGAGCGCGTGAAGGCGGGCGGCAACCCGCTCTTCCAGTCGCACATGTGGGACGGCTCCGCCGAGACCCTGGCCGACAACCTGTCCATCGCGCAGGAGCTGCTCGAGCAGGCCCGTCGCGCCAACATCATCCTCGAGGTGGAGATCACCCCGACCGGTGGCGAGGAGGACGGCGTCTCGCACGAGATCAACGACTCCCTGTACACCACGGTCGAGGACGCGATCCGTACGGCGGAGGCCCTGGGCCTCGGCGAGAAGGGCCGCTACCTGCTCGCCGCGTCCTTCGGCAACGTGCACGGCGTGTACAAGCCGGGCAATGTCGTGCTCCGTCCCGAGCTGCTGAAGGAGCTGAACGAGGGCGTTGCCGCCAAGTTCGGCAAGCAGTCCCCGTTCGACTTCGTCTTCCACGGCGGCTCCGGCTCCACCGAGGAGGAGATCCGCACCTCGCTGGAGAACGGCGTCGTGAAGATGAACATCGACACGGACACCCAGTACGCCTTCACCCGCCCGGTCGCGGACCACATGTTCCGCAACTACGACGGTGTCCTGAAGGTCGACGGCGAGGTCGGCTCCAAGAAGACCTACGACCCGCGCACCTGGGGCAAGCTGGCCGAGGCGTCCATGGCGGCCCGTGTCGTCGAGGCCACGCAGAACCTGCGCTCGGCGGGCAACAAGATCAAGTAAGCGGCGCTGCTTCGACCGCTTCACAGCGAGCCCGGTGCTACGGCGCCGGGCTCGCTGTATACCTGTGGTCATGCCCGACGTCCGGATCGCCTCCCCGCAGGGCAAGTGGATCCTGCTGACCACCGTGCTCGGCTCCAGCATGGCGATGCTGGACTCGACTGTCGTCAACGTCGCCCTCCCGCGCATCGGCCGCGATCTGGACGCCGACCTGGCCGCGCTCCAGTGGACGGTCAACGCGTACATGCTGACGCTGGCCGGGCTGATTCTGCTCGGTGGCTCCCTGGGCGACCACTACGGCCGCCGCAAGATCTTCGTGATCGGGGTGGTGTGGTTCGCGGCGGCCTCCCTGCTGTGCGGGGTGGCGCCCAGCACGGGTGTGCTCATCGCGGCCCGCGCACTGCAGGGCGTCGGAGGAGCGCTCCTCACCCCCGGCTCCCTGGCCCTGATCCAGGCGTCCTTCCATCCCGACGACCGGGGCCGGGCGGTCGGCCTGTGGTCCGGCTTCGGCGGGATCGGGGCGGCGGTCGGCCCGTTCCTGGGCGGCTGGCTGGTGGACGGCCCCGGCTGGCGCTGGGTGTTCCTGCTCAACGTTCCGCTTGCGCTGCTGTGCGCGCCCATCGCCGTACGGCACGTCCCCGAGTCCGCCGACGGCCGCAGCCACGGCCGGTTCGACGTCCTCGGCGCGGCGCTGGGCGCCCTGGCGCTCGCCCTGGTGACGTACGCGCTGATCGAGGCCCGCGATGCTTCCGCGGCCGTCGTGCTCACGGCGGTCGCCGGGCTGGTCGCGGGAGTGGCCTTCTTCTACGTCGAGAAGCGCCGCCCGGACCCGATGATGCCGCTCGACATCTTCGCGTCCCGCCAGTTCACGGCGGTCAACCTGGTCACCCTGTGCGTGTACGCGGCGCTCGGCGGCTTCTTCTTCCTGGCCGCGGTCCAGCTCCAGGTCGCCGTGGGCTGGTCGGCCCTCGCCGCCGGTACGGCGCTGCTGCCGACGACCGCCATGATGCTGCTGTTCTCGGCCCGCTCGGGCGCCCTCGCCGACCGCATCGGCCCGCGCATCCCGCTCACCGTGGGCCCGCTGGTGGCCGCGGCCGGAATGCTGCTGATGCTGCGGGTCGGGCCGGGCGCCTCGTACGTGCGCGACGTACTGCCCGCCGTTCTGGTCCTCGGCGTCGGCCTGGTCACCCTGGTGGCACCCCTGACCGCCACCGTCCTCGCCTCCGTGGAGACCGCGCGGGCGGGCCTGGCCAGCGGCATCAACAACGCGGCGGCCCGCGTGGCCGGCCTGATCGCGGTGGCCGCGCTGCCGCTGCTCGCGGGGATGGGCCCGGAGGCCTACCGCTCCCCGGAGGCCTTCGACGACGCCTTCCACCGGGCGATGCTCATCTGCGCCGGAGTGCTGGTGGTGGGCTCGGCGGTGGCCTTCGCGACAGTACGGCCGCTGCCACCGGGCTGCCGGCGCCCGGAGTGCCGCACGCACGGGGCGATCGCCGCTCCGCCGCTGGAGGGGGAGCGGGCGCGGGGCCGTATCGCATAGGGGCCGGTCCTCCGCACCCACGAATGCGCATGGCGCAAACTGAAGGCATGGCCATTCACGAAAACCTTCTCGGGGGCCCGCCCCCGACCCACCTCCCCGACGACCCCGAGCCCCGCGAGCTGCTGGCGAACGGCACCGCGCCGGCGGATGTCGCCGCCAAGTACCCGACGTCCTCGCTGGCCTGGGCCCAGCTGGCCGACGAGGCGTTCGAGCGGGGCAGCGTCGTGGAGTCGTACGCCTACGCCCGTACGGGCTACCACCGCGGCCTCGACGCCCTGCGCCGCAGCGGCTGGAAGGGCCACGGCCCGGTCCCCTGGGAGCACGAGCCGAACCGCGGCTTCCTGCGCGCCCTGCACGCCCTCGCCCGCGCCGCGGGTTCGATCGGCGAGCAGGAGGAGTACGAGCGCTGCAGCCAGTTCCTGAAGGACTCCTCCCCGACGGCGGCCCAGACCCTCGGCTAGCCGTACGCGTATCGGTGCAGGTCCGCCCGGTGTGACCGGGCGGACCTTGCGGTTTCGGGGGACGATTGTGGAGGATGCCCGGTGGGGACCGGGGCCCCCGTGTCGATAACGGCAGGGGCGGACCGCTACCCGGAGCACATTGCAGGAGACCGCGATGTCCCACTTGGCCCAGCCCGCAGAGGCTCAGGAGCCCGAGACCCCGCATCTCGACTTCCAGGGAACGACCCCGTACGAGGACTACGTCAAGGCCGACGTCCTCACCCACCTCCAGCACACCCTCTCCGAGGACCCTGGAGAGATGGTCTTCCTGGTCACGACCCAGGTCATGGAGCTGTGGTTCACCGTCGTCGTGCACGAGTGGGAGACCGCGGCCCACGCACTCCGCTCGGACGACGTCCCGACCGCCGTCGCCGCGCTCAAGCGCTCCGTACGGGAGCTGGAGGCGCTGAACGCCTCCTGGAAGCCGCTCGGCCAGCTGACCCCGGCCCAGTTCAACTCGTACCGCTCCGCCCTCGGCGAGGGCTCCGGCTTCCAGTCGGCGATGTACCGCCGGATGGAGTTCCTGCTCGGCGAGAAGTCCGCGTCCATGCTGGTCCCGCACCGCGGCGCGCCCCGCGTCCACGCCGAACTGGAGAAGGCGCTCGCCGAGCCGAGCCTGTACGACGAGGTGCTGCGGCTCATGGCACGGCGCGGGTGCGCGATCCCGGGGTCGGTCCTCCGGCGCGACGTCTCGCGGCGCTACGAGCCGAACGAGGCCGTCGAGGCCGCCTGGACCGCGGTCTACGCGGGCGACGAGAACGCCGAACTCGCCCGGCTGGGCGAGGCGTTGACCGACGTGGCCGAGCTGGTGTGGCGATGGCGCAACGATCACCTGGTCGCCACCCGCCGCGCCATGGGCGCCAAGCCCGGCACGGGCGGCTCGGCCGGCGTGGCCTGGCTGGAGAAGCGCGCGCAGAAGAACGTCTTCCCCGAGCTGTGGACGGCGCGGTCCCATGTCTGAACTCACGGTGCAGGCAGGGAAGTCGGACGCTGCGGACGAACTTGCCGGGCTGCGCAAGCAGTTCGTGCTGGACGAGGTCGTCTACCTGGACGGGAACTCGCTCGGCGCGCTGCCGACGGCGGTCCCGGGGCGGGTGGACGACGTCGTACGGCGGCAGTGGGGCGAGCTGCGCATACGGTCCTGGGACGAGAGCGGCTGGTGGACGGCGCCGGAGCGGATCGGCGACCGCATCGCACCGCTGGTCGGGGCGGCGGCCGGGCAGATCGTCGTCGGCGACTCGACAAGTGTCAATGTCTTCAAGGCACTTGTCGCCGCCGTGCGGATGGCGGGAGCGGGCCGGGACGAGATCGTCGTCGACGCGACGACCTTTCCCACGGACGGGTACATCGCCGAGTCGGCCGCCCGGATGACGGGGTGCACGCTGCGTCCAGTGGTCCCGGGGGACGTGCCGGGCGTGCTCTCCGACCGTACGGCCGCCGTCCTGCTGAACCACGTCGACTACCGCACCGGCCGCCTGCACGACCTGCCCGGTCTCACGGCGGAAGTGCACGCGGCGGGCGCGGTCGCCGTCTGGGACCTGTGCCACAGCGCGGGCGCGCTGCCGGTCGGCCTCGACGAGCACGGCGTGGACCTGGCGGTCGGCTGCACCTACAAGTACCTGAACGGCGGCCCGGGTTCACCGGCGTACCTCTATGTACGCCGTGACCTGCAGGAACGCTTCGACTCCCCGCTGCCCGGCTGGAACTCCCACGTGGAGCCCTTCGGCATGCGCCCCGGCTACGAACCGGCCGCGGGCGCGCTCCGGGGTCGCGTCGGCACCCCGGACATCCTCTCCATGCTCGCCCTGGAGGCGGCGCTGGAGGTCTGGGAGGGCGTGTCGATCGAGGCGGTGCGCGCCAAGTCCCTCGCGCTGACGGACTTCTTCCTGAAGTGCGTGGGGGAGTACGTCCCGGCGGGGCGGGTGGAATCGCTGACTCCGGTGGCCCACGAGGAGCGCGGCAGCCAGGTGGCGCTGCGCTGCGCGGACGCCGGGGATGTGATGAAGCGGCTCATCGAGCGGGGCGTGGTCGGGGACTTCCGGCACCCGGACGTGCTGCGGTTCGGATTCACACCGCTGTACGTCGGCTTCGGGGATGTGGAGCGGGCGGCCCGGGTGCTGGGGGAGACACTGGGCGGGTAGCTTGCGTGCTTTTGGCATGCGGGTGCGGGCCGGGCGGTCACGGTGCCGCCCGGCCCGCGCGCGTCACAGAACCGTTTTGTCCTCACCGTGCGTGACATCCCCGTGTCCGCGCACGTCACCGGCCTGGTACCGTCCCCGCCAACGGCCGATGTGGCAGCTGGTCCGCTCGGCCCGAAATCCGCCCCCAGTGCCGAAGGCCTGGGAGGTACCCCCATCGCCGCTGAGAGGTTGGAGCATGCCGGACGACGCCGCAGCCCGGGCCGCCGCCGAGGAGGAGTCCGCGTTCTCGCACCCCTCGGTCGACCCCGACTCCACCGCCGCGTACGGCGACCACCCCGACCAGCTGATCGACTTCTACGCCCCGCGCCACGAGCTGCCCGCCGGCACCCTCGCCCCGCTGGTCGTCGTGCTGCACGGCGGTGCCTGGCGGGCGCCGTACGACCGGCGGCACATCTCCCCGTTCGCCGACTTCCTGGCCCGGCGGGGCTTCGCCGTGGCCAGCGTGGAGTACCGCCGGGGCGGCGCGATCCCCGCCCAGGGCGGCTCGGGCGGTCCGCTCGCGGGGCGGTGGCCGGAGACCTTCGACGACGTCGCGGCCGCGCTGGACGCACTGCCTGCGCTCCTGCGGGAAGCCCTCCCGCAGGCCGACCCGCGCCGCATGGTGATCACCGGCCACTCGGCGGGCGGCCACCTCGCGCTGTGGGCGGCGGCACGGCATGTGCTGCCCTCCGGTTCCCCGTGGCGCACGGACCGTCCCGCGCCCCTGCGCGGTGTCGTCGCCCTCGCCCCGATCGCCGACTTCGAGGTCGCCGACAAGCTGGACGTCTGCGGCGGGGCCGCGCGCCAACTCCTGGGCGGCGACGAGAAGTTCACCGAGCGGCGCCCGCACGCGGACCCGTCGCTGCTGCTGCCCACCGGCATCGCGACCACGCTGGTCCAGGGCCGCACGGACGTCGACGTCCCGCAGGCGGTCGCCGAGTCCTACGCGGACGCGGCGGCGAAGGCCGGCGAGGTGGTCGGCCTCACGCTCCTGGAGGACGTCGGCCACTTCCCGCTGATCGACCCGGCGGCGGACGCGTGCGCGGTGGTGGCGGAGGAGATCGCCCAACTGGCTTGGTGAGCCGTCCCCTTCATACCCGTAGTACTTGAGAGCTACGCGACAGGACAGCTCCCTGGCGTGACGCGGACGACGAGCCCGTCTCCGTAACTTCCCATCCAGACAAGCCCGATGGCCGGGCGAACTGGAAGGGGAGACGACCATGGGGCTCGAGACGGGGACAACCGCAGAGCGTGCGAACAGACGCCGCCGAGTCGGCAGATGGCGCCGTGCCACCCTCGCCGCCCTCATCACGGGCGCCGTGGTCCTCCCCCTCTCCGCGGCCACCCGCCCCGAGATCCCCGCCCCTCCCCCCGCCACCCTCGCCCCGCTCACGGCAACCACCCTCGACAAGGCCTACGCAGCCAACCGCGCCAACGCCGCGGCAGCGTCCCGCATGGCCGCCACCCACGGCGACGACAAACGCGCCGCCGCCGACCGCTCCATGGCCACGCCGTCCCGTCACTTCCTCTCCTTCGACGGCCGCGGCCCCGGCCAGGCGACGGAGGTCTTCGGCGACCTCGCCCACGCCGACCGCATCGCGGTCCTCGTCCCGGGCTCCGACACCTCCCTCGACACCTACGACCGCTTCCGCGCGGGCGCCGTCGCCCTGCAGGACCGCCTGACACGCGAGGCCCCCAGGGGCACCCGCACCGCGGTCGTGGCCTGGCTGGGCTACCGGACGCCGGCCACGATCAGCGCGACGGTCCTCACGACGGGCCGCGCCGAGCAGGCGGCCCCGCACCTGCGCGAGTTCGTCGCCGAACTGCGCGGAATAGCCGGGGCCGAGGCGCGCATCTCCCTGCTCTGTCACTCCTACGGCTCGGTGGTGTGCGCCCGCGCGGCCGCCGGCCTGGACGTCGCCGACATCGCCCTCGTCGGCAGCCCCGGCACCGGCGCGGACTCGGCGGCGGCCCTGCACACACGGGCCCGCGTCTGGGCGGCGCGCGGCGGTGACGACTGGATCGCCGAGGTGCCGCACGTCAGCACCGACCTGTTCGGCACCACCGTCGGCTTCGGCACCGACCCCGTGTCCCCCGCCTTCGGCGCCCATGTCTTCGCGGCGGGCTCCGGCGGCCACAGCGACTACTTCAGGCCGGGCTCGGTCTCCCTGACCAACCTCGCCCGGATCGTGCTCGGCGAGTCGAAGGAGGTGACCCGTGCGTGAGTTGAGCATGCGCCGCGCGTGGGACGGCATACGGCAGGGCGCCGACCGGATCGACGCCGCCACCCCCGCAGGCCGGGACCGGGCCGTGGACGCCCTGCGCGCCTTCGCGATCCTCGGCGTGGTCCTCGGCCACTGGCTGGTCACGGCCCTGGTGGCGGACGGCGGCACCCTGCACACCACCAGCCCCCTCCAGCACATGCCGTGGCTGGCCCCGATCTCCTGGGCCTTCCAGACCCTCGCCGTGTTCTTCCTGGTGGGCGGCCATGTGGCGACCCGGAGCTACAGCTCGGCCCGCGCCAAGGGGACGCCGTACGGCCAATGGCTGCTCGCCCGTCTGGCGCGGCTGTTCAAGCCGGTGGCGGCCGTCCTGGTCCTGTGGACCGTGACCGCGACGGCCCTGCTCCTGTCCGGCGCGGATTTCGACACGGTCCGCACGCTCGTCAAGCTGGCCCTGTCACCCCTCTGGTTTCTTCTGGTCTTCGCGGCCCTGACGGCGGCGACCCCGCTCCTCACCCGGCTCAACCCCCTCTGGCCGCTGGCCGTCGTCCTCCATGTGGACCTTCTCCGCTTCGGACTCGGCGCCCCGCAGAGCCTCGGCTGGGTGAACCTGGCGGCGGGCTGGCTGGTGCCGTACACCCTCGGCGCGGCCTGGACCCGCGGCGAGCTGGACCGCCCCCGCGCGGGCTGGGTCCTGCTCGTCGGCGGCACGGCGGCGACGGCCGCGCTGGTGATCTGGGCGCACTACCCGGCGTCGATGGTCGGCGTCCCGGGCTCGGCGATCTCGAACCTCAACCCGCCGACCCTGGCCGCGGTCGCGTTCGGCCTGGCCCAGTGCGGCCTCGCGCTGCTCCTGCGCGACCGGCTGCGCCGTACGATGCGGCGCCCTCTGGCCTGGGCGGCGGTGGCCTTCGTCAACCTCTCCGCGATGACGATCTTCCTCTGGCACCAGACGGCGATGATGGCGACCACGGCCACCGGCCTCCTCGCGGGCCGCCTCCCCGGCCTGCACACCTCCCCCGACGGTCTCGGCTGGGTGGCGTCCCGCCTGATGTGGCTCCCGGTCTTCGCCCTGGCCCTCACCGTCTGCTGGGCCGCCTTTCGGACCTACGAGCACGCCCGCCCCGCCGAGCGGACCGACCGTCGGCGTTCACGGGTCGTCCGCGCACACCGTCCGTCCACAGGGCGGGCGGCGCTGGAGAGGCCCCATGTCTAGGGTGGTGCGTGTGACGGGAACGGGGACGCAGCGGGTGGTGCGCGGGCTGCGGGTGGTGCGCGACGACCTGTGCACCGTCGACGCGGACCCGCTGCCTCCGTCCAAGTGGCTGCGGTGGCTGCCGCACGGAGTGCTGTGCCTGGCGGCGTTCGGCATCGTGCTCGGCGGCACGGCGCAGCTCCAGGACAACGGGCATCTGGGCGTGAACGGCTTCCTGATCGCACTCGCGCAGGGCGGCGCCGTGGTCCTCGCGATGTGGCGGCCGATCCCGGCGTGGTGGCTGTCGACGGGGGCCACCCTGGTGGGCGCCCTCGCGGTGCACGGCAAGCTGGGCATGGACGAGGGGACCGAGTTCACCTGGCCCTGGACCGCGGCCGGGATCATCGCACACCTGCTCGTACTGCTGCTGCTCGCACTGCGGGTCCGCACCAGGGTGTCCGTCGAGGTGCTGGTCCTGACCGCACTGCTCACCTTCGTCCTCGATGACGTGTGGGGCGCGGCGCACCATCAGGACACCGCCGTCGTCACCATCGCCCTGTCCGCGATCGTCGTCGTGCTCGGCATCGCGCTGCGCGGCCGCCGCGAGGCACGCGCGGAACTGGGCCGGCAGACCACGCTCACCGCCGAGGAACGGGCGCGGCGCACCCTGCTGGAGGAGCGCAACCGCATCGCCCGCGAGCTGCACGACGTGGTCGCCCACCACATGTCCGTCATCTCCATCCAGGCCCAGGTCGCCCCCCACCTCGTGGCGGACCCGCCCGAGGAGCTCAAGGAGAACCTCGAGGGCATACGGAGCAACGCGCTGGAGGCGCTGACCGAACTGCGCCGCGTGCTGGGTGTCCTGCGCTCGGAGGACCCCGGCACGGACACGCTCGACGGCGCCGGCGGCGACGCGCACAGTCCGCAGCCCACACTGGACCGGCTCGACGCGCTCGTCGAGAACACCCGGGCGGCCGGCCTGACCGTGACCACACGGACCACGGGGGAGCGGCGCCCGCTGCCGTCCGGAGTGGAGCTGTCGGCGTACCGGATCGTGCAGGAGGCGCTGAGCAACGTACTGCGCCACGCACCCGGCGCGAGCGCGAGCGTCGAAGTCGCCTACGTCCCCTACGGACTGCACGTGGAAGTCGTCAACTCGCGGCCGCTGCACGAGGCACCGGCGTCGCCCGGCGCGGGGCACGGTCTGCTGGGCATGCGGGAACGGGCCGCGATGCT
Source organism: Streptomyces sp. NPDC001663 (assembly GCF_042893105.1). Classification (NCBI taxonomy): domain Bacteria; kingdom Bacillati; phylum Actinomycetota; class Actinomycetes; order Kitasatosporales; family Streptomycetaceae; genus Streptomyces; species Streptomyces sp. NPDC001663. Next base: position 67,403 of record NZ_JBIAUR010000016.1, on the reverse strand, counting down.
CGGCGGCGCCCTCTCCGCACACTCCCAGCCGGACGGCGGCTACCAGGTCTCCGCGTTCCTGCCGGTAGCCCCGCGCGCCGACGGCCCGGACCTCCCCGACGCCCCGGACCCCGTCACCGACCCGAAGGACGACACCGCATGACGAGCAGCCCCATCCGCGTCATCATCGCCGACGACCAGCAGATGGTCCGGCAGGGCTTCACCGTGCTGCTCAACACCCAGCCCGACATCGACGTGATCGGGCAGGCGGTGGACGGCCTGGACGCCGTGGCCAAGGTCGACGAACTCGTCCCGGACGTCGTCCTGATGGACATCCGCATGCCCGAACTCGGCGGCATCGAGGCCACCCGCCGCATCACCACCGAGCGCCCCGACATAAAGGTGCTGGTGCTCACCACCTTCGACCTCGACGAGTACGTGTACGAGGCGCTGCGCGCCGGCGCGTCCGGGTTCATGCTCAAGGACGCGTCCGCGGACAAGCTCGCCGAGGCGGTCCGGGTGGTCGCGGCCGGCGACGCACTGCTCGCACCGGGCATCACCCGGCGCCTGATCGCCGAGTTCTCCCGCCTGGACGGCAAGCCCCGAGCCCCGCTCAAGACACGCGTCGGCGACCTGACCGAGCGTGAGACGGAGGTCCTCGCCCTGATCGCCCAGGGCCTGTCGAACGCGGAGATCGCGCAGCGGCTGGTCGTGGCCGAGCAGACGGTGAAGACCCACGTGGGCCGCATCCTGGTGAAGCTGGGCCTCAGGGACCGGACGCAGGCGGCGGTGTTCGCGTACGAGTCGGGGCTGGTACGGCCGTCGGGATACTGACCGGCGGGCGCAGTACCCGTAGTACCTGAGGGGGACGCCGAAGGACCCTTCTCACTGGTGACGACCGCCGCCCCGCCACGGCCTACCGTTTTCAACGTGACCGAGACGACCCAGACGCAGTCGACGCCCCCGGAGCCACCGGACGGCTTGTTCGAGCCGTACAAGCCGCGCAGTCCGGAGGTCCGGGCGGCCATGGACGCCTTGCGCGGGCTGCAGCAGGACCTGTTCCACGACGCCTTCGCCTACCGCCCACTGAACCGCATGGCGGCCGACGGCCGGTTCACCCGGCGGCTGTCGGGCCGGTGGCGGGAGTACGCGACCTGGACGCCGCAGGCGCTGGTCGTCGCGGCCGGCCTGTTCGCGATGTTCGTCGCCTCGAACAGCAGCATCCGCGGTGCGGGCGAGAACCTGGCACTCGGCCTGCTCGCCCTGGCCCCCGTCCTGCTGACCGCGGTGCGCCCGATCCTCGCGTTCTGGCTGTCGATGGTCGCGACCCCGGTCGCCGCCGCCCTGTGGAGCGACTGGGACAGCGAGTGGCCGTGGCTGAACGGCAGCTTCGTCACCCACCTCCTGGTCCTCACGATCGTGGCCATCCGGACCCGGCCGCGCACAGCGGCATGGATGTGGGTCCTGACGGGGCTGTACGGCATCGCGGCCGAAGGCCTCCACAGCGGACCCCCCTTCGCCCCGAACACCATGGAGATGCTGTTCCTCTCCGCCGTGTGCCTCCTCGCCGTCACCGTTCGGCACATACGCCGCGAGGCCCGCCAGGAGGTGACCGCCCAGCAGACGGTGACCGCGCACGAGCGTTCCCGGCGCACTCTGCTGGAGGAGCGCACGACGATCGCCCGCGAGCTGCACGACGTGGTCGCACACCACATGTCGGTCGTCGCGATCCAGGCGGAGGCCGCCCCGTACCGCGTGGAGAACCCGCCGCCGGAGCTGGAGAAGGCGTTCGCGACGATCCGGGAGAACGCGGTGGCGGCCCTCGCCGAGCTGCGCCGTGTGCTGGGCGTGGTCCGTGCCGAGGACTACGAGGCCCCGGACGCCCCGCAGCCGACCCTCGCCGACCTGGACGGCCTGCTCGCCAATGTGCGGGAGGCGGGCCTGAACGTCGACAAGACGGTGACCGGAGCGATACGTGAACTCCCGCAGGGCGTCGAGCTGTCGGCGTACCGCATGGTCCAGGAGGCGCTGAGCAACACTCTGCGCCACGCACCGGGCGCGAGCGCCCGCGTGGAGATCGGCTACGTACTCGGCGGCCTGGGCCTGCGCATAGTCAACGACCCGCCACCGAACCCCTCACTGCTGAAGCCCTCACCCGGCGCCGGCCACGGCATCACCGGCATGCGGGAGCGCGTCTCCATGCTGAACGGCGAGATGACGGCTGGCCGGACGGACGAGGGAGGCTACGAGGTGACGGTGTTCCTGCCGGTCGCCGCCGGGACCGAGGGAGAGGCATGACGATCCGCGTCCTGATCGCGGACGACCAGATGATGGTGCGCGAGGGCTTCTCGGTCCTGCTGAACGCGATGCCGGACATCGAGGTGGTCGGCGAGGCGGTCAACGGCCGCGAGGCGGTGGACCGCGTCCGTGAACTCGCCCCCGACGTGGTCCTGATGGACATCCGCATGCCGGAGCTGAACGGCATAGAGGCGACGAGGGAGATCGTCGCGGCGGACGGCACGGCAAAGGTCCTGGTCCTGACCACCTTCGACCTGGACGAGTACGTGTACCAGGCCCTGCGCGCAGGAGCCTCCGGCTTCCTCCTGAAGGACGCCTCGGCCCGCCAACTGGCCGATGGCGTACGGGTGGTGGCCTCCGGCGAGGCCCTCCTGGCCCCCTCGGTGACGAAGCGCCTGATCCTGGAGTTCTCCAAACTCTCGGGAGCCCCACGCCCCATGCAGTCCGCAATGGCGGCCTACGGCGACCTGACCGACCGCGAGACGGAGGTCCTGGTCCTGATCGCGCAGGGCCTGTCGAACGCGGAGATAGCCGAGCGGCTGGTGGTCGCCGAGTCGACTATCAAGACCCACGTCAGCAGGATCCTGGTGAAGCTGGGCCTGAGGGACCGGACGCAGGCGGCGGTGTTCGCCTACGAGGCACGGCTGGTGACGCCGGGGTAGGTCGCTGTCCGCAGATGTCCCGGGACGAAATAACGGGAGAGCCCGACCTCTTACCAGTACAACAACGATGACAACGGGCTGGACCGCGGTCCACCCCCGGGAAGGGGACGGGAGCCGATGAGTCTGCGCCAGTTCGAGTACGCCCTGGCCGTTGCCGAGGAGGGCTCGGTGACTGCGGCGGCGGAGCTGCTGCACGTCGCTCAACCGTCGGTGTCCCAGCAGATCCGCAGCCTGGAGCGGGAACTCGGCGTGACACTGTTCGACCGCACGCCGACCGGACTGGTGCCCACCGTGGTCGGTCGCGCGTTCCTGCGGGAGGCGGAGGTCGCGGTGAGCGCGGCGCGGCGGGCGACGGCGACGGCGCGGGCCGGTGCCGATGAGCTGGTGGGCGAGCTGCTGGTCGCGGTGCAGATGGGCCTGGGCACGCGGCAGCTGCCGGGCGCGCTGGGCGCACTGCGCCGCCGCTTCCCGCGGCTGGAGGTCACCGTCTTCGAGGAGCCGAACCCCGCCGAACTGGAGCGGCTCGGGCGCCGGGGCGTGCTGGACCTCGCCCTGGTGGCCGAGCCGTGCGGGGGTCCTGCCGACGCCCATCACCTCGGCGACGAGGAGTTCGTCGTGGTGATGGGCGTCGGGCACCCGCAGCTCGCCGCGGACCGGGTCGAGCTGCGCGAGCTGGCAGGGGAGCCGTGGGTGAGGTTCGACCGCGACAGCACCCTCGACTGCGTGCTGCGGGACGTGCTGCGGGACAACGAACTGGCCCCGACCACGGTCGCCCGTGTGTCCCAGACGGCGACGGCCGTGCGCTGGGCCGCCGACGGGCTGGGGGTGACGCTCGTGCCGGCCTCCGCCGTGCCCCAGGGTTACGAGCACCTCGCGCGCCCGGTGTTCCCGGTCGTGTCCCAGCCCGTCGTCGCCGCGCTCCGGAATGGCGCGGGCCCGGCGGAGAGGGCTCTGCTCGAATTCCTGCGTCAGGAGACCTGGCACAAATCATCTTTCTTCTCGCCGGTTTCCTGACCGGCCGAGAAAGAGGCGGGCGCCGCTGAATTCATTTTGCCGGAAGTGGTGTATCGGAATTCTGTCGGTGTCAGCCCCTGGTGAATTCGCCGCCGTCCACGACGAGATTGCTCCCGGTCAGCCAGCTCGCCCGGTCGGACACGAGGAACAGCACCGCGTGGGCGATGTCGTCGGGCCGGCCGTCGCGCCCCAGCGGGGGCGTGCTGTCGGCCTGGCCCGGCCCTTCGTTCAGGCGCGCCCACTGCTCCCGCGTCGCCTCGCCGCCGGGGGTGGCGGTTCTGCCGGGAGTCACGGTGTTGACCCGGATTCCGGACGGGGCAAGCTCCGAGGCCAGTCCGCGGCTGTAGTTCTCCAGCGCCGCCTTCGCCGCCGTGTAGTGCAGGAACGGTGGTAGCGCGGCGGGGACCGCGGCCGAGGAGACATGCACGATCACCCCCGAACGCCGTTCCCGCATCCCCGGTGCCAGCAGCGAGTCCAGCCGCACCGACGCCAGGAAGTTCAAATCCAGCGCGTTCTGCCACTCCTCGTCGGGGATGGCCACGGCGTCCGCGTGCGGTTCCCCTCCACCCGCGTTGTGGACCAGGATGTCCACCTCGCCGAGCACCTCCTGCGCGGCCGCGGCGAGCGCCTGCGCTCCGTCCCGTGTCCGCACGTCCGCCGTCACGAAGGCGGCTCCTTCCGGCACCGTGCTCGTCGCCGACCTGGCGGTCGTGAGCACCTCGGCGCCCGCGTCCAGGAGTTGGCGTACGACGGCTGCTCCGATTCCGCGCGAACCGCCCGTGACCAGGGCCCGCTTTCCCGCGAGTTCTCGCGTTCCCGATCCGTTCTCGATCGTGGTCATGCCACCGGTCCTCTCGATTTCGTAATTTGCCGCTCGACGGAGAAACGGCGGTGAATACCTCGTCGAGCTGTTTCACCGTACGTACGGAAAAGAGCGAGAGGCAAAGACGCAATGTGAGTACGGGCTATAGGGAGTTCCTATGGCGAGCTGCTTGGTCTGGACATATGCTGAAGTCATATCCGGAGAACGGATCCTGTCTGAGTGCCGACGAGTGGTGAAGCGGAGCGGGCGATGGGATGGAGTCTGGAAGGCCGGTATTTCGAAGCGTGTCCGTGTGACGTGGTGTGTCCGTGCACCGTCTCGGCCTTGGCGATGCCGGCGGACACAGAGCGGTGTCAGGTGACGCTGGTGTTCCACGTCGACCGAGGGGACATCGAGGGTGTCGACGTCGGTGGGCTCACCGTCGCGCTGCTGGCGGATGCGCCGGGGCAGATGTCCCTGGGTGGCTGGCGTGTGGGACTGTTCCTCGACGCGGCGGCCTCGGCCGAGCAGGCCGAGAAGCTGCAGGGGGTGTTCAGCGGAGCGATGGGTGGGCCGCCGGCGATACTCACACCTCTGGTGGGCGAGATCGCCGGGGTGGAAACCGCTCCGATCACGTTCGACTCCCAGGGCCGGACCCACCGCGTCACCATCGGGGACTCGGTGGAGATAGAGGTCGAGGACTTCTTCCACGAAGGCGCGAGTGAAGGCGCGACTCTGCATGGCATGACCATCACGCCCAACTCGGTCGTGACGATCGCGAAATCCAATGTCGCCCGCATACAGGCGTTCGGTCTCGACCTCGATCTGGCGGGTCAGAACGGGCACTCCGCGCCGTTCGCCTGGTCCGTCTGACGCTTTCACCGCCCTGATCGACCGCCTGAAGGAACACCCCTGGTCAGAGGGGCAGACCCCGGGTTAGCGTCCCCGCATGGCAGCCTTCGACCCGTGGGACCCCGAGTTCCTCGCCGACCCGTATCCCGCCTACGCCGAGCTGCGTGCCAAAGGCCGGGTGCACTACTTCGAGGCCACGAACCAGTGGCTCGTCCCGCGCCACGCGGACGTCTCGGCGCTGCTCAGGGAGCGGCGGCTCGGGCGCACGTATCTGCACCGGTTCACACACGAGGACTTCGGACGGACCGCGCCGCCCGCCGCGCACGAGCCGTTCCACGTCCTCAACGACCACGGCATGCTCGACCTGGAGCCGCCGGACCACACCCGGATCCGGCGGCTGGTCTCGAAGGCGTTCACGCCGCGCACGGTGGAGCAGCTGAAGCCGTACGTGACCAGGCTGGCCGGCGAGCTGGTGGACCGGCTTGTCGAGGCGGGTGGCGGCGACCTGCTCACCGACGTCGCCGAGCCGCTCCCCGTGGCCGTCATCGCCGAGATGCTGGGGATTCCGGAGTCGGATCGCGGCCCTCTGCGCCCCTGGTCCGCGGACATCTGCGGGATGTACGAGCTGAACCCGTCCGAGGAGACCGCGCGCAAGGCCGTCCAGGCCTCCGTCGAGTTCTCGGATTACCTGCGGGAGCTGATCGCCGAGCGGCGCAAGGAACCCGGCGAGGATCTCATCTCCGGGCTCATCGCCGCGCACGACGAGGGCGACCGGTTGACCGAGCAGGAGATGATCTCCACGGCCGTCCTGCTCCTCAACGCCGGGCACGAGGCGACCGTGAACGCCACGGTGGGCGGCTGGTACGCCCTCTTCCGCAACCCGGAGCAGCTGGCCGCTCTGCGCGCCGATCACTCCCTCGTACCGTCCGCCGTCGAGGAGTTGATGCGGTACGACACCCCGCTCCAGCTCTTCGAGCGGTGGGTGCTGGACGACATCGAGATCGACGGGACGACGATTCCGCGGGGTGCGGAGATCGCCATGCTCTTCGGCTCCGCCAACCATGACCCGGATGTCTTCTCCGACCCCGAGACCCTCGACCTCACCCGCGGGGAGAACCCGCACATCTCCTTCAGCGCCGGCATCCACTACTGCATCGGCGCTCCACTGGCCCGGATCGAGCTGGCTGCTTCGATGACCGCCCTGCTCGAGAAGGCCCCGACCCTGAGCCTCGCCCAGGAACCGACTCGTAAGCCGAACTTCGTGATCCGGGGGCTGGAGGGGCTCAGCGTCGCGGTCTGAGACGGCGGAGAAGGGCCCGGACACCCAGCGCGGCGGCGGTTCCGCCGAGGATCGCCAGGGGCAGTTCGGCGTAGAGGACGCTCCAGTCGGGGGCCGCCTCGAAACGCCACCACCTGTCCCTGACGTCGACGGACCACACCGCGAGCCCCGCGCCCGCGCCGAGCGCCGCGGTCAGGCATCCCGCGGCGGCCTCCGTACGTTGCCCCATGTCCGGGAGTGACGTGCGCAGGCCGCTCGGGGGTTCCCGCCGCCGTTCAGGTCGTCATGTCCCGCCGCCGCAGTCCCGCCAGCCCGACGGCCGCCAACACCACCGCCAGCCCCAGCAGGACCAGCACCGGCCCCCACTCCATCCCCCCGCCCGGCAGCTTCGGCAGGTGGCCGAAGGGGGACAGGTCCAGGACCAGTTGCGGTACGTCCAGTGCGGGACCGACCCAGCCGATCAGCAGCACCGCCCCGGCGACTCCCCATGCGGCCACCGCCCCCCGCGGCAGCACCCCGTACAGCAGCACCGTCACGCCGCCGATCACCCACACCCCGGCCACCTGCACCAGGCACGCCCCCAGGATCGGGCCGACCTCCTTGCCGTAGCCGACGGCGAAGCCGACGCCCGTGAGCAGCATGAGAAGGACAGCGCCGCCGAAGGCGATCACCAGGTGACCGGCGGCCCAGCGCAGGCGGCCCACCGCGTTCGCCAGCACCGGTTCCGCCCGGCCCGACGTCTCCTCGCCGTTCAGGCGCAGGACCGAGCCGACGACGTACAGCGCGGCGATCAGGCCCATCATCCCGACCATGGATGCCAGGAAGGCGTCCGTGATCCCGCTCTGGCCGCCCATCCGCTCGAAGATCTCGCGGGCCTTCTCGTTGTCGCCGACCAGGTCGGCCACACCGTCCGCCAGGCCGCCGTAGACGACGCCGACGACGAAGAAGGCGATGCTCCAGCCGTACACGCTGCCCCGCTGCAGCCGCCAGGCCAGCGCGCCCGCCGTGGCCAGCCGGCCGACCGCAGGTCCGGGGAGGGTCGGCAGGAAGCTCATGCCGATGTCCCGGCGGCCTGCCAGCCCGTACGCCATCGCGCCCTGGAGCGCCACCGCCGCCCCGAACAGCAGCAGTACCCACCAGCGCTCGTCCGCGTACGGGCGCAGGTTCTCCAGCCAGCCCAGCGGCGACAGCCAGGTCAGTACCGACGAGCCGTCGGCCGTCGCCGAGTCACCCGCCGCGCGCAGCACGAAGGCCGCGCCCAGGACGCCCGCCGTCAGCCCGCGGGCCAGCCGTGCGCTCTCCGTCAGTTGCGCGACGATCGCCGCCATCGTGGCGAAGACCATGCCGACACCCGCGAGGCCCAGACCGAAGGCGACGGCTCCGGCGGCGCCCTGCCCGGCCAGTCCACCCGCAACCAGCAGCGCCAGTACGGCATTCGCGACGGCCGCCGCCAGCAGCGCCGCGGTCAGCGAGGCGCGGCGGCCCACCGTGCCGGAGGCGATCAGCTCCTGCCGGCCGCTCTCCTCCTCGTCGCGGGTGTGGCGTACGACGACCAGAAGGCCGGTGACGGCGGTGAGCGCGCCCGCGTAGACGCCGACGCGCCAGGCCGTGAGGGCACCGAGGGAGTCGTCGAAGACCGGGCCGATCAGCGCGCGGAAGGAGGAGTTGGTCGCCACCTGGTGCAGCAGGTCGGTGCGCTCGGCCTCGGTGCCGTACAGACCTTTGAGGGTGTTCGGCATGGAGAGGACCATCAGGGCGTTGACCGCCACCCACACCGGGATCATCAGACGGTCGCGGCGGAGGTTGAAGCGCAGCAGCACTCCCGTGCCCACGAGGGAGGTCATGACGCCTCCTGGTAGTGCCGCAGGAACAGCTCCTCCAGCGTCGGCGGCGTCGAGGTCAGCGACCGTACGCCGGACTCGCTCAACTGCCGCAGCACGGCGTCGAGTTTGTCCGTGTCGACCTGCAGCCGCACCCGCTTTCCCTGTACGTCGAGGTCGTGGACGCCGGGCAGGTGCGCCAACCCGTTGGGCGGGCCCGCCAGTTCGGCGGTCACGCTCGTGCGGGTCAGATGACGCAGGTCGGCCAGCGAGCCGCTCTCCACGGTGCGGCCCTTGCGGATGATGCTCACGCGGTCGCAGAGCTCCTCGACCTCGCTGAGGATGTGCGAGGACAGCAGGACGGTCCTTCCCCTGTCCCGCTCCTCCTCCACGCAGCGTTGGAAGACCTCCTCCATCAGCGGGTCCAGGCCCGACGTCGGCTCGTCCAGGATCAGCAGGTCCACGTCGGAGGCGAACGCGGCGACCAGGGCGACCTTCTGGCGGTTGCCCTTCGAGTACGTGCGGCCCTTCTTGGTGGGGTCCAGCTCGAAGCGTTCGATCAGGTCGGCGCGGCGCCCCGCGTCCAGGCCTCCGCGGAGGCGGCCGTAGAGGTCGATGACCTCGCCGCCGGAGAGGTTGCGCCACAGGGTCACGTCGCCGGGGACGTACGCGATCCGGCGGTGCACCTCCACCGCGTCCTGCCACGGGTCGCGGCCCAGCACCTGCGCGGCGCCGGAGTCGGCGCGCAGCAGGCCGAGCAGGACGCGGATGGTGGTGGACTTGCCGGCGCCGTTCGGGCCGAGGAAGCCGTGGACCTCGCCGGTCTCCACCTCCAGGTCGAGGCCGTCGAGCGCGTGCGTCTTCCCGAACGACTTGTGGAGCCCGGAGACGCTGATTGCCTTCGTCATGGTTCTGAACGTACGCTTCTTTCAGAAATTTGTGAAGTTAAGGAAGCATATAAAGCCCGGATAGGGTGGTGACCATGGCTGATGAGGCGGGGCGTGACGCGGAGGCGGTCTCGAAGTTCGTGGAGAGTTTCGCGGCGCAGCTGGTCGAGGCCGGGATGCAGCGGATGCCGGCGCGGGTCTTCGCCGCCCTGCTCTCCTCCGACGAGGCCTCGATGACCTCGGCCGAGCTGGGCGATCAGCTGCGGATCAGTCCGGCTGCGGTCTCCGGGGCGGTGCGCTATCTGACCATGACGCACATGGTCTCGCGCGAGCGGGAGCCCGGCTCGCGTCGCGAGCGCTACCGGGTGCACGGCGACCAGTGGTACGAGGCCCTGACCAACCGCGAGGCCATCATCAAGCGCTGGGAGAGCGCCCTGCGGGAAGGCGTCAGCAGCCTCGGCGCCGACACCCCCGCAGGACGCCGCATGGCCGAGACGCTCGCCTTCTTCGAGTTCGTCGAGGGCGAGGTCGCGGCCATGATGGAGCGGTGGCGGGTGCACCGCCAACAGCTGTTCGGCAACTAGGAGTTGGGGCCGGGAGTTACCGCTCCTTGGTCTCCTCCAGCACCGTCCGCCCCAGCAGCAGGTACCGCTCGGGCGAGCGTCGCTTCAGGTACTGGGCGTAGCCGATGCCCAGCGCCGCGACCAGGGCCACCAGCCACGGAGTTGCCTTCAGGAGCAGTGAGCCGGACTCCGTGCCGGCCGCGACGCCCATGTTGGACACCAGCAGGACGACCACCGCGAGCATTGCGATGCCGCCGATGAGCGGCGCGGCGAAGGTCTTGAACCAGTGCCGGCTCTCGGGGTGGTTCTTGCGGAAGTAGACCAGCACCGCGAACGAGCAGACCGCCTGCACGATCAGGATCGCCATCGTGCCGAGGATCGCGAGCAGGACGTAGAGGGCGTTGTACGGGTCCTTGCCCGCGACCCAGAACGCGCCGATCAGGACGGCGGAGACCACCGTCTGCACCAGGCCCGCGATGTGCGGGGAGCCGTGCCTTGCGTGAGTGCGGCCGACGGTGTTCTTCAGGGACGGCAGGACGCCCTCGCGGCCCAGTGCGTACATGTAGCGGGCGGCGCAGTTGTGGAAGGCCATGCCGCATGCCAGCGAACCGGTGATCATCAGCCACTGCATGACGTCGACCGCCCAGTGGCCGACGTAGCGCTCGGTCGGGTTGAAGAAGAGCGCGAGCGGGTTCGCGGACGAGGCCGCCTTCACGGCCTCCGCCTCGCCGTTGCCGATGATGGCCATCCAGGAGACGAAGACGTAGAAGACGCCGACGCCGAGGACCGAGATCATCGTCGCCTTGGGGATGATCTTCTTCGGGTCACGGGACTCCTCGCCGTACATCGCCGTCGACTCGAAGCCGACCCACGACCAGAAGGCGAAGAAGAGGCCGAGGCCTGCGCTGGTCCCCTTGAAGGCGTTGACCGGGTTGACCGGGCCGAAGGTGAAGCCGTGCGGGCCGCCGCCGTGCAGGGCGACCGAGATCGCCATCGCGGCGAGCACGGTGACCTCCGTGGCGAGCAGCACGACGAGGAGCTTCTCGGCGACGCTGACGCCGAACCAGGTGCCCGTCGCGTTGACGGCGAGCATCAGGATCGCGAAGGCCCACCACGGGACGTCAACGCCCGTCTGGTCCTTCAGGGTTGTGTTGGCGAAGACCGAGAAGATACCGATCAGCGCCGGTTCGAAGACGGCGTACGCGAAGGTCGCGAGGAGGCCGGAGGCCAGGCCCGCGGTGCGTCCGAGACCGTAGGAGATGAAGCCGTAGAACGCGCCCGTCGACGTGATGTGCTTCGCCATCGAGGTGAAGCCGACGGAAAAGATTGCCAGGACGACCATTGCGACGAGATAGCTCGCGGGGGCGCCGATGCCGTTGCCGGCCGAGACCATGAAGGGCACGTTGCCCGTCATCGCGGTGATCGGCGCGGCGGTCGCGACGGCCATGAAGACCACGCCGAGCAGGCCGATGGCGTTGGGCTTCAGCCGGTGAACCGTGCCCTCGCCGCCTGTGTCCGTCGCCGGGGCGACTCCCTCGTCCACTGCCATCGGGCTGGCCCCTCTCCTGGTGATCGGCTGGTGTGCTGAACCGGAACTCTGTAGGCCGAATAAGTCGAGCAAGGGTCTCGGGACGTTAAATGTTTGTCAACCAGACCTTTAGAAATCTGACGCAATCTGTCGGCAACACGTGGCTCGTACGGTCGCCGCCATGAGCTACACGTCCACCCTTGGCGGCGAACGCCACCGCTTCGACTCCCTCGCCCGCCTGCTGGCCGCCGCGAGCCCCGAACGCTCCGGCGACCGGCTGGCGGGCCTAGCCGCCGGCAGCTCCCAGGAGCGCGTCGCGGCGCGCTGGGCGCTGGCGGAGGTGCCGCTCGCGACCTTTCTGACCGAGCCGGTGATCCCGTACGAGACCGACGACGTGACCCGGCTGATCCTCGACACGCACGACGCGGCGGCCTTCGCGCCGGTGGCCGGGATGACGGTCGGCGAGCTGCGGGAGTGGCTGCTGTCGGCGGACACCGGAGCGCTGGCGGCGGTGGCGCCCGGGCTGACGCCCGAGATGGTGGCCGCGGTGTCCAAGCTGATGGGCAACGCCGACCTGGTGGCCGTCGCGCGCAAGGTGCAGGTGGTCACCGGCTTCCGCTCGACGATCGGCCTGCCGGGCCGCCTGGCCACGCGCCTGCAGCCCAACCACCCGACGGACGACCCGGCGGGAGTGGCGGCCGCGCTCCTGGACGGCCTCCTTCTCGGCTCCGGCGACGCGGTGATCGGCATCAACCCGGCGACGGACAGCCCGAAGGCGGTACGGGACCTGCTGGAGCTGCTGGACGGAGTCATCGACCGCTACTCCATCCCCACCCAGTCCTGCGTCCTCTGCCATGTCACGACGAGCGTGGACCTGATGGTGCGGGGTGCGCCCGTCGACCTGGTCTTCCAGTCCATCGCGGGCACGCAGGCCGCGAACGCCTCCTTCGGCGTGACGCTGGGGCTGCTGGACGAGGCGTACGAGGCGGCGCGGGCGCTGGACCGGGGGACGGTCGGCCGGAACGTCATGTACTTCGAGACCGGTCAGGGCAGCGCGCTGTCGGCGGACGCGCACCACGGGGTGGACCAGCAGACGGTGGAGGCGCGGGCGTACGCGGTGGCCCGCCGCTATGACCCGCTGCTGGTGAACACGGTGGTGGGCTTCATCGGCCCGGAGTACCTGTACGACGGCCGCCAGATCCTCCGGGCCGCGCTCGAGGACCACTTCTGCGGCAAGTTGCTCGGCCTGCCCATGGGCCTGGACATCTGCTACACGAACCACGCGGACGCCGATGACGACGACGTGGCGACCATGCTGACCATGCTCGGCGTCGCGGGCGCGTCCTTCGTGATCTGCACGCCGGGCGGCGACGACATCATGCTCAACTACCAATCCGCCTCGTACCACGACGCGTTGTACCTGCGCGAGGTGCTCGGGCTGCGCCCGGCACCGGAGTTCGAGGCGTGGCTCGCGTCGATCGGGCTGCTGGACGAGCGAGGCGCGATCAGGGACGTGTCAGGGGCGCATCCCCTGACGGCGATCGGAAGGGAACTGGCGGCATGACGGACAGTCAGGTCATCGACTCCACGGCCGACTTGGCGCTGTGGGCCGCGATGCGCCGGCACACCCAGGCCCGTATCGGCCTCGGCCGCGCGGGCTCCGCGCTCCCCACCCGGCACCGGCTGGAACTCCAGTCCGCGCACGCGGCGGCGCGGGACGCGGTGCACTCGCCGTTCGAGCCGGACGTGGTGGCGGCCGGGCTGACGGGGATGGCGACGGTACGGGTGCGCAGTGCGGCGCCCGACCGGCCGGCCTACCTCCAGCGACCGGACCTGGGCCGCCGCCTGCATCCCACTGACCGCGCGCACCTTCCCGGCGGCGACTGGGACGTCGTCTTCGTCGTCGCCGACGGGCTGTCCAGCCGGGCGGTGCACGAGCATGCGGCGGCGATGGTGCGCCAGACGGCGGCGCGGCTTCCGGGATGGAACATCGCGCCGGTGGTGCTCGCCGAACAGGCCCGCGTGGCCCTCGGCGACGACATCGCCCACGCGATGGGTGCGGCGATGGTGGTCGTCCTGGTCGGGGAACGGCCGGGGATGTCAGCGGCGGACTCCCTGGGCGCGTACCTGACGTATCGGCCGGTGCCGGGGGTGACGACGGACGCCGACCGCAACTGCCTGAGCAACATCCGGCCGCCGCTGGGGCTGACGTACGAGGTGGCAGCGGGGAAGTTGGCGGGGTTGATGGGGAGGGGGCGGGAGTTGGGGGTCACGGGGGTGGCGCTGAAGGACGAAAGCGATCACGGCGGCGTAAGCGAGCGACTACTCTGAGTTGTGGCTGGGCTGCAACACGGGGAGGTCTTCATGTCCGTCGGCTTCCAGGGCTTGTTGGACACCGTTGGTTTCCAGCGGCCCGGCTCACCCTGACGGCACCGTAAGCCCCCAGGCCCCCTCCCAAACCGTCCACGTCCGCCTCCGCACCGGCCCCCACACCCCCGCATCCGCCCGGTACCGGAAATCCGCCCCCGTCACGCTCACCGTCCGCCCCAGAGCCCGTACCGGCGAAGCCTCAGCCCCCACCGACAGTGGCCGCACCTCCACCTCCGCCAGTCCCGTGTCACCCGGCGTCACCGACACCGTCTCCACCGGCTGGTCCAGGTCCACCAGCGTCACGCCGTCGACCTCGACCCGCAGCCGGGCGGGACGGGGCGCGGGGGACGGGGTCTCGCGGGCCGGCACCAGGGTGCGTACGAGGGACTGGGCGGTGCGGAGCCAGGGGTGTCCCGCGTCTACCGCCCCAGCCTGGGCCTGCGGACTCAGCGGTGGGATGTGGAGCGTGCCGAGCACCACCCCGTCGCTGTCGTCCACCAGGAGATCGAGGCGCCGCTCGACCCCGTCGAGGACCGCCCGCGCCGCCGCCACCGCCCCCGTGGGCACCCCCAGGGAACGCGCCACCGCCAGGACACTGCCCACCGGCACCACCGACAGAGCACATCCGGCCAGCTCCCGCTGCCGGTGCAGAAGGGAGACGGCGCGGACCAGGGCGCGGTCGTCGCCGACCACGACCGGCCGCCGGGAGCCCCGCCTCGCCAGTGCCCGGGCGAACTCCTCCGGACCGTCCGGCAGGCACACCTTCGCGTGCGCACCCGCGCTGAGCACGTCTTTTGCGATGCGTACCGACTCCCCGTCCGTCCTTCGGGCCACCGGATCGATGACCACCAGCAGCTGGTCGGAAGTCGCGGAAGTCGCCACCTCGGTCCTGCCTCGCTTCCTCGGGTAGCATCTTTGTGCAAGAGCCCCTTGCGCTATTGCGCCAGGGGCTTCGTCTATTCCGGGGCATCCGGTCCGACGGTTTGCGGCCAACGACGGCCGCGGTGCACGCGGCGGTGAACCTTACGCGTACGCCCCTGACCTTGGACATGCCCCGCCCGGAAGGGGTGTACGCGCGTGCCCGCACTTGTGCTGCTCGGTGCTCAGTGGGGTGACGAAGGCAAGGGAAAGGCGACGGACCTGCTAGGCGGATCCGTCGACTACGTGGTGCGCTACCAAGGCGGCAACAACGCCGGCCACACGGTAGTCGTGGGCGATCAGAAGTACGCCCTTCACCTGCTCCCTTCCGGAATCCTGTCCCCGGGGTGCACCCCGGTCATCGGCAACGGTGTCGTCGTCGACCCGTCGGTCCTGTTCTCCGAGCTGAACGGGCTGAACGAGCGCGGCGTCGACACGTCCAAGCTCCTGATCAGCGGTAACGCTCACATCATCACGCCGTACAACGTGACGGTGGACAAGGTGACGGAACGCTTCCTCGGGAAGCGGAAGATCGGGACGACCGGCCGCGGTATCGGGCCGACCTACGCGGACAAGATCAACCGCGTCGGCATCCGGGTCCAGGACCTCTACGACGAGTCGATCCTGACCCAGAAGGTCGAGGCGGCCCTCGACATCAAGAACCAGGTCCTCACCAAGCTCTACAACCGCCGCGCGATCGCGATCGACCAGGTGGTCGAGGAGCTGCTGGGCTACGCCGACAAGCTCGCGCCGTACGTAGCCGACACCGTCCTGGTGCTCAACCAGGCGCTCGACGAGGACAAGGTGGTCCTCTTCGAGGGCGGCCAGGGCACGCTGCTCGACATCGACCACGGGACCTATCCCTTCGTCACGTCCTCCAACCCCACCGCGGGTGGCGCGTGCACGGGCGCGGGCGTGGGCCCCACGAAGATCGGCCGGGTCATCGGCATCCTCAAGGCCTACACGACCCGTGTCGGCTCCGGCCCGTTCCCGACCGAGCTGTTCGACGAGGACGGCGAGGCGCTGCGCCGCATCGGCGGCGAGCGGGGCGTGACCACCGGCCGTGACCGCCGCTGTGGCTGGTTCGACGCCGTGATCGCCCGCTACGCGACCCGCGTGAACGGCCTGACCGACTTCTTCCTCACCAAGCTCGACGTCCTCACCGGCTGGGAGCAGATCCCGGTCTGCGTGGCGTACGAGATCGACGGTAAGCGCGTCGAGGAACTCCCGTACTCGCAGAGCGACTTCCACCACGCGAAGCCGATCTACGAGACCCTGCCCGGCTGGTCGGAGGACATCACCAAGGCGAAGTCCTTCTCCGACCTCCCCAAGAACGCCCAGAACTACGTGAAGGCGCTCGAGGAGATGTCGGGCGCACCGATCTCCGCGATCGGCGTGGGCCCGGGCCGGGACGAGACGATCGAGATCAACTCGTTCCTCTGACAGGACGACGCGCAGGAGCCGCCCCACCTGGGGCGGCTCCTGTTCGCTGCTCGCCGGTGGCGAACTAGCCGAGTTGGGTGACCACGGCACTGCCGCCGGGTGGCCCCCTCGCGGGCGGCGAGTGAGCGTGAGAAGGGAACTGCTGGTGCTGAGACGGGTGGGATTTTACAAAACGGCCGAGGAGATCCTCGCTCTGAAAAAGCCGGCCGCAGTGTCCGACGAGGACGCGATCGTGCGCTACCTGGCGGCGGGCGAACCCGTCGTCGCGACGGGGTCCTGGACGGATGATCTGCTCGATCCGGACATCAAGCGGATTTGCCAGTACTCGATCGACACCGACGGGGTGTGGGTATGGCCGAGCAGCCTGGCCTACTACGTTGCCAGGTACCACACCGAGCTTCCCGGCGACTTCCTGCGGCACATGGAGGCCACGGGCTGGACGCCACCGGCGCTGGACGCCGACGCCCTGGAATCCATTGTCGAGCAGTTCATGCTCGAGGAGTTGGGCGAGGTTCCAGAAGGCGCAGATGAATGAGATGGGTCCTCGTAGCGGCTCCACCCTCGAAGAACCAAGTGAGGTTCCCGACGACGACCTCGATTTCGACGAGGATCTGATCTACACGTACCAGGGCGAGCTGTTCACAGGGATTGGATACGAGGAGTCGAATGGCAGGCGGGTCTCCGAGATCCATTACGTGAACGGCAGGCAGGAGGGCGTCTCCCGCGGTTGGCATGCGGACGGGAGCCTGTGCGAGGAGACCTCGTACCGGCAGAACGTCCTGCACGGGAAGCGCGTCCGCTATGACACTGAGGGGCATGTGCGGCTGGAGGAGAAGTATGAGTACGGAATCCTGCTGGCCAAGGTCGAGCGCAATGCCGAGGGGGAAGTGACGGATACCTTCGAGATGAAGCCCACGGATCCGCTGTGGAAAACCTTGATGGACTTCCGAGGCCATTTCAAATGGTGAGCTCCCGGGATTGAAACAACGTCAACCGGACACGCACTCGTGCCGAGCGGGAAGTGCGATGCTCGGCCCCGGCAGTCGGTCCCCTTCTCAGCGTGAAACGTAAGGTGACCCCTTGGCGAATCACCCAGGCTTCGGCGTCGCGCTGACCCGGCTCATGAACCACCGCCGGACGGATGTCGCGCGGCTGTCCTCCGCGTCCGGCGTCCCGGAGGCCGAACTCCGAGCGGTGGTGTCGGGGACGTCGCCGTCGACCCCGCAGCTCGACCGCCTTGCCTCCGCGCTTGGTTTCCACCTGGCCGACTTCTGTGTGATCGCCGATGCCTTGGTCCCGGAACCCCTCACACCCCGGGACCCGGCCGCCGGGACCGCGGTTGTGGACCTGGTCCGGATCGCGATGGCACTGCCGTCGGACGGGAGAGCCCACGTCCATCGCCTTGTCGACGAACTGCCGCCGGAACACGATGAACGCCAATCCGCTCCGTCGCCGCTCTATGACCAGCGCGAGGCGGGCTTCGGCGCGATGCTCGCCAACCTGCTCTGCACCAACCGGAATCTGCACTCCCTGACCGCCGCGGCCAAGACGCTGGCCGTGCTGACCGAAGGCCGCGTGTACCTGGCCGCCTCCACGATCAGCGGCATCGGAAGGGGCCGCGTTCCACTGACCCCGGACCTGGTGGCGGGCTTCGCGACCGCCCTCGGTATCCCGCGCGGTGACCTCGCCGCCTCACGGGGTTCGAACTCGCCGAGCCACCGCGGCCCGACGATCCGCTGGCGGCGGAAATGGCGGGGCTGCTGTGGAGCTGCCGACGCCTGACGACGGCTCAGGTCGGGCTCTTGCGGGACGAGGCGGAGTCGATGCTTGTGCCGGTGCCTGACGACGCCTCTGCCGAGGAGTGGAACCGGGTCCGTCGTCACCATGGGCAATGGTGGGGGGCGCCGAGGCGGTGAATGGCTGGGCCCGGCTCCGCCTTCAGTCTTTCGGTTCGCTCTCCTCGGGGGAGTCCTCGGCCGCCTCCGGCATTCCGATGACGTACGTGCCCTTGGCCGGCAGTGTGGCGACGAGCCCTCGCTTGCGGAGTTCCACGACGGCACGACGTACGGTGCCGATGCTGACGCGATACAGGTCGGTCATGGCGCGCTCGCCGGGCAGGGCGGCCCCCTGCGGCAACTTGCCGGACGCGATGTCCGCCTCGATCGCGTCGGCGAGTTTCACGTACTCGTAGCGCGGAAGCTCGGTCATGTCTCCACCGTGCCGCAGCCCTACGCACACGGCAGGGTTGGAACGCGTCCCGACGCGGTAGGACGCAGAAATACTCAGTGGGGTGCAGGGGGACGCAGTTAGCGGTATGGTCGAAATGACAGGACCCCGGCGAGGCGGCAACCTCCCGGGGCACGGCCAACGCTTACCAGGAGCGTCGACATGACCGACCTTATCCCGCGCGCCCTCCAATGGCTGCGCCTCCTCCTCGCCCCCGGCACCGGACGGCGCCGTAAGCCGCGAACCCTCCGCGGCCCGTTCCCCCGCCTCCACCTCACCCCCGTCCCTCCCGTCCACCCCACCGCCTCCCTCCCACACCCCCGCTCCCCCTACGGCCTCCACGCCCCCCTCGACGGCGCCGACTCCCTCCTCGTCCGCCCCTACCTCGCCGCCCACGAACGGGAAGCCGAGGAAGTCGCTCTCCAGCAGCGCCGCCGTCTCGCCCTCGTGCTCGCCGCCGACTTCGGGATCGATCTCGACCGGCACCTGGTCGGCGCGCAGGAGGCGGCCGCCTGATGGGAGACGTCAACGGCCATGCGCACGGCCACGCAAGCGGCACGACCACCCGTCGGCTCCTGCCCTGGCCGTCCCCGGAAGGCAAGCCCTGCTACCTGGTCACCGACGGCGCCGGCGGCTACCTCTCCCGGCTCGCCGACGACCTGGAGGCCGCCCAACTCGCCACCGGCGCCGACGTGCTCGGCCTCGCCCGGACCGTGCTGTACGACCCGGCCTCGCCGTACACCGAGGTCCGCTACGCCGGCCTCCGTCTCGCCGAGTGCCTGACCGACGCCCTGCGCGTCGCCGAGTCCCGGGGCCTGCGTCTGCTCGCGCCCGACTCCGAGGATGCCGAGGACGCCGTGGACGTCGTGGAGGAAGTGCTGCGGGACGACTCCGCCCGGTGACGGGCGTCGGGCGGGGCGTCGGTCGGCGGCCCGCCCGCTTCCCCGTCTCCGCCGAGCTGACTCATCTTTGAACTGGACATGGCCAAATCCTGGTTTCCGGTCGGCCGGGCAGACGTCACGCTCTACGCGAGTAGCCCCGCACGTCCGACACGTCTACGCGCGTCGCGCCACGCCAGCTTCCAGGAGTCCTGTATGCCCGTCAGTCCCCTGAACCGCCGGGAATTCGTGAAGAAGTCGGCCGTCACCGGCGCAGCCGTCGCCGCCGCGGGAGCGGTCGGTACCGGTACCGCGCAGGCCGCCGACCGTACGCCCGCAAAGGCCCCCAAGACCTGGTCGTTCTCGATCCTGGGCACCACCGACCTGCACAGCCACGTCTTCAACTGGGACTACTACAGCAACAAGGCGTACTCGGACAGCAAGGGCAACACCTACGGCATCGCCCGGATCGCCACCCTCGTCAAGCAGCAGCGCGCCCAGAAGGGCGAGGACCGGGTGCTGCTCGTCGACGCGGGCGACATCATCCAGGGCACGTCCCTCGCGTACTACTACGCGAACGTCGACCCCATCACGGGCAAGGACGGCAAGCCCGGCCCGAAGCACCCCATGGCCGTCGCCATGAACGAGATGCGCTACGACGCCGCCGCCCTCGGCAACCACGAGTTCAACTACGGCATCGACGTCCTGCGCGCCTTCGAGCGGCAGTGCCACTTCCCGCTCCTCGGCGCCAACGCGCTGGACGCCAAGACGCTCAAGCCCGCCTTCCCGCCCTACACCGTCAAGTGCATCAAGGTGCCCGGCGCCCCGGACATCAAGGTCGGCATCCTCGGCCTGACCAACCCGGGCATCGCCCTGTGGGACAAGGACAACGTCAGCGGCAAGATGGTCTTCCCGGGCCTGGTCGAGCAGGCGAAGAAGTACGTGCCGAGGCTGCGTGCGCTCGGCTGTGACGTCGTCTTCCTCACCGACCACTCCGGTCTGGACGGCTCGACCTCGTGGGGCGACGAACTCCCGTACGTGGAGAACGCCTCGAACCTGGTCGCCGAGCAGGTCCCCGGCATCGACGCGATCCTCGTCGGCCACACGCACGTCGACGTTCCGACGTACACGGTGAAGAACGAGGAGACCGGCGAGGACGTCCTGCTGTCCGAGCCGTACTGCTACGGCTACCGCCTCTCCGTCTTCGACTTCGAGCTCGAACTCCACCACGGCTGCTGGAAGGTCACCGGCAAGACGGCGACCACGCTCAACAGCAACACTGTCGCGGAGGACGCGCGGATCACCGAACTCCTCGAGGCCGACCACGACTTGGTCGTCAAGTACGTCAACACGGCGATCGGCACGTGTACCGAGGACATGTCGACGGCGGAGGCCTGCTGGAAGGACGTGCCCGCCATCGACTTCATCCACCAGGTCCAGATGGAGGCGGTGAAGTCGGGCCTGTCGACCTCGGACGCCGCGCTCCCGCTGATCTCGGTGGCCGCGTGCTTCAGCCGCACCGCCGACATCCCGAAGGGCGACGTGACCATCCGCGACGTCGCGGGCCTCTACATCTACGAGAACACGCTGTACGGCAAGAAGCTCACCGGCGCCCAGCTCAAGGACTACCTGGAGTTCGCGGCGAAGTACTACCACCAGGTGCCGTCCGGCACGAAGGTCGACACCTCGACCCTCACCAACGCCAACAGCTTCTGGGACTACATGTACGACACCGCGGCCGGAGTCTCGTACGACATCGACATTGCGGCGGCCGAGGGCTCGCGCATCAAGAACCTGACCTACAACGGCGCGGCGGTCGCGGACGACCAGATCTTCGTCGTCGCGGTCAACAACTACCGTGCCAACGGCGGCAGCGGCTACCCGCACATCGCCGACGCGGAGACCGCGTACAGCTCCACCAACCAGGTCCGCGACCTGATGATCGCCTACGCCACGGCGAAGGGCACCATCGACCCGTCGACGTTCGCGGCGACGAACTGGAAGCTGACGCAGGACGGGACGGCGGTGTTCTAGGTCAGCCGTCGAACGCCGTCACATGGGCGCCGGCCCACTCCGCGAAGGTCCGCGGCCGGCGTCCCAGCACCTTCTCCACGGTCGGCAGGACCTCCGCGCCCCGGTCGCTCTGCAGGGTGCGGTGCATGATCGCGTCGACGACCTCCGGCGGGAAGCCGTAGCGCTCCATGCCGGTGCGGGCCGCCTCGTCGGGGACCGGACGGACGCGGAGGTCCCGGCCCAGGGTCCGGCCCAGAATCGCCATCTCCTCCGTCGGCGTCAGCGACTCGGGCCCGCTCAACTCGTATGCCGCGCCCGCGTGTTCGTCGGTCGTCAGCGCCCGCGCCGCGATCTCCGCCACGTCCGCCGGGTCGATGCTCGCCGCCGGGCGGTCCGCGAAGGGGATCGACACCTCGTCGCCCGCGCGGAGTTGGCCCGCCCACTGCAGGGCGTTGGACATGAAGCGGCCGGGGCGCAGGAGGGTCCATGCGAAGCCCCCGTCCGTCACCGCCGCCTCCGCCTCCGCGTGCCAGCGGGCGATCACGTCGGAGCCCGCGCCGCCGTCCAGGACCGACAGCTTCACCACGCGCCGCACGCCCGCCTTCGCGGCCGCCCGGGCCAGCGCGAGGTCGTGGGTCGGGCCGGGAGCCGTGCCGACGCCCTGCGCCGACATCAGGAAGGCGGCCTCGACGCCCGAGAACGCGGCGTCCAGGCTCGCCGGGTCGTCCGCGTCGCCGTACACCGCCTGCACGCCCTCCGGCAGCCGGGCATCAGCGGGGTGCCGCGTCATCGCGCGCACCGGGTGCCAGGCGGCCGTCAGCTGTCGTACCAGCTCGCCGCCCACATGCCCTGTCGCGCCCGTCACCAGGATCATCGCCGTTTCCTCTCGTCGAAGCCGATGACCTCACACTGCGCGCACCCGCTTTTCTGCGCGTCGCACGCGTGGAGTCAGCCGCTCTGCTCCCCGAGGAGTATCGACAGAACAAGGTGCGCAAATCGGGCATATTCTGAAGCTGTACGTGTGTGTGCCTCGGCAGAAGCAGATCGAGAAGAAGGTGAGCGCGATGCGCATGCTGCTCAAGGCGTCCTTCGACACGGAGAAGTCGAACGAGGCCATCCGGAACGGCACCCTGGCGAAACTGATGCAGGAGTCGGTGGAACAGATCAAGCCCGAGGCGGCCTACTTCACCGCCGACCACGGCAAGCGCACCGCCCTCCTGGTCTTCGACATGAAGGAAAGCTCCCAGATGCCGGTGTTCGCCGAGCCGTTCTTCCTGAACCTGGACGCCGAGGTCACCTACACCCCGATCATGAACCTGGAGGACGTCCAGAAGGGCCTCTCCCAGCTCGGGCGCTGAACCTCAGCTGAAGACGATCATCGACCCCTGCGCCAGACTCCGCGTCGCCGCCGCGTGCAGGCCGAGCCACACGTGGCGCTCGCGTGCGAAGGGGCTGGGATCGTACGGCGCCGGGACCGCCGGTTCCTCCAACTGGGTCGGGGAGCGCGGCGGTTCGGGTGCGGCCGGCGGGTTGGCCGGATCGATGCCGATCGACGGGGCGACGTACTCCAGTTCGCGCAGCAGGGCCTGGGCGGAGCCCAACGGGCCGCCGCCCGCGAGGAGTTCGTCGTTCGACAGCGGCTGGGCGAAGTCCACGGGGACGTACGCGCCCGCGTGGTCGTAGTGCCAGACGAGGTGCGACTGCTGGGCCGTGGCCTCGAACATCTCCAGCAACTGCTCGTAGTCGCCGCCCAGTTCGTCGACCGGCGTCACCGGCAGCCCGCACACCTGGAGCAGATACACGCGGCGCAGGAAGTGCAGCGCGTCGTAGTCGAAGCCGGCCACCGGGGCGACCTCGCCGGACAGGCCCGGCATGTACTGGTACACCGGCACCGGCGGCAGTCCGGCGGCGGCGAGCACGTTGTTGTACTGCGCGAGTTCCTCGGCGAACGGATTGTCGGGGGTGTGGCACAACACGTCGACGAGCGGTACCAGCCACAGGTCACAGGCCAAAGAAGGCTCCTCGGACAGCAAGAAATACGGTCAAGGCAGGGTAGTCGGTACGGCTCGCGGCGGACCCGTCCCGTTCGGGTCAGCCGCTCTTGTGCAGGTCCCATACCCACACGCCGTCGACCCACTTACCGGGACGGCCCACCAGTTCGGTAACGGCCTTGCGCAGGGCGTCCGCGTGCGGTTGCGGGGCCACGACCAGCGCTCCCGCCCTCCAGTACGCGAAGTCCCGCTGCGCCTGCGCCCGCCACTCCTTGCCGAGCACCGGGACCGCACCGGTGTCGCGAATGTCACTCAGCATGCCCGAGGTGTAGCGGGGAGTGGCGCCGTAGATGCCGGTGCGCCCGTCGGCCCAGGGGCCGTTGAAGTAGCCGCCCGGCAGTCTGAAGCCGAAGTCCGCCTCGATCTGCCAGTGCAGGGGCGATGCGTCGCCGGCGTCGGGCAGCGGCACCGTGACGAGCGACTCGCCGCTGCGCACGTACGGCTTCCAGGCCCCGTCGGTGAAGAAGGCGGGCGTCTGCGGGCGCTCCACCGTCTTCAGCGGGGCCGGGACCAGCGGGAGCAGGGCGAGGCTGACGCCCAGCAGGCCGACGTACTGCGTGCCCCGGTCGGGCGTGGCCAGCAGCCGCTCCAGCGCGAGCGCGAGGAGCATGCCGAGGGCGGGGGCGCAGACCATCGCGACGCGGCCCTCGATGACCGACTCGAAGAGCGGCTTGTCGGCGAGCAGCGCCCAGGGGCCGGGGTACTCCTTCTCCGTCCCCGGGATGCGGAACGTCGGGCCGAGCGAGAGCACCGCCGCGCCGGCCGCGGTGAACGCCAGCGCCTTGACCAGGGCGTTCTCCCACAGCCGTACGGCGATCGCGAAGGCTAGGAGGACCAGCGGCCAGCCGTAGAAGGCGTTCTGCTCGGTCGGGTTGGGGGAGAGGGCGTTCGCCCGCTCGGCGTTGCCCGCGACCAGGGAGCGCTCGGCGAAGGACAGCAGGGCGAGGGGGCTGTTGGCCGAATTGTCGCCGTGCGGCATGTGGCTGTAGCTCTGCGGACCGGCGAACTGCCAGGCCAGTGGGTAGGCGACGATCGGGAGGCAGACGGCGGCGGCGATCAGCAGGCCCTTCAGCAGGGGCCGCCAGGCCTCCTTCGCGACATCCCTGCGTACGACCGCGTAGGCGCCCGCGAACAGGAGCATGCCGATCGCCGCGAGGAGGAGGGGTTCTTCGCCGAGGAAGATCTGGTACGCGGCCATGAGGCCCAGCACGATCCCGTCGCGGACGACGCGGGTGCCCGTGCACAGGCGCAGGGCGCGGTCGATGATCAGCGGGATCATGAACAGGACCACGAAGTTCGGGTGCGCGTTGGCGTGGCTGACCATGGGCGGCGCGAACGCGGCCAGCGAGGCGCCGACGAAGGCCGCGGCCCGCTGCCGTACGACTCGCTTCACGATCAGCCGGTACCAGGCGCCCGCGGTGGCGGCCAGGCCCAGCGTCATGACCGTGCTGAGGGCGACCGCGGGGCCGGCGAGCAGGGTCAGGGGCGCGACGGGGACGGTCAGGCCCAGCATGACCGTGTTGGCCATGAGGTTCACGCCGTCGGGGAAGCCCTGCAGGTCGGAGAAGAACGGGTTGTGGAGGTGGGCGAGGTTGTGGGCCGTGACGCCGAAGAACCACTCCCACTGGTTCTGGTCCTGGAGGGAGTCGGGGAGATAGCGGTGGTCCGGGTCGAACAGGCGGCCCGAGTACAGGGCCATCGCCATCAGCAGGAACAGCAGTGTGACCAGGAGGTCGGCCGGGCGCAGGGTGCGGACGCGCAGCCGGGCCAGTTCGGCGAGGAAGCGGACGTAGTCGAGCGGCCCCACCTTCGAGCCGGGCTGGTGCGACCAGTGGACGGGGACCTCGGCGATCTGCCGGTCGGCGCACCGGAAGTGCCGCAGCACCTCGACGTCTATGCCCCAGCCGCCGAGCCGGGAGGCGGCGAAGGCCTCGCGCGCCTGGTCGCCGTCGAAGAGCTTGAAGCCGCACTGGGTGTCGCGTACGCCCGGCAGGAACATACGGCGTATGAGTAAGTTCCCGGCGCGGCCCAGCAGTTCGCGCAGCCGGTGCTGACGCTCCCCGATCGTCGCGCCGGGCACACGGCGGGAGCCGATCGCCGCCGAGTTGCCCTCGCTGAGCGCCTTGTCGAGCTGCTCCAGCCCCTCGATCGGCGCCGCGAGATCGGCGTCGGTGACCAGCACCCGGCGACCCCGGGAGGCGGCGACACCGAGGCGCAGAGCGCCGCCCTTGCCGCGGCGGGGGCCGGTGACGAGGCGGATGCGGGGGTCCTCGCGGGCGGTGACGAGGTCACGGGTTGAGTCGGTGGAGCCGTCGTCGGCGACCACGACCTCCCAGTGGCCCCAGCGGCCCTCGTCCTGCCCCAGATAACGGGTGACGGCATCGAGGGTGGGGCCGAGCCGTTGTTCCTCGTTGAAGGCGGGGACGACGACCGAGAGGTCGACGTCCCCGGCGGGGGCGGCGCTCATCCGTCGGCCAGGCGCTCGATCAGGGCCAGTGCGTGCTCGTTGTACGCGGTGACGATCGAACGGGCCGTGGCGGTGTCGCGCTTCGCCAGGGCGTCGACCAGATCGGTGTGGCCGGACCACAGCGCCCCGCGCAGATCCGTCAGCCGGCGCAGATGCTGCACCGCGCACACCCAGGACTGCACGCGCAGCCGGTTCAGGAAGTCGGCGAGATAGGGGTTGCCGAAGAGGGCGCCGAGCTCGCGCCAGAAGCGCAGGTCGTAGCCGATGAGAATGGTGAGGTCCCCGGCGGCCGCGGCCCGCCGCGCCTCCTCGCCGCGCCGGCGCACTCCCGAGAGGGCGGCGATCGCCCGGGCCTCGTCCCACTTCCCGAACCAGTCGTGGCCGTTGTCGAGGGCGTGGAACATGCCGTCGGTGACGAGGCTGCGGGCCTCGACGATGCTGCGGTGGTCGGCGAAGGAGTACTCGTGGACGTGGAAGCCGCGGTGTTGGTCGGCCTCCAGGAGCCCCTGCGCGGACAGGTCGACGAGCGCCTCGCGCACGGGCGTGGCGGAGACACCGTACTGCTCGGCGATCTCCTTGACCGTGAACTCCTGCCCCGGTTGCAGCCGCCCCGCCAGCACCTCGTCACGAAGCGCGTCGGCGATCTGCTGCCGCAGGGTGCTGCGCGTCACGGCGCCGTTGCCGCCGCTGCTGCCGGGCATGGGTCGGGCGTCTCCTCGTCGCGATCGGGTGGCGTACACGTACCTATCTACGAGCACGCCACCTTACGCGTTCGACTTCCCGCTGTTTACCCGCGTAGCTGAGGTCGGCCGGTGCGGTGTCCGAGCGGCTACCCGGTGTACTCGTCGGCCACCGAAAGCGCCGCGTCCAGCGCCGCGAGCCCCTCCTTCAGCTCGGCCTCGCTCACGTTGCACGGCGGCACCACATGGGTGCGGTTCATGTTCACGAAGGGCCAGATGCCGTGCTGCTTCGCGGCGGCACCGAGGGCGGCCATCGGGGCGTTCGCCGCACCGGCCGCGTTGTACGGCACGAGCGGCTCGCGGGTCTCCCTGTCCTTCACCAGGTCCAGCGCCCAGAACATGCCGACACCGCGCACCTCGCCGACGCTCGGGTGCCGCTCGGCGAGCTCGCGCAGCGCCGGGCCGACGACGCTCTCGCCCAGGTTCTTCGCGTTCTCCACGACGCCCTCCTCCGCCATGACGTTGATCGTCGCCACGGCCGCGGCACAGGCCAGGGGATGCCCGGAGTACGTCAGACCACCGGGGTAGGGCCGCTTGCCGAAGGTCTCCGCGATCGCACCGGAGATCGCGACACCGCCGAGCGGCACGTATCCGCTGTTCACGCCCTTGGCGAAGACCATCAGATCCGGTACGACACCGAACAGGTCGGCGGCGAACCACTCACCGGTGCGCCCGAACCCGGCCATGACCTCGTCCAGGATGAAGACGATGCCGTACTTGTCGCATATCTCACGTACCCCGGCGAGATAGCCCGGCGGCGGCACCATGATCCCCGCGGTCCCCGGAATGGTCTCCAGGATGAGCGCGGCGATCGTGGTCGGCCCCTCGAAGGCGATCGTCGTCTCGAGGTGCTCCAGCGCCCGCGCGCACTCCTGCTCCTCGGTCTCGGCGTAGAAGCGGGAGCGGTACAGGAACGGCGCCCAGAAGTGCACGACACCGGCGGCCGCGCCGTCGGAGGCCCAACGGCGCGGATCCCCGGTGATGTTGATCGCCTGCTGGGTGCCGCCGTGGTACGAGCGGTAGGCGGACAGCACCTTCGCCCGGCCGGTGTGCAGCCGGGCCATCCGCACGGCGTGCTCCACGGCGTCGGCGCCGCCGTTGGTGAAGAAGATCTTGTCCAGGTCGCCGGGCGTCCGCTCGGCGATCAGCCGGGCCGCCTCGGAGCGGGCCTCGATGGCGAAGGCCGGCGCGAACGTCGTCAGGTGTGCGGCCTGCTCCTGTATCGCGGCGACGACCTTCGGGTGCTGGTAGCCGATGTTGGTGTAGACGAGCCCGCTGCTGAAGTCGAGGTACCGCTTGCCGTCGTAGTCCCAGAAGTACGACCCCTCCGCGCCGGCGACGGCGAGCGGGTCGATGAGCTCCTGGGCGGACCAGGAGTGGAACACATGCGCACGGTCCGCGGCCTTCACGGCGGCGCCGACCTCGGGGTTTGGCTGAGGGGTCATGCGGGCGAGCGTAGGAGTCCGCTGCGATCGGAAGACATCGGCGTCATGTCTGCGGTCCGGGGGTTTCCGCGACAGGTTGTCGACATCGCCGTACGACAGTATGCTGTCGAAAAGACAACATACTGTCATCTTGGCTGGAGGAGTCATGAGCAGCACCCGCAAGCCCGTGCACCTCGCCGTCTACGACACCCTCGCCGACTGGGAGACCGGCCACACGACCGCGTATCTCGCCCGCGCCGGTTATGACATCCGGACCGTCGGGCCCGGCCGCGAGGCGGTGCGGTCCATCGGTGGTCTGCATGTCCTGCCCGACCTCGCACTCGAGGAACTGAGCCCCGACGACAGCTCCCTGCTGATCCTCCCGGGCGCCGACCTGTGGGACACGAGCGACGACCTCGCACCCTTCGCTCGGAAGGCGCGGGAGTTCCTCGACGCCGGTACGCCCGTCGCCGCGATCTGCGGAGCCACCGCCGGGCTCGCGCGCGAGGGCCTGCTCGACGACCGGGACCACACCGGCGCCGTCTCCTTCTACCTGGCCGCGACCGGCTACCGGGGCGGCGAGCGCTACGTCGACACCGACGCCGTCACCGACGGGAAGCTGATCACCGCCGGGCCCACCGAGCCCGTCGCCTTCGCCCGGGAGGTGTTCCGGCTGCTCGGGGTGTACGAGGGCGAGGTGCTCGACGCCTGGTACCGGCTGTTCCACGACTCGGACGCGGAGGCGTACGCCGTACTGGAGAAGGCCGCCGCGTCGTGAGCCGGGAGCGCCAGGAGCTGCTCAGCCGCAGCGCCCTCGGGGTGTTCCGGCTCAACGGCCAATTCCTCGGTGTCGCCGAGGAGTTGGCCAAGCCCGCCGGACTCACCGCCGCCTGGTGGCAGGTGCTCGGGGCGGTGCTCGGCGAGCCGCTGTCCGTCGCCGGGATCGCCCGCGCCATGGGCATCACCCGGCAGAGCGTCCAGCGCATCGCCGATCTGCTCGTCGGGCGCGGCCTCGCCGAGTACCGGCCCAACCCCGCCCACCGCCGCGCCAAGCTCCTCGCCCCGACCGAGGAGGGCCGCGCGGCGATCGCCCGGATCAACCCCGGGCACGCCGCCTTCGCCGACCGGCTCGCGGAGGAGTTCGGTCAGGACGAACTCACCGAAGCCGTACACCTCCTGGAACGTCTGTCCAAGGTGCTGGAACAGGTGACTCCGGCTGTTACGGAACCGTAGACACCGCTCTGTCCACCTCCCTGTACGCCCGCACTATCGTGGATCTGTTGCACAGGGGCGTATCGGGGGACTTCGGGGGGCCTGCGATGGAGAAGCTCGGGGCTGGGGATCCGCAGCGGATCGGCGCGTACCGGTTGCTGGCCCGGCTGGGCGCCGGCGGCATGGGGCATGTGTATCTCGCCCGGTCGGACCGCGGCCGTACCGTCGCCGTCAAGCTGGTCCGGGAGGAGCTGGCCGCGCAGGAGGAGTTCCGGGCCCGGTTCCGGCAGGAGGTGCAGGCCGCGCGCCAGGTCGGCGGGTACTGGACGGCACCCGTGCTGGACGCCGACACCGAGGCCGCCGTGCCGTGGGTCGCCACCGGATACGTCGCCGGGCCGAGCCTGCAGCAGGTCGTCGGGCACGACCACGGGGCGCTGCCGGAGAGATCTGTGCGCATCCTCGCGGCCGGGCTCGCGCACGCGCTCCAGGACATCCACGCCGCCGGGATCATCCACCGGGACCTGAAGCCGTCCAACGTGCTCGTCACCATCGACGGCCCGCGCGTCATCGACTTCGGCATCGCGCGAGCCCTGGAGACGGTCACCGACGGGGGCCTCACCCGGACCGGCGCGCTCGTCGGATCGCCGGGCTTCATGGCGCCCGAGCAGGTGCGCGGCGACCGCATCACGCCCGCCTGCGACGTGTTCTGCCTGGGTTCCGTGCTGGCGTACGCCGCCACCGGCAGCCTCCCCTTCGGCACCGCCAACAGCGGTGTGCACGCCCTGATGTTCCGCATCGCCCAGGAGGAACCCGACCTGGAGGGCGTGCCCGAGGGCATCGCCGAACTCGTACAGGACTGTCTGAAGAAGGACCCGGCGGCGCGGCCGACGCTCGAGAGGATCCTGGAGCGCACCGGCGCCGAGGACACGGTGTCCGGCGGCCGCTCGCGCGACCCGTGGCTGCCGAGCGCACTGGTGGCCCAACTCGGCCGCCACGCCGTGCAGTTGCTGGACGCGGAGGACCCGGAGGAGGGCGCGCCCGGCCCCTCCCTGGAGAAGCCGGAGACGCCGCAGCAGGCGGCCCCCGAGGCCTCGCCCGAGCACGCCTCCGCCGCCGACGACTCCGCACCGGCACCGGCCGCGCCCGCCGGCC
This sequence comes from Streptomyces sp. NPDC001663, assembly GCF_042893105.1. Taxonomy (NCBI): domain Bacteria; kingdom Bacillati; phylum Actinomycetota; class Actinomycetes; order Kitasatosporales; family Streptomycetaceae; genus Streptomyces; species Streptomyces sp. NPDC001663. The sequence goes on along the minus strand of NZ_JBIAUR010000016.1, from coordinate 36,825 downwards.
CGCCGCCACCCGGACAGCCGGGCACGGGCCCGCTCGACCACCTCCCCACGATGGTCGCGGGCCAGGGCACCCGGACACCCCCGCCGGCCACCGGAGCCCCCGCCCCTGCGCCCCCGCCCACCCATCCGGCCTACGGCTATCCGCAGCAGCACCCGCAACAGGCGCCCGGCGCCTACGGCTATCCACAACAACAGCCCGGCGCCTACGGCTACCCCCAGCAACCCGGCCCCTACGGCGGCCTCGGCTCCACCCCGCCCTACGGCCCCACCTACAACGGCCCGACCCCGCCCTTCGGCCGGCCTCCGGTCACCCCGGAGGAGCCGCCCCGGAGAAGCGGTCGCTCCACCGCCGCGCTGATCGCCGTCGCCCTGATCGTCGCGCTCGGCGCCGGCGGCTCGGTCTACGCCCTCATGAACGGCGGCGGCGACAAGGCCGACGACAAGCCGAGCCCGGCCCCGAGCGCGAGTGCGTCCCCGACGCCCGGACCGAGCACGCCGGAGCCGTCCCCGACGTCCGCGGACCCGACCTCGCCGAAGCCTTCGGACGGTGCCGTCCCCGCCGGCTATCTCGGCACCTGGACGACCACCATCACCAACGCCGACGGCGAGAACACCCGCGAACTCACCATCCAGCAGGGCGAGGTGGGCGACACGGTCATGTCCCTGGTCGCCGACGGCCCGACGAGCAACGGCAGCTACCACTGTGTGTTCCAGGCCCAGCTGACCTCGGCCCCGGGCAGCGACGGCACGCTGGACATCGGCCCGTCCTCCGTGACGTCCGGCGACTCGGGCTACTGCAAGCCGGGCGACGCCACCGAGATCAGCCTGCTGTCCGACGGCAGCCTGCAGCGCACGAACACCAGCAACGGCGAGAAGCTGACGTACACCAGGCAGTAACCCCAAGTCCCCACTGCCGTAAGGCCGTTGCACACGCAACACCCGTACGGTGCGGCGATGCAGTGGCTGAGCGCAGAGAACGTCGTGGCCGTCGGCACCGCGGTCCTCGGCATCATCGCGTCCGGGATCATGGTCTGGTACGAGCGCCGTGTGCCGCGCCGCAAGCGCATCGGCTACCGCGTCCAGATGGACAACCCGATAGGCGACAACGTACGCCTGGGCAGAGCCAACGTACGCATGGGGCTGTTCGACGAGGCCCCCGGCATGTCCGACGCCACCCTCGTCCTGCTCCGCGTCGAGAACGACGGCTCCCAGGGCATCGACCGCGACGACTACACCAGTCCCGAGGTCCATGGCCTGACCGCGGTGTTCTCCGACCGCACCATCCGCGGTGTCTCGGTCACCCAGCCGGACGACACCGACCATCTGATGGACCATTTCACCGCCGCCCGCGGCTTCGGCTACGACGGCAACAGCCTGCGCATCCCGCGCGTCCCGCTCAACCACGGCGACCACTTCAAGCTGCTGGTGCTGCTGTCCGGCGGCCGGGTGGGCGATCCGATACAACTGATCGGCGGCATCCGCGAGGGCGAGGTGCACCCCAACCGCAGCGCGACGCCCGACGAGAAGCCGCCGCTGTTCAGCCGCGCCGCCCGCCTGATCACCATCACGCTCACGCTCAGCGTCCTGGCCCTCGCGGCGATCGTCGTGCTGCGCGACGACAACCCGCCGCCGATCGGCTGCGAGGAGGGCACCCTGCGGGTCATCGGCTCGACGGCCTTCAAGCCGGTGGTGGAGGAGCTGGCGAAGCAGTACGAGAAGAAGTGCCCGGAGGCCGACATCACCGTGGACGCGCGCGGCAGCTCGGCCGGCGCCAACGAACTCGCCTCCCTCGGCGCCGAGTCGAAGAAGGACACCCGGAACGTCATCGCCTTCTCCGACGGCCCCGCGATCGGCGCCACGAGCAGGCTGAGGGGCCGGCGCGTCGCACTGTCCGTGTTCACGCTCGTCGTCAACGACGGCGTCCGCCTGCCCGCCAAGGGCCTCTCCCTGGACGACGTACGCCGTATCTACCGCGGCGAGGCGACCCGCTGGAAGCAGGTCGACGCCTCCCTCCCCGACATCCCGATCGTGCTGGTCAGCCGCAACGCCGACTCCGGGACCCGGCAGATCTTCCAACACCGGGTCCTGGAGAGCTGGGAGCGGGTGCCCAGCACCTCGCTGGACTGCGTCCACAAGGACGACATCTCCGCACCCGTCACGCGCTGCGAACTCGACTCCACCGAGGACGTACTGAACAAGGTGGCCGAACTCCCGGGCGCCATCGGCTACTCCGAACTCACCCTCGCCTCCGGCCACCGCGGCCTGCGCACGGTCCCCCTCGACGGCGCGGCCCCCTCCGTGGCGGACATCGAGTACGGCAGGAGCGACTACCCGTACCGCGGCGTGGAGTTCGCCTACACCTACGACCGTGCCCCCTCCGGCTCCCTGGCCTCCGCCTTCCTGGCCTACCTCGGCGAGGGCGTCAGCGAGAACGTCATCCGGGCGGGCGGTCATCTGCCGTGCTCGGCGACGGCGGCCTCGGGGCTGTGTGCGGGGGACTGAGAGCGCCTCTTGTGGCGTGGTGGCGTGTCCATGACGATGAGGGGAGGCGTCGGCAGCCACAGGAGGACACATGCGTCCCACGAGGAGAACGGTCCTGACCGCGACGGCGGCGAGCGCGGCCGCACTGGGGGCCGGCGGCACCGCCCAGGCCGCCGGGCAGGGCGGCCGCCCATTGGCCACCGCACAGCCACCCACCCGTGAACTGCGCGCATTACTCCGGGAGTTGGACGCCGCCCGCATCGAAGCGACGGTCCGCAAGCTCGTCTCCTTCGGCACCCGGCACACCCTCTCCGTCCAGGACGACCCGAACCGCGGCATCGGCGCCGCCCGCGACTGGCTCCTCGCCGAGCTGCGCTCCTACGCCGCCGCCTCCGGCGGCCGGATGACGGCGGAACTCCAGTCGTACGTCCAGGAACCGGCGTCCCGTATCCCCACGGCCACGAAGATCACCAACGTGCTCGCGACCCTGCGCGGCTCGGTGACACCCGAGCGCGTGTACGTCGTCTCCGGGCACTACGACTCCCGGGTCACCGACGTCATGAACGCCACGTCGGACGCGCCGGGCGCGGACGACGACGCGTCCGGGGTGGCCGTCGTACTGGAGCTGGCCCGGGTGATGGCCAGGCGCCGCCCGGCCTCGACGATCGTGTTCGCGGCGGTGGCGGGGGAGGAGCAGGGGCTGTACGGATCGACGTATCTGGCCCAGCAGTCGAAGGCGGCCGGGACGGACGTCCAGGCGATGTTCACCAATGACATCGTCGGCAGTTCCACGGCGGACGACGGCACCAAGGACCCGTACACGATCCGTCTGTTCGCGGAGGGCGTGCCGTCCTCGGAGACCCCGGAGCAGGCGGCGACCCGCAAGGCGGTCGGCGGCGAGAACGACTCCCCCTCCCGCCAACTCGCCCGTTTCGTACGGGACGTGGCCGACAACGACGCCACCGGCATGCACGTCCGGGTCATCTACCGCCGCGACCGCTACCTCCGCGGCGGCGACCACATCCCCTTCCTGGAGCGCGGCTACCCGGCCGCCCGCTTCACCGAGCCGGCCGAGGACTTCGCCCACCAGCACCAGGACGTACGCGTCGACGACAGCGGCAAGCAGTACGGCGACCTCCCGGAGTTCTGCGACTTCGACTTCGTCGAGCGGGTCGCGAGGGTCAACGCGGCGGCCCTGTGGACCCTGGCCCAGGCGCCGGGCACACCCCGGGGCGCCAAGATCCTGACGTCCGCCCTGACCAACTCCACACAGCTGGTGTGGACCCGGGGCACGGAACCGGATCTCGCGGGCTACGAGATCGTCTGGCGCGAGACGACGGCGCCCGAGTGGACGCACGTCGTCCCGGCCGGAGACGTGACGACGTACGAGGTGGACCTGTCGAAGGACAACGTCTTCTTCGGCGTGCGGGCGGTGAACACAAAGGGCCTGCGCAGCCCGGTGGCGTTCCCTGCCCCGCAGTCGTGACCCTCAGATCCAGCCCTGCTCCCAGGCGCGGTGGGCGGCCGCATGCCGAGTGGCCGCCCCCAGCTTGGACATCGCGGCGGACAGGTAGTTGCGCACCGTGCCCTGCGCCAGATGCACCTCGGCGGCGATCTCCGCGACCGACGCCCCGGTCCGGGCCGCGCGCAGGACCTGCAGCTCGCGCTCGCTGAGCGGGCAGTCGTCCTCGGTCAGCGCGGACGCGGCGATGTCGGGGTCGACGTAGCGGCGGCCGGCGGCGATGTCGCGGATGATCTCCGCGAGCCGGGCGGCGGGCGTGGTCTTCGGGACGAACCCGCGGACACCGGCGGCCAGCGCGCGGCGCAGCACGGCGGGGCGCGCGTGTCGGGTCACCAGGACGTTCCGGGTGGGCAGCCCGGCGGCCCGGATCTCCTCGGCGGCGCGCAGCCCGTCGGCGGGCGGCATCTCCAGGTCGAGTACGGCGATATCCGGCCGGTGTTCGAGGGCGAGGCGTACGGCGTCGGTGGTCGTGGCGGCCTCGGCGACCACGGTCAGGTCCGCCTCCAGCCCGAGCAGCGCGGCAAGGGCGCCGCGCAGGAGGTCCTCGTCGTCGGCGAGGAGCAGCCGGATCACCGCACCGCCCCCTGGACGGGCAGCGACGCCGTCACCGTGAACCGGTCGCCGTCGGCCCGCTCCCAGGTCAGCTCCCCGCCCGCCGCCCGCAGTCGCTCGGCGAGCGCGCGCAGTCCGGTGCCGTCCGCGGCGCCCGGCGGGATGTCGGCACCGTCGTTGCCGATCCGCAGCCGGGCCTGCCCGTCGGCGAGGCGGTAGTCCACCTCGGCGAGGCGGGCGTGGCTGTGCCGCAGCACGTTGGTGGTGGCCTCACGCATGACCAGGCCCAGCAGCCCGCGCACGGACTCGTCCAACTCGGCTGCCACGGCGGCCGGTTCGAGGTCCATCCGGGCGTCGATGCCGGCCGCGGCCAGCACCCGGGTCGCGTTGGCGATCTCGTCGTCCAGTGTCGTACGGCGGATCCCCTGCACCACGGCCCGGGTGTCCCGCAGGGCGTCCGCGCACAGCTGCCGTACCTCCTGCATCTCGGCGGCCGCACGCGCCGGGTCGGCCTCGGTGAGACGGGACGCCAACTCCGCCTTCAGCGCGATGACTTGAAGATGATGCCCCTGGATGTCATGCAGGTCGGAGGCGAACCGCAGCCGCTCGTCCTTGACCGCGAGCTCCGCCTCCAGCTGCCGCGCCCGGTCCAGCTGCCCCGCGACGTGCCACGCCCACAGGGGCCCGAGCACCGTCCACACGGTGAACGCGACCAGCCCCGCCGGGAACACCGCGGCATACGCCAACTCCCCGTCCCCGGCGGCCAGGCTGACGGCCCCGCCGGGCACGAGCGCGAGGACGACGGCACCGCCGATCGGCACCCATCTCGCCCGCGTCGGAACGTAGTTCGCCCCGATCGCCACGGTCACCGCGGGCGCGACCGCCCACAGCCCGTAGTTGTGCCGGGCCAGCGGGAACACGGCGAGCACGACCGCGGCGGCACCCGCGACCAGCAGCCACCCCACCGGCGGACGTACCGGATCCCGCTCGTGCAGCAGCCCGCCGAGCAGCACCGCACTCGCCACGGCCGCGACGACGACGGCCGGCGCGACCGGCACCCGGGCCCAGCCCGGCACATCGCCGTCCAGCGCCCAACTCCCGTACGACACCACCATCACGCACACGACGGTGCCGGGCACCGCCCACCAGGTGTAGCGCCGAAAGCTCGCCAGCCCCGCTCCGCGGTCCCTCGCCCCCTCCTCCACGCCGTCATTGTCGCGGGCGGCACGGCCCGAATGACAGATGTCATACGGGGACGTGCGCATCCGGCACTACTGAGGCCGGCCCCGCGAGCGCAGGCTGAAGGGCGTCGAGATACCCCACCCCCGTATATGCCCGGAGACCCGCCATGGCCGATGAGAGCCGCCTGACCCCGCCTACGACGACCCACTGGACCCGTGCCCTGACCCGCCGCTGGCCCACCGTCCTCGCCCTCGCGCTCACCGGCGCCCTGATCGCCAGCGGCTCGGGGGCCGACGGAGGCGACGACGCCGTCACCGGTTACGCGGAGACCCTGCCGCTGCTGCCGTTGCTGTACGTCGTCATCAACCAGGCCGGGAGCCCCCGGGCGACCTGGCCCGTGCTCGGCGCGGGCGTGGTGGCGCTGTTCGCCGTGCAGGCGCAGGACGCGGTCTCGCCGGGTGGTGTGTTGCTCGCCGTGGCGCTGGCCGTGCTGCTGTGGGGCGTGGTGCGCGGGGCGCCGCACGGGCGGACGGTGCTGGGGATCCAGGCCGCGGGGGCGGTCGTCTTCGGCGCGCTGGCGGTGACAGGGCTCGTGGTGGATCCGGACATCGGCCGGTACGCGGTGGCGGCGGGCTGGTTCTTCCACGGTGTGTGGGACTTCGCCCACCTGCGGCTGGAACGGCTGAAGGGCATTGTGGCCCCGAGCTTCGCGGAGTGGTGCGCCGTGGTGGACGCGGTGGTCGGCCTGGAGCTGCTGTTTCTCAGGTAGTCACGGTCCCTCGGCAGCCGCCGTCACCTGGGCTCGGGCGGCCGCTGCCGGGGCATGTTCGGGCGGGCGCCCGTCCCCGGAGGCAGCGGGAAGCGCCCGTGCAGGCTCCCGTTCTCCTGCCGGCCGCCCGCGGCCACCGCCGACTGGATCCCCATCGGTGCCGAACCCGTCCGGAACTCCACCATCCAGTCGGCGGTCTCCGTACGCACCAGCTCCGTCACGTCCTCCGAGAACTTCCGCAGCACCCCTAGGCACCGCTCGGCGGCCTCGCCCGCCGTGCCCTCCGCCGGCCCCAGCACTTCTCGCACACTCTCCGAGGCCCAGTCGAACTGGAGCACCTGCAGCCGCCGCGTCACGGCCTGTGCGGTGGCCACGTCCCTTATCCAGCCGGACGTCACGCCGAAGAACCGATCCACCGCCATGCACGCGACCGCGAGCAGCAGTGCCAGATACCCCCACGGGGCCACCCCGCCGACGACGCCGGTCAGGTCCAGCAGCGGCAGCGCGGCCCCGGCGGCGGCCCCCACCGCGGCCCCGCCGCGCAGCATCCGCGCCCCGCGCCGCTTCCACACCCGGTCCGCGAGATACCAGGCGGCCGTGTCCAGCGCGCCCCGCTCCACCCACAGGTACAGCTCGTGCAGCCGCTCCGCCGGCTCGCCCCAGTCGCCGAGCGGAAACGACCGTCCGACCAGATCGCCCGGCCGCAGCCCGGCCGGGCCCTCGCCGCGTCCGTCCTGGGGCGGACCCTCGGGCTGCATCTCCGGCTGACCCACCCGCACTCCCTACTGATCACGACCTTGATCACGACCCTGATCACGACCGAACACGTTGCGTGACACCCGCTGCCGATGTGCCGGATCCTTCCTACCGCCCAATGGGTGGCGAAGCCCCGGGTTTCACCCCTATTCCGCCCGGAAGTGGGTCTTGATCAGGTATAGGACTCGGCGACAACTCACTCGAAAGAGTGCTGGGGCGATGGCTGCCGCGACCACGTAGGCTCGTGCCAGGCGGGAAGGGCCCGCCCACACAGCCGTACGAAACCAGGAGCTGATCGTGATTCCCGGTGGTGGCCAGCCCAATATGCAGCAGCTGCTCCAGCAGGCCCAGAAGATGCAGCAGGACCTGCAGCGGGCGCAGGAGGAACTGGCGCAGACCGAGGTGGACGGACAGGCGGGCGGCGGCCTGGTGAAGGCCACCGTCACCGGCTCCGGCGAGCTGCGCGCGCTGAAGATCGACCCCAAGGCGGTCGACCCCGAGGACACCGAGACCCTCGCGGACCTGATCGTCGCGGCGGTCCAGGCGGCCAACGAGAACGCCCAGAACCTCCAGCAGCAGAAGCTCGGCCCGCTGGCCCAGGGCCTGGGCGGCGGCAGCGGCATCCCGGGCCTGCCCTTTTAGGTAACCGGACCTGCCTTTCTAAGAGAGGCGTCCGCCAACTACCGTACGTACGTGTAAGGAACCCCGGGAAGGACGGCAGTCCGTGTACGAAGGCGTGGTGCAGGACCTCATCGACGAGCTGGGGCGGTTGCCCGGCGTCGGTCCCAAGAGCGCCCAGCGGATCGCCTTCCACATCCTGCAGGCGGAACCGACGGACGTACGGCGGCTCGCGCAGGCCCTGATGGAGGTCAAGGCGAAGGTCCGCTTCTGCGCGACGTGCGGCAACGTCGCGCAGGAGGAGCTGTGCAACATCTGCCGCGACGCCCGCCGCGACCCCTCCGTCATCTGTGTGGTGGAGGAGCCGAAGGACGTGGTGGCGATCGAGCGGACCCGCGAGTTCAGGGGCCGCTACCACGTGCTCGGCGGAGCGATCAGCCCCATCGAGGGTGTGGGCCCCGACGACCTGCGTATACGAGAACTTCTCGCGAGGTTGGCCGACGGTACGGTCACGGAGCTGATCCTGGCCACTGACCCGAACCTGGAGGGCGAGGCCACAGCCACCTACCTCGCCCGCATGATCAAGCCCATGGGCCTCAAGGTCACCCGCCTGGCCAGCGGCCTCCCGGTGGGTGGCGACCTGGAATACGCGGACGAGGTGACCCTCGGCCGCGCCTTCGAGGGGAGACGACTCCTAGATGTCTGACGCCACGCTGCATGCCACGACGCAGGATCCGGACGATTTCGCGGTCCAGATCGCCGACCAGGTGGAGAGCTTCCTGGTGGCCGTCACGGAGGTGGCGAAGGGCGACGAGCCCGACTCGGCCGTCCCCTTCCTCCTCCTGGAGGTCTCCCAGCTCCTGCTGGCCGGCGGCCGCCTCGGCGCGCACGAGGACATCGTCCCCGACGAGCGCTACGAGCCCGACACGGGCCCGGACGCCGACGTGGACGAACTCCGCGAGAACCTGGCCCGCCTCCTGGACCCGATCGACGTGTACTCGGAGGTCTTCGACCCCTACGAGCCCCGCAAGGCCCCCGTCCCGGCCCGCATCTCCGACGACCTGACGGACGTCATCACCGACCTCCGCCACGGCATGGCCCACTACCGCGCGGGCCGCACCACCGAGGCCCTGTGGTGGTGGCAGTTCTCCTACTTCTCCAACTGGGGCTCGACGGCGTCGGCAACCCTGCGGGCGCTCCAGTCCGTGGTCGCACACGTCCGCCTGAACCAGCCGTTGGAGGAACTGGACGGGCTGGACACCGACCAGCCGGCGATGGGGGACGAGACGCTGGAGTTCGAGGCGGGCAAGGTGATGGCGGAGGAGATCGGGGCACCGTTGGGGATGCAGCCGGGCAAGTGAGCCTTCAGCCCGCGGCGGCAAGCAGCTGTACGTACGCCCTTGCCGCCGAACTGCTGCACACCGAGCGGCCAGTTGTGCCGCCGCACCTCGCCCGGAGCGAGCAGGAAATACATCCACCGGAAGCCGGTCACCTCGCAGACGATGGGGCCGGCATCCCCGTCGGCGGCCTCCATGAGCCGGGTGGCGACGAGCTCCCCCCCGTACGCCCTCGATCCGGACGGCGTCGAAGTAGACGCCCGCCAGGCGGAGTTGATGCCCGGAGGCCGGGATCCACTCCAGCAGGTCGATTAGATCGTTCATGGTCACACAGTGCGGTGCCGGAGGCTACGCTCGGTAGCGACGGAGGTGATACCCGCTGCGCCCCGAACTCCACATCGCCGCTCCCGCCTGGGCGGCCTTCATTTCCGCAGTTCAGCCTGGAGCTTGAGCCTCGGGCTTCGAGCTCTTCCAACGGGGCCCTTCGGCGCGACAGCGAAGCTCCCCGAGCCGGTGAACATGACCCTCGACACCGAGCCCCTCAAGGAGTTCGTGGACTGAGCCGTCCACCCGTCACAGCCCCCACACCCCCTTGCCGACCGCGGTGACCCCGCCCGCCAACGCCAGCCCCAACACCAGCAGGCGGGCTCGCCCCTCCGGTATCTGCTCGGCCAGCCCCCGCCCGATCACCGCCCCCACCACCATCGCGGCGACGACCCACCCCCACCGCGCACCACTCAGCCGCGGCACGCCATTGGCCGCCACCGAGAACGCGTTCACGACCACCCCGTAGAACTGCGCGTTCGGCACGAACTCCCGTACCGTCCAGCCCGCGTTGACCGCGTACAACGACACCGGCGGCCCGCCCACCCCCGCCGCCGAGTTCATGAACCCACCCATCGCGCCCGCCGCGACCGCCCCCTTGGCCCCGCGCAACGCGGGCACCCGCGCACCCCCCATCACCAGCAGCACGGCGACCGTCACCAGAGCGCCCATCACCAACAGCAGGGCGGGCTCCGGCAGTTGGCGGGTCAGCCACGCCCCCGCCGGCACCGTGCACGCCGCCGCCGCGCACAGTGGCACCATTGAGCCGGGTCGCACTCGCCGCCAGCCGCCCGCCAACCCCACGACGCTGATGGCCCCCGCGGCGCAGTTGGCGAGGACCACACCCTCGGCCGGTCCGAGCAGAAGCACGAGCGCAGGTACGGCGACCAGCGCGAATCCCATGCCGGTCAGCCACTGCACGGAGGAGCCGAGCAGCACGATGGCCGCCAGAAGTGCGTCGCCCGTCAAACCGCTCGTTGTCATCACCAAGGTGTAGTCCGCTACACCCTCCCTTCGGGAGAGCACTCCCTCGTTGCGGCCCCCGGGAAACGGGATCGTTGATCTCGCCAGGTCAACAGCCCCGTACCGGGGGCTCGTTCCGAAGGAAAACGCCGTGAAGTCGCTGCTGTCCTCCAAGCCCGCCCTCTGGTTCCTCTTCCTCTTCAACGCCGTCGTCGCCGCGGTCGCCCCCTTCGTGGTCGACGGCACGCAGGGCGTCATGACCGCCGTGGGAATGGGCGTCGTCTCGGCCGGAGCGGGTGTGAGTCTCCTGCGCAACCGAGCGTGAGTGGGTAGTCGCTCCATGTGAGTTGGGTGCGTCTTGGATCTGCGCTGTACGACGCCTGCACGGGCCCTAACCAGCGAAAAGCGAGTCTGGAGTCACTTCCTCAGCAGGAACCCGCCAGACCCGCACCGAACTGGAGACAGCGATGACCCGTCGTTCCATAAGCAAGCGCGTAGCCGTCGTCACCGCCACCGCCGTGGTCGCCCTCGGCACCGTGGGCACCGTCGCCGCCACCGCCGGTCCGAAGCACGAGGCCAGGCCCACCAAGTCGCAGATCGCCGGCCTGTTCGACAACTGGAACAGAGCTCTGCAGACCGGCGACTCGGACAAGGTCGCGGACCTGTACGCGAAGAACGCGGTCCTCCTGCCCACCGTCTCCAACAAGGTCCGCACCGACCGTGCCGAGATCGTCGACTACTTCGACCACTTCCTGCAGAACAAGCCCGTCGGCACGAAGGTCAAGACGATCGTCAACGTCCTCGACAGCAACTCCGCCATCGACACCGGCATCTACGAGTTCACGCTCACCGACCACGACACGGGCAAGAAGAGCGTCGTCGAGGCCCGCTACACCTACACGTACGAGAAGATCGGCGGCAAGTGGCTGATCGTCAACCACCACTCCTCGGCGATGCCCGAGAAGTAGTCGTCAGCCACCGGCGCGCTGTGCGGCCGCCCGTAGGCGGATCTCCACGCACAGCCCGCCGCCGGGGGCGTCCCGCAGGGCCACGGTTCCGCCGTCGTCGGTCACCAGCTGCTTGACGACGGCGAGGCCGAGGCCGGAGCCGGAGCGCCCGGTCAGGCCCTGGCCGCGCCAGAAGCGGTCGAAGGCGCGGGACTTCTCCGCGTCGGACATGCCCGGGCCCTCGTCCAGGACGGAGAGGGCCACCTCGTCGCCCGCGGTCTCGACCCGGACGGTGATGGTGCCCGAGTCCGGCGAGACCTCCAGGGCATTCGAGAGCACGTTGTCCAGCACCTGGTCCAGATGACCGGGGCTGGCCAGCACAGACGGCCGGCCGTCGGCACTCCCCCCGAGCGTGATGGTGACTCCACGCTCGTCGGCGGCCGGTCTCCACACCGACAGGCGTTCCTGCACGATGTCCGGCAGCGACAGCGGTTCCGCCGCCGTCACCTTCGCCTCCGCCCGCGCCAGCACCAGCAGGCCGTTGACCAGCCGGCTCATCCGTACGACCTCCGCGGTCGCCTGCTCCACGTCCTCCCGTACGAACTCGTCGTCCACCCCGTCCGCGATGTTGTCCAGCGACAGACGCAACGCCGTGAGGGGCGTGCGGAGTTGGTGGGAGGCGTCCGCGACGAAGATCCGCTGGGAAGCCACCAGGGTGTCCAGGCGTTCCGCGCCCTGGTTGAGGGTGCGCGCCAGCGTCTGGGTCTCCGGCGGTCCCGTCACCGGCGAGCGCGCGGTCAGGTCGCCGTCGCTGAACTTGCTCGCCATGCCGTTGAGTTCGCGCAGCGGGGCGGTGATCCGCCGGGCCGCCACCGCGCCGATCAGCGCCGCCACCCCGAGCACCGCCACCGCGAGCCCCGCCCTGAAGCCCCAGATCGTCCACAGCCTGTGGGTGAGATGGGACGTCGAGTACACGATCCGTACGGCGCCCACGACCTGGTCGTCCTGCTTGGCGGGCACCGTGATCACCAGGTTGCGGCCCCAGATGAAGTCCGAGCCCCAGTCGGTGGTCGACTCGCCCTTCTCCAGGGCCTTCGTCAGCGCCGCGTCCCCCTCGGGGCGGGGCACGTCCGCCGCGCACCGGTCCGTGGTCGTGACCTGGACCTTGTCCTTGGTCTCGAAGGCGTACGCCTCGGCCATCCTCGTCAGCGCCCCGCACGAGGCCTCGTCACGACTGGCCAGCAGCAGCGCCATGGTGGTCGCCTCGCGCTTGACCGACAGCTCGGTGTCGTCCCGCAGCTGGTTGGTGAGCGTGAAGGCCACCGGCACGGTGAACAGCAGGATGGCGACGGCGACGAGCAGGATGTAACTGCGGATGAGCCGGCGGTTCATGACGCCCCGGCGTCCTTGACGATCTCCAGCCGGAAGCCGACCCCGCGCACCGCCTCGACGGTGATGATCCCCATGAACTTCCGCCGCAGCGCCGCCACATGCACATCGAGCGTCTTGGTCGGCCCGAACCAGTTCGCGTCCCAGACCGCTTCCATGATCTGCTCCCGGGACATCAGCGCGCCCGGCTCCTCGGTGAGGAACGACAGCAGGTCGTACTCCTTGGGCGCGAGGGCGACCTCCTCGCCGTCCACGTGCACCCGGGCCGCCTTGCGGTCGATCGTCAGCCGGGACCCGTACCGGTCCGGACCTCCCGCGGCCTCCTCCGGCGTACGGGGCTGCACGCGCCGCATCACCGCCCGTATCCGCGCGATGACCTCCCGGACCCCGAACGGCTTGGACACGTAGTCGTCCGCGCCGAGCTCCAGGCCCACCACCCGGTCCGTCTCGTCGCTGCGCGCGCTGATCACGATGATCGGCACGTCACCGCGCTCGCGCAGCGCCTTGCACACGTCGAGGCCGTCGGTGTCGGGCAGCCCGAGATCGAGGAGTACGACGTCGTACGGATCCTTGTGGCTCAGCGCCGCGCCGCCCGTGGTGACCCACTCGACCGCGAAGCCGTAGCGGATCAGGCCACGGCGCAGGGACTCGGCGACCGGCTCATCGTCTTCCACCAGAAGTACGCGCACAGGCGAACCCTAATGCTTGAAATTTAAAGACGACCGAAAGTGATCGGCGGCGGCCGATCGCCGAGTCCGTACGGCCTCAGGACCCTCAGGCGGTCACCACATCACCGGCAACCGCTCCGGGATCCGCTTCATGAACCCCGTCCGCCACACCAGCTGCTCGACCGGCACCGCGAGCCGCAGCCGCGGCATCCGCTCCAGCAGGGTCTCCAGGGCGATCTCGGCATGCCTGCGGCCGAGCGCGGTGGCGGGGCAGTAGTGGCGGCCGCCGCCGAAGGAGAGGTGGGCCGTGCTGTTGGCGCGGCTCAGGTCGACGGTGTGCGGGTCGGGGAAGGCGGCCGGGTCGAAGTTCGCGCCCTCGACCAGGACCAGCACCAGCTCGCCGGCCGCGACCTTCACGTCGCCGAGGAGTACGTCCTCGGTCGCGAGCCTCGGCAGTCCGTCGCCGATGGAGAGGTTGATGCGGAGCAGCTCGTCCACGGCCGCGGGGATCTTCCCGGGGTCCGCGACCAGCTCCTCCTGCAACTCCGGGTGCTGGATCAGCGACACCAGCGCCATGGTGAGGAAGCCGGACGTCGAGATGACGCCCGCGCCGAACATCGTCACGCCGACCGTCGCGAGCATCTCGTCGGTGAGGTGCGCGTAGTCGGGGTCGTCGCGCAGGGCGGCGATCTCGGCCATCAGACCCGTGGTCGACGGGTCGTCCAGCCGCTCGGTCATGTACGCGATGTCCCGGTCCCAGTTGAGCCGGGCGCCGGTGACCGGGCAGGCCGAGTTCATGAACGCGATGTCCAGGCTGCGCATCAGCCGGGGCGCGTCCGCCTGCGGGATGCCGAGGATGCGGCAGTGCATGCCGGACGAGTACGGGTCGGCGAAACCGCCCCGCAGGTCGACGGGGGCGCCCTCGCGGACCAGCCCGTCGACGAGCTCAGCGGCGTAGGACCAAAGCCACTCCGCCAGTCCCGGGCTCTTCGGATTGAGCGCCTTGAGCACGGCCTTGCGCAGTCCGGCGCCGGTGATGTTCCCCATGTTGTTGACGACCTCGGGCGGGATCGTCAGCGCGTACTGCCGGGGCACGCCCGGGGCCGAGGTGTCCTTCAGGCTGAACCGGGGGTCCTCCAGGACCTGCTTGCACAGTTCGTACGACGACACGAGCCACGCCACGTCGCCCGCGATGGTGCGCACGCGCCGTACGGGAGTCGTGGAGCGCAACTCCTCGACCTCGGCGGGGAGTTGGTCGCCCCGCCAGGAGAACGGGAAGTCGATGAGCAGGTCAGCGGACATCCGTGTCCCCCTCGGCCGGCGTGACGATGGCATGGCCCTGGTTGCGGGAGGCGCGCAGCCCCGCGCCGGGCGAGTAGAGCAGCTCGGCCATCGGCAGGAGCTGGTGGTAGCAGTTGAGGGAGGAGGGGACGCCCAGGATGGCGGGGGTGTCCAGGAAGAGGGGCGCCTCGGCGGTGACGTACTCCATGCAGACCTCGCGCTGCCGGACGGTCACCTGCTGGTCCTTGGTCGCGAGGAAGGCGTCGACGAGTTGTTCGCAGGTCGTGCGGAACTCGTCGTCGGAGGTCAGGCGGGTGCGCAGGTCCTCGTGGATCTCGCGGTAGGCGGTGTTGTCGCGGAAGTCGGACATGGCGTGCGCCCGGAGGCGGCTGCCACCGGGGTCGGCTTCCTGCACGGCGCCGAGGACCTTGGCCCGCACGCCGCGCAGGTTCTTCACCGCCTTGCGGCGCGCGTCGTCGGCCGTATAGCCGGACGCCTCGTACATCTCGGCCACGTGCAGGTCCGTGTAGACGAAGTCCACGCGCTCGAAGAGGGCGAGGCCCCAGTGGGCCAGGTCGTGGATCCGGCTCGCGGAGAAATAGCTGTTGCCGGGGGAGACGCCGATCACGGCGTGGTCGGCGGCGGTGAGGATGACCTCGCAGTGGGGAGTGAAGGGCCGGACCTCGAAGAGGTCGGCGGGTGTGACGTGCTGGATCTCGGAAACGGTCGCAGTCGTCAAGGAAGGAGAATCCTTCGCGTCGCTAGTCCCGATGGAGCCGTGTGCTCCTGGTGTGGCGACGACGACGCGAAGTTATCGGGCGGCTACTCAGAGCGTCAACGGGTGACCTGGCCCACTTTGCGGAGTGTTCACGTCGGGGTGGGGCAGGGTCCGTGCTGGAGCGGCCGGTCTCACCATGTGGTTCCACGTGGGTGGATTTCGGGCGCTCGATAAAATGAGCCGACCGCAGTACGGATGCGTATCTGCGGAAAGATACGGGACGAGCGAGGAGCGCACGTGGGCCTTGTCGTGCAGAAGTACGGAGGCTCCTCCGTAGCCGATGCCGAGGGCATCAAGCGCGTCGCCAAGCGAATCGTGGAAGCGAAGAAGAACGGCAACCAGGTGGTTGTCGTCGTTTCCGCGATGGGCGACACGACGGACGAGCTGATCGATCTCGCCGAGCAGGTATCTCCGATGCCGGCCGGGCGTGAGTTCGACATGCTACTGACCGCCGGAGAGCGTATCTCCATGGCACTGCTGGCCATGGCGATCAAAAACCTGGGCCACGAGGCCCAGAGCTTCACCGGCAGCCAGGCAGGCGTCATCACCGACTCCGTCCACAACAAAGCCCGGATCATCGACGTGACGCCCGGTCGTATCCGTACCGCGCTGGACGAGGGCAACATCGCCATCGTCGCCGGTTTCCAGGGCGTCAGCCAGGACAAGAAGGACATCACCACGCTCGGGCGCGGTGGGTCCGACACCACCGCGGTGGCGCTGGCGGCCGCCCTCGACGCCGAGGTGTGCGAGATCTACACCGACGTCGACGGCGTGTTCACCGCCGACCCGCGCGTGGTGAAGAAGGCGAAGAAGATCGACTGGATCTCCTTCGAGGACATGCTGGAGCTCGCCGCCTCCGGTTCCAAGGTGCTGCTCCACCGCTGCGTGGAGTACGCCCGCCGCTACAACATCCCGATCCACGTCCGGTCCAGCTTCAGCGGACTGCAGGGCACGTGGGTCAGCAGTGAGCCGATCGAGCAAGGGGACAAGAAGGTGGAGCAGGCCATCATCTCCGGTGTCGCGCACGACACCTCCGAGGCCAAGGTCACGGTCGTCGGCGTCCCGGACAAGCCGGGCGAGGCCGCCTCGATCTTCCGTGCCATCGCCGATGCCGAGATCAACATCGACATGGTCGTGCAGAACGTGTCCGCCGCCTCCACCGGGCTGACGGACATCTCCTTCACCCTCCCCAAGACCGAGGGCCGCAAGGCCATCGACGCCCTGGAGAAGGCGAAGACCGCGATCGGCTTCGACTCGCTGCGTTACGACGACCAGATCGGCAAGATCTCCCTGGTCGGCGCCGGCATGAAGACCAATCCCGGTGTCACGGCGTCCTTCTTCGAGGCGCTCTCCGACGCGGGCGTGAACATCGAGCTGATCTCGACCTCCGAGATCCGCATCTCGGTCGTCACGCGTGGCGACGACGTGCCGGACGCCGTGCGCGCGGTCCACTCCGCCTTCGGGCTCGACTCCGACAGCGACGAGGCCGTTGTCTACGGAGGCACCGGGCGATGACCAGCGCCTGCCGTCACCTTCCCGTCGTCCGCCCGGAGGGCGGGCCGCGCGGCGTCTGGTGCGTGCGATCGCAAGGCGCCGGAGGGCCCGCGTGGCGGAGTCACGTGGGCACTCCGGCAACGCGGCGAGCGTGCGTGCCAGGCGTCGCGGGGCAGGCGGGAAGGTGACGGCAGGCGCTGGACCGACGCTTGCGGTCGTGGGAGCGACCGGGGCTGTCGGCACGGTCATGCTCCAGATCCTGTCCCAGCACGCGGACATCTGGGGCGAGATCCGTCTGATCGCCTCGCCGCGCTCGGCCGGCCGCAAGCTGGCCGTGCGCGGCGAGGAGGTCGAGGTGGTGGCCCTGACGGAGGCGGCCTTCGACGGGGTCGACGTCGCCATGTTCGACGTGCCCGACGAGGTGTCCGAGCGCTGGGCGCCGGTCGCCGCCGCCAAGGGCGCGGTGGTCGTGGACAACTCCGGCGCCTTCCGGATGGACCCGGACGTGCCGCTGGTCGTCCCCGAGGTCAATCCGCACTGCGCCCGTCGCCGGCCGCGCGGGATCATCGCCAACCCCAACTGCACGACGCTGTCCATGATCGTGGCCCTGGGCGCGCTGCACGCCGAGTTCGGGCTGCGCGAGCTGGTCGTCTCCTCGTACCAGGCCGTGAGCGGCGCCGGGCGCGCCGGTGTGGACACCCTGCGGCAGCAGCTTTCCCTGGTCGCCGGTACGGAACTGGGGACCAGCCCCGGTGACGTACGGCGGGCCGTCGGCGACAACACCGGGCCGTTCCCGGAGCCGGTCGCGCTGAACGTGGTGCCGTGGGCCGGCTCCCTGCGCGAGGACGGCTGGTCCTCGGAGGAGATGAAGGTGCGGGACGAGTCCCGCAAGATCCTCGGCCTGCCCCACCTGCCCGTCGCCGTCACCTGCGTACGGGTGCCGGTGGTCACCACGCACTCCCTCACAGTCCACGCCCGCTTCCAGGGCGAGGTCACCGTCGACGGGGCCCGCGAGATCCTCGCCACCGCCCCCGGCGTCGTCCTCTTCGACGACCCGGCCGCCGGGGAGTTCCCCACGCCGGCCGACGTCGTGGGCACCGACCCGACCTGGGTGGGCCGGGTGAGGCGCGCCCTCGACGACCCCACGGCGCTCGAACTCTTCGTTTGCGGCGACAACCTGCGCAAGGGCGCGGCCCTCAACACCGCACAGATCGCAGAGCTGGTGGCGACCGAGTTCAGGTGACGGGCTGTGACGGTGGTCGCGCTCCCATGACGTGCCGTGTTGCGTGCAACACATGTACAAGTAAGGGGTTACTGCCGGAAAACCCCTGGCCGTGGGCCCGTTGGTTTGTAGGATCTGTGGGCGAACATGTGGCCCGGCTAATGGTCCGTACCACTTGCCTCGGGCCACCAAGGCATCCGAAGATTTCCTCCCCGCTCTCCGCAACCGCGCGAAGGGCGGGGAGCGTCTTTGCGAACGCCCTTAGGGGTGCGGGGATGCGCTACGAGGTGTGGGGACACCTCGGTCATTCAGGACATAGGGGAAGAGCGGGTAGGCATGAGGGCGTTTGACGCACGGTCAGTAGTGCTGCCTGACACGAGACAGCCGGTTGCGGCACGGGGTGCATACGAGGGGGGAGTGGCCGGCGTAAAAGTGATGCCCGGCACGTACAACCCTGACGGGGGGAAACGTGTCCAACTGGCGTGGCTGAGGTACTCGACTTCTCTGCGGCGGCGCGCGGCACGGCCCTACGGCCGCCCCGCCCGTCCCTCCGACCCCGCATGCCCGGTACGCCCGGCGGCATGCCGGTGATCGCGCCCATGCCCGCAGCGCGGCCCACCCGCATCCCGAATCAGCGTGACGGCTCCGAGCACGCCGAGAACACAGCGGCGGCCGGGACGACCGTCGATCACCTCACCGAGACCTACCGCGCGCACTACCGCTCGCTGCTCGGTCTCGCCGCCCTCCTGCTCGACGACACCGCCTCCTGCGAGGACGTCGTCCAGGAGGCCTTCATCCGCGTGCACTCCGCACGCAAGCGCGTCCGCGACCCCGAGAAGACGCTCGCCTACCTGCGTCAGACGGTCGTCAATCTTTCCCGCTCCGCCTTGCGCCGCCGCATCCTGGGCCTCAAGCTCCTGTCGAAGCCGATGCCCGACATGGCGAGCGCCGAGGAGGGTGCGTACGACCAGCTGGAGCGCGACTCCCTCATCAAGGCGATGAAGGGGCTGCAGCGCCGCCAGCGCGAGGTCCTGGTACTGCGCTACTTCGCCGACATGACCGAGGCCCAGGTCGCCGAGACGCTCGGCATATCGCTGGGCTCGGTCAAGGCGTACGGCTCCCGCGGCATCGCAGCCCTCCGTATAGCGATGGAGGCGCCGGCATGAACAGGGACCGGGAGGGACGTGACTCCCATGACAGACATGAGCCCTTCGCTTGGCATGAGCCGACACGACTGCAAGAGCACAGGCAATCGCACGCTGGGAACGGAACTGTGAACCACGGCCCCGACGACCAGAACCCCGAGGGGCTCGACTCGGACGAGCTGGCCCTGCGCAGGATGCTGCACCAGGCGGTGCAGACGGTCGAGCCGCGCAACGGCTCGCTGGACCACCTGCGTCGGGCCGTGCCCGCCCGGCGCGCCCGCAAGCGGCAGGCGATGGTCGGCATGGCGGCCGCCGCGCTGTTCATCGGCACCGCCGTCCCGGCCCTGCTGCACGTGTCCAACGCGACCGGCTCCGACGTCAACCCGTCGGCCGTCGGCCAGGCCTCGCAGGCCCAGGGCGGGGCGAGCCAGGGAAAAAACGCGGGCGGCGGTGAGAGCACTGCCGGCGGCAACTCCGGCAAGGTCGAGGACAAGGGCAAGGGCGACACCAAGGGCGACGGCAAGGACAAGGGCACCGGCACGGGCGCGAGCGGCAACTCGAGCGGCGACCCCTCGGCCACCAGCGCCACGGCCCCGGTGTGCACGGCTGCCCAGCTCGGCGCGCCCAGTCCGACCGTCGGCTCCCCCGACTCCTCCGGTGCGGTCTACGGCAGCTTCGTCGTCGCCAACACCTCCACCACCGCCTGCAGCGTCGATGCTCCCGGCTCGGTGACCCCGCTCGCGCAGGGCGCCGCGGACTCCTCGAAGATCAGCGTCGCCCGCCATGCCGCCGGAGACGCGGCGGCAAGCCTCCCCGACCCCTCCAGCGAGGTCGCCTCGCTCGTCCTGCAGCCCGGCGCGACCTACGCGATCCAGTTCGCCTGGGTCCCCTCGGAGACCTGTCCCACCACCGGCGGCAGTTCGGGCGGCACCACGGACGGCGGCCCCACCGCCAGCCCGACGCCCACGCCGGACGGGAACAGCAGCTCGGGCACCACGTCCAGCGGCACGGACAGCGGTGTGACGACGCAGATGCTCACGGAGGACGGCACCGAGGACGGCAGCGTCACGGTGTCGTACACGCCGGCGGCGGGTTCGGCGTCGGGTTCGGTGTCGGTGTCCAACGCGTGCGCGGGGACGGTCATCTACACCGGGGTGCTGGCCGGGGCGTGACTTCCCCGCAGTTGTTGCCGGGGGCTGCGGCTCCCGGCGTCAGACGGTGACCTTCTCCTCTTCCGCCACCAACCCCATTTCCGCATCCCGCGCGAACTCGATCTCGCGCCGCAGCAGCCGGAACCACATGAACACCACGAACCCGGCGAAGACGAACCACTCGCCGGTGTAGCCGAGGTTCTGGAACGCCTTCAGGTCCAGCCCGGAGTCCGCCGGCGCGGTCGCCGGCACGGCCGTCATCCCGGCGTCCGCCTTGTCCAGCGTGACCCACGCGTCGTACACGTCGTACGGCACGAGGTTCACCAGCGAGGCCGAACTGATCGCCGCGGTCTGCCCGTCCGGCAGCCCGCCTTGCGCGCTCACCCCGTTGTCCCCCGGCGTCTCGGACGCCTGCAGCGCACCGGTGACGGTGACCTCACCGCTGGGCGCGGCGGGCGCCTTCGAGGCGTCGGCGGAACCCGGCAGCCAGCCGCGCACCACGGGCAGCGCCTTGCCGCCGTCGGTGCGCAGCAGGGTCAGCACGTAGAAGCCGCGCTTGCCGTCCAGTTGGCGGTCCGGGACGAGCAGCTGCTTGCCGTAGCGCCCGGTCGCGGTGGTCTGCCTGCCGGACGTGGCCTTGTCCACGGGCAGCAGCTCTTTCAGCGGCCGGGCCGCCTCGTGCCGGTCCGTCGTGACCTGCTCGGTCGCGTCGCGGTGGTCCTGGACGCGGTCCTCGAAACGGCTCAGCTGCCAGGACCCCATGAAGATGCAGAAGGGGATGGCGAGCAGCACGAAGACGTTGATCCCCCACCATCGGGACGTCAGCAGAAACCGGTACACGCCTTCAAAGGTACGGGGCCGCCGTGCGGGGCCGGGCCTCGGGGTTCAGTACCGCTCGGCCAGGTGGTCCCGGCCGGCCGGGGGCTCGTAGGGCTCCGGCCAGAAGTCGGTGACGGCGGCTATTCGACCGGACGCGTCCGCCGTGAAGAAGGAGATGCCGTACATCTCCTCCAGCCCGACCGTGAACCGCAGCCAGCTGACGACCTGTTCCGGCTCGGCGACGATCCGCTCGATCCGCAGGTGCCAGTCACCGGGATACTCCCGGTTGAACTCCACGTACCTCTCCCGGCCGCTGATCCGCTCGCGGGTCTGCGGCAGGGTGTAGACGACGTCCTCGGCCAGGGTGTCGGCGAATGCGTCCCAGTCCCGGGCCTCGGCGGCGGCCCAGAACCTCTCGACTGTCTTGCGCAGATCGGTCATGCCGAAAGAGTCTGCACCCCGCCACTGACAATCGGTCCGTGCCGATGCCGTCCGTCCTGCTCAGGAGGGGATTGGTAAGCGACCGGTAGAAGTTGTCCACAGGCTGGGGATCCCGTCGGCGCATTGTCACAGCGAGCAGGCAGTATGGGGCCATGACTGAGAGCAACGGGCCCGCCGCGCCGGAGCGGGACGAACAGATGCCGGACTGGGAGAAGCGCTTCAGGGCGCCGAGGGTGTCGCTGCCGGACTGGGCGGAGGACGCCCCCGACCGGTCGCTGTTCGTGTCGAACGCCACCGGCACTTACGAGCTGTACGCCTGGGACCGGGCGACGGACGAGCAACGCCAGGTCACGGACCGGCCGAACGGCACGACGGACGGTGTGCTCTCCCCGGACGGCGCCTGGATCTGGTGGTTCGACGACAAGGACGGCGACGAGTTCGGCGTCTGGCGCAGACAGCCCTTCGCGGGCGGCCCGGACGAGCTCGCCGCCCCGGGCCTGGAGGCCTCCTACCCTGCCGGCCTGGCCCTCGGCCGCGACGGCCGCACGGCGATCGTCGGGCGCTCCACGGACGAGGACGGTACGACGATCCATCTCGCGCGCGTCGGCGAGGACCCCGTGGAGGTCTACCGCCACCGCGAGTCGGCGGGTGTCGGCGACCTCTCCCACGACGGTTCGCTGATCGCGATCGAGCACACCGAGCACGGCGACGCGATGCACTCCGCGCTGCGCGTCCTGCGTCCCGACGGCACGGCGGTCACCGAGCTCGACGACACCAAGGGCGGCACCAAGGAGCTGGGCCTGGAGGTCCTGGGCTTCGCGCCGGTCGACGGCGACACCCGCCTGCTCATCGGCCACCAGCGCCGCGGCCGCTGGGAGCCCCTGGTGTGGGACGTGGCGACGGGCGAGGAGACCGACCTGGCCCTGGACCTGCCGGGCGACGTCGGCGCCGAGTGGTACCCGGACGGCACGGGCCTGCTCATCGTGCACAGCTTCGAGGCCCGCAGCGAGCTGTTCCGGTACGACCTCGCGGGCGGCGCCCTGGAGAGGATCCCGACCCCGCCCGGCTCGGTCTCCGGCGCCACGGCCCGCCCCGACGGCCGCGTGGAGTACCTCTGGTCCTCGGCCGCCGAGCCGTCGGCGGTCCGCTCGACGACGGGCGAGGTCGTCCTCGACCCGCCGGGCATGAAGTCCCCGGGCTCGGTGCCGGTGGAGGACGTCTGGGTGGACGGCCCCGGCGGCCGTATCCACGCCCTGGTCCAGAAGCCGGCCGGCGCGACGGGCCCGCTGCCCACGGTCTTCGACATCCACGGCGGCCCGACCTGGCACGACAGCGACGCGTTCGCGGCGGGCCCGGCGGCCTGGGTCGACCACGGGTACGCGGTGGTGCGGGTCAACTACCGCGGCTCGACGGGCTACGGCCGCGCCTGGACGGACGCCCTGAAGCACCGCGTGGGCCTCATCGAGCTGGAGGACATCGAGGCGGTCCGCGCCTGGGCGGTGAGCTCGGGTCTGGCAGACCCCGACCGTCTGATCCTGACCGGCGGTTCCTGGGGCGGCTACCTCACCCTCCTCGGCCTCGGCACCCGGCCGCACGCCTGGGCCCTGGGCATCGCGGCGGTCCCGGTCGCCGACTACGTCACGGCGTACCACGACGAGATGGAAGCCCTGAAGGCCATGGACCGCACCCTGCTGGGCGGCACCCCGGAGGAGGTCCCCGAACGCTTCGAGGCCTCGTCCCCCCTGACCTACGTCGACGAGGTCAAGGCCCCGGTCTACATCTCGGCCGGCGTCAACGACCCCCGCTGCCCCATCCGCCAGATCGAGAACTACGTCAAGCGGCTGGAGGCGAAGGGCGCGATCCACGAGGTGTACCGCTACGACGCGGGGCACGGTTCGCTGGTGGTGGACGAACGGATCAAGCAGGTGCGGCTCGAACTGGACTTCGCGGAGCGGCACTTGGGGGGTGGGGCCACGGCATCGCCGTAGCCTGCGGGCAGTCGTGCCGCTGGGGCGGCACGGGTGGGCGCAGGCGGCACCCCGCAAGCGCGGGCGAGCGAACCCACCCCCCGCCCCAGCAGCGGGTGCCTCTCAGGCTCCGGCCCGCTCTCGCGGCCGCCGCCCCAGCAGCTCCGCCAACCCTCGCCGCGTAGCCGCCAGCACCACCCGATCCGACCCCCGCAGCACATAGTTGTCCGGCAGCTCCCACACCAGCCCAGCCCCGGCGACCGGCCGCGCATCCTCGTACGCCTCCTCGGCGGCAGGTTCCTCCCGCCGCCCGCCGGAGACCCCCGTGTCCAAGGCCAACACCCGCCACGCCCCCGCCCGAAACGCCTCCGAGACCGTCTTTCCCTCCAGCTGTGCATACCCGCCCACATCCACCGCGGCGAACAGCAACACCCGCCGTTCCACCGGAATCGCCCCCAGAATCTGCCGCCCCATCATCGCCCCGGCAAACGCAGGAGCAGCCAGATGAGACACACTCCGACTCCGGGTGGACGCCCGCGGATGCGCGGCCCGCAGCGTCCGGTACACGGCGGTCGCGAAGTCGTCGTCGTACAGCCGCAGCACAACCCGTAGATCCGGCCGGACACTTCGGGCGTACAGCGCGGCCTCGAGATTCGTCGTGTCCGCGCTGGTCACCGCGAGCAGCGCATCCGCACGGTGGATCTTCGCGGCCTCCAGCACACCCTCCTGCGTGACGTCCCCGAGCACCACCGGCACCCGCAGCCGCCGCGCCGTCGCCAGCCCGCGCGCGTCGGGGTCGGACTCGACGCACACCACGGGGATGTGCAGTTCCCGCAGCCGGGTCAGCACCCGTGTACCGATCTTGCCGAGCCCGAGGAGGACCACATGACCGCCCAGCCCACGCGGCGGCTTGCGCAGTGCGGACGCGGTCCGGAAGGTGCCGAGCGCCTCGAGCACCGCGGCCAGCAGCACCGGCAGCAGCAGCAACCCGACCAGACCGGACAGGAGTTGAAGGACCTGACGCCCGACGGAGGCGCCGATGGCAGGGTCGTCGATGGCGAAGAGATCGAGGAGCGTCAGATAGAACGCGCTCAGCGGATGCATCCCTGTCACCAGCCACAACGCCACCGCGAGCGCCACCACGCATCCGACCATGCCCGCCAGCGACCACCGCAGCCGCCGCGAGAACAGCGACGCGAACGCCACGGCCCCGCGCGCGGGCGGCAGTTCGGGCCCGGCGTACGACACCTGCTCCAGTACGACGCTGCCGCGACCGGTCGCGGCCCGGACCGCCGCCGCGTCGGGCAGCAGCTCCGGCCCGTGCTCGCCCCCGGTCTCGGCACCGTCGGGGGACAGCAACGCCAAGGTGGCCAGCCCTGGTTGGGCCACCTGCCCGGGCCGCGGCGTCCGCTCCACCGCGCGCAGCAGCAGCCCGTCGGTCTGTACGACCTTGCTGGTGCCGGCGACGGCGGTGGCGGCCAGCGCGGGCGCGGCCGTATCGGCGTCGGACAGCACGGTGGTGGAGGCGTCGAAGCCGGATCCGTCCCCGTCGCCCGCGGCCAACGCGGCCGCCTGGTCGAGGAGTTCCTCGATGTGCTGCCCGAGCCGCCGGTTGTAGAGCCTGAGGACCAGCCGCAGCCGGGGGTTGAGGCGGCGGGCGGTGAGGGCGGCGCGGATGTTGGTCTCGTCGTCGTCGTACACCAGCGCCAGCGCGGCGGCCCGCTCCACGCCCGCCTCCGCGAGCACGGACTCGACCGGCTCGGCGGCCTCCACGACATGGCCGTTGCCGACGGGTTCGGCGGTGGCCGTGCCGTTCCCCCGGTTGACGGCCGCGCTCACGCGGTCGATCAGGGCCGCGGTCGTGGCCCGGGCCCGCCCGACCACCGGCGGCAGGACACCGCGCTCGGACGGCGGGACGACGAGGGTGACCTGCTCGCCGTAGACACCCCGCAGTTCGGCGGCCAGCCGATGGGCCAGCCCGTCGTCGCCGCACACCACCATGTGCGCGGACGCATCACCACTCGGCTGCCCTTGATTCGGAACGCTCCCCACGAGGGAGAAGACTGCCTCAATGAGACAGGTGGTTCCAGCAACGATCGTGCACGGTCACTGAACATCCACCGCCTCCCCGCCGTACTGAAGGGGAGGAAGACCAGCGCCCTTCCGCAGCGCACCACCGGAGGTACCTCGCCCGTGGCCATCACCAAAGCAGCCCCCACGGGGGCGGACAGCGATGAGCCGGTAGGCCACGATCCGGCAGAACACCATCCGGAGCCGGCAGACCGTCCTCCGGAGTCCCACGAGAAGGCGGCCGGCGGCGGACAGCGCGAGTCGAAGTCCCCGCTGATCCTCACCATGGTGCTGCTCCTGCTGGTGCTGCTGCAGGGCCCGATCCGCGGTGCGCTCTCCGCACCGGTGATGCAGAGCTGGATGACGGTGTTCGTGGCCGTGCTGGTCCAGGCGCTGCCCTTCCTCGTCCTCGGCGTGCTGCTCTCGGCGGCGATCGCGGTGTTCGTACCGGCGTCGTTCTTCGCCCGCGCCCTGCCGAAGCGACCCGCGCTGGCGGTGCCGGTCGCCGGAATGGCGGGCGCGGTGCTGCCGGGCTGCGAGTGCGCGTCCGTACCGGTGGCCGGGGCGCTGGTCCGCCGGGGCGTGACCCCGGCCGCGGCGCTCGCCTTCCTCCTCTCCGCTCCCGCCATCAACCCGATCGTGCTGACGGCGACCGCGGTCGCCTTCCCCCGCAACCCCGAAATGGTTCTGGCCCGTTTCGTCGGCAGTCTGCTCGTGGCCTGTGTGATGGGCTGGCTGTGGCAACGCCTGGGCCGCACCGACTGGTTGCGCCTGCCGGAGCGTCCGCACTACGAGGGCCAGAGCAGGGGCGCCGCCTTCTGGGGTTCGGTCCGGCACGACGTGATGCACGCGGGCGGCTTCCTGGTCATCGGCGCGATGGCCGCGGCGACGCTGAAGGCGGTGGCCCCGGCGAGCTGGCTGCGCACGGCGGCGGACAACCCGGTCGTCGCCATCCTCGCGCTCGCGATCCTCGCCGTACTGCTGTCCATCTGCTCGGAGGCGGACGCGTTCGTGGCGGCTTCGCTGACCCAGTTCTCGCTCACGGCCAAGCTGGCGTTCCTGATCGTCGGCCCGATGATCGACCTCAAGCTCTTCGCCATGCAGGCGGGCACCTTCGGCCGCGGCTTCGCCCTGCGCTTCGCCCCCGCCACCTTCGCGCTCGCCATCGCGGGTGCGGTCCTGACCGGGGCGGTGCTCCTGTGAACCGCCAGGCACAGGCGGCGGTCCTGTTCCTCACGGGCGCGGCGCTGCTGCACGCGGGCTTCACCGACCTCTACCTGCGCTACGTCAAGGCAGGCCTGCAACCGCTGTTGCTGCTGTCGGGCGCGGTACTGATCGCGGCGGCGCTGGCGACGGTCTGGTACGAGTGGCGGGGACGGAAGGGGAAGGGAAGCGACGGGCACTCCCAAGACCTCGGCGACAGCCACGATCACGGCGACGGTCACGACCACGGCGACGGTCACGACCACGGCGACGGCCATGTCCACCGCGAACCCCGCGTCTCCTGGCTCCTCGTCCTCCCCCTCCTCGCCCTCATCCTGGTGGCCCCGCCTGCCCTCGGCTCGTACAGCGCCATGCGCACCGGTACGGCACTGCAGAAGCCGTACGGCTACAACTCCCTGCCCGCCGCCGGGCCGCTCCGCCTCGGCGTGGTCGACTACGCGGGTCGCGCGGTCTACGGCCACGGCCGTTCCATAACCGGCCGCCAGATCAAGATCACGGGCTTCGTCGCCCTGGACCGCACCGGTGCCCCCTACCTGGTCCGCATGGCCCTCAACTGCTGTGCCGCCGACGCCCAGCCGGTGAAGATCGCCCTGACGGGCAGGATCCCCCCGGTCCTGGAACCGGACAAGTGGCTGGAGGTGACCGGCACTTACACCGCCAAGCAGACCAAGGACCCCGTCAACAACGGCCCGATCCCATATCTCAAGGTGACGTCGGCGAAACCGGTGCCGACGCCGAAGGACCCGTACGACGAGAGCTGGAACCAGTGATCCAGCCGGCGTCCCGTGCGGCGGCGACCGCGCGTTCCTCGGCGTTGTCGGCGGCGGAGTTCAGGGCCGCGTCACGTCCCGCCGCCGTGCCGCCGGCCGCGGTTGCGGCGGCCTGCGAGGCGGCGAGGGCGGCGCGCAGGGCGTGGGCGGCGGCCTCGTTGCCGTCGTGCGACTGGGCCACCTGAGCGGCGAGCGCGGCTGCGGCCGTGGCATTGCGCGCGCAGCGGGCGTCCGCGGCCGGGTCGGGGGCGCCCGCCGCGAGCCCGTCGAGCAGTTGGGCGGTCAGCCGCAGGGCGTTGGCGGCCCGCTCGGTGGGGCTCCTCGGCACCGGCTCGGCCGCGGCCCGGTCGACTCCGGCGTACCGGCATGCGGCGACGGCACGGTCGTAGGCGCTCCGGGCACGAGCGCCATGACCGTCTGTGAGCGCGCTCATCTCTGTCTCCTCGGCTGGAGGTCTTCTCGGCTCGGGGGCGGAGGCAGGGTGCCACGTCGGCCGTGAAGAGGACAGAAGCGTGCGGGTCTGGATAACTGACGGACCGTCAGTTATGGTCCCCGTGCCGCCGAGCAGCTTCCGAAGAGGTGCATGAAGGGGTGAACGCAGTGGAGACCCGTCCCCAGAGCCCGCAACCGTCAGGCCCCCCACGCTGGGTCGCGATGTTCTGCCCACCCGCCTCGACGTCCTGGCAGGTGTGCGCCGAGTCCCCGCACCGGGCCCCCGTGCAGTACGCGCTCGGCGAGATGGCCCACACCGTCCGGGCCCGCGGCGAGAGCCTCACGGTCAGCCTCTGGGGCCCGAAGGACGGCACCTGGCAGCGCTACGACGTCTCGGCCCCAGCGCCGGCGCCGACCGCGCAGTCACCGTCCACCGCCCCCAAGGAGCCGACCAGGCTCGCCGAGCGCATGGACAGCCGTCGCCGCCAGGTCCTCATGTCCGGCCTGGCCAAGGCCGGCGTCTACGACCTCGCGCCGGACGACCTGGCCGCCGTACAGGAAATCGTCGACCGGCTCGACGAGACCACCGTACGCAGGCTCGCCCACTGGCTCGCGACCGCCGGCGGCGACCGCTAGGGCCTGCGCCACCCGAAGTCCGCGGGCCGCGGAAGTCGTTCGCGATCACTTCGTAAGCTGGCCCGTATGAACGGGATCATCTCGGTTGTCACGCCTGTGCACGGAGAGGGTGCGCGGTTCCTCTCGGAGGCGTACGCGTCTCTTCGCTCCCAGGACCTTCCTGACGGCTGGTCATGGGAGTGGTGTGTGCAGGAGGACGGAAGCGACGTTCGAAGCTCCGCGCATCTTCCGGCGGACGATCCGCGCATCCGGATCTCGGCGTCCCGACGTGGCGGCCCGCACGTGGCGCGGACCTTGGCGTTCGCCCGGTCGACCGGTGTTTACGTGAAGAACCTGGACGCCGACGACCAGCTCACCGCCGGAGCTCTCGCGCGCGACATCGCCGTGTTGGAGGAGCACCCCGCGGTGGGCTGGACCACGTCCCGAGTGCTCGACCTCCTCGATGACGGCAGCACCGTCTCCTTCGACGGCGATCCGGAGCCCGGCCGGCTCCCGCGCGGGAGCGCGTACGGATTCTGGGCCGAGCACCGTCGGCCTCGGATTCACCCCGCCACGCTGTGCGTGCGGCGCCCCCTGCTGGCGCTGCTCGGCGGGTGGATGGCCCTGCCGGCCTCCGGTGACACGGGCCTTCTGCTCGGACTCGATGCCCTGGCGGACGGCTGGTTCATCGGCGACACCGGCCTCATGTACCGCAAGCACCCCGGGCAGATCACCACGCACCCGCATCACCAGGCCGGAGAGGAATGGGAGGCCCGGATGTCGTTGATCCAGGAGCATGCCAACGCCCTTCGCGCCTGGACCGGCATCGCGTGAGGGGAAGTCCCGGGCTCACCGACGGCCTCCGCCGGACATGAGAAGGCCCGACCGCTAGCGACGGGGGATGCACTAGCGATCGGGCTATGGCCAAGACTAACAAGACGAAAGGTGCAGCGGGAGTCGCCTGCTCGGCTATCACGGCGAGTTGTGATCTGGATCACCGGATCTACGCCCGTCACCCGCCGCTAATGGCCGCACGGAGGCTCGTAGGAGAGCCGCGGCAGGTACTCGTGCCACTTCTCCGCCGTCAGAACGCCCTGCGTGGTCGAGCAGATGTGCCGGATGGCGTCGTCGGTGTCGAGGTTCCAGAGCCGGACGGTGTCGGCGCCGCTCGACACCCCGAGCATGTGGCTCTTGGGGCTGAACGAAAGGAAGTTGCCGGTCTTGGCGTTGGGACTCATCGACTGCCCGATCGGGGCGGCCTCGGAGGGGTCGGCCACGTTCCACAGGCGGACCGTGTTGTCGTTGCCGCCGCTCGCCAGCGTGCGGCCGTCCTGGCTGAGGGTGAGCGACACGACCGCTTCGGTGTGACCGGTCAGGGGCTTGCCCTCCTCGGTCGCGTCGCGGGGATCGGTGACGTTCCACAGCCGGACCGTGTCGTCGTCGCTGCCGCTGGCCAGCGTGTGGCCGTCCGGACTGTAGACGAGGACGTTGACGGGTCCGCCGTGTCCCGTGAGCGGTGCGCCGAGGGGGGTGACACGGCGGGGGTCGGCGACGTTCCAGAACCGGATGGTTGCGTCCGCGCTGCCGCTGGCGAGGGTGTGGCCGTCCGGACTGAAGGCGAGGCTGTTGATGTAGCCCTTGTGGCCGGTGAGCGGTGCGCCGAACTTGACGGCGCGGGACGGGTCGGCGACGTTCCACAGCTGGATGGTGCGGTCGTCGTAGGGGGTCGCCAGCGTGCGGCCGTCCGGGCTGAAGGCCAGCGCGTCGGTTCCGGTGAAGCGGGTCCGCATGGTGAGGGGCGTCCCGTAGGAGACCGGCCGGGTCGGGTCGGTGACGTTCCACAGGTACAGCTTCCGGCGTCCGTTCATCACGGCGAGCGTGTGGCCGTCGGGGGAGAAGGCCAGCTGGCGCTGGCCGCCGTCCGCGGGCATGAACGGTTCGCCCATCGCCACGGGCCGGCCGGGAACCCTCACGTTCCACAGCCGGATCCGCCCGTCGCGCGCGGCCATGGCGAGCACCTGCCCGTCCGGGCGGAATGCTCCGAAGGCGCCGACCATGTCCGACGTCGGCACCGACCACAGCCGGACCTTGCTGTCGCCGCTGCCGGTGGCCAGGGTGCGGCCGTCCGGGCTGAAGCCGATGGCGTACATCTCGCCGCTGCTGCCCGCGAGCGGCTCGCCGACCTGCGAGGGGAAGGCCGGGTCGCTGACGTTCCACAGACTCGCCGTGCTGTCCGCGCTGCCGGCCGCGAGCATGCTGCCCTTGGGGCTGAAGGCCACCGACCAGATGGGACCGGTGTGGCCGGTCAGCGGCGAGCCGAGCTGGGCGGCGCGGGACGGGTCGGTGACGTCCCACAGCCGGATGGTGTCGTCGGCGCTGCCGCTGGCGAGGGTGTGCCCGTCGGGGCTGAAGGCCACGGAGTGCACCGTGTCCGTGTGGCCCTTCAGCACCCGGTCGATCGCCTTCGGGTGGTGCGGATCGGCCATGTTCCACAGCATGATCGTGTTGTCGTCGCCACCGGCCGCCAGCAGCCGCCCGTCGGGACTGAAGGCCACGGAACGCACGGCGGCGCTGTGGCCGGTCAGCGGCTCGAGCGCCTTCGGCCGGCCCGGATCGGTCATGTCCCACAGCCGTACGGTGTGGTCCTCGCCGGCGGAGGCCAGCGTGCGTCCGTCCGGGCTGAAGGCGAGCAGGTAGATCGTGCCGGTGTGGCCGGTCAGGGGAGTGCCGAGCGGCTTGGGATGCGCGGGATCCCGTACGTCCCACAGCCGTACCGTGCCGTCGTCACCGGCGCTGGCGAGGGTGCGGCCGTCAGGGCTGAAGACCGCGGTGCTCACCCAACTGGTGTGCCCGGTGAGCGGCTTGCCCAGGGGCTTCGGGTGTGAGCGGTCGCTGACGTCCCACAGCCGGACCGTGCGGTCGTAGCTGGCGGTGGCCAGGACCTTGCCGTTCGGGCTGAACGAGGTGAGGTAGACGGCGCCGGTGTGGCCGAGCAGCGGTGTGGCCAGCGGCGCGTTCACGATCGAGATCAGCCGGTTGTTGGTGCCGGCGTCGTCCGGCCGCAGGTCGTGCGCCACCAGGTCCAGCTGGGCGGAGAGCGAGGGGTCGGTGTACTGCACGCGGTCCGCCTCGGCGACCACCTGCTCGAACACCGCGTCGTTGCGCTGCTGCCAGGCGAGGACCGCCGCGCCGACGGCCAGGATCGACAGCACGACCAGCGCGGACACCGCACCGCGCCGCATCACCAGGGCGCGCCTGCGCAGCCGTACCGAAGCGGCCAGGAACTCCACCGCGCTGCGGGTCAGCAGGGTGTCGCCGGCGGACTTGGCCCAGTCGCGGGCCTGTGCCAGCCGCGAGCCCCGGTACAGCAGCGAGGAGTCGCGGTCGGAGCCCTCCCAGGCGCGGCCGTCCTCCTCCAGGCGCTGGCGGACCAGATGGTCGTTCCTGCCCTCGTCGATCCAGTCGCGCAGCCGCGGCCAGGCGTGCAGCAGCGCCTCGTGGGTGATCTCCACGGTCTCCGCGTCGAGCGTCACCAGCCGGGCGCGGACCAGCGCCTCGAGCGACTCCTCCGTCTTGCCCGGGTCCGTCGACTCCTCCGCCAGCTGCCGCCGCGTCCCCCGCCGCCGGGTGGCCTGCGTGTCCTCGCCGAGCCGGACCAGCCGCAGAAGCAGCAGCCGCGCAGCCGTACGCGCCGCCGGATCGAGCCCGGACCAGGCCCGCTCGGCGGTCGCCGCCACCGCGCCCTGGATTCCGCCCGCCGCCCGGTAACCGGCCAGCGTCAGCCTCCCCGCCTTCCGCCGCTGCCAGGTGGCGAGCAGGGCGTGGGACAGCAGCGGCAGTACGCCCGCGTCGTGCGTGCCGCGGGGGCCGTCGGCGCTCACCTCCCGCACGATCAGCTCCGCGAGGCCCGGTTCGAGCTCCAGCCCCACGGCCTTGGCCGGCCCGGTCACCGCCTCGCGCAGCTCCGCCGTCGTCAGCGGCCCGAGCACCATGTGCCGGTGCTGCAGCGCGTCGGCCAGCTCCGGATACCTGAGGCACTGGTCGTAGAAGTCGGCCCGGATGCCGAGGACCACCAGCAGGGGCGCCGGGTCGTCCGGCCCGGCGGGCGCGCACGCGGCATGCAGAACCTGCACGAACGTGCGCCTGCTCGCCTCGTCGGGGCAGAGGGTGAAGGCCTCCTCGAACTGGTCCACGATGACCACCGGACGGTCACCGTCGCTCCCCTCGCGCCCCATCCACGCCGTGACGGCGCCATGGACCGCGGCCGTGAACCGCGGAGTACCGGCCTCCGCCGACGACGAAACGACGGGTTCCAGCTCTGGGATCCGCCGCGTCAGCTCCGCGAGCGGATCACTGCCGGGCACGAGTTGTACGACCCCTGCAGCCGCCGCCCGGCCCTCCTCGTCGCCGAGCGCGCCGTCCCGCAGGGCGGTCACCAGACCGGCGTTCAGCAGCGAGGACTTCCCCGCCCCCGAGGCACCGACGAGCATGACCAGTCCGCCGGACTTCTCCGCCGCCCGCAGCTGATCCACGAGGGCGTTGGTGCTCCGCTCCCGCCCGAAGAACCACCGGGCGTCCTCCTGCCGGTAGGACGCCAGCCCCCGGTACGGACACACACCGGGGACGGCCGACGCCTCGCCCGGGGTCCCCTCCTCCACCTCCGCGGAAGCGGCGGGCCGCTCGCCGGCCGGGTCGGCCACGGCGCGCTCCCAGAGCCGCTGCCACTGCGCCATGTCGTACAAACCGGCCGAAACGGGCGTGGGTCGCGCACGCCGGGCCTGAGGTATCAGGACATGGAGCACCGCGGCGAGCGCGGCGAACTGCGCCGGCACGTTCTTGGCCCGCCGCCAGTCACTGATCCGCTGCGCGGACACCCGTACGGGCCGTCCCCGCTCGTCCACCCGCTGAAGCTGTACGACCGCCTCGGCCACGCGCGTGAGGGGAGGGTTGCCGGCCTCCTTGTAGAGCAGTGCGAGCCGTTCCGCGAAGGCAGTACGTGCCCCTGAGTCGGAACTCAAGGCCTCCACCCCTTACTCCCCCCGCGTTTGGACATCCGGACCGGAAAACTCACTTTATACGGCTGACCTGCGACTTAAGCGTCCGGACCGGAACCGGAACCTCCCCACCGGGAGGCGCAGCTGGCAGGATCACGACGCAGTAGCGAGCCCGTCACGCGCTGTCCGCGCAGGCCATCGGCTCAGCGCTCGGGGAGACCCCCCAAGAGGCCGAACGTTCTCGGCCAGCTTCCGCAGAAGCCACGGGACGGCGGTGTAGGACACATCGCCTGAGCCCGCGAGATCCGCGCCGTTCGGCGCCGGTCCCCACGAGGGGAGGGACCGGAGCCGAACGGCGCGGAATGCTTTCTGATCGCCTTGATCATTGCGGCGGACTTTTTGATCATCATTGACCCTCCTTTGCAACTGCTGTCACCCGCGTGACCTACGCTCCGCTCACTTCCCCAGTTCAGCAGGGGCTCTTTTTCGTTCCGGGGGGTTCGAAACCACCGTGCGCACACGCACTCTTCCGGCCGCGACGGCGCTCGCGGTCCTGTTCTGCTCGGCCGCGCTCGCGGTCACGTCGGCCGCGCCCGCGCTGGCCGACTCGAGCATCGTCCTGCCGGTCACCTCGACCGGTGACGTCGTCGTCGACGGCGTCCACCAGCGGGTCTTCATCAGCGACCCGAGCGGCGGAAAGATCGTCGCGACCGACTACAGCGGAACCGTCGTCGGCACGATCGACTCGCTGCCCGGCGTCCGCGGCCTCGAGCTCTCCGCCGACTCCGGCACCCTGTACGCGGCCGTCGAGGACGCCGACGCGATCGTCGCCATCGACACGGCCACGGCCACCGAGGCCCATCGCTACCCGACGGGCGACGGCACCCAGCCCGAATACCCGGCCCTGGCCGGCGGCAAGCTCTGGTTCGGCTACCGCGGATCCGGCACCGGCAACATCGGCTCGCTCGACCTGAGCGGCACCGATCCGGTCGTGACGCTCCACCAGGACACCACCAAGACCTGGAACGACGCCCCGATCCTGGCCTCCTCGCCGGGCGCCCCGGACTCCGTCGTCGCGGGCACCTCCGGGCAGAGCCCGAACGAGCTCGCCGTCTTCGACGTGTCCACGGGCTCGGCGACCCGCACCGCGTACGCCTGGGACCCGGGCAGCAGCAGCGACCTCAGCGACCTCGCCGTCACCCCGGACGGCAAGGACGTCGTCACGGCCAGCGGCTCCCCCTACAAGCAGCAGGTGTTCAAGCTCTCGGACCTGTCCGAGGACGGCAGCTACACCTCCAACGCCTACCCGAACGCGGTCGACATCGCCCCGAACGGCGCGGTCGCCGGGGGCACCTTCTCCTGGTACGACCCGGACGTCCACATCTTCGAGCCGGGCATCTCCACGCCGGTGCGGCAGTACGACTTCCCGAACACCGGCAACAGCAGCGGCGCCGACACCCTCGCGCCCTCGGGCCTGGCCTGGGCCCCGGACGCGAGCAAGCTGTTCGCGGTGTCGTACAACGACTCGAACGTCTACTCGCTCCGCGTCCTCGACGACCCGACCAAGGCGGACACCACCCTCACGGCGACCGCCCCGACCACCGCGCCCCGCGCCAAGTCGCTCACGGTCACGGGCAAGCTGACCTCGAACGCGGCCTTCCCGTCCGGCACGACGGTCTCCGTCCGCCGTACCGACGCCGAGTCCCCGTCGGGCAAGGCGCTCGGCACGGCGACGGTCGGCGCCGACGGCTCGTACTCCTTCGCCGACACCCCGCCGGCCGGCGACAAGGTCACGTACACGGTCGGCTACGCGGGCGACGAGTACCACGCGGCCGCCACCGCGACGGCAACGGTGAACGTCACCCGCACGGCGACGGCGCTGACCCTCTCCAACAACGGCAAGGTGTACGCGTACAACACCCCGGTGAAGGTCACGGCGCACCTGGGGACGACATACAAGAACCGCACCGTCGAGATCTACGCCGACCCGTACGGCTCCGACAAGCCCAACAAGCTGGTCAAGTCCGGCACGGTCGACTCCTCCGGAAACCTCTCCGCCACCCTCTACCTCACCCGGGACACCAAGCTCACCGCCAAGTTCACGGGCGACACCCGCTACGCGCCCGCGACGGTCACGAGCACCGTGGGCGCACGGGCCAAGGTCGCGACGGCCCTCAGCGGCTACTACAAGACGGCGACGGCCTGGAACCAGACCTACCGCTACTTCCACAAGTCCAAGGACCCCGTCTTCGACACCACGATGACGCCGTACACCGGCCGCAAGTACAAGGTGGAGGTGCAGGGCTACTACCAGGGCGCCTGGACCACCACGCACTCCGAGTACCTGGTCCTCGGCTCGGCCGGCGAGGACACCCTCGAACTCACCGGTACCCCACCGACGGGCGTCCGCTTCCGCATCCGCTCGTCCTACATCGATACGAAGTCGGGCGACAACGTGAACTCGACGACGTATGGGACGTGGAAGTACTTCATCTTCACGAGCTGATCGCCGACTGGGGCCGGCCAACAGCGTGCCAGGGATTCGATGAGCGTGTCTGAAAGATCGTGTAAGTCCGTGATGTGAAAACCTGGCCCGGGGCTCGCCCTCGGGCCCTCGGGCCGGGCGGATCGGACGAGTCATGGCAGACAAAGACGAAGCGGCCGCGTACGTGGCCGACGACGAGATGGTTGACGAGGTCGTCGAGCGACTGCTCGACAAGGCTGACGCCTCAGGGGCGGCCCTGCTCGGTGAGGGCGGGCTGCTGACGGAGATCACCCGGGCCGTGCTGGAGCGGGCCCTGGAAGCCGAGATGAGCGAATACCTCGGCTACGAACGCGGAGATCCCGCAGGCCACGGCTCGGGGAACTCCCGCAACGGGACTTCGCCCAAGACCGTCCTCACCGACGCAGGGGCA
>NZ_JBIAUR010000015.1:0-288117 GCF_042893105.1 Streptomyces sp. NPDC001663 | reverse complement strand
ACCTGGACTCGGAGAAGTACCAACTCCGCCCGCGTGACTGGGAGTCGGCCGAACGCGAGGGCCGCACCATCACCCCCCTGATCACCAAACTCAACACGATCCGGCGCTCGAACCCGGCCCTGCGCCAGTTGCGCGACCTCCACTTCCATGATGCGGACAAGGAAGCGGTGATCGCGTATTCGAAGCGGAGCGGCTCGAACACGGTTCTGGTGGTCGCCAACCTCGACCCTCACCACACCCAGGAGGCCACGGTCTCGTTGGACATGCCGCAACTCGGCCTGGAATGGCACGAGTCGGTGCCGGTGCGCGACGAGCTCACCGGCGAGACCTATCACTGGGGCAGGTCCAATTACGTACGCCTCGAACCGGGCATCCGTCCGGCGCACGTATTCACCGTCCTGCGACCGTCCACCCCGCAGATCGGAGGGTCACCCACAACATGATCGTCAACGAACCCGTTCCGGACACCTTCGAGGACACCCCCGCCAAGGACCGGGACCCGGATTGGTTCAAGCGCGCGGTCTTCTACGAAGTCCTCGTCCGTTCCTTCCAGGACAGCAACGGGGACGGCATCGGCGACCTCAAGGGCATCACCGCCAAGCTCGACTATCTGCAGTGGCTCGGCGTCGACTGCCTTTGGCTGCCGCCCTTCTTCAAGTCGCCGCTCAGGGACGGCGGTTACGACGTCTCCGACTACACGGCCGTCCTGCCGGAGTTCGGTGACCTGGCCGACTTCGTGGAGTTCGTGGACGCCGCCCACCAGCGCGGCATGCGCGTGATCATCGACTTCGTCATGAACCACACCAGCGACCAGCACCCGTGGTTCCAGGAGTCGAGGAAGGACCCCGACGGGCCGTACGGCGACTACTACGTCTGGGCCGACGACGACAAGCAGTTCCCGGACGCACGGATCATCTTCGTCGACACCGAGGCCTCCAACTGGACCTTCGATCCCGTCCGCAAGCAGTACTTCTGGCACCGATTCTTCTCCCACCAGCCGGACCTCAACTACGAGAACCCGGCCGTCCAGGAGGAGATGATCTCCGCACTGCGGTTCTGGCTGGACCTGGGCATCGACGGCTTCCGCCTCGACGCGGTGCCGTACCTCTACCAGGAGGAGGGCACCAACTGCGAAAACCTTCCGGCTACCCATGAGTTCCTGAAGCGGGTACGGAAGGAGATCGACGCCTCCTACCCGGACACGGTGGTACTGGCGGAGGCGAACCAGTGGCCGGAGGACGTGGTCGACTACTTCGGCGACTTCGAGAGCGGCGGCGACGAATGCCACATGGCCTTCCACTTCCCGGTCATGCCGCGCATCTTCATGGCCGTACGACGGGAATCCCGCTACCCGGTGTCGGAAATCCTCGCCAAGACCCCCGCCATCCCCTCGAACTGCCAGTGGGGCATCTTCCTGCGCAACCACGACGAGCTGACGCTGGAAATGGTCACCGACGAGGAACGCGACTACATGTGGGCCGAATACGCGAAGGACCCGCGTATGCGCGCCAACATCGGCATCCGCCGCCGCCTCGCGCCCCTGCTCGACAACGACCGCAACCAGATCGAGCTCTTCACGGCTCTCCTGCTGTCGCTGCCGGGCTCGCCGATCCTCTACTACGGCGACGAGATCGGCATGGGCGACAACATCTGGCTCGGCGACCGGGACGCCGTACGCACGCCGATGCAGTGGACACCGGATCGCAACGCAGGTTTTTCGTCCTGTGACCCCGGGCGACTGTTCCTGCCGACCATCATGGACCCCGTCTACGGCTACCAGGTCACCAACGTCGAGGCGTCGATGTCGTCGCCCTCCTCGCTGCTGCACTGGACCCGCCGCATGATCGAGATCCGCAAGCAGAACCCGGCCTTCGGGCTCGGGTCCTACACGGAGCTCCAGTCGTCGAACCCGGCGGTCCTGGCCTTCCTGCGGGAGTACGAGGACGATCTCGTGCTGTGCGTGCACAACTTCTCGCGGTTCGCGCAGCCGACGGAGCTGGACCTGAGGATCTTCAACGGGCGGCACCCGGTGGAGCTGTTCGGCGGGGTGCGCTTTCCGGCCATCGGTGAGCTGCCGTACTTGCTGACCCTCGCAGGGCACGGCTTCTACTGGTTCCGGCTCCGCAAGGACCCTGCGTAGTACCCCGCAGAACCCGGGGTGGGGCGGTTTCCTCTGTCCCACCCGGGGCACGCATACGTAACACCCCGCCCACCCGGGGAAAGGAATGTGACGTTATGGCGGAAACTGTCACACTTTCCGGCACGACCAGTCCTGGCCTGCTGGCGTCCCTGGATCCACTGCTCAGGGAATGGCTGCCACGGCAGCGCTGGTTCGCGGGCAAGGGCCGTCCGGTCACCGGGTTCTCGCTGGTCGCGGCCACCGAACTGCTGCCGCTCGAGGGCCGGCTCGGCCTGTACCACCTGCTGGTGCGCGCCCATCAGCCGCTCACGCTCGGCGCCGAACCACACCCGGGCGACTGCTACCAGCTGCTGATAGGGGCGCGCGAGGCGCTGCCGCCCAGGTTGGCGCCCGCGCTGATCGGACATGTGGAGGAGGGCCCGCTCGCCGGACGCACGGTGTACGAGGCCCTGTACGACCCCCGGCCCGCCGAGGTGCTCCTGGAGGCGCTGCGCTCCCAGGCCCACATCGGCGGGCTGCGCTTCGAGAAGGAGCCGGGCGACGAGATCCGGCCGGGCCTCGTCCCCCGGGTGGTGACCGCCGAGCAGTCGAACTCGTCGGTCGTCTACGGAGATACGTTCATCCTCAAGCTGCTGCGCCGCATCGTGCCCGGCGTCAACCCCGACCTGGAGCTGCCGCTGGCGCTCGCCCGCGAGGGCTGCCCACGGGTGCCCGCGCCGACGGCATGGCTCACGGCCGAGCTGGCCGGGGAGTCGTATGTGCTCGGCGTGCTCCAGCCGTTTCTGCAGGGCGCCTCGGACGGCTGGGAGCTGGCGCTGCGCGAACTGGCCAAGGGCGAGGACTTCGCCGCCGAGGCGAGGGCGCTGGGCCGGGCCACCGCCGAAGTGCACACCGCGCTCGCCCGCGCACTACCGACCGTCACGCTCGGCCACACCCAGCTGCAGGTGCTCGTCGACGGCATGATCGAGCGCCTCGACCTGGCCGCCCAGGCGGTGCCGGCGCTGCGGCCGTACGCGCCCGCGCTGCACTCGGCGTTCACAGCGCTGGCCGACCTGGCGGCGGAGGGCCGTACCTGGACCGCGCAGCGCATCCACGGGGACCTGCACCTCGGGCAGTGCCTGCGCTCGCCCGCCGGTCAGTGGTGGCTGATCGACTTCGAGGGCGAGCCGTCCAAGCCGCTGGCCGAGCGGCGGATGCCGCAGCCGACGGTGCGGGACGTCGCGGGGATGCTGCGGTCCTTCGACTATGCGGCCCATTCGGCCGGAGGGCATGCACAGGGCTGGGCCGAGACGTGCCGGGCGGCTTACTGTTCCGGGTATGCGGAGGTCAGCGGCCGCGATCCGCGCACCGACCCGGTACTGCTGCGCGCCTATGAGACGGACAAGGCGATCTACGAGGTCGTCTACGAGGCCCGTCACCGTCCCGACTGGCTGCCGGTACCGATGGCGGCGATCGAGCGCTACGCCACGTCCGACCTGATCTGAACGACCAGACTTTCGCCTAGGAGGCGCCGCCCGTGACCCCCCGCCCCACGCCCAGCGGTTCGGATCCGAAGAAGAAGGCCGAGGAGACGGCCAAGAAGGCCGCGAAGAGTGTGAAGAAGGCGGCGGAGAAGGCCGTCGCGCCGAAGCCGAAGAAGGCGGCGGCGGCCGACAAGGGGGCGGCGAAGAAGTCCGCCGCGAAGAAGGCTGTGGCTGAGAAGGCCGTGGCCGCGAAGGCACCGGCGAAGAAGACCGCGGCCAAGAAGACGGCTGTGCAGAAGACCGCAGCCGAGAAGGCGACGGTGAAGAAGACCGCTGCCGAGAAGACCGCGGTGAAGATCGCAGCCGAGAAGACGGCCGCGAAGAAGACTCCCGCGAAGAAGGCGGCCGTCAAGAAGGCGGTGACGGCCAAGGCCGCCGCGCAGAAGGCGACCGTCGCCACGAAGAAGACCGCCGTCAGGAAGACCGCCACGCCCGCCGAGAAGGTCGCCGCCGCGAGCACGGCTCCGCCGCCGGAGGCCGTCGTCTCGCCCGCCCTGGGAGCCGGTGACCGCGAGCGCCTGCTCGCCGGTACGCATCACGACCCGCACGGGGTGCTCGGCGCCCACCCGGTGCCCGGCGGTGTCGCCTTCCGGGCGTTCCGGCCGTACGCGCTGTCCGTGACCGTCGTCGCCGGGGAGCTGCGGGCGGAGCTGCACGACGACGGGGACGGGTTCTTCTCCGGGCTGCTGCCGCTGTCCGAGGTGCCCGAGGCGTACCGGCTCCTCGTGGCGTACGAGGGGACGGTCCAGGAGGCCGAGGACGCATACCGCTTCCTGCCCACACTGGGCGAGCTCGACCTGCACCTCATCGGCGAGGGCCGGCACGAGTATCTGTGGCAGGTGCTCGGCGCGCACCCGATGACGCACCAGGGCGTGAGCGGCACCCGCTTCTCGGTGTGGGCGCCGAACGCGCGCGGTGTGCATGTGGCCGGCACCTTCAACTTCTGGGACGGCACCGGCCATCCGATGCGCTCGCTCGGCTCCTCCGGCGTGTGGGAGCTGTTCGTGCCGGGGATCGGCGAGGGCGAGCTGTACAAGTTCGAGATCACCCGCCCCGACGGCTCGAAGACCCTGCGCGCCGACCCGCTGGCCCGCCGCACGGAGGCGCCGCCGAACACGTCGTCCGTCGTCACCGCCTCCCGCCACGAGTGGCACGACGAGGCCTGGCTGGAGCGCCGCGCGGACCGCCCCGCGCACAAGGCGCCGTTCTCCGTCTACGAGGTCCATCTGCCGTCGTGGCGCCCCGGGCTGACGTACCGTCAACTCGCCGAGCAGCTCCCCGCGTACGTCAAGGACCTGGGCTTCACCCACGTCGAGCTGATGCCGATCGCGGAGCATCCCTTCGGCGGCTCGTGGGGCTACCAGGTCACCGGCTTCTACGCGCCGACGGCCCGCCTCGGCACCCCCGACGACTTCAGGTACCTGGTCGACGCGCTGCACCAGGCGGGCATCGGCGTGCTGATGGACTGGGTGCCGGCGCACTTCCCGCGTGACGACTGGGCGTTGGCGGAGTTCGACGGACGGACGCTGTACGAGCACGAGGACCCGCTGCGGGCCGCGCACCCCGACTGGGGCACGCTGGAGTTCGACTACGGCCGCCGCGAGGTGCGCAACTTCCTTGTGGCCAACGCCATTTACTGGTGCGAGGAGTTCCACATCGACGGCCTGCGGGTGGATGCCGTGGCCTCCATGCTGTACCTCGACTACTCGCGCGAGCCGGGCCAGTGGATCCCGAACGAGCACGGTGGCCGGGAGAACCTGGACGCGGTGGCGTTCCTGCAGGAGATGAACGCGACGGTGTACCGGCGGGTGCCGGGGGTCGTGACGATCGCGGAGGAGTCGACGGCCTGGGACGGCGTCACGCGTGCGACGCACCACCGGGGCCCGGGCGGCTTCGGCGGGCTGGGCTTCGGCCTGAAGTGGAACATGGGCTGGATGCACGACTCGCTCGACTACATGAGCCACGAGCCGGTGCACCGCAAGTACCACCACAACGAGATGACGTTCTCGATGGTGTACGCGTACAGCGAGAACTACGTGCTGCCGATCTCGCACGACGAGGTCGTCCACGGCAAGCGCTCGCTGGTGTCGAAGATGCCGGGCGACTGGTGGCAGCAGCGCGCCAACCACCGCGCCTACCTGGGCTTCATGTGGTCGCACCCCGGCAAGCAACTGCTCTTCATGGGCCAGGAGTTCGCGCAGGGCGCGGAGTGGTCGGAAGCGCACGGCCCGGACTGGTGGCTGCTGGACCCGGCGTACGGGGCGGAGCCCGACCATCGCGGGGTGCGGGACCTGGTCCGCGACCTCAACACGGTCTACCGCCACACCCCCGCCCTGTGGGAACAGGACACGGACCCGGCCGGCTTCCAGTGGATCGTGGGCGACGCGGCGGACGACAACGTCTTCGCGTTCCTGCGACTGGCGACGGACGGCACCCCGCTCCTGTCGATCTCGAACCTCTCCCCGGTCGTCCGCCACGACTACCGCCTGGGCATCCCCGACGACGTCCCCGCCTGGCACGAATGCCTGAACACCGACGCGGCCCGCTACGGCGGCGGCGACATCACCAACCCGGACATCATCAAGCCGGAACCCCAACCGTGGCACGGCCGCCCGGCGAGCATCCGCCTGACGTTGCCGCCCCTGGCAACGGTGTGGCTACGCCCGGCGTAGTCTTCTCCGCCCCCTTCGACCCCCGTCTCCGGGGACCAGCCCCCGGACCCCCGCTCCTCAAACGCCGGAGGGGCTGAATTTCACCGACCGGGCCCGATCTGTCAGCCCGGCCGAGGCTTGATCTTTCGCCCGGCCGGGGCCTGATCTTTCAGCCCGTCCGGCGTTTGAGGACGAGGCCCTTCGGGCCGATGGGGGGGTCCAGGGGGCGGAGCCCCCTGGCGGGGTCGAAGGGGCAGCGCCCCTGGGGATGGGAAGGGTAGGGGCGGCGGGGGCGAGAAACTCCTAGCGGCCCCCGAACATCAGCCGCCGCAGCGCCGACAGCAACCCCTTCGCCTGGCTGTCCGCACCCGGCGTCGGTACATGCTCCTCCTCCCGCGGACGCCGCGGAGACGGAAGGCCACCACCCAGCTCGTACCGCACCGGCAGCAGCCTCAGCCCCCGCACCACCGGCCCCGACCGCCACGGCAACTGGTCCGGCGGCAGCGTGAGTTCGGCCTTGGTGAAGTGGTCGAAGACCCGCCCCACCGCCGTGCTCACGATCATGCCGCCCAGCTCGCGCGCCGCGCTCGGGCACCCGTGCGGCCCCGCGCCCCACCCCAGATGGGCCCGCGTACTGACCGTCGACCCGACCATCGGCGAGGACCCGATCGCCAGCAGATCCTGGTGCGCAGCCGCCGCCGACGGCGAGACGACATCCCCGGCCCGCACCCAGAAGTTGCCCAGCCGCACGTCCCGCGCCGCGAACCGGAAGCACATGTTGGCGACGGGAGGGTTCACCAGCGCGGCCCGGTTGATCGTTTCCCCCAGCTGCCCGGCCGAAAGACTGCGCCGCACGCTCGCGTTGCCGCGCAACACCTCCAGCAGCGTGTTCATCACCATGTTGCCGGTGATGTCGTTGAGATAGACCGCGTTCATGAACAGCTCCCGGCCCAGCTGTTCGTCCGACATCCCCGGATCCGCGAGCAGCATGTACGACGTCAGGTCGTCCCCCGGCCGCGCCCGCCGATGCGCCGCGAGCCGGGTCATCGCCGCCAGTGCCCGCCCGGTCGCGGGCCCCGCGTCCGGCCCGCCGTCCAGCATCCGCCACAGATCCATGACCAGCTCGTCGCCGAGCTCCACCGGGCAGCCGAACAACTTCGTGGTGACCATCAGCAGCAGCGGTCTGGTGTACTGCGCGCCCAGGTCCGCGAACCCGGCCGCCCCCGACTCCGCCGCCAGCATCCCCACCAGCTCGTCCGCAAAGCTCGCGACGGTCGCCCGCAGCTCCCAGCCCTGTGGACTGCGCGCCTCCTGGAAAGGCCGCAGCGCCGAGTGCAGCGAGGCGCGCGCCGCCCGGTGCTCGTCCTCGTCCATGAACATCGTCTGCCGCACCTCGTAGCCGGCGAGCAGCGGCCAGTCGTACGGCAGCCGCCCCTCGGCCCGTGCCCGCCAGTACCGGACGTCCCGCCGCCACAGGCTCTCGTTCCGCAGGACCTCCAGCACCTCGCGGTAGTCGAGAACCAGCCACGCGGGCACGCCCATCAGACCGACCGGCGCGACCGGCCCGTACTGCCGTCGCAGCCGCTGGTACACCGCCCCCGGATCGACGTCGAACTCCGAGGTGAGCAAAGGCTGCACAGGGAGCGACTCGAGCCACGGGCTGTCGGCCGGCGCGGTCGCGTACGAATGGGCTTCCATACCGCACACGCATACCGCACCGACCGTGCACGAGCAGTGACCGTGGCGCGAACTGTTACGCCTTGGTGATACCCGGTGACCCTGGGCTGGG
This sequence comes from Streptomyces sp. NPDC001663, assembly GCF_042893105.1. Lineage (NCBI taxonomy): Bacteria > Bacillati > Actinomycetota > Actinomycetes > Kitasatosporales > Streptomycetaceae > Streptomyces > Streptomyces sp. NPDC001663. Next base: position 280,014 of record NZ_JBIAUR010000015.1, on the reverse strand, counting down.
TGGAACCTGTGATTCAGGTGGTGACCAGCCCCTTCGGCAGCCGACCGGTGTGCAGCACCCCCAGCCGCTGCGTGGCCCGCGTGAGCGCCACGTACAGGTCGCTCGTGCCGTACCGCGCCGGCTCCACCACCAGCACCGAGTCGAACTCCAGGCCCTTGGACTGCCGCGGATCGAGCAGTACGACGGTCCGCGTCAGGTCGGGCTCCGCGCCCGCCGTCACCCCGTCCAGCCGTGCGGCCAGCTTGCGGTGCAGGTGGCGCGGGGCGATGACCGCGAGCCGGCCCTCGGCAGGAGTCATCTCCTTGACGGCCTCGGCGACCGCCCCCGGCAGATCGTCGGTCGCGCGCACCCATGGCCGTACACCTGTGGAACGCACCGAACTCGGCGGCTCGAAGTCGGGGTTCTCGGCCCGCACCACGGCCGCCGCCAGGTCCATGATCTCGGCGGGCGTGCGGTAGTTGACGCCCAGGCGGGTGTGCTCCCAGCGGTCCTCGACGTACGGGGCGAGGATGTCCGCCCAGGAGCCGACGCCCGCCGCCTCCGCGGTCTGCGCCGGGTCGCCGACCAGCGTCATCGAGCGGGTCGGGGTGCGCCGCATGAGCAGTCGCCACGCCATCGGTGACAGCTCCTGCGCCTCGTCGACGATGATGTGCCCGAACGCCCAGGTCCGGTCGGCCGCCGCGCGCTCGGCGGCGCTGCGATGGTCGTCCTCCTCCTGCCGCTCGGCGAACCGTTCGGCGTCGATGATGTCGTGCGCGGACAGGACCTCGGAGTCCTCCTCGTCCTTGTCCTCGAACTCGTAGGTCCGGGAGGCGTACGAGACGTCCAGCACGCCCTGCGCGTACGCGACCTGCGTCTCCCGCTCCCGCTCCGCCAGCGCCCGCGCCAACCGCTCGTCCACGCCGAGCAGTTCGGCCGCCTCGTCCAGCAGCGGTACGTCCGACACCGTCCACGCCCGTGTCACCGGGCGCCGGATGGCGGCCGCGTCGTCGTCGGAGACATAGCCCACGGGGTCGGCGAGGAAGTCCGCGACCAGCCGCTGCGGGGTCAGCCGCGGCCACAACTGGTCGATGGCGGCCCAGACTTCGCGGTTCTCGGCGATGTCGTCGCGGATCTGGGTGATGTCGCTCGGGTCGAGCAGGCTCGTGCCGTCGTACGGGTCGGTGCCGACGCGTTCGGCGTAGAGCTCGGTGAGCGTGTTGAGGATGTGGCCCTCGAAGTGCTCACGTGCGACGTTGTGCGGCAGGTCGGCGGCGCGGGTGCGCTCGCGGGCCACCTTCACCAGACCGTCGTCGAGCATCAGGATCTCGCGGTCGTGCTCGATCGCGATCACCGGGTCGGGCAGCGCCTGCCAGTCGCGTACGACGTCGGCGAGGACGTCCGCCATGTCGGCGCGGCCCTTCACCGCGGCCGCCTCCCGGGTGTCGGCGGCCGTCGCCCTGACGCCCGGGAACAGCTCCCCGACCGTCGCGAGCAGCACGCCCGTCTCGCCCAGCGAGGGCAGCACCTCGCCGATGTAGCCGAGGAAGGCGGGGTTGGGGCCGACGATGAGCACGGCGCGCTTGGCGAGCAGCTCCCGGTGCTCGTACAGCAGGTATGCGGCCCGGTGCAGCGCGACGGCCGTCTTGCCGGTGCCCGGTCCGCCCTCGACCACGAGCACTCCGCGGTGCGGCGCCCGGATGATCTCGTCCTGCTCGGCCTGGATCGTCTGCACGATGTCGTGCATACGGCCGGTGCGCGCGGCGTCGAGCGCGGCGAGCAGCACGGCGTCGCCGGTCGGGTCCTCGTGGCCGGTCCGCTCCTGGTCGCCCAGGTCGAGGATCTCGTCGTGCAGGGCGGTGACCCGACGCCCCTCGGTGGTCAGGTGCCGGCGCCGGCGCAGGCCCATCGGGGTGTACCCGGTGGCCAGGTAGAAGGGACGGGCGACATTCGCCCGCCAGTCGATCAGGATCGGCGTGCGCTCGGCGTCGTCCGTGCGCAGTCCGATACGGCCGATGTGGTGGCTCGTGCCCGAGGTCAGGTCGATCCGGCCGAAGCAGAGCGAACCGTCGACGGCGTTGAGCGCGGCGAGCAGTCCGGACCGCTCGGCGACCAGGATGTCCCGCTCCAGCCGAGCCTGCATCGGCGTGTTGCCCTGCGCGAGCGCATCGGTGACGCCGGCCTCCGTGTCCCCGCGCAGGGCGTCCACGCGCGCGTACAGACCGTCGATGAATTCCTGCTCGCGCTGCAATTCATTGTCTGGAAAACCGGTGTTTGACAATTCCGCTCCCGCCCGGATATACTGTGCCTACTGAACTTCTCCGCGACTCGATATCCTCGAAGTCGCGAACCATTGAATATACGCAAAGAAATCCCCCGGGCGCAATTGCCTCGGGGGATTTCTTGATATTCGGCGAGGTCAGAGCACGTCGGCGATTTCCTCCAGCAGCCGCCGCTTGGGCCGCGCCCCCACCATCGCCCTGATCGGCTCACCGCCGCGGAAGACCATGAAGGTCGGCATCGACAGCACCTTGTACGCGTTCGTCGTCTCGGGGTTGGTGTCCACGTCCAGCTGGACGACCTTGAGCCGGTCGCGCTCCTCCTCCGCGAGGGCGTGCAGCACCGGCCTCATCTGCCGGCACGGCGGGCACCAGTCGGCGGTGAACTCCACGAGTACCGGCAACTCGGACCCGATGACCTCCGCCGCGAAATCCGCGTCCGTCACATCGATCACAGCTCCTGCCCTCCCAGTTCGCACAATGGTGGTGGCTCCTCGACGGTCGCCAGCCGCACGCCGATCTCCGCCCGTACGGCCTGCAACTCGCCGATCAGCGCGTCGAGTTCGGCCAGCTTGCGCCGGTAGACCGCGAGCGAGGCCGGACACGAGTCGCCCTCCGGGTGCCCGGCCCGCAGACACTCCACGAACGGCCGCGTCTCCTCCAGGTCGAACCCGAAGTCCTGCAGCGTCCGGATCTGCCGGATCAGCTTCAGGTCGCTCTCGTCGTACGTCCGGTAGCCGTTCCCGGAGCGCCGCGCGGGCAGCAGGCCCCGCGACTCGTAGTACCTGAGCGTCCGCGTCGTGGTCCCGGCCCGTGCGGCCAGCTCGCCGATTCGCATGCGTACGAACGTAATCCTTGACGCCGACGTCAGGGCAAGGGCGGGTTCCTCAGCCGCGGGGCGGGCGGGGCGAGCGGGCGGGGCGAGGGCCCAGCAGCCACTCCCCCGACGGCGGTCCCCCGTGCACCTCCATGTCGTCCTCTTCGTCCTCGTCCTCCTCCGAGAACCACTCCTCGTCCTCCCTGCCGTTCCGCACCCCCAGCAGCCGGCGGGTGAGCCGGTCGCGGTCGGACAGGAGCTCGTCGAGGGCCTCGCGGACGTCGGCCGGTTCGGTGCGGGGCGACTCGCGTTCCGCCGCGATCAGGACCGACCGCCGTACGAGCTCCTTGGTGAAGGACGCCGTCGTGCCCTCCGTACGGGCCACCACCTCCTCGGTGATGTCCTCGCCGAGGGCGAGCCCGGAGCCGTAGAGCGCGAGAAGGGCGGCGCGGCCCTCCGTGTCCGGGAGGGGGATCTCCACGGCGAGGTCGACTCGGCCCGGGCGCTGGACGAGGGCCGGTTCGAGGAGGTCGGCACGGTTGGTGGTGAGGAGGAAGGCCACGTCGGCGTCGTCGCCCAGGCCGTCCATCTCGTTCAGCACCTGGAAGAGCAGGGGCTGTTCGCCGTTGCCGTAGTCACGGGCCTCGGCGATCAGGTCGCAGTCCTCCAGGACGACGAGCGCGGGCTGGAGCATACGGGCCATCGCGCACGCCGGGCCGATGGCGTCGATGCTCTCGCCGGAGAGGATCACCACCGTGAACTGCGGGAGGTGGGAGAGGAGATAGCGGATCGTGTGGGTCTTGCCGGTGCCGGGAGGGCCGTAGAGGAGGAGGCCGCGGCGCAGGTGCTGGCCCGCGGCGCGGAGTTGCTCGCGGCGGCGCGCCACGCCCACGACCTGGCGTTCGACGCGCTCCAGGAGGCCGGCGGGCAGGACGATGTCGTCGCGGGTCAGACCGGGGCGGCGGTGGAAGCGGAACGGACCGAGGCCGTGCCCGAACTGGGAGCCCTCGAAGGAGAGGACCTGGCCGCGGAAGATGTTGTGCTCGCGCATCAGGGCGTCGAGCTCGGCGAGCAGCCGGTCCGCGAACTCCTTCTCGGCCGCGAGGACTTCGACCTCGACCTTGTTGCGTCCGTACTCGTCCTGCGGGCCGCGCAGGAGGACGGCGAAGCGCTCCTCGCCCTCCGTGCCGAGGTAGAACCCGCAGGAGACGCAGGCCAGTTCCTCGTCCGGGGAGATCGGCATGTGGGCGTAGTCGACGGCGCCGACCACGAAACGGTCGTAGCGGTCCGCGGCCTCGATGATGTCGCCGAGGGTGAGCTCGCCGTGGTGCTGGGCGCCGCGCATGCCGACCAGCTCGTAGGAACGGCCGTCCGCGGCGAACCAGCGCTCCAGGGCGAGGTGGACGTTGGGCAGGTCGTAGGGCGGGTACGCCGCCTTCACCACGGGGCGGTCGGTCGGCGCCGAGCCCAGGTGGTCGCGCAGTCGCTGGGCGAGGTCGCGGCTGCCGTCGGCGTCGCTGCGCTTCGGGCGGGCGACCGCCATCAGGAACTCGTAGAACAGCTCGTTGACCCGCTCGAGCGAGAGCGGCGAGGGCTCGCGCCCGGCGCCGTACTTCGCCTCGTACTGCTCGCTGCTGAGGATCTCCACTCCGTCGGGCTCCCCCATGTCCGCCTCCGTGCGTCCGGCCGTGCCCCCGAGCCTCTCCAGCCTGGGGCCCAACCGACCCACGGGTCAAAGGATTTGGGGCAAGTGCCACCAAACGGTCGAGCGGACGGTCACAGGCGGCGGGCCCGGCTTCGGGCCCGCCGCCTGATTCCCCCGTGCTTCCCCCGCAGGTCTCACTGCTCGTGCGCGCCGGCCCGCTCGAACCAGATGCGGGCCGCCTCCGGGCGCCCGGTGAGCAGCAGGAGCAGGGCCGTGATCGGGCCGCTGATCTCCTCGCCCTGGCCGCGCGTCCAGGCGATGTCGGTGGCGACGAGCCGGGCCTTGGGGAGGGGCCACGGCCGGGGCGGAACCCGCATGGTCCACACCCGGTCGGCGGCGTCACGGGCGCCCTCGGGCGGCATCTCGCGCATCCGGCCGAGCGCGAGGGCGATGTCCTGGCCGTGGACGAGCACGTCGAGGAGGGACTCGCGGGGCGTGGTGAGCATCGCCATGCGGCGGGAGCCGACGATGGAGCGCAGATTGGCGACGATCTCCTCGCCCGGCGCCCGCCCCTCGCGGACCGAGGCGTCGTGGATCATCCGGTCGACGTTCCCGCGGGCCCGGACGAGCTCACCCACGACCCGCCGACGACTGAAGCGCGCCCCCGCCGTCAGATGCGCGGCGACGTCCCGCACCCGCCAGTCCCCGCACCCTGTCGGCGTCTCCCACTCCTCGGGGCTCAGGCCCTCCAGCAGGTCGGCCAGGCTCGCCCGCTCGCGGTCGACGATCCGCCAGAGCTCGCCTGTCTCCAACACCGCACCCATGGGGATCACCGCCCACTCAAGTGGTAAGCTTCTCTGACCAAATTAGTCAGGGTCTCTGACCAATGTCAAGGCATGCGGAAGGCCGGAGGGGGAACGACGATGGTGGCGGCGGAGAGCGAACTCAACACAGGGGTGCTGCTGTTCCTGCCCTACCGGGCCCTGGAGAACCGCATCTTCGCCGTGCTCGCCGAGTCCGGGTACGACGACTTCACGCCCGCCCAGGCCCGGGTCCTGCAGCGTGTCGGGCCGGACGGCACGCGACTGACGGAACTGGCCGAGCAGGCGCAGATCACCAAGCAGACCGCGGGTTTCCTGGTCGACCAGCTGGAGAAGTCGGGCTATGTGCGCCGGACGCCGGACCCGACCGACAAGCGGGCCCGGCTGGTGTGCCTGGCGGAGAAGGCGTGGGCAGCCAAGGAGATCGCCGACGGTGTGGTCGCCGAGGTCGAGAAGGAGTGGGAGGCCCACCTCGGCAAGCGGCGGATGAAGCAGCTGCGCGAGGCGCTGACGCTGCTCCGGGAGATCACCGACCCCTGGGCCTAGACAGCGTGAGTTGCCGGAACCCCGGCCGACTCCTCCACCTCCAGCAGCGACGCGCTCTGGCGTTCCGCCTCGAAGGCCTTGTGGCCGCCCCTGAGGCCGAACAGGCGCTTGGCCAGGAGGATGTAGAGGACGGCCAGGATGTTGAGCACCAGCGTGCCGATCTTCAACCAGCTGACGTGCTCGGTGAGTTCGTAGATCTCCAGGGGGAGGAACGCGGCGGTGGCGACCACCGTGAGGTACTCCGCCCAGCGCTTGGCGTACCAGAGCCCGACCGCCTCGACGAGTTCGACGAGCGCGTAGGCGAGGAGCAGTGCTGCCACCAGCAGCAGGGTGTTGTGCTTGTAGCCGAAGGTCTTCTGGATGGTGCCGACGACCGGTGAGTGGTCGAGGTCGTAGTGGAAGTGCCTGAAGACCGGGCGGAAGACGTCGAGGTATTCGTCGAACAGCCTGCGCACCGAGTCCTGGCTGTTGCTGAACTTCCAGACCGCCAGCGCCACCAGGACGATGAAGACGCCGCGCACGGCCCGTTCGATCGCCAGGAACCGCAGGATGAACAGGTCCCGCAGGACCTTGCCACGCGGCACCAGGGGCGCCTCGGCGGCCGGTCCCGAACCGTGCGGCTCGCCGAGCGCGAAGTCGCCGCAGCGCAGGCAGCGCCAGACGTCCCCGAGCGCGGTCTCGGCGTGCAGTCGCCCGCGGAGGCGGGGGTCGTCCGGCGCGTAGGTGACATGGCCCTTGCGTGCACACGTCCGCCGGTCCCAGTCGATCTTCATTCCCCCGTGCCTCCAAAAACGAACGTGCCGCACCAGTACTGGACCGGCGCGGCACGCTAGTGGACTTCGGTAAGAGATCGGTGAGGATCGGGAAGGACCGGACGGCTGAGCGACGGGGGGACACCCAGCCGTCCGGCTACTTTGTGACGGGGCGGGCTACGCCTTCGCCAGTTCCTTCTCGCCGCCCTGCTCGGGCACCTCGGCGCGGACGTCCTCGTGCTCGTCCTGGAGGGTCGTCTCGTCGAAGGGGAGCTCGCCGGCGAGGACCTGCCTGACGCGGTCCTTGTCGATCTCCTTGGTCCAGGTGCCGACCAGGACGGTGGCCACGGAGTTGCCCGCGAAGTTCGTCAGGGCGCGGGCCTCGCTCATGAAGCGGTCGATGCCGACGATCAGGCCGACGCCGTCCACCAGGGCCGGCTTGTGCGACTGCAGACCACCGGCCAGCGTGGCCAGACCGGCGCCGCTGACACCCGCCGCGCCCTTGGAGGCCAGCAGCAGGAAGAGCAGCAGCGGGATCTGCTCGCCGATGGACATCGGGGTGCCCAGGGCGTCGGCGATGTAGAGGGACGCCATGGTCATGTAGATCATGGTGCCGTCGAGGTTGAAGGAGTAGCCGGTCGGGACGGTGATGCCGACGACGGGCTTGCTGACGCCCAGGTGCTCCATCTTCGCGATGAGCCGCGGTAGCGCGGACTCGGAGGAGGAGGTGGACAGGATCAGCAGGAACTCCCGGGCCAGGTACTTGAACAGGACGAAGATGTTCAGCCCCGCGACGACCCGCAGCAGCGTGCCGAGCACGACGAAGACGAACAGCACACAGGTGACGTAGAAGCCGAGCATCAGTACGGCGAGGCTCTTGAGCGCGTCGAGGCCGGCGGAACCGACCACGGCGGCGATGGCGCCGAAGGCACCGATCGGGGCGGCCCACATCACCATGGCGAGGATGCGGAAGACGAGCCGCTGGATGTGCTCCAGACCGCGCAGGATCGGCTGGCCCGTCGAACCCATCGCCTGCAGGGCGAAGCCGGTGAGCAGCGCGACCAGCAGCACCTGCAGCACCTGCTCCTGGGCGAAGGCGGAGAGGAAGGTGACCGGGATGATCGACAGGACGAACTCGACCGGCGGCAGCGCCTCGTCGGAGACCTGGTCGTGGCCGGAGGCCTTGATCGCGTCGGTCAGGTGCAGCCCGTCGCCCGGGTGCAGGATGTTGCCGACGACGAGGCCGATGGTCAGCGCGACCAGCGACATCACCAGGAAGTAGCTGAGCGCGATACCGCCGACGGCACCGACCTTGGCAGCCTTCCGGACCGAGCCGATGCCGAGCACGATCGTGCAGAAGATGATCGGCGCGATCATCATCTTGATCAGGCTCACGAAGCCCGTGCCGAGCGGCTTGAGCTCGACGCCCACCTCCGGCCAGATCAGGCCCACGGCGATACCGAGCGCCACCGCTGCGATGACGGCGATGTAGAGATAGTGGGTGCGGTCCCGCTTGACTGCGGGTGCGGCAGGTGCCGTATCGGGGGTGCTGGCGGCCACGGCTGCCCTCCTTGACGTCTTCGTCGGCATCACCGGCGTGCGGCTCACGTCCGGGGAATGGGGAGATGGGGACGGGGGTGCGGATCTCTGTGCTTTCGGTGCCGGAAGCGTTGGCCGGAACCGATTGGCCCGCTTCCGCTCCCGCACTCAATGCGGTGACTATCCCGTGCCCTGTGAGGCCGGTCACCCTTCCGTTCATTTAGTTCACACTTAACGTGCGAGGCACACTGACGACATGCACATGCGCGTCCCGAGACCCCGCAGCCTCGCCGCCCAGCTCTTCGCCATGCAGGCGGTGCTGATAGCGGTCGTCGTGGCCGGATACGCACTGTTCACGTACGTCAGCGACCAGCACCAGGCCGAGGACGCGGCGGGCCGCCAGGCCCTGGCGGTGGCCCGCTCGATCGCGGACTCCCCGTCCGTACGGGAGGCGATCGCCACCCCCGACCCCAGCGCCGTGCTCCAGCCGTACGCGCTGAAGGTGATGAAGGACGCCGACGTCGACTTCGTCACGATCATGAACCCGAAGGGCATCCGCTGGACCCACCCGAACCCGAAGCAGATCGGCAAGCACTTCGTCGGCACCATCGAGCCGGCCCTGCACGGCACGTCCTTCACCGAGACCTACACCGGCACCCTGGGCGCCTCGGTCCGCGCGGTCACCCCCATCAAGGACGGCAAGGAGATCGTGGGTCTGGTCAGCGCGGGCATCAAGGTCAAGGCGATCAGCAGGCAGGTGCAGAGCCAGGTCTCGGCCCTGCTCGGTGTCGCGGTCGGCGCCCTCGCGCTCGGCGCGATCGGCACGTACGTCGTCAACGCCCGCCTGCGGCGCCACACCCACGGCATGAACGCGGCCGAGCTCAGCCGGATGCACGACTACCACGAGGCGGCGTTGCACGCGGTGCGGGAGGGGCTGCTGATGCTGGACGGGCAGTACCGGGTGGCGCTGATCAACGACGGGGGGCGGGAGTTGCTGGGGCTGCCGGGCGAGGAGGACGTGGTCGGCAGGTCGGTCGCGGAACTGGGCCTCCCGGCTCCCCTCACGGGAGCGCTGCTCGCCTCGGAGCCGCGGGTGGACGAGGTGCATCTGACGGCGGACCGGGTGCTGGTGGTGAACACCTCGCCGGTGTCGGGCGGCGAGCGCCGGGGCACCGTGGTGACCCTGCGGGACGTGACCGAACTGCAGTCCCTGATGGGCGAGTTGGACTCCGAGCGCGGCTTCACCCAGGCCCTGCGCTCGCAGGCGCACGAGGCGGCGAACCGGCTGCACACGGTGGTGTCCCTGATCGAGCTGGACCGCGCCGAGGAGGCGGTGGACTTCGCGACGGCGGAGCTGGAGCTGGCGCAGGCGCTGACCGACCAGGTGGTGGCGGCGGTGAGCGAACCGGTCCTTGCGGCACTGCTGCTGGGCAAGACGGCCCAGGCCAACGAGCGGGGCGTGGAGCTGGTGGTGTCGGAGGACAGCCGCCTGGACGACGGGCTGCTGCCGGAGAGCCTGTCGTCGCGCGACCTGGTGACGATCCTCGGCAACCTGATCGACAACGCGGTGGACGCGGCTCAGGGCAGCGTCGGCGCGCGGGTGACGGTGACGGCGTACGCGGAGGGTGCCGAGCTGGTGATGCGGGTCGCGGACACCGGCACGGGGGTGGATCCCGCCCATGCCGAGCTGGTATTCCAACGGGGGTTCTCGACGAAGCCGGCCGGACCCGGCGGGCGGGGTCTCGGGCTGGCGCTGGTGCGGCAGGCGGTCACCCGCCAGGAGGGGACGTTGACGGTGGCGGAAGGCACAGACAGTGGCGCGGTGTTCGAGGTGCGGCTGCCGCTGCATACGGCCGACGTGACGGGGCGGGCCGCCGTGAGAGGTGACGTATGACGACCGAGCAGCCCATCCGCGTCCTGGTCGTGGAGGACGACCCGGTGGCCGCCGACGCGCACGTCATGTACGTCGGCCGGGTGCCGGGCTTCGTGGCCGTCGGCAAGGCGCACACGGGGGCGGAGGCCCGCCGCCTGCTGGACCGCACGCCGGTGGACCTCCTCCTGCTGGACCTGCATCTGCCCGATGTGCACGGCCTGCAGTTCGCACGCTCCCTGCGCGCTGCAGGGCACCACGCGGACGTGATCGCGGTGACGTCGGCGCGGGACCTGACGGTGGTGCGGGAGGGGGTCTCGCTGGGCGTCGTCCAGTACGTACTGAAGCCGTTCACCTTCGCGACCCTGCGCGACCGCCTGATCCGCTACGCCGAGTTCCACGCGGCGGCGGGCGAGGCGAGCGGCCAGGACGAGGTGGACCGGGCACTGGCGACCCTGCGGGCACCGTCGCCGGCGGCGCTGCCCAAGGGCCTGAGCGCACCGACGCTGGAGCGGGTCACGGTGGCACTGCGAGACCGCACGGAGGGACTGACGGCCACGGGAGTGGCGGAGGCGGTGGGCATCTCGCGGATCACGGCCCGCCGCTATCTGGAACACCTGGTGGACGCTGGGCGGGCGGCGCGGAGTCCGCAGTACGGGACGGTGGGGCGGCCGGAGTTGCAGTACCGGTGGGTGAGCAGCCCTAACTGAACGGCCTTGAGTACAGGACGACTTGCGCGCCAAGGCCGATGACGGTGAGCGCTTCGAGCGCGGACAGGAACAGCAGCCCGGCGGTGGTCTGTCCCGCGGCCCAGTAGACGGTGAGGCCGGCGAGGGGGACGACGCAGAAGGCCAGCAGATCGACGGCGCACTGGATGACTTTGCGGGAACGCCGGCGGACGTCCCCGCGGTGGACCGTCTCCCAGGCGAAGGCACCCTCGGCATGGGCGAGTCGGGCCGGCCGCGGGCCGAGATCGTCACGGACGAACCTGCCGATCGCGGAGATCTTCTCGTCGTTGACGAGGTAGGTCCAGCCGAGGACGACGGTGACGGGGGGAAGCGCGAGCAGCATGGCGGGCTGCTTGGCCTGGGCGGCCGCGGCGATGACGGCGGCGACGACGGCGAGGGTGACGTAGAGAAGGTTGTCCCGGAACCCGATACGGGACTTCTGCTCGTCCTTGACGGTCTGGTACTCGGCGAGGAGCAGTTGGCCGGTGGTGACCCCTTGTTCCGCCATGCGTTCCCTCTCCCCCGGTCGGTGCGTCGGTGCCAACACGACGTCTGTGCAGGTCACTTGGAAGTACCTTAAAGGGGTGACGCAACCCACTGTGGCGGTGCTGACCGCCTGGTCGTCGGCAGGGTGTGCGCATCACCTCCAGGCCGCCCTCGCCTGCACCCGAGCCGACGCCCCGACCGAAGCCGCCAACGCCCAATCCCGCGCAGACGCATTGACCTGACTAGACCACTCCACTTACGTTCACCGGGCAGTCATCCCGGCCACAACGAAGTGAAGCCGCAGGAGGTCATGCCCGTGCGCCCCACCGCCGCCTTCCCCCTCCTCCCCGCCCTTCTCGCCACCGCCCTCGCCGCAACAACCCTCACCGCGTGCGGCACCGGCTCCGGCAGCGACCCGGACACCGTGAAGGTCTCCTTCAAACAGTCCACGGACAACTCCGTCAAGGTGATGGACGACTTCCTCGCGGACGTCAAGAAGCAGTTCGAGAAGAAGTACCCCGGCAAGAAGGTCGAGCTCGTCCCCATCAAGGCCCCGGACTCGGAGTACTACACCAAGCTCCAGCAGATGCTCCGCTCCCCCAAGACCGCCCCCGACCTGGTCTACGAGGACACGTTCCTCATCAACTCGGACATCACCAGCGGGTACTTGAAACCCCTCGATCCGTACCTCGCCAAGTGGCCGGACTGGAACCAGTTCATCGACACGGCGAAGACCGCCGCCAAGGCCGAGGACGGCAAGACGTACGGCGTCCCCGACGGCACCGACACCCGGGGCCTCTGGTTCGACAAGGGCATCTTCAAGAAGGCCGGTCTGCCCACCACTTGGCAGCCGAAGAACTGGGACGACATCCTCTCCGCCGCCCGCACCATCAAACGGAAAGTCCCCGGCGTCACCCCCCTCAACGTCTACACCGGAAAGCCCGCCGGTGAGGCCGCCACGATGCAGACCTTCGAGATGCTGCTCTACGGCACGGGCGACGGCAGTTCGGACCCGCTGTACGACAAGGCCGCCAAGAAGTGGATCGCCGGCAGCCGGGGCTTCAAGGACTCCCTCGCCTTCGTCGAAACGGTCTACAAGGAGAAGCTCGGCACCGACGTCTCCACCGCCCTCGACCCCAACATCCAGACCATCGTCCGCGGCGAGATGCTCCCCAAGGGCAAGCTCGGCATCGCCCTCGACGGCTCCTGGCTCCCGCAGGACTGGCTGAAGGGCGCCGGGCACGAATGGCCGCAGTGGTCCAGCGAGTTGGGGCTGGCGTACATGCCGACCCAGCACGGCCAGGCTCCGGGCAAGGTGAGCATGTCCGGCGGCTGGACCTGGGCGGTCCCGGCCAAGGCGGGCAACCCCGACCTGGCCTTCGACTTCATCAAGACGATGCAGACGAAGGCGAACGCCGAGAAGTGGTACATCGCCAACTCCGGTATCGCGGTGCGCAAGGACGTCGCGAGCGACCCGTCGTACGCGTCCGCCCAGCCCGGTATCAAGTTCTTCACGGACCTCGTCGCGAGCACGCACTACCGGCCGGCGTACCCGGCGTATCCGAAGGTCTCCACGGCCGTCCAGGAGGCGATGGAGGGCGTGACGACGGGCGACATGTCGGTCGACAAGGCGGCGAGCGGCTACGACGACGCGCTCAAGGACGCCACGGACAACCAGGTGATCAAGAAGTGAGCGGCGGCAACCACCCATGACCGCCGCAGCAGCACCGCACACGACGGACGGCCCGGAGATCTCCAAGACCCCTCCGGGCCCGACGCCCCGCCCGCACTCCCGCCGCTCGAAGACCCTCCGCGCCCTCAGCCGGGCCCTGCCCGTCTCCCCGGCCCTGGTCCTCCTGCTCCTCTTCCTCGCGGGCCCGATCGCCTACTGCGCGTACATCGCCTTCACCGACCTCCAGCTCACCGGCCAGGCCCACTCCTCCTTCGTCGGCCTGGCCAACTTCCGCAAGGCCTTCGGCGACGAGGAGTTCCTCAACGCCGTATGGCTGACCCTCGTCTTCACAGTCGTGTCCTCCCTCCTCGGGCAGAACACCCTGGGCCTGGCGCTGGCGGCCCTGATGCAGCGGGCGTCGAAGCCGGTCCGCACGCTCACGGGCGGCATAGTGATCACGGCCTGGGTCCTGCCGGAGGTGGTCGCGGGCTTCCTCCTCTACGCCTTCTTCCGCCGCGAAGGCACCCTGAACGCCATCCTCGACGGGCTCCATCTCCCGTCCCAGAACTGGCTGTTCACCCTGCCGATCCTTGCGGTGTCCTTCGCGAACGTCTGGCGCGGCACGGCCTTCTCGATGCTGGTCTACTCGGCGGCCCTGAACGAGATCCCCAAGGAGATCACGGAAGCCGCCGAGGTCGACGGCGCGGGCGGCTGGCGCCGCATGTGGCACATCACCCTCCCGATGATCCGCCGCTCCATCGGCACCAACCTGATGCTCAACACCCTCCAGACCCTGTCCGTCTTCGGCCTGATCTGGGTGATGACACGAGGCGGCCCGGGCGACAAGAGCCAGACCCTCCCCCTCTTCATGTACGAACAGGCCTTCCAGAACAGCATGATCGGCTACGGCACCGCGGTCGCCCTGCTCCTCCTCCTGGTCGGCTCGCTCTTCTCCCTGGTCTACCTGCGCCTGCTGCGAACGGAGGTCTGACACACCATGGCCCTCACCCTCGCCTCCCGCCGCCGCAGCCGCCGACTGGCCGCGGACGCGGGCCTGTTGGTGGTCGCCGCCGCCTTCGCACTCCCCCTGGCCTGGGTCCTGCTCTCCTCGGTGGACCCGCACGCGGACCTCAGGGTGAAGACCCCCGACGGCCTCACGCTCGACAACTTCGACGCGATCCTGACCTCGGACATCACCTTCACCCCCCTCCTCAACAGCCTGATCCTGTGCGGCGGCGCGACCCTGCTGACGGTGGTGTGCGCGGCGCTGGCGGCGTATCCACTCTCCCGCTTCCGCTCGCGCCTGAACCGCCCCTTCCTCCTGACGATCCTCTTCGCGACGAGCCTGCCCATCACGGCGATCATGGTGCCGGTGTACGCGCTGTTCGTTCAGGTGAACCTGATCGACACCATGCAGGGCACGATCCTGTTCTTCGCCGCGTCCCAACTCCCGTTCGCCATCTGGCTGATGAAGAACTTCATGGACGGCGTACCGAAGGAACTGGAGGAGGCGGCGTGGACGGACGGGGCGTCGTCGATGCAGTCGCTCGTAAGGATCGTGCTGCCCCTGATGGGCCCGGGCGTGGCGGTGGTCACCGTCTTCTCGTTCGTCGTCATGTGGGGCAACTTCTTCGTCCCGTTCATGCTCCTGCTCACCCCGGACCAGATGCCGGCGAGCGTGAGCATCAACGAGTTCTTCGGGAACCGGGGGATGGTGGCGTACGGCCAACTGGCGGCGTTCTCGATCGTCTACTCGACGCCGGTGATCCTGCTGTACGTGTTGATCGCCCGGCGGCTCGGCGGCGGGTTCGCGCTCGGGGGTGCCGTCAAGGGCTGACCCCGGTCACGACGAGGGCAGCACCCCCGCCCGAAACGGCTCCACCCCCACGACCCTGCGCACCCGCACCGGCTCGATCAACAACATCACCCGCCGCTCCCCGGGCAGCAGCCACGGATACCGCTCCTCCCCGATGTACTTCCGCGTCAGCCGGTCCATCGCGCGCTCCGCCTCCTCCCCCTCCACGAACCGCACCACCCGCCCCCGTATCTCCACCCGGTCATAGGGGTTCTCCGTGTCGTGGTGGGACAGCGAGACGTTCGGATTGCGCCGCAGGTTCTGCTCCTTCACCCGGCCGATCGACGTGTTGACCATGACGTACTCGTCTTCGAGGTCCGCCCACATGGGCGAGACCTGGGGCGTGCCGTCGGGGCCGACCGTGGCGAGGTGCCAGAAGTTCGGGGCCAGGAGGCGTTCGCGAATATGCCCCTCTACCTTGCCATTCACCTCGTACATGAAGATCACGTCCTCTCTGGCCGCCCGCCCGGACGGACCGACGCCATCCTCGCCAGCGCCGCCGCCCCGCCGACAGACGATCTTCGGCCACCGGGAACGGACGTCCGAAACCGTACGTTCCTACAATCCGTGATACTGGCCGAACAGACCGTAGTCACCGCACCGTCGCGCCCCTAGCTTGTGCCCGTGCGCCATCCCTCTCCCCGCCCGAACCGCCAGGACCGCCCAAGCCGTCAGAACCACCTCGACCGCCACAACCGCTCGGACCGCCCGAACCAGCCCACCCCCTCCACCCCGCCCTTCAACGCCCCCGCCGCCCGCCGGCTGCGCGCCGCCCTCAACATGGGACCCGAACACGTCGCCTTCGGTCTGCGCGCCTCGTACGGACTGCCCTACGTCACCCCGGATCTCGTCCTCGCCTGGGAACGCGGGATCACCGGACCCACCAGTACCGAACTCACAGCCCTCGCAGGCGTGTTGTGGTGTTCCCCCGGCGAACTCCTCGGCAAGCCGCGGACCTTGCGCGAGCACCGCATCGCCCGCGGTCTCGCCCCCGACGACGTCGCCCGCACCGCCGGCCTCGAACTCCTCGCCTATCTCCACATGGAGGAGCACAACGCCTGGCGCGGCAACGAACGCCAGTCGGCCGCACTGGCCGACCTGCTCCAGCTCTCGCTCCCGGACTTCATCACCGTCACCGGCCGCGAGGCGAAGCTGGCCGAACTGCTCCGCAGTGCCGTCACCACACGCTGGCAGGCCTACGTCCGCCCGGTCGGCAAGATGGTGCCCCTGGACCGGCGCCTCCTGGAGGACACCCTCCAGGAGCTGCACCAGGACTACCAGGGGCAGATGGCCGCCACGCTGAGCTGGGGCGACGGGGACGCCGCGAGCGATTCGAGCGAGGCCGGACGGGACTTCCTGGACCGGATCGTCGACCTCTTCTGGGCAGCCGTCCAGGACAACACCAACTGAAACGGCAGGTGCTAGAAGACCGACTCCGCCTCGTCCATACGGTCCTTCGGCACCGTCTTCAGCTCGGTCACCGCCTCCGCCAGCGGCACCATCACGACGTCCGTCCCGCGCAGGGCCGTCATCCTGCCGAACTCGCCGCGGTGCGCCGCCTCGACCGCGTGCCAGCCGAAGCGGGTGGCGAGGACGCGGTCGTAGGCGGTCGGGACGCCGCCGCGCTGCACATGGCCGAGGATGACCGGCTTGGCCTCCTTGCCGAGCCGGCGCTCCAGCTCGTACGCCAGCGCCGTACCGATGCCCTGGAAGCGCTCGTGGCCGAACTTGTCGATGTCGCCCTTGCCGTAGTCCATGCTGCCCTCGGCGGGGTGGGCGCCCTCCGCCACGCACACGACCGCGAACTTCTTGCCGCGGGCGAAGCGCTCCTCGACCATCTTGACCAGGTCGGCCGGGTCGAAGGGGCGCTCGGGCAGGCAGATGCCGTGCGCGCCGGCGGCCATGCCGGACTCCAGCGCGATCCAGCCCGCGTGGCGGCCCATGACCTCGACGACCATCACGCGCTGGTGGGACTCGGCGGTCGTCTTCAGGCGGTCCATCGCCTCCGTGGCGACGCCGACCGCGGTGTCGAAGCCGAAGGTGCGGTCCGTGGAGGAGATGTCGTTGTCGATCGTCTTCGGTACGCCGACCACGGGCAGGCCCGCGTCGGACAGCATCCGCGCCGCCGTCAGCGTGCCCTCGCCGCCGATCGGGATCAGGGCGTCGATGCCGAACTCGTGGATCATGTCGGAGGCGTTGGCGCAGGCCTCACGCAGGCGGTCGCGTTCCAGGCGCGAGGAGCCGAGGATGGTGCCGCCGCGGGCCAGGATGCCGCTGACGGAGTCCAGGTCCAGGGCGCGGTAGCGGCCGTCGAGCAGACCCGCGTAGCCGTCCTCGAAGCCGATGACCTCGTCTCCGTAGTTGTCGACCGCCCGGTGCACGACCGACCGGATCACTGCGTTCAGACCAGGGCAGTCGCCGCCGGCGGTGAGAACTCCGATGCGCATCGTGCTGTGTCTCCTGCTCGCTGTTGATGCCGGTGAGCCAGTCCGATTGTTTCATGTTCCACAGGCGGCTGCGGTTCCCGTCGGACGGGCCCCGGGCGCCGATCAACGGGCCGATGCTGACGGGCGCCTTATCCAGCCCCGGGGGTATTGTCAAGAGGGTTCCGCTCACCCCGGTGGGCGATTTTCGCGAGCCCTCACCGCCGACGACAGACGCCAGACGAAACGGAGAGCACGCGTGACGCGCAGCGTGTACGTGACCGGAATCGACCGCGGCGACGGCCGCCAGGTCGTCGAGCTGGGGGTCATGGAGCTTCTGACCCGCCAGGTCGACCGGGTGGGGGTGTTCCGGCCGCTTGTCCATCACAGCCCCGACCGCCTGTTCGAGCTGCTGCGCGCCCGCTACCGGCTCGCCCAGGACCCGGCCACCGTCTACGGCATGGACTACCACGAGGCCTCCGCCCTCCAGGCCGAGCGCGGGGCCGACGAGCTGGTGTCCACGCTCGTCGACCGGTTCCACGTGGTCGCGCGGGACTTCGACGTCGTCCTCGTCCTGGGCACCGACTTCGCCGACACCCAGCTGCCGGACGAGCTCTCCCTCAACGCCCGGCTCGCCAACGAGTTCGGCGCGTCCGTGATCCCCGTGGTGGGCGGCCGCAAGCAGACCGCCGAGGCCGTGCTAGCCGAGACGCGCAACGCCTACCGGGCGTACGAGGGGCTGGGCTGCGACGTCCTGGCGATGGTGACGAACCGGGTCGCCCGCGAGGACCGTGACGAGATCGCGAGCAGCCTCGACGGCCGGCTCCCGGTGCCGTGCTACGTCGTCCCGGACGAGCCCGCCCTGTCCGCCCCCACCGTCTCCCAGATCGGCCAGGCCCTCGGCGCCAAGGTCGTCCTCGGTGACGACTCGGGGCTGGCACGCGACGCCCTGGACTTCGTCTTCGGCGGTGCGATGCTGCCGAACTTCCTGCCCGCCCTGACCCCGGGCTGTCTGGTGGTGACCCCGGGCGACCGCGCCGACCTGGTCGTCGGCGCGCTCGCCGCGCACAGCGCCGGCACCCCGCCGATAGCCGGTGTGCTGCTCACCTTGAACGAGGTCCCGAGCGACGAGATCCTCACCCTCGCCGCCCGCCTCGCCCCCGGCACCCCGGTGCTCTCGGTGGCGGGCAACAGCTTCCCCACCGCCGCCGAACTCTTCTCCCTGGAAGGGAAGTTGAACGCGGCCACACCGAGGAAGGCGGAGACCGCGCTCGGCCTCTTCGAGCGGTACGTCGACACCGCCGAACTCAACAAGCGCGTCTCGGCCCCGAGCAGCGACCGCCTGACGCCCATGATGTTCGAGCACAAGCTCCTCGAGCAGGCCCGCTCCGACAAGCGCCGGGTCGTCCTGCCCGAGGGCACCGAGGAGCGCATCCTGCACGCCGCCGAGGTGCTGCTGCGCCGCGGCATCTGCGACCTCACCCTCCTCGGCCCGGTCGACCAGATCCGCAAGAAGGCCGCCGACCTCGGCATCGACCTGGGCGAGTGCCAACTGATCGACCCGGCCACCAGCGAGCTGCGCGACTCCTTCGCCGAGAGGTACGCGGGTTTCCGCGCCCACAAGGGCGTCACGGTCGAGCTGGCGTACGACGTCGTCTCGGACGTGAACTACTTCGGCACGCTGATGGTCCAGGAGGGCCTCGCCGACGGCATGGTGTCGGGTTCGGTCCACTCGACGGCCGCGACCATCCGCCCGGCCTTCGAGATCATCAAGACCAAGCCGGACGCCGACATCGTCTCGTCGGTCTTCTTCATGTGCCTCGCCGACAAGGTCCTCGTCTACGGCGACTGCGCCGTGAACCCCGACCCGAACGCCGAGCAGCTCGCCGACATCGCCATCCAGGCGGCCGCCACCGCCGAGCAGTTCGGCGTGGAGCCGCGGATCGCGATGCTGTCGTACTCGACGGGTACGTCCGGCTCGGGCGCCGACGTCGACAAGGTGCGGGAGGCGACCGAACTCGTCCGCGACAGGCGCCCGGATCTGAAAATCGAGGGGCCGATCCAGTACGACGCCGCCGTCGAGCCGACCGTCGCCGCCACCAAGCTGCCGGGGTCCGAAGTCGCCGGTCAGGCAAGCGTGTTGATCTTCCCCGACCTCAACACCGGCAACAACACCTACAAGGCCGTGCAGCGTTCGGCCGGCGCGATCGCCGTCGGGCCGGTGCTGCAGGGTCTGCGCAAGCCCGTCAACGACCTGTCCCGGGGCGCCCTCGTCTCGGACATCGTCAACACCGTCGCCATCACGGCCATCCAGGCCCAGAACCCGATCGAGAAGGCAGCCGTCCAGTGAGCGCGACCCGCGTCCTCGTCCTCAACTCCGGCTCCTCGTCGGTGAAGTACCAGCTGCTCGACATGCGCGACAGCAGCCGGCTGGCCGTGGGCCTCGTCGAGCGGATCGGTGAGGAGACCTCGCGGCTGAAGCACACGCACGTCGAAAGCGACACCACGCGCGAGTGGACCGGCCCGATCGGCGACCACGAGGCCGCACTGAAGGCCGTGTCGGAGGAGCTGGCGAAGGACGGCCTGGGCCTTGACTCGCCCGAGCTCGCCGCGATCGGGCACCGGGTGGTGCACGGCGGGCAGGCCTTCACCGAGCCGACCGTGATCGACGACGCCGTGCTCGCCGAGATCGAGCGGCTCATCCCGGTGGCGCCGCTGCACAACCCCGCCAACCTGACCGGCATCCGCACCGCCCAGGCGCTGCGCCCGGACCTCCCCCAGGTCGCCGTCTTCGACACCGCCTTCCACACCACGATGCCGGAGTCGGCCGCCCGCTACGCGATCGACGTGCAGACCGCCGACGAGCACCGCATCCGGCGCTACGGCTTCCACGGGACCTCGCACGCGTACGTCTCCCGGGCCACCGCCGAGCTGCTCGGCAAGGCGCCCGAGGAGGTCAACGTCATCGTGCTGCACCTCGGCAACGGGGCCTCCGCCTCGGCCGTACGGAAGGGCCGGTGCGTGGACACCTCCATGGGGCTCACGCCTTTGGAGGGGCTCGTGATGGGTACGCGATCCGGGGACATGGACCCGGCCGTCATCTTCCATTTGATGCGTGTTGGCGGAATGTCCACGGACGAGATCGACACTCTTCTCAACAAGAAGAGCGGGCTGATCGGTCTGTGCGGTGACAACGACATGCGGGAGATCCGTCGCCGGGTCGACGAAGGCGACCAAGAGGCGAAGCTCGCCTTCGAGATCTACATTCACCGTCTGAAGAAGTACATCGGCGCCTATTACGCCGTGCTCGGTACGGTGGACGCGGTCGCGTTCACCGCGGGGGTCGGCGAGAACGCGGCGCCGGTGCGGGAGGCGGCCGTAGCGGGCCTGGAGACCCTGGGCCTGGCGGTGGACGGTGCGCTCAACGCCATACGCAGTGACGAGCCGCGGCTGATCTCGCCCGAGGACGCACGGGTGAAGGTGGCCGTGGTGCCGACCGACGAAGAACTGGAAATCGCGACGCAGACCTACGCACTGGTCGGGCGGTATTGATATGCGGCTCCGCCGCTTGGCAACTGATCAGTAACCGCAACTGAGCGCGGTTCCGCCCATTTGTATCTTCCGCCAGACGGAATATTCCGCGGCGAAACAAACCGATAGGATCGCCCCCATGCGCCGTTCGAAAATCGTCTGTACTCTCGGCCCCGCGGTCGACTCCCACGAAATGCTGGTCTCGATGATCGAGGCCGGAATGAACGTGGCCCGGTTCAACTTCAGCCACGGCACCCACGCCGAGCACCAGGGCCGCTACGACCGCGTCCGTGCCGCGTCCAAGGAGACCGGCCGGGCCATCGGTGTCCTCGCCGACCTGCAGGGCCCGAAGATCCGTCTGGAGACCTTCGCCGAGGGCCCGGTCGAGCTCGAGCGCGGTGACGAGTTCGTCATCACCGTCGAGGACGTCCCGGGTGACAAGCACATCTGCGGTACGACCTACAAGGGGCTGCCGGGTGACGTCGACCGCGGCGACCAGATCCTGATCAACGACGGCAACGTCGAGCTGAAGGTCCTGGACGTCGAGGGCCCGCGGGTGAAGACGATCGTCATCGAGGGCGGTGTCGTCTCCGACCACAAGGGCATCAACCTGCCCGGCGCGGCCGTCAACGTGCCGGCGCTGTCCGAGAAGGACGTCGAGGACCTCCGCTTCGCCCTCCGCATGGGCTGCGACATGGTCGCCCTGTCCTTCGTCCGGGACGCCAAGGACGTGGCCGACGTCCACAAGGTGATGGACGAGGAGGGCCGCCGCGTCCCCGTCATCGCCAAGGTGGAGAAGCCGCAGGCGGTGGAGAACATGGAGGGCGTCGTGATGGCGTTCGACGCCGTCATGGTGGCCCGCGGCGACCTGGCCGTCGAGTACCCGCTCGAGAAGGTCCCGATGGTGCAGAAGCGCCTCATCGAACTGTGCCGCCGCAACGCCAAGCCGGTGATCGTGGCGACCCAGATGATGGAGTCGATGATCACCAACTCCCGCCCCACGCGCGCCGAGGCGTCCGACGTCGCCAACGCGATCCTGGACGGCGCGGACGCGGTCATGCTGTCCGCCGAGTCGAGCGTGGGCGCGTACCCGATCGAGACCGTGAAGACGATGTCGAAGATCGTCGCCGCGGCCGAGCAGGAGCTGCTGAGCAAGGGCCTGCAGCCGCTGGTGCCGGGCAAGAAGCCGCGTACACAGGGCGGTTCGGTCGCGCGTGCCGCGTGCGAGATCGCCGACTTCCTCGGCGGCCGGGGCCTGGTGGCCTTCACGCAGTCCGGTGACACGGCCCGCCGGCTGTCGCGCTACCGCGCGCAGCAGCCGATCATCGCCTTCACCACCGACGAGAACACCCGCAACCAGCTCACCCTCAGCTGGGGCGTGGAGTCGCACGTGGTGCCGTTCGTGAACACCACGGACGAGATGGTCGACATGGTCGACCAGGAGATCGCCAAGATCAACCGCTTCAACCCGGGCGAGATCGTCATCATCACCGCCGGCTCGCCCCCCGGCGTCCCCGGCACCACCAACATGCTCCGCGTCCACCACATCGGCGGCGACCAGGGCAGCAACTAGCAGTCCCGCAAGGGGCTTTGAGGGCTCCGACACCAAGGGCGCCCCCTGTGACAGGGGGCGCCCTCGGCGCGTCTAAAGAACTGGCGGCCAGTACGGCCCTCGTACACATCGACGTCGTCGCCTGACCCGTCGAAGGCCGCTGTACGGCGCTGAGGGCGCCCCCTGAAGCAGGGGACGCCCTCAGATTGTGCGCGGCTCCCGAACGGGCCTTGTGGCGGCGCTCAGCCGGTTCCGTCGGTCGTGTACACGTGCATCCCGGGCACGTGCAGGGTTCCGCCGAACTGGGCGGCCTGGACGACCTTGACGTTGGTGAAGTAGATCAGCGGGATGTTCAGCGGCGGCGGGTTGTCCGGGCTGAACGTGATCGGGATCAGACCGAACAGGTTCCCGGAGATGGACTCCGTGTACATCGTCGTGGCGCCGCCGGTGATCGTGGACGTCGTACCCGAGCCGGCCTGCACGTGGTAGGTCTTGCCCTGCTGGGTGTCCTTGACCGTCTGGTGCAGGTCGCCGATGTCGGTGCCCTTGGAGATGACGTACTTCAGCACCTTCTTCTTGGTGCCGTTGGCCGTCTTCACCTCCACGATGCCCTGGTAGTCGGCGCCCTTCAGCGTCAGCGAGCTGGCCGACAGGTACCAGGGGTCGTCCGCCACCGGCACCTTGTTGTCGACGCCGCTCTCGTCGTCCGTGGCGGCCGGGCAGTTCTCCGCGTCCGTGGAGGAACTCGCCGACGGGCTCGGGGAGGAGGTGGCCTCCTCGGCCGCCTTCTCGGCCGCCTTGGTGGCCTCCTCGGCCGCCTTGGTCGCCGTGTCGGTGGTGTCCTTCACGGTGTCGCCCACCGTGTCGGTGACCTTCTTGGTCGTGTCCTTCACGGTGTCGGACGCGCTCGAGTCCGAGGAGTCCTTCGACGAGTCGCTCGCCGAGGACGAGGCGGACGCGGACGGCGTCGGGCTCGCGCTCGACGTGGAACTGTCGCTGCCGCCGGTGAAGATGCTGCCGATCGCGGTGCCGATGTCGTCCAGCAGACCGCCGCCGCTGCTGCTGCTCGCGGACGCCGAGGGGGTCGGCGTCGCGGTGTCGCCGCTCGACGTGTCCTTGCTCGAACTCTCCGACGCGGACGGCGTGGGCGTCGCCTTGTCGTCGGAACCTGAATCCGACGAAGAGGTCTTGCCGGAGTCCGTGGTCTTGTCCGAGTCGGCGGAGGACGTCGCCGACGGGCTCGGCGTCGCGCTGTCCTTGTCGGCGGAGTCACCGGACGCCGAGGCCGAGGAGTCGTCCAGCGCGGCGACACAGTCCTTGTACTCGTCGGCGGTCAGGCTCTTCGACGAGGTGGAGCCACCGCTGTCGGCGAGCGCGAGCGAGGACGTGAACCCCATTCCCATGAGGACCGCCGTCGGCATCGCCGCCATGGCTATCGCCTTGCCGGCCGGCATGTGGAACTTGCTGAACAGCGGCTTCTTGGGTGCCGCATGGCGCGGCCCGGTTCTCACACGGGACTCGTCCACATCAGTCCCGTGTGTCACCTTGTCAGCCGGCACTGTGCCTCCCGTTCGCCCCGTTCGCCGGGCTCGTTCCTGACAGATCGTTCGGCTCGCCCACCACGGGCTTGAGGATCGTGGTGTCCGGGTCCAGGGCCTCGGGGGCACCGCCCGTTCCCGGCGTCTCCTCCTGCGCGGCCTCCGTGGGCGGCTCGCCCGGTGCCCACGCCACGGCCATGGCCCCGCCGACCAGCGAGAGCAGGAAGCCCATCAGGAAGCCGCCGATGTTGGACACGGGGATGGACACGAGCCCCAGCAGGATCGCCGCGACGCCCGCGAAGACCCGTACGTGCTTCTGGAACCAGAGGCTGACGCCGAGGACGACGAGCAGCACACCGATGATCAGGGAGCCGGCGCCGCCGGTGGTGGCCATCGCCAACGTCAGGTGACCGACCTGGAGGTGCGCGTACGGGAAGTACATGATCGGAAAGCCGGCGAGCAGGACGAACAGTCCGGCCCAGAACGGCCGCGTACCCCGCCAGGCGCGGAACTGCAGCCTCCGGCGGCTGAACTGGCCGACGGGTGCGGCAGGAGTCTCGGCGCTCATGGAAAACAGCTCCCTGGTGCGGCGTTGCTGTGGTGAAGATGGTTGGTGGTGGTGCTGTGATGGCGAGTTGTAGTGCGTGTGAAGAAAGTGGTGGAAGGTGGACGGGCGGGGGCGCCGTCGGCTCCCCCGCCCGTCACCGAGCGCCTAGTAGCACTCGTGAGTGCCCGTCTTGACGGACATCTTCAGCCCACTGAGCTTGAAGGTTCCGGCGGTGGTCGCCCACGCCGTCTGCTTCACGCCGACCAGCGA
Organism: Streptomyces sp. NPDC001663; assembly: GCF_042893105.1. Lineage (NCBI taxonomy): Bacteria > Bacillati > Actinomycetota > Actinomycetes > Kitasatosporales > Streptomycetaceae > Streptomyces > Streptomyces sp. NPDC001663. Next base: position 255,164 of record NZ_JBIAUR010000015.1, on the reverse strand, counting down.
GGCGTGCTCGGCCTGCTGCGCGAAACCGTTCGGGTTCGCGGCGTCGCCGCTGTGGATGCCGGGACCCTTGCTGGCGTCCTTGGCTGCCACACCGATGTCGATGTTCGTGAACGTCGCGTCGGCGCTCAGGTCATCGAGGTCGATGTAGAGGTTGTTGGCCTCGACCGGCTTGTCCCCGCCGCCCGCCTTCAGGATCAGGCTGACGCTACCCAGAATCGGGACGTCCGGGGTGACCACGGACTGGCACAGGCCCTTGATGGACGCGGACTTGAACGCCGAGACCGCGACCGGGTGGACCGTCTTCTTGCCGTCGAGGGTGTACCCCGAGTCAAGGGCCCCGTACTGGGAGAAGCCGTCACCTTCCAGCTGGTCGGCCGTCACCTTGAACTGCTGGCCGGACACGCTGAACGACGCGGCGAGAGCGCCCTGCGCGAGGGCGACACCTATCGCGGCCGTAGCGGCGACGCTGGGCACCATGACCACAGCGAACCGCTTCCATCTGGTCCCGCCACGCACCTGGGACTCCATATTTCCTCCTTCTCGGACGTACATCTCCTGACCCTGACTGCCCCCAGTTGGCGGCTCAGCCGGGCAGGGATGGGAGAAGTGCTACGTCCTCGGGAAGGAGAGCGCCCGTCTCGGAGGCGCGAACCGCGCACCGATCACCGGCGATCACCCCCGAGCGACAACCACTGGTCGCGCCTGACACGCATCACGCACAACCTTGCTGGACAGGCTTCGCCGGGTGGGCGAAGACCCCCCTGTCCAAGAGCCGGCGTCAGTGACGCCGTCTCTGCTCGGTGGGGACCCAAGAGCTCCCGCGGACCCAACCGGCTGCCGGGGTACGGGAATGGACCGAGCGTCGCCGATCGTGGTGCATTCTCGCCGCCCGCACAAGGGGCTTCGTTACTGGGTAGTAACGGCGGGATAACCGAACAACGACCCACAGGTCTCGGGTAGCGACGGAGGGTGCAGCCGAGGGGGAGGACAAAACTATTGATCGTTGGACAGAATCCGACAGATCAACGCCCTGAACTTACTCGTAGTAACAGCGGCCGCGTTTACCAAGTTTTGGTAAAGCGCGGCCGCACTGACGTTCCCCCGGCAAATCTTTCACTTGGGCATCACATGACGTGGCGTTTAGCGACTGGTCAGAACCGGGCCGCCGCCCCGCTCAGAACAGTGCGCGAGCAAGCGCCCTACGGGCCGCCGCCACACGCGGATCATCCGCCCCAACGACCTCAAAGAGCTCCAGCAGTCGCAGACGTACCGCGTCCCGGTCGTCACCCGCAGTGCGCTGGACGGTCTCGATGAGCCGCCCGAACGCGTCCTCCACATGACCGCCGACCAGATCCAGGTCCGCCGCGACGATCTGCGCCCGGACGTCGGCCGGCTTCTCCGCCGCGTCCTTGCGCACCTGCTGCGGGTCGAGGCCCTGCACCCGCTGCAGCAACTCGGCCTGGGCGAGCCCGAGTTTGGCCTCCGGGTTGCCCGGGTCCTCGCTCAGCACGTTCTTGTACGCCTGCACCGCACCGCCGAAGTCCCCGGAATCCAGGGCTCGTACGGCAGCCTCGAGCAGGGCGTCGTACGGCCCGGCCGGCACCGTCTCGGCCGCGGACTGGCCGCCGCCGCCCGGCTCGGCGTCCGGGTCGACCGTGAGGCCCGTCAGGCCGAAGCGCTGCTCGGCGACCTGGACCAACTGGTCGAGGGTCTGGCGGATCTGGGCCTCGCCGGCGGCCCCCTGGAAGAGCGGCAGTGCCTGGCCGGCGACGACCGCGAACACCGCGGGGATCCCCTGGACCCCGAACTGCTGCATCAGCATCTGGTTGGCGTCGACGTCGATCTTGGCGAGCAGGAAGCGGCCGGCGTACTCGACGGCGAGCCGCTCCAGGACCGGGCTCAGCTGCTTGCAGGGCTCGCACCACTCGGCCCAGAAGTCGATGACGACGGGTACCTCGGTGGACCGCTGCAGGACGTCGCGCTCGAACCCGGCCTCGTCGACCTCGATGACGAGATCGGCCGGGGAGACGGCTCCCGTGCCGCCGCCCTGCCGGACCGCTTCGGCGCGCGCCTGCTCCGCCTTCGTCTTGGCCTCCTGGGCCGCCTTCACCGCGGCGAGGTCGACGACTCCGCTCATGGACATGTTCCGTGGCTGCATGCGTCTATCCTCCCCCGTCTGCGCGCGCAAGTGAAAAGCGTTGTGAAAGCCGGTCGTACTGTTCGCTGTCGGACGCCGGGTCCCCACCCCACGCCCAGTGGTCGTCGCCCGTGGAGCCGCTCACGAGCTTTCGCTACGAGTCGTAGCGTAATGGCACCGAGTGCCTCCCGGACACCACCCCCCGGTGATCTCCCTCACGGCCTCACAGGAACCGCCGGTTATGGTCGTGGGATGCAGAGCCGCACTCCCGCCCCACGGGCCACAGGACGCCCGCGCAGCGCCGCCGCGGACGCCGCGATCCTGGCGGCCACGCGGGAGGCGCTGGTCGAACTCGGCTGGTCGAAGCTCACCCTGGGAGACGTGGCGACGCGGGCCGGGGTTGCAAAGACGACCCTGTACCGCCGCTGGGCGGGCAAGAACGAGCTGGTGGTCGACGCGGTGGCCGAGCTCTTCGACGAACTGACCCTCCCCGACCGCGGCACTCTGGCCGCCGACATCGAGGGCGTGGTCCTGCAGTTCGCGGCGATCCTGGCCCGCCCGGAGGCCAAGAGCGGCCTGATGGCGGTGGTCGCGGAGTCCACTCGCGACGACGCGCTGCGCGCACGGATCCGCGAGTCGATCGTGGAGCGCCAGAAGCGCCTGGTCCTGGAGGGCCGCTGCCGCGCCCAGACGCGCGGCGAGCTGCCCCCCGAGTCGGATCCCGGGGAGGCGGCCCGCACGGTCGACCTGATCTTCGACGTAGTGGCGGGCGCGGTGGTCCACCGCACCCTGGTGAGCGCGGAACCGGCGGACGAGGAGTGGGTGCGGAGTTTCACCCGGGTGCTGCTGCTGGGGCTGTCGGGCGCCTCCCAGGCCGTCTAGAAGCCCGCCGGCTCGGTGTACACCCCCCACTCGTCCCGCAGCACCCCGCAGATCTCCCCCAGGGTCGCCTCCACCCGCACCGCGTCCAGCATCGGCTCGATCATGTTCGCGCCGGACCTGGCGGCGGCGAGCATGCCGTCCAGGGCGTTGCGTACGGCCGTCTCGTCCCGGGCGGTCCTACGGGCGCCCAGCACCCGTACCTGCTCCCGCTCGACCTCGTGGCTGACCCGCAGGATCTCCAGGTCGCCGGTGACGGACCCGTGGTGGACGTTCACGCCCACGACCCTCTTGTCGCCCTTCTCCAGGGCCCGTTGGTACTGGAAGGCCGACTCGGCGATCTCGCCGGTGAACCAGCCGTCCTCGATCCCGCGCAGGATGCCGGAGGTGACGGGCCCGATGGGGTGCCGTCCGTCGGGATGCGCCCGGAGTCCCCGCTCCTTTATCTGCGCGAAGATCTTCTCCGCGTCCGCCTCGATCCGGTCCGTCAGCTGCTCGACGAACCACGAACCGCCCAGCGGATCGGCCACGTTGGCGACGCCGGTCTCCTCCATGAGGACCTGCTGTGTGCGCAGCGCGATCTCCGCGGCCTGCTCGCTGGGCAGCGCGAGGGTCTCGTCGAGGGCGTTGGTGTGCAGCGAGTTGGTCCCGCCGAGCACCGCCGCGAGCGCCTCCACCGCCGTACGCACGACGTTGTTGTACGGCTGCTGGGCGGTCAGCGAGACGCCGGCGGTCTGCGTGTGGAAGCGCAGCCACTGCGCTTTCTCGGACTTCGCCCCGTAGACGTCCCGCATCCACCGAGCCCAAATGCGCCGCGCGGCGCGGAACTTGGCGATCTCCTCGAAGAAGTCGACGTGCGCGTCGAAGAAGAAGGAGAGCCCCGGCGCGAACACATCCACATCCAGCCCGCGGCTGAGCCCCAACTCGACGTATCCGAAACCGTCCGCGAGCGTGTAGGCGAGCTCCTGCGCGGCCGTGGCCCCCGCCTCACGGATGTGATACCCGGAGACGGACAACGGCTTGTACGCCGGAATCCCGGCCGCGCAGTACTCCATGAGGTCGCCGATGAGCCGCAGATGGGGCTCGGGCTGGAAGAGCCACTCCTTCTGGGCGATGTACTCCTTGAAGATGTCGGTCTGGAGGGTCCCGTTGAGCACCCCCGGATCCACGCCCTGCCGCTCGGCGGCGACGAGGTACATGCAGAAGACCGGCACCGCGGGCCCGCTGATGGTCATGGAGGTGGTGACATCCCCCAGCGGGATGTCCTTGAACAGCACCTCCATGTCGGCGGCGGAGTCGACGGCGACCCCGCAGTGCCCGACCTCACCGAGCGACCGCGGGTCGTCGGAGTCCCGCCCCATGAGGGTCGGCATGTCGAAGGCGACGGACAGGCCCCCGCCCCCGTTGCCGAGGATCATCTTGTACCGCTCATTGGTCTGCTCGGCGTTCCCGAACCCGGCGAACTGCCGGATGGTCCACGTCCGCCCCCGGTATCCGGTCGGATACAGCCCGCGCGTGAAGGGGTACTCCCCCGGCCACCCGATCCGCTCGAACCCCTCGTACGCATCCCCTGGCCGAGGCCCGTACACAGGCTCCACCGGATCCCCGGAGAGCGTACTGAAGTCGGCCTCACGCTTGCGCGAGGCGTCGTACCGGGCCTGCCAGCGACGGCGGCCCTCCTCGATGGCGTCAGCGTCCATACCTTCAAATTTACTAGGACGTCCTAGTAAATGTCGACGGTTAACGGTGGTTAATCGCGTCTCCCTGGTGAATCGAGGTCACCGCGGACCGGGGATCCGCACGCAGGCGATCACTGGGCACCCGTTACGCTCGACGCCATGAAGAAGAGCATCTTGACCCGGTACCGGGTGATGGCTTACGTCACTGCCGTGCTGCTGATCGTCCTCACGATCGGTGTGATCGGGAAGCGGGTGCTGCACCTGGACGGCTTCGACGGCTTCGTCACCGCCGTGGGCATCGCCCACGGCTGGCTGTACGTGCTGTACCTGGTGTTCGCCTTCGACCTCGGCACCAAGGCCAAGATGCCGCTGGGCCGGCTCGCCTGGGTGCTGCTCGCCGGCACCGTCCCGACGGCCGCCTTCTTCGTCGAGCGGAAGGTGACCCGGGAGGTCCAGCCGCTCATCGCCAAGGAAGCCGACGCCGCTCCCGCCGCGGTCTGACGTCACTTCGTGATGAAGTGGCACTGCGTGGCACGCAGCGCCCCGTTGACATAGAACCTCGCGCAGGCCTTGCCGTACTTCGGCAGAGTCTGCGGCGCGTTGTGCCGCAAGGGATCGCCCTTGCATTCGGAGTGCGTGGCCCCGCGTGACGTCCTGTAGATCCTGTTGCTCATGTCCGCGTAGGTGAAGTCGATCCTCCAGTTGCAGAACCGGGAGAAGGTGGCTGCGATACCCACGCAGTCCACGCCGGCGAGCTGACTGGTGATCCGCTTGCCCGAGCCCTTGATGGAATGGGTCAGGAAGCAGCCGACGGGAACCTTCACGCCGACCCCGTGCAGGTCGTAGCTGAAGGTACCGACCGCAGTGGTTCCGGTGGCACTCGCGTGGGCCGGCCCCGAGGCTCCGAGGCCCACGGCGGCGGCGAACACCATTGCGCTTCCAACGGTCAGCGCACGTCGGGCAAGGTTCGGAAGGTTCGGCAAGACAGCCCCCTGTTGTCACTGATCCGAGGCTCGGCCGCCCGGATCTTGGTCCGACAACAGGCTGACATGACGCTTAGCGTGCCTAAACGTTCCAGCTTTGGAGCGGAGGCGGAATCACCTTCATGTGTATTCGCGCCCGCCGAAGACTGACTGCGCCCGCCTCACTCCTCGTCGAAGTCGCTGGCAGCCACCCGCAGCGGTCGCAGCATCGCGAAGATTTCTGCGCACTCCTCCGCGTCGTAGACGCCCAGGCCGAAGTCCATGGCCATCAGGTCGCGGGTGGCGGCCTCCACGACCTCGCGGCCCTTGTCCGTGATGGAGGCGAGGGTGCCGCGGCCGTCGTTGGGGTTGGGGCGTTTGGCGACCAGGCCCGACTTGACCAGGCGGTCGACCGTGTTGGTCACGGAGGTCGGGTGGACCATCAGGCGCTCGCCGATCTTGGACATCGTCAGCTCGCCCTCCTTGGAGAAGGTGAGCAGCACCAGCGCCTCGTACCGCGCGAACGTCAGCCCGTACGGCTTGACCACCGCGTCGACCTCGGCGAGCAGGATCTGGTGCGCGCGCATGATCGAGGTGATGGCCGCCATCGACGGCACGTTTCCCCAGCGCCGCTTCCACAGTTCGTCGGCGCGGGCGATGGGATCGAAGGGAAGACTGAGCGGCTTCGGCACGCCACTGACCTTACCGGCCGGTCACATGGTGGTCAGCCCCGTCTCGTCCTTCGGTCGGGTACGGTCCGCTTCCCAGGCGAGCAGGGCACAGAACACCGCGCCGAGCAGCCCGGCGCCCGCCACCGTCGCGGCCACCGAGGTGAACTCCGCCGCCACTCCCGCCAGCGCCATCCCCACCCCCTGGACCGTCATCAGCCCGGCGGTGAGCAGGGTCATCGCCCGGCCGCGCAGTTCCTCCGGCACCGCCCGTACGAACCACTGGTCCAGACCCAGCGTGTACGCCGATCCGGCGCCTGAGAGGAGCAGCAGGGCCAGCGACGTCGCGAGGCCGGGGTGCACGGCGTAGCCGACGTACGGGAGGAGCGTGACTGTGACCAGGGGGAGCACTATGCGTTCGCGGGTGGCGGGGCGCAGGCGGGAGCCCGCGTACAGCTCGCCGGCGATCGTGCCCACCGGCAGCGCGCACATCAGCAGGCCGAGACCCACGGAGCCGGCGGACAGATCGTGGGCGTAAGGGGCAGCCAGGGCCTCGGGGGCGACCGAGAACATCGGCGGGATCCAGAAGAGGAGGAGCAGGGCGCGCACCCGGCGGTCGGACAGGACCTGGCGGGCGCCCGCCAGGGAGTCCCGCACCAACGGGGTTCCGGCGGTGGCCCGCGCGGGTCTGCGCCGCGTGCCGAGCCGGAGCAGCAGGGCGGACGCGCAGAACGTGCCGACCGTGATCAGCAGCGCATGCCGCGGCGACACGGCGATCAGAAGCAGACCGCCCAGGCCGTACCCGACCAGCAGCGCGCTCTGCGACACGATCCGCAGCAGGGAGCGGCCGAGCACGAACAGGTCGCCGTCGCCGAGGATGTCGGCCAGCGTCGCCGTCCGGGTGCCCTGGAACACCGGCGCGACGACGGCCAGGCAGCAGCGCAGGGCGAGCAGTACGGCGATGTGCGTGCCCGGCACCACCATCAGCGCCACGCATCCCGCGCACACCAGGTCGCACACCACCAGCACCCGCCGGGCCGGGAAGCGGTCGGCGACCCCCGCGAGCAGGGTCCCGCCGACGACGTACGGCAGAAAGCCCAGCGCGAAGGCGAGCGCGCTCATCAGGGGCGAGCCGGTGAGGTCGTAGACGAGGACGGAGAGTGCGATCTCGCTGACGATCAGGCCGAGGAGCGAGAGCGCGTGGGCGGCGAAGACGGCGCGGAACTCACGGACGGCGAAGACGTCGAGGTAGCGGCCGGTGGCGGGAGGAGCGGGGGCGGGCAGGGTCGTGGTGTCCTCGGGTTCGTCCGGCATGACGGCAGCGTGCACGCGCGCGTACCGGCCGCCGTAGAGTTTCGGCTGCAGCCGAATATTGCGAGGAGGGGCGGGCATGCCCTCGCGTCTGCACTTCGGGGAGGACGATTTCCTACGGTGCCGTTTCGCCATGTCCCCGCTCTGGGAGACGCAGGAGGCCGTGCGCATGCTCAAGCGGCCGGAACGGCAGGGGTACCACGCGCACTGGCTGCGGCGGACGGGCAGGGTCGCGGACTCGCTCGACCTCACCGATCTGTGGCTGCTGATGCCGCGGCGCGGTCACTGCCCCGACTGGCTCTGCCCGCCCCCGATCGGGCCGGCCGCCACCTTCGAGGAGGAGATCGCCGCCGTAAGGGCGAGCGAGCCGGAGGCGGCCCGTGCGGACACCGCGAAGTCGCTCGCGGACACCCCGGGCGCCCTCGAATCACCGCAGGCCAGGAGGTGGCTGGCGGATCCGGCCCGCATGATCCGGGAGCTGTCCGACGCGATGGAGCAGGCCTGGCGCACGCTCGTCGCCCCGGACTGGCCCCGCCTGCGCACCCTCCTGGAGGCCGACGTCGCCTTCCACTCGCGGCGGCTGGCCGAGGTCGGCCTCGGCGGACTGCTGCCCGAGATCAGCCGTCGCTTCGGCTGGCACGCCGGCACGCTGACCGTGGAGTTCAAGGGCGAGCACGAGCGGCATCTCGACGGGCGGGGCCTGGTCCTGATGCCCAGCGTCTTCATCTGGCCGGACGTCGTGAGCACCTTCGAACCGCCCTGGCAGCCGACCCTCGCCTATCCGGCCCGCGGCATCGGCGGCCTGTGGGCCGAGCCCGCCGACCGCACCCCCGACGTTCTCGTACGACTCCTCGGGCGCGGCCGGGCGGCCGTGCTCGCCGCGCTCGACGAACCCGCCACGACGAGCGCGCTGGCGCACCGCCTGGGCCTCGCGCCGTCGTCCGTCTCCGCGCATCTGACCCTGCTGCGCGACGCCGGACTGCTCACCGCGCGGCGCTACGGCCATCAGGTCCTGTACGAGCGGACGCCGCTGGGGATCGCGCTGGTCTCGGGAGACGGCTGACCACGGGCGATCGCCGCAGCCATGTCGATTCCGGCCGCTCCAACTCCCTTGTGACACGATTTCAGACGATCATTCCGATTCGTCATCTAACGTCACCTTCGCCCAAGGGAGCAGCATGCCCCGGCTGATCCACACCCTCGCGGCTCTCGCGGTCCTCGGGCTCGCGGCGGGCTGCTCGTTCGCGTCCGACGTCGACGAGGCCTCCGTGGCGGGCGCCGCCTCGAAGAAGGCGAGCCGCACCGTCTCCCCGGTCTTCTGGGTCGACCCGGACGGCCCGGCCGCGACGCAGATCCAGACGTACCGGCGGGACGGCCGCGCCGAGGACGCGGACCTGCTCGCCCGGATCGCCGACGAGCCGGTCGCGCTGTGGCCGGCCGGCGAGGTCGACCCGGGCCCCGAGGTGAAGGCGGCGGCCGCGGCCGCGAGCCGGCAGGGGCGTACGGCGCTCTTCGTGGCGTACGACATCCCGCACCGCGACTGCGGTCAGCACTCGGCGGGCGGCGCGGCGGACGCGGCCGCCTACCGGTCGTGGATCGGGAAGTTCGCGGACGCGCTGGGCGACGGCAAGGCCCTGGTCGTCCTCGAACCGGACGCGGTCTCGCACATCGTGGACGGCTGCACTCCCGACGCGTACCACGACGAACGCGAGCAGCTGCTCAGCGAGGCGATCGCCCGCCTGAAGCAGCAGCCGCACACCAAGGTGTACCTGGACGCGGGCAACCCGGCCTGGATCCAGGACCCCTGGAACCTGGTCGACCCGCTGAAGAAGGCGGGCATCGAGAAGGCCGACGGCTTCTCCCTCAACGTCTCCAACTTCCAGACGAACGAGCGCACCAAGGACTACGGCCGCCGGCTCTCCGAGGACCTCGGCGGCAAGCACTACGTCATCGACACCAGCCGCAACGGCAACGGCCCCCTGCCCGGCGTCTGGTGCAATCCGCCGGGCCGCGCGCTGGGCACCCGCCCGACGACCGACACCGGCGAGCCGGCCCTGGACGCCTATCTGTGGATCAAGCGGCCCGGGGAGTCGGACGGGACGTGCGAGGGCGGACCGGCGGCCGGGCAGTGGTGGCCCGAGTACGCCTTGGAGCTGGCGCGCAACTCCAAGGACCAGTCGGCTACTTGACCTGGATCCACTTGGCCTCGGACGGCGTGCCCTCGGTGTCCGTCACGAACAGCATGTACCAGCCGGGCGGAACGAGGGTCGGGTCGTCCGGTACGTCGACGGTCACCGAGTGCGCGTCCCTGGTCAGCCCGAGCTCGATGGAGCGCTGCTCGACGTCGGTCGTGTGGGTGACCGCGCTGGGTCGCATGAGCCGGGCTTTCACCACCCGCTCGGGGTGGTCGGTCCGGAAGGTCGCGCGACGGCGTCGGTCCAGCTGCTTGGGACCGTCGTCCAGTACGGGACGGTCCTTGCCGTTCCTGTGCAGCACGGGTGGTGTGAAGACCTCCATGCGCTGCTCGAAGTGGCCGAGCTTGGTGTTCTGCTGGTCGTCGAAGAGCGGGTCGGAGCCGAAGGTGGCGACGCGGCCGTCGGGCAGCAGCAGTGCCTCGGAGTGGTAGTTGCGGCCGACGGTGGGCGCCGCCGCCTCGTGGAAGGCGTTGCCCTTCGGGTCGTAGAACTGCGCCTTGAAGATGTTGCTGGCGCTGCGGCCGCGGTAGTCCGCGGAGCCGTTGGTGGTGAACACCGTGTCGTCCGGCATGATGACGCTGTTCAAGTACCGCGTGCCCTGCGGGAGTTCGGGCCCGTCCTGGAAGACCGGGTTGTCCTTCTTCAGATCGACGACGGCCGTGCGCGGGGTCGCCTTCTTGGACTCGCCGACACCTCCGCCGCCCAGGATCATCACCTTCTGGTCCTGCGCGGGCGGCAGCAGCAGCGAGGACGAGGTCTCCGTCTGCTGCGGGTCCCGGAGGCCCGGGACCTTCTGGAAGGTGTTGGTCCGCAGGTCCCAAAGGCCCGGCTCGCGGCCCTGGTCGGCGGGGCCGTAACCGGCGTTGGAGGCCGGGTAGAAGAGCTTGCCGCCCTTGGTGAGGAAGAGGGCGGGGTACGTGGGGAAGTACCGCTTCGGCCCGAACGACCACTTCTTGGTCCGGGGGTCGTAGATCTCGTTGTCCCCGGGGTCGATCACGCCGAGTTCGTCCAGCCCGGACGCCGCGAGCACCCGTCCGTCCTCGAGAGCGACGAGCGTCGGATACCAACGGGCCTTCCTCATCGGCTCGACGGGCACGTACCGCTCGGCCAGGGGGTCGAACTCGTAGGCGGCGCGGATCCCCTGGAAGTCCTCCTTGTCGAGGGTGATCCGCTCGCTGAGCCCGTACGTGTTCTTCGCGTCCCTTCCCTTAAGCCCTACGACGGCGTACTGCGACCCGGCGTCGGCGACCGATCTCTCCCCCTTCTCGGCGGCCTCGACGAACACGCGGGCCTCGCCCGCCGTCGCCTGAGGCTGCCGGGGCTGCAACGCTCCACGGGCGCCGCGGGGGACCTTCGCCGCACGCTGCGCCTTCGGGACGGTGACGTCGAACTGGCTGACGTACTCGAGGCCGCCGGGCGATCGGAAACGGGTGCCCTTCTTCAGGTGGACCGCCTTCACGGGGTTCTCGTTCTTGACGCGCATGCCGCCGCCGGCCCGTTTGACCTCGCCGTCGAGCAGTTCGTAGCGGGCGGTGCCGCCGGCCACGAGGAGGCGGCCGTCCGGGAGTTGGGCGTGCCCGGAGCAGAAGAAGTCGGCCGGGGTGGGGATCTTCTTGAAGGTGTTGTTCTTCGGGTCCCACAGGACGGTGTCGAAGGATCCGGCATTGAACTTCTTCTGCTCGTTGCCCGAGCCGGCGACGATGAGGACCTTGCCGGTGTGCAGGAGCGCGGCGTGGATGGCGTTGGTGCGGTAGCGCTCGGGGATGTCGACCCGGCTCCAGGAGCCGTACTTCGCCCTGTACTCCGGCTGGGCGATCTTGTACGCGTAGTACTGCTCCTCCGCGAAGTCCAGTGCGGCCGGGGCGTTGAGGCCGGCCAGGAGCACCATGCCCCCGATGCCGAGGACGGTCTTCTTCGTCTTCTGGGACAGCCGGTGGGCCATGGCGCTAGTCGCCTCCTGTCGGGGAGCCGGAGATCGAGGAGCCGGACATCGGCGAGTCCGGGATCGGGCAGCCGGAGGCCTGGGAGCCGACGGCGCCGGTGGCGAGGGCGGGTTCCGCGGGTTCGACGACCCGCGCGGTGCGGTGCAGGGCCCGCCGCTCCCACCGCTCCTTCAGCAGCTCGGAGCACCACACCGCGACCGGCGACAGGGCGATCGCCATGGCGAGGACCGCCCAGGTGCGCATGGCCGCGTGGGTGTGGTCGAGCACGACCGAGACGGCCAGGGAGACCGCGAGGAAACCCGCCCACATGAGGTGGATACGGAAGGTGAGCAGCCGGTCGGCACTGGCGTCCGCGCCCTTGGGGGTGACGACGAACCGGCTGGGCCGGCGCAGCAGCGCCTCGCAGAAGGACTTGAGGTAGATCGGCGCGGACAGCGCGGACATGGCCATGCCGGCGAGACCGCCGGAGCCCTCCGGCTCATGCGGCGAGACGTTGTGCCGCCGGTTCCACAGGTACAGCCCGATCTGCAGGGCGGCGGCGTCGCTGTAGAGCATCAGCCACACCGAGACGGAGACCTCCGTGCCGGAGGCCCCGAACCACAGGAAGAGAAAGCAACTCAGGCTGCCGAGAAGCCAGTTGACGGCGGTCATCGGGTAGTAGACCAGCATGAGGCTGTACGAGAGGAGACGCCCCGGGGGCATGGTGAACAGCCCCTTCCAGTACTGCTTGAGGAGCGTCTCGTACGTCCCCCGGGACCAGCGCAGCTGCTGTGTGAAGAAGTCCGTCCAGGAGGCGGGCCCTTCACCGACGGCGAGCACGTCGGGCGTGTAGACGGACCGCCAGAAGCAGCCGGTAGCAGGATTCCGCCGCCGGTGCATCTCGAACCCGGTGGCCATGTCCTCGGTGATGGAGTCGTACAGCCCGCCGATCTGCTTCACGGCGGTCATCCGTACGACGTTGTTGGTGCCGACGAACATGGGTGAGCGGTAGCGGTTGCCGGCGCGCTGGATCAGGGCGTGGAAGAGGAACTGCTGCGACTCGGCGGCCTTGGTGACGGGATGCTCGTCGTAGTTCCCGTACACCTGAGGCCCCACCACGAAAGCCACATCGGGATCCCGGAAGTAGCCCATCATCCGCTCGAGAAAGTTCGGCAGCGGAACATGATCGGTGTCGACGGAGGCGAAGAACTCGTACTCGCCCCCGTGCTTGGCGATCCAGGCGTTGTAGTTGCCGTGCTTGGTCAGGGCCTTGTGCACACCCTTGGGCCGGTTCCACTCGGGAACCCCGCGCCGGGTGAAGTGCCGTACGCCGAGCTCCGCGCACACGGCCTTCACGTGCTCGTCGTCGCCCTCGTCGAGGAGCCAGACGTCGAGGGGCCCGGGGTGGGTGATCCTGACGGCGCCCTCGAGAGTGGCGCGGACCATGGACAACGGCTCTTTCCCTGGGACGTACGTCGTCAGGAAGGCGACGCGGGTGCCGGGTTCGGGGGCGACCGGGAGGGGGTCGCGGGCGACCATCGTGGCGTGCGCGACGGAGGCGACGTTGACGACCATGAACAGCTCGATGAGCCCGATGGCGACGAGCATCGTGACGTCGAGCCCGACCATCCACTCCTGACCGCCGTCGCGCTCCACCCAGTGGGTGGGCCACACGAGGTACACGAGGAGCACGCCGGTGAGCAGCGGCGCGAGGGTCATCAGGACGAGGGCTCGTATCGCGTGCGGCTCGCGGGCCAGGAGAGAGGTGTACTGCACCCGGTACGACGCACCGGTCGCCTCCGTGAGCGGTCCGGCGAGTCGGCTGTGGGGGTCGTATTCGTAGCCCTCCGACCGCACGGCGCCCTCCAGTGATGAAGCGTGAGCTGGGAATGAATACCGATTACTTCACACAAAAGTCGACATACGACGGCCTGTCGAACCGGGGCGTCCAGGCGGGTGGGCTTGCCCTCTTAGCCCGTTCGGCGTTCGAGGGCGAGACCTCTTGGGGGCCGAACGGGGTGCGGGGGCGAGCGCCGGAGGGGTGCAGGGGGCGAAGTCCCTGCCGGGTCCGGGGGTGAAGTCCCAGAGAGGCCCAGGGGCGAAGCCCCGGAGGGGTGCAGGGGACGAAGTCCCCTCCGGGGTCCGGGAGCGAAGTCCCCTCCGGGGTCCGGGAGCGAAGTCCCCACCGGGGTCCGGGAGCGAGCCCCGGAGGGGTGCAGGGGACGAAGTCCCCGCCGGGGTCCGGGAGCGAAGTCCCCGGAGGGGTGCAAGGGACGAAGTCCCCGCCGGGGTCCGAGGGTGAAGTCCCGCCGGGGTCCGGGAGCGAGCCCCGGAGGGGTGCAAGGGACGAAGTCCCCACCGAGGTCCGGGGGCGAAGCCCCCGCCGGGGTCCGAGGGTGAAGTCCCGCCGGGGTCCGGGAGCGAGCCCCGGAGGGGTGCAAGGGACGAAGTCCCCAGCAGGGTCCGGGGGCGAAGCCCCTGAGAGGTCCAGGGGGCGAAGTCCCCACCGGGGTCCGGGAGCGAAGCCCCAGAGAGGTCCAAGGGGCGAAGTCCCCACCGGGGTCCAGGGGCGAAGCCCGGAGAGGTCCAGGGACGCAGTCCCCACCTGGGTCCAGGGGGCGAAGCCCCGCCGGGGTGCAGGGGCGAAGCCCCGGAGGGGTGCAGGGGACGAAGTCCCCGCCGGGGTCCGGGGGCGGAGCCCCTGGCGGGGGCGAAGGGGCAGCGCCCCTGGGGATGGGACGGGTAGGGGCGGCGGGGGCGAGGAACTCCCCCCGCCACACCGTCAGCGGCGGCCCATCCGGCGAAGCCGGTGCCGTACCGCCCGTTGCGCCACCGGCCCGAGCTCCTCCAACGCGGCCACGAGGGCGCCCAGTTGCTCCAGCGCACCCAAGGCCGCGTGCGCCCCCGCCGGATCCACCCCCTCGTACAACTCGATCCCCACGAACGACGCCGCAACCGCCCGCGCCAGCCCCGCCGGATCGCTGAACTCCCCGAACGGCGTCTGCGCCAGCACCCGCGTCAGCACCTTCTCGATCTCCACGATCCACAGCTCGAGCCCGGCCGCGGTGGCGGGCCCGAGCGTGGCATGGGTCTGCGCCCCGGCGAGCAGCTGACCGAGCAGCGCGACATGACCCCCCTCGCGCTCCTCCTCGTGGATCTGCCGCCCGACCGCGAGCAGTTCGGACAGCGACCCGACCGCGGACATCCGGTCCCGGTACCGAGCCACCGCCTGCTCGGCGCCGTACCGGCAGGCGGCGGCGAGGAGTTCGTCGACCGAGCCGAAGTGGTAGAAGACCAGCGCCTGATTGACCCCGGCCGCCGTCGCGATCGTACGGGCGGAGGTTTTCGCGATGCCCTGCTCGGTGAGCACGCGCAGCGCACCCTCCAGGAGCTTCGCCTTCGTCTCCTGCGACTTGGCCGTCTCGGGACTCACGCGCGCGACTCCTCGCGGACCGGACGCAGCCCGGGCCGTACGCCACAGGTCCGGATGTCCGTGTACGTCGCCTCGAAGGAACCCTCGTAACCGAAGAGCGGCCCGAAGTACCGGTTCACCACCCGGACCTGGATACGGAACCGCCCGGCCGAGTCGTCGTACGACTCGCGCACCTCCGCCGTCGCACCGACCAGTTCGGGCACCCGCACGTCCACCACCCCCTCCCGGAACCGGTGTTCACCGGACCGGATCAGCAGCGAGCCGTCGGGCTCGGCGCGGAAGTGCAGGTCGCTGGCCAGGTGCTGGTGCGTCCCGAGGTAGTCGAGGATCCGGTCCCGCTTGGGACTCAGCACCATCTGGGCGTCGAAACGGCGGGCACGGCCGGGCAGGTCGAAGGTGCGCACGAAGGTCACCGTCTCACGACCGTAGCCGTCGCTGTACGGCACGTTCTCGATCACGAACGGCACCCCCCGACCCGCCCGCGGCACAAGGATGTTGCGCGTGGTCCCGAGCGCCAGGAACGGCTTCACGAACGCCCGGCCGTGCCAGATGCGGTCCATCACGCCCCGCCCGGTGCACGCCTCCCCGCTCGCCAGCCCGACCGAGAACCGGCGCTGCAGCTGGGGGTGGAGGCGCTCGAAGTCCGCGCCCATGACCGTACGGAAGATCGACGTCGTGGTCATCGCTGGTTCTCCAAGGCGCAGAGGAGTCGGGGGGCACGCACGCGCGTGGGCGGTGTGCGCAGACAGCGGCGGGCCGCCGGGGTGGTGGGCAGCGGCGGCGCGAGGAGCGCCAGGGAGAGCGCCACCAGGGCCAGCGGCGGAGTCGCGTAGAAGAAGAGCGGGGCGAAAGGGCCGGTCAGACGGAGCAGGCTGCCGTAGCCGAAGCCGGTGCAGGCGAGGGTGATCGTCAGGGCTCGCGCCAGCATTTCGAGGAGCCAGTTCGTGCGCGCCCGCTCCGGAGTGATCCCGCGCTCCAGCCACAGCCGCAGACGGTCGAAGGACCACGCCGTCGCCCACCCCATGAGCGGACGGAACAGGACCCGGTCGACCGGCGCACCGAGCGCGCCCCAGCGGGGCCGGTAGTCGTAGCCGGTCAGGAAGCGGACTCCGTCGCCGTCCGGGATGTAACGCCAGTACCCGCTGCCCTCGGCCAGCAGCGAGAGCGGTTGTGGGGAGGAGAAGCGGAGCGCGGAGGTGCGGGTTCCGTCCGGGCGCTCCCGCTCGCCCGCCGAGACCCCGGTGCCGGCGACCGTCAGGAGGGGCAGCACGCGCGAGGCGTACCGGAAGCGCTGCGGCTCGCCCTCCGCGCGCGGGAGGTACTCGATCTCGGTGAAGCGGAGGTCCCAGCGCTGGTGCTCGGCCGGTTCCTGCGTGCGGGTCCAGAGGTCGTCGAGGTCGGCGCGGATCCGCGCCTCGATGTAGAGCCCCGTATGGCTCATGTGATTCCCCCAGGTCAGCAAGTAGTTTGAGCGACCGCTCAAACAGCCTGGGCATGAAAGTACACCTGTTTGAGCGATCGCTCAAACAGCAGGCACAAGAAAACCCCGGCCCGCACGGGCCGGGGTTCTGCATGCGGAGGCTCTACTCGGCGAGGTGCCGCTCCACCGTCTCCACCTTCGAGGTGAGCCCGTCGGTCACGCCGGGCCGGATGTCCGCCTTGAGGACCAGGGACACCCGCGGCGCCCGCTCCTCGACGACGGCGACGGCGCGCTTGACGACGTCCATGACCTCGTCCCACTCACCCTCGATCGACGTGAACATCGCGTCGGTGCGGTTCGGCAGCCCGGACTCCCGGACGACACGGACGGCGTCGGCGACGTACTCCCCCACGTCCTCGCCGACCCCCATCGGCGTCACGGAGAAGGCGACGATCATGCGTTCACGACCCCTTCGTTGCGGGCGCGGGAGGCGATGACCTCGTCCTCGGCGGCGCGCTTGAGCTTGCGCTCGGCGAAGAAGCCGCCGGTCGGCAGGACGGAGAGGACGAAGTAGAGGGCCGCGGTGCCAAGGCCCCACTTGGTGCGGTTCCAGGCGTCGGCCCAGAAGATCACGTACAGGATGAACAGGACACCGTGGACCATGCCCATCACCGGCACCGCGTTGAAGTCCGTGGTCCGCTTCAGGACCGAGCAGACCAGCAGGAGGAGGAACGAGACGGCCTCGGGGGCCGAGACGAGGCGGAGGCGTCGGAGGGCAGTGGCGGTCTTGAGGTCCACGGGTCACCTTCGGTGGGAGGCAGGTCGCTCTTTGTGAACGGAAGCACAAGCGTTCGCCCATTGTGACAAACCGTTCCCCTAGGGGTGCGTTCAGGGTGCCTGTCCACCCATGGGCCCTGTTCGGGGTACCGGCCCGGCCTATACCTTCGCAGCGTGGCGATGTTCCGACTTCAAGGCAGCAAGGTGCTCGCCGTCGACATGACCGGGGACGCCGTAAAGGCGAAGAACGGCTCGATGGTCGCGTACGACGGGCAGATGGCCTTCAAGAAGATGAGCGGTGGCGGTGAGGGCCTGCGGGGCATGGTGACGCGGCGGCTCACCGGCGAGCAGATGACCGTGATGGAGGTGAAGGGGCACGGGACGTGCTGGTTCGCGGACCGGGCCTCGGAGATCAACCTCGTCAATCTCCAGGGGGACAAGCTGTACGTGGAGTCGAGCAATCTGCTCGCGACCGACGCCGGCCTCAGGACCGGCACGACGTTCACGGGGCTGCGCGGCGCCTCGCAGGGCAACGGGCTGTTCACGACGACCATCGAGGGCCACGGCCAGGCGGCGATCATGTCGGACGGCCCGGCGGTCGTGCTGCGGGTCAGCGCGCAGTACCCGCTGACCGTCGACCCCGGCGCCTACATCGCGCACCAGGGGAACCTGCGGCAGTCCTTCCAGTCCGGTGTGACGTTCCGCACGTTCTTCGGGGAGGGCGGCGGCGAGGCCTTCCAGATCCGCTTCGAGGGGGACGGGCTGGTGTACATACAGCCGAGCGAGCGGAACACGATCGCGGGGGACGTGTGACATGGCCTTCCGTGAGATCAACTCCAAGATGGTCGAGGCGACGGTCCTGCCCGGCCAGCGGCTGTTCAGTCAGCGCGGCGCGATGCTCGCCTACAAGGGCGAGGTGTCCTTCACGCCCAACATGCAGGGCGGCCAGGGCGGGATCATGTCGATGATCGGCCGCCGGGTCGCCAATGAGGCGACGCCCTTGATGAGCGTCGAGGGCAGCGGCACGGTCCTGTTCGGGCACGGCGGCCACCACGTCCAGGTCATCAACCTCACCGGCGACACCCTCTACGTGGAGGCGGACCGCCTGCTCGCCTTCGAGGGCACGCTCCAGCAGGGCACGATGTTCATGGGCTCGCAGGGCGGGGTCATGGGCATGGTGCGCGGCCAGGTCACCGGCCAGGGGCTGTTCACGACCACCCTCAAGGGACACGGCTCGGTGGCCGTGATGGCGCACGGCGGGGTCTTCGAGATCCCGATCACACCCCAACGGCCCGTCCACGTCGACCCGCAGGCCTACGTCGCCCACCATGGCGACGTACGCAACAAGCTGTCGACGGCGCTGGGCTGGCGCGACATGGTCGGCCGCGGCTCCGGCGAGGCCTTCCAGCTGGAGCTCAGCGGGAACGGCGCGGTGTACGTCCAGGCCTCGGAGGAGAAGCTGTGAGCATGTACGGGGCTCCGGGCGGCGGCCCGACGGTCTACGACCCCATGACCCTGCCGGTCGACGACAACGTCAACAAGTACACCTTCTGCGTCGAGCTCAAAGGGAGCCAGTGGTTCCTGCAGAAGGGGAAGATGATCGCCTACTACGGCTCGATGGAGTTCAACGGCATCGGGCACGGCCGACTCGACCGACTTGTCCGTACGTCCTTTCATTCGCCTCTGCACGCCAGCGACTGGGTCGTGGCGGAGGGTTCGGGCAAGATGCTCCTCGCCGACCGGGCGTTTGACGTGAACTCGTACGACCTGGAAGACGGCAATCTGACCATTCGCTCGGGCAACCTGCTCGCTTTTCAGCCAACTCTCGCACTCAAGCAATCAATCGTGCCGGGTTTTCTGACACTCATCGGAACCGGAAAGTTCGTGGCTGCATCTAACGGTCCGGTGGTGTTCATGGAACCCCCGATCCGGGTGGACCCGCAGGCACTCGTCGGCTGGGCCGACTGCCCGTCGCCGTGCCACCACTACGACCACGGCTACATGACGGGCCTGATGGGCGGTCTACGTGCGATGACGGGCCTCGGCGGGGCCTCCGGAGAGGAGCACCAGTTCGAGTTCGTCGGAGCCGGCACCGTCCTGCTCCAGTCGTCCGAGACCCTCATGGCCGAGCAGGCCACGGGGGCGGTTCCGCACGAGCCGGGGGTGCCCGGTGGCGGCGGAGTTCCCACAGGCCCCTCACAGCAAGCCGGCGCACCGCGCCTTCCCGGACAGCTGGGGGACCTCCAGCGTCGCTTCGGGCTGTGAGCGGTAGTCTGCGGAGTGTGACGTCGAACGTGTGCGCGCCAACGTCACACCACCCTCACTAGTTCGCCTTTCAACATTTTAGGTAGACTTCATTCATGGAGACCGAGACGGCCACCCGCTGGCTGACCGATGCGGAGCAGTGCGCCTGGCGCACCCACCTGGAGGTCAACAGGCTGTTGACGTACCAGCTCGAAAGGGACCTGCAGCCGTTCGGCCTGACAATGAACGACTACGAGATCCTGGTGAACCTCTCCGAGTCGGAGGACGTTCGGATGCGGATGAGCGACCTCGCGTCCGCCACCCTCCAGTCCAAGAGCCGCCTCTCCCACCAGATCACGCGGATGGAGAACGCGAACCTGGTCCGCCGCGAGAACTGCGAGTCCGACCGCCGCGGGCTCTACGCGGTCCTCACGGAGCACGGCATGGAGACGATGCAGAAGGTCGCGCCGCATCATGTGGCGTCCGTCCGCCGGCACTTCATCGACCTGCTGTCCCCCGAGGCCATGGCGGAACTCGACAAGGCCCTGAAGCCGATCGCGGAACACCTCCGCGGACAGCGGGGGCGCCCCTAGCCGTCCGACGTCACGACCGGCAGGCGGAGCTCGAACAGGGCTCCGCCTGCCGGTGCGTTGCGGACCGTGAGCGTTCCGCCGTGTCGTACGGCCACGTCGCGGGCGATGGCGAGCCCGAGCCCGGCCCCGCCGTCGTCGCGGCTGCGGGCGGCGTCGAGCCGTACGAACCGCTCGAACACCCGCTCGCGGTCGCCCTCGGGCACCCCGTCCCCGTCGTCGGCGACCTCGAGCACCGCGTGGTCCCCGTCCCGCAGTACGCACACCGTGACCGCCGAACGGGCGTGCCGCTGGGCGTTGTCGAGCAGATTGGCCAGCAGTCGCTCCAACTGGCCCCGGGATCCTGCCACTTCCACCGCGTCCACGGTGTCCGACGTCACGCCCTTTCGCCGAGCGGCCTCCTCCCGGGCCAACGCGCCCAGGTCGAAGCGCGCGTCCGCCGGCCGCTCCCCCGCGTCCAGCCGGGCGAGCAGCAGCAGGTCGGCGGCGAGGCGCTGCAGTCGTACGGTGTCCTCGACCGCGCCCTCCAGGTCCAGCAACTCGCGGTGTGCGACGCCCACTTCGAGCTGGGTGCGCAGGGAGGCGATCGGGCTGCGCAGCTCGTGGGAGGCGTCGGCGACGAAGCGGCGCTGGCGTTCCACGGAGGTCTCCAGGGCGGCCAGCGTCTCGTTGGTGGTGCGGGCGAGGCGGGCGACCTCGTCGTGGGTGTCCGGGACGGGGACGCGGCGGGCCAGGTCCTCGGAGGCGGTGATCGCGGCCATCTCGCCGCGGATGCCCTCGACGGGGCGCAGCGCACGCCGGGTGACCAGCCAGGTCACGCCCGCGACGACGCCGAGCAGCAGCGGAAACCCGATCAGCATGACGGTCTGCGCGGTGCGGACGGCGCCCTGTTCGGCGGAGAGCGGGGCGCCGGCGTAGACGGTGAGTTCGCCCTTGCCGTCGACCTCGACCCGTACGGCGGCGAAGCGGTAGTCGGCTCTCTCGCCGTCGATGGTGGCGGAGCCGTTGGTGAAGGTGGTCCTGTCGTCGATCTCGCCGGGTTCGAGGGCGGAGTCGTGGTCGTCCGCGTCGTCGTCGGAGTCGTCGCCGGCGCTTGCGGATGCGCTCGGCCGCGGCTTCACGGCGTCCGTGTCCGTGCCGCCGATCTTCTCGAGGTCCTCGCTCACGGCGACCAACGTGCCGTTGGCGTCGACGACTTGGACCGGCTCCTCGTCCCCGTCCAGGGACAGCTCGTCGTAACGCTTCCCCACGGCCAGATCGGTGGCGACCGAACGCGCGGTGCGCTCCGCCTGGGTGCCCGCCTGGCCCAACAGGTTGGACCGCAGGGACAGCAGTACGGCGGCTCCGGCGGCGACCAGCGCCACGGCGACGACGAGGGTGGCGGCGAGGGTCGCCCGGGCCCGCACGGAGCCGAACAGGCGCCTCATCTCGCGGTCTCCAGGCGGTAACCGGCGCCCCTGACCGTCCGGATGAGCCCGGCGCGCAACTTGCGCCGCAGCGTGCTGACGTACACCTCGACGATGTTCGGATCGCCCTCGTAGGCGAAGTCCCAGACGTGCTCCAGGATCTCGGCCTTCGACACCACCGCACCGGCCCGCACCACGAGTTGCTCCAGGACGGCGAACTCCTTGGCGGTGAGGGTGACTTCGTCGACGCCCAGGAAGACCCGGCGGGCGGCGGTGTCGACCTTGAGGTCGCCGTGGACGTGCACGGGGGATGCCCCTGAGCCCTGGCGCCTCCTCAGCAGCGCCTTGATGCGGGCGACGAGGACGACGTACGAGAACGGTTTCGTCAGGTAGTCGTCCGCGCCGGTGTCCAGGCCCTCCGCCTCGTCGTACTCGCCGTCCTTGGCGGTGAGCATGAGGATCGGGACGTCGTTCCCGGCGGCGCGCAGCGCGGAGCAGACGCGGTAGCCGTTCATGCCGGGCAGCATGATGTCGAGGATCAGCAGGTCGTAGGGCGACTCGCTCGCCCGGTGCAGTCCCTCCAGGCCGTCGTGGACGACGTCCACGGCGTAGCCCTCGGCGGTCAGGCCCTTGGCCAGGGACAGGGCGAGACGTTTCTCGTCCTCGACGATCAGCAGGCGCATGCAGATCAGGGTCGCAAACCGAAGCTGAAGGCATCTTCAGGAGGCTTCAGGTTCCGCTCAGTGTCGGTCGGCGAGTGTGGTTCCCGTCGAAACCGAAACGACTCGGGAGGAACCCCCATGAAGCGCAAGCTCGTCATCGCCGCCGTCACCGCGTCCCTCGTGATCGGTGGAGGTGCGGCGGTCGCCTTCGCCGACGACGAGGCGCGCACCGGCGGCACCGAGGCGCACGTCGCCGACACGGACGACAGCACCGACGGCGTCGGCAGGGCGGGCGCCGCGCACGCCACCGCTGCCGACGCCATCGCCGCCGCCCTGAAGCACACGCCGGGCACCGCCGTCGCCGCCGACCGGGACGACGACGGCGCGGGCGCCTGGGAGGTGGACGTCGTCAAGGGCGACGGATCCGAGCACACGGTCCGGGTCTCCCCCGACACCGGCAAGGTCCTCGGCGCCCACCGCGACCACGACGACGACGGCCGCGACGACCTCGCCGCCCTGAAGGGCACGAGCGCGGACGCCCGCGAGGCCGCGGTGGCCGTCGCACCGAGGGGCACGGTCACCGACGTCGGCCTGGACGACGACGGCCCGGCGGCCTGGAGCGTCGAGACCACCAAGGGCGAGTGGCAGGTCGACGCCCGCACGGGCAAGGTCACGCAGGACGGTGACGACGACTGACGGGCCGTCACACTGCGGGTACGGCCTCCTCGCCGTCCCGTTCCGGCACCGTGCGAGGGGCGCTCGGCTCACGGGCGCCCCTCGCCGTTGCCAGTGCCGTCAGCAGAGCCGCCGCCCCGGCCACCGCGAAGCACAGCGCCGTCGGCGCCGCGCCCACCAGCAGCCCGGCTCCGGCCGAGCCCGCCGTGATGCCCGCGTTGACGGCCGTGTTGACCCAGGCACCGGCGCGGACCCGTGCCTCGGGGGCGGCCGCGTCGTCGGCGATCAGATAGGCGGTGGTCAGGGCCGGCGCGACGAAGAACCCGGTCGCCGCGAGAGCGACGGCGAGCGTGCCGAGGCCGGTGGCGAGCCCGGCGGCGCCCAGCGCCAGCCCCATGCCGGCCACCGTCAGGGGCAGCCGCACCCGGGCCGAGAGACGCCAGGAGACCGCCCCGTTGAGCAGACCGCCGACAGCACTGCCGCCCGACAGCGCGGCCAGCGTCCAGGCCACGGCGTCGTCGCCGTAGTGCCGCTGCCCGGCGAAGGCCACGACCACCAGGTCGGCCGCGCCCAGCGTGAGCCCCACGCCCGCAGTGGCGACGACGGGCCGGAGGATTCCGCGCAGCACGCTCCGCTCGCCGGCCGGCCGCCGGGCGGCGCTCCGCCCGGGAAGGCGTCCCCGCAGACCACGCCACCGGCGCACGGCCCCTCCGGCGGCGCGCATCGCCCGCACGGCCGGCGATGTCACGAAGCCGGCGAACCCGGCCACCATCAGGCACGTCCCGAGGACGATCCCGGCCGCCGGCGGAGCGAACCCCACGAGGACGCCGACCAGCAACGGCCCCGAGACGAAGAGGAGTTCCTCGGCGACACCGTCGAGGCTGTAGGCACGCTGCAACAGCGCACGGTCCGGGGCGAGTCGGCCCCACACCGCCCGCATGGTCGGGCCCAGCGGCGGAGTGCAGGCGCCGGCCGCCGCGGTCACGGCACCCAGGACGAGCGGCGGGGTCTCGCCCGGGCGCCAGACCAGCACCGTCAGCAGCCCGAGCAGCCCGGCGTAGGCGGCGACCATGGGGACGAGCGCGCGGCGCGGCCCGTGCCGGTCGATCAGGGCCGCCCGGGCGGGTGACAGGAAGACACTGGTGCCGCCGAACAGCGCCATGACGGTGCCGGCCACCGCGTACGACCCGGAGGAACGGGTCACGGCGAGCATCACGGACAGCGGGACGACGCCGTACGACAACCGGCCGAGCAGGGCGGTGGCGAAAGTACGGCGGGCATGCGGGATGCGGAGGACGACGGCATACGACGGCCTCCGTGCAACAGACGTGGAAGACACGGGAGTTCAGTCCTCGACTCGAGGCGGAAAGGGGACGCCTGATCGCCGCGCGTCGGCTGCGGTGGGTCACCGTGTGCCGTGCGCGGGCCGGGCGGGCCCTATGCCAAGAGGAGGTACATGTGGATCAACGTATCAGCGGGGACGGGGAGTTGGCCACGGAAATACGCCGGGTCAGCTCTGCGTCAGGCCTGCCACCAGCTCGTCCGCCGCGCGGTACGGGTCCAGCTCCCCGCCCACGATCCGCTCCGCCAGCGCGCTGAGGCGGCGGTCTCCGTGCAGGTCGCCGATGCGTTCGCGCAGGGCCGTGACGGCGATGGTCTCGACCTCGCGGGAGGCGCGGGCGAGGCGCCGCTCGGCCAGGACGCCGCGCTCCTCCATCCACGCGCGGTGCTTCTCCAGGGCCTCGACGACCTCGTCGATGCCCTCGGCGCGCGCGGCGACCGTCTTGACGATCGGCGGGCGCCAGTCGCCGGGGCCGCGGGACTCGCCCAGGCCCAGCATGTGGTTCAGCTCACGGGCCGTGGCGTCGGCGCCGTCCCGGTCGGCCTTGTTGACGACGTACACGTCACCGATCTCGAGGATGCCGGCCTTCGCCGCCTGGATGCCGTCGCCCATCCCCGGAGCCAGCAGGACCACGCTGGTGTCCGCCTGGGAGGCGATCTCGACCTCCGACTGGCCGACGCCGACCGTCTCGACCAGGATCACGTCGCAGCCCGCCGCGTCCAGCACACGGATCGCCTGCGGGGCGGCCCAGGCGAGGCCGCCCAGGTGGCCGCGGGTCGCCATCGAGCGGATGTAGACGCCGGGGTCGGAGGCGTGCTCCGACATCCGCACCCGGTCACCGAGGAGGGCACCGCCCGAGAAGGGCGAGGACGGGTCGACGGCAAGGACGCCGACCCGCCTGCCCTGCTTGCGGTACGCCGTCACCAGCGCGGAGGTCGACGTGGACTTGCCGACGCCCGGGGAGCCGGTCAGGCCGACCACATACGCGTTGCCCGTGAGCGGTGCCAGCGCCTCCATGACCTCCCTGAGCTGCGGGGACGCCCCCTCGACCAGCGAGATCAGCCGGGCCACGGCCCGCGGCCGGCCTTCCCTGGCCTGGGTCACCAGAGAGGAGACGTCCTGCATCACAGCTCCGTTCAGAGATCGCGTACGTACGTGCACTCAGGCTTGCGCAAGTGCACTCAGGCCTTGGGTACCCGCACGATCAGCGCGTCACCCTGACCGCCGCCGCCGCACAGCGCGGCCGCGCCCACGCCGCCGCCCCGGCGCTTGAGCTCCAGCGCCAGGTGCAGCACCAGACGGGCACCGGACATGCCGATGGGGTGGCCGAGGGCGATGGCTCCGCCGTTCACATTCACCTTTTCGGTGGACACTCCGAGGTCCTTCATTGACTGGACCGCGACGGCCGCGAAGGCCTCGTTGATCTCGATCAGGTCCAGGTCGGAGACGTCCAGGCCCTCCTTCTTCAGGGCGTGCAGGATCGCGTTGGACGGCTGGGACTGCAGCGAGTTGTCCGGGCCCGCCACGTTGCCGTGGGCGCCGATCTCGGCGATCCAGTCCAGGCCGAGCTCCAGCGCCTTGGCCTTGCTCATCACGACCACGGCCGCCGCACCGTCCGAGATCTGCGAGGCGGAACCGGCCGTGATCGTGCCGTCCCTGGTGAACGCCGGGCGCAGCTTGCCCAGGGACTCGGCGGTGGTGTCGCCGCGGATGCCCTCGTCCTTGCTGAAGACGACCGGCTCGCCCTTGCGCTGCGGGATCTCGACCGGGGTGATCTCGGCCTCGAAGATGCCGTTCTTCTGAGCGGCCGCGGCACGCTGGTGGGACAGGGCGGCGATCTCGTCCTGCTCGGGGCGGAGGATGCCCAGGCGGGTGTTGTGCTTCTCCGTGGACTCGCCCATGGCGATGTTCTCGAAGGCGTCGGTCAGGCCGTCGTGGGCCATGGCGTCGAGCATCTCGATCGCGCCGTACTTGAAGCCCTCGCGGGACTTCGGCAGCAGGTGGGGCGCGTTGGTCATGGACTCCTGGCCGCCCGCGACGACCACGTCGAACTCGCCGGCGCGGATCAGCTGGTCGGCGAGCGCGATGGCGTCGAGGCCCGACAGACACACCTTGTTGATGGTGAGCGCCGGGACGTTCATCGGGATGCCGGCCTTGACGGCGGCCTGGCGGGCCGGGATCTGCCCCGCCCCGGCCTGCAGCACCTGACCCATGATCACGTACTGCACCTGGTCGCCACCGATCCCCGCACGGTCGAGGGCGGCCTTGATCGCGAAGCCGCCGAGGTCGGCTCCGGAGAAGGACTTGAGAGAGCCCAGCAGCCGTCCCATGGGCGTACGCGCCCCCGCGACGATCACCGAGGTCGTGCTGTTCGATCCAGACATGAGGTGAGATCCCCTTCCGGCTGCACTGCCGAGGAGTGAACGAGGGTTTACTTCGAATGTACTGAGTGGCACTCCGTGCCGTCACCCGGCGGTCGGTGTGATCGCTGGCACGTTGCGTAACCATCCGAAGAGCGCTGCACTGACAAACATGCTGACGCGAATCGACCACATCGGAATCGCCTGTTTCGATCTCGACAAGACCGTCGAGTTCTATCGGGCCACGTACGGCTTCGAGGTGTTCCACTCCGAGGTCAACGAGGAGCAGGGCGTCCGCGAGGCCATGCTCAAGATCAACGACACGTCCGACGGAGGCGCTTCCTACCTGCAGCTTCTGGAGCCCACGCGACCGGACTCGACCGTCGCGAAGTGGCTCGACAAGAACGGCGAGGGTGTCCACCACATCGCTTTCGGTACGGCAGATGTCGACGGGGAGGCCGCTGATATCCGCGGCAAGGGCGTACGCGTTCTGTACGAAGAGCCCCGACGCGGTTCCATGGGGTCACGGATCACCTTCCTCCATCCTAAGGATTGCCATGGCGTTCTGACAGAACTGGTCACTTCGGCGCCTGTTGAGTCACCTGAGCACTGACCCCCGTACATATGGGCCGGTAGGGTTGGGGGCGGTCGCCGCTCTTTGGGGGGTGATCGCACGCCGGGGACCAGGTTTCGGGGGGCGAGCGTCGGGGCAGCAGCCCGTGCTCCGCCGTTGATCTGACACCATTCCCCGGGGGCCCCGTTCGGCGGATGGACGGAGCTCGTTTGGCCAGACTTGCGACCAGGGGACGGATGGGACCGCGCAGTGCGGGGCTACGAACGCCAGGAGCGAGAGCCGGCGGCTGACGTCGACCACCTCTCTCGGTTCGAGGCCGAGATGGAGCGGCTGAAGACCGAGCGGGAAAAGGCGATCCAGCACGCCGAGGACCTCGGCTACCAGGTCGAGGTGCTGCGCGCCAAGCTGCACGAGGCGCGCCGCACCATCATGTCCCGGCCCGCCTTCGACGGCGGCGACATCGGCTACCAGGCCGAGCAGTTGCTGCGGAACGCCCAGATCCAGGCCGACCAGCTGCGCCAGGACGCCGAGCGCGAGCTCAGCCAGGCGCGGGCGCAGACCCAGCGCATCCTCCAGGAGCACGCCGAGAACGCCGCGCGGCTGCAGGCCGAGCTGCACCAGGAGGCGGTCACCCGCCGCCAGCAGCTGGACCAGGAGCTGTCGGAGCGCCGCCAGACCGTCGAGTCGCACGTCAACGAGAACGTGGCCTGGGCGGAGCAGCTGCGCGCCCGTACCGAGTCACAGGCCCGCCGGCTGCTCGACGAGTCCCGGGCGGAGGCCGAGCAGGCGCTGGCCACCGCCCGTGCGGAGGCCGAGCGGGTCGCCGCCGAGGCCCGGCAGCGGCTGCAGGCGGACGCCGAGTCGGCCCGCGCGGAGGCCGAGCAGCTCCTGCTCCGGGCCCGTACGGACGCCGAGCGGCTGCTGAACGCCGCCTCCACCCAGGCCCAGGAGGCCACCGACCACGCCGAGCAGCTGCGCTCCTCCACCGCCACGGAGTCGGACTCCGCCCGCCGCCAGGCGCAGGAGGCGAGCCGGGCCGCCGAGCAGCGCATGGCCGAGGCCGAGGAGGCGCTGCGCAAGGCGCAGGCCGAGGCCGACAAGCTGGTCACCGAGGCCACGGCGCAGGCCGAGAAGGCCCTCGCGAGCGCCGAGTCGGCGAACGAGCAGCGCACGCGTACGGCCAAGGAGCAGGTCGCCCGGCTGGTCGAGGAGGCCACCAAGGAGGCCGAGTCCACCAAGGCGGACGCCGAGCAGGTCGTCGCGGACGCCCGCGCCGAGGCCGAGCGGATCGTCGAGGAGGCCGCCGAGAAGGCGCGCACGATCACCGCCGAGGAGAGCGCGACCCAGCTGTCGAAGGCGGCCAAGACCGCCGAGGACGTCCTGAACAGGGCGCAGGAGGACGCGCAGAACACCACCAAGGCGGCCGCCGAGGAGGCCGAGCGGATCCGCCGCGAGGCGGAGGCCGAGGCCGACCGGCTGCGCGCCGAGGCGCACGACATCGCCGAGCAGCTCAAGGGCTCGGCGAAGGACGACACCAAGGAGTACCGCGCCAAGACGGTCGAGCTGCAGGAGGAGGCCCGTCGGCTGCGC
This sequence comes from Streptomyces sp. NPDC001663, assembly GCF_042893105.1. NCBI lineage: Bacteria > Bacillati > Actinomycetota > Actinomycetes > Kitasatosporales > Streptomycetaceae > Streptomyces > Streptomyces sp. NPDC001663. The sequence continues at coordinate 226,338 of NZ_JBIAUR010000015.1, read as the reverse complement.
GGCGAGGCCGAGCAGCTGCGCGCCGACGCGGTCGCCGAGGGCGAGAAGATCCGCGCGGAGGCCCGCAAGGAGGCCGTCCAGCAGATCGAGGAGGCGGCCAAGACCGCCGAGGAACTGCTGGCGAAGGCCAAGCAGGACGCGGACGAGCTGCGCCAGAAGGCCACCACGGACAGCGAGAAGGTCCGTACGGAGGCCATCGAGCGGGCGACCACACTGCGCCGGCAGGCGGAGGAGACCCTCGACCGCACCCGCAAGGAGGCCGAGCGGCACCGCGCGGAGATCGTCGAGCAGGCCGAGGGCATCAAGGCCGACGCCGAGCGGGCCGCGCTCGAGCTGCACGAGGAGACCGAGCGGGCGATAGAGGCACGCCGTGCGGAGGCCGCCGAGGGGCTGACCCGGCTGCACACGGAGGCCGAGGAACGTCTCGCCGCCGCCGAGCAGGCGCTCACCGACGCCCGCGAGGAGGCCGCGCGGATCCGCCGCGAGACCGCCGAGGAGTCCGAGCGGCTGCGCGCCGAGGCCGCCGAGCGGATCCGCACGCTGCAGGCGCAGGCCGAGGCGGAGGCCGACCGGCTGCGCAACGAGGCCGCGTCGGACGCCTCCGCCTCACGCGCCGAGGGCGAGGCAGTCGCCGTACGTCTGAGGTCGGAGGCCGCGGCCGAGGCCGAGCGGCTGAAGTCGGAGGCTCAGGACACCGCCGATCGTGTACGGGCGGAGGCGCAGGCCGCGGCCGAGCGGCTCGGCACGGAGGCGTCGGAGACCCTGGCCGCCGCGCAGGAGGAGGCCAACCGGCGCCGCCGCGAGGCCGAGGAGTACCTCGGCACGGCCCGCCAGGAGGCCGACCAGGAGCGCGAGCGGGCCCGCGAGCAGAGCGAGGAGCTGCTGGCCTCGGCGCGCAACCGCGTGGAGGAGGCGCAGGCCGAGGCGCTCAGGCTGGTCGAGGAGGCGGACCGGCGCGCGAACGAGATGGTGTCGGCGGCCGAGCAGCACGCCCAGCAGGTACGGGACTCCGTGTCCGGGCTGCACGAGCAGGCCCAGGAGGAGATCACCGGGCTGCGCAGCGCCGCCGAGCACGCGGCGGACCGTACGCGGCGCGAGGCGCAGGAGGAGGCGGACCGGGTCCGCGCCGACGCGTACTCCGAGCGGGAGCGCGCCACCGAGGACGCCAACCGCATCCGGCGCGAGGCCGCCGTGGAGACGGACGCCGCCAAGTCCCTTGCCGAGCGCACCGTCTCGGAGGCGATCGAGGAGGCGGAGCGGCTGCGGTCGGAGACGGCCGAGCACGCCCAGCGGGTGCGTACGGAGGCCTCCGACGCGCTCGCCGAGGCCGACCAGGCCGCCGCACGCACCCGGGCGGACGCCCGCGACGACGCCAACCGCATCCGGTCGGACGCGGCCACGCAGGCCGACACCCTCATCACCGAGGCGCGCAACGAGGCCGAGCGGCTCACCACCGAGACGATCACCGACACCGACCGGCTGCGCACGGAGACGGTCGCCGAGGCCGAGCGGGTGCGGGCCGAGGCGGTCGCCAAGGCCGAGAAGCTCATCGCGGACGCCACCGGGGACGCCGAGCGGCTGCGCGCCGAGGCCGCCGACACGGTCGGCTCCGCGCAGCAGCACGCCGAGCGGGTGCGCAGCGAGTCCGAGCGCGTCAAGGCCGAGGCCGCGGCGGAGGCCGAACGGCTCGTCAACTCCGCGCGCGAGGAGGCCGAGCGGACCCTCGACGAGGCGCGCAGGGACGCCAACAAGCGGCGCCAGGACGTGGCCGAGCAGGTCGACACGCTCATCACGGAGACCACGGCCGAGGCCGACAAGCTGCTCACCGAGGCGCAGCAGCAGGCGCACAAGACCACCGCCGAGGCGGAGTCGCAGGCCGACACCATGGTGGGCGCGGCCCGCAAGGAGGCCGACCGGCTGGTGTCGGAGGCGACGGTCGAGGGCAACGCCCGGGTGGAGAAGTCCCGTACGGACGCGGACGAGCTGCTCGTCGGCGCCCGCCGTGACGCCACCTCGATCCGGGAGCGCGCCGAGGAGCTGCGCGACCGCATCACCGGCGAGATCGAGGCGCTGCACGAGCGGGCCCGCCGCGAGGCCGCCGAGACGATGAAGTCCACCGGCGATCGCTGCGACGCGCTCATCAAGGCCGCCGAGGAGCAGCTGGCCAAGGCGCAGGCGAAGGCCAAGGAGCTGGTCTCGGAGGCCAACTCCGAGGCGGGCAAGGTCCGTATCGCCGCCGTGAAGAAGGCCGAGGGGCTCCTGAAGGAGGCCGAGCAGAAGAAGGCGGCGCTCGTGCGGGAGGCCGAGGAGCTCAAGGCCGAGGCGATCCGCGAGGCCAAGCGCACGGTCGAGGAAGGAAAGCGCGAGCTGGAGATCCTGGTGCGGCGGCGCGAGGACATCAACGCCGAGATCTCCCGTGTCCAGGACGTCCTGGAGGCGTTGGAATCCTTTGAGGCCCCGACGGCGGGCAAGGACAACGGCGTCAAGGCCGGCGCCACGGTCGGCGCCCCTCGTTCGGGTAAGCCGTCGGACAGCTAGTCGGACAGCTGATCGACAGGTCCAAAAGCGGTGTCGTCTGGGGCCTTTGACCAAGTTTTTGGCAAGTGGTCCCAGGGTTAGCCACTCAAAAGGGGTGTCATTCTCCAGATCAAACACGTATCCGCTCGATGACACACCGCTTCGGCCCCTAGGATTCCCCCTATCACCTCACCGGTCTCATTTGACAGGAACCCCATGAGCGACACTTCCCCCTACGGCTTCGAGCTTGTGCGGCGTGGGTACGACCGCGCTCAGGTGGACGAACGGATCTCCAAGCTCGTCTCCGACCGTGACAGCGCTCTCGCCCGCATCACCGCTCTGGAAAAGCGCATCGAGGAGCTCCACCTCGAGACGCAGAACGCCCAGGCGCAGGTAAGCGACGCGGAGCCGTCGTACGCCGGCCTCGGCGCGCGCGTCGAGAAGATCCTCCGCCTCGCCGAGGAAGAGGCCAAGGATCTGCGCGAGGAGGCCCGACGCGCGGCCGAGCAGCACCGCGAGCTTGCGGAGTCGGCGGCCCAGCAGGTCCGCAACGACGCAGAATCGTTCGCGGCGGAGCGCAAGGCCAAGGCCGAGGACGAAGGCGTCCGGATCGTCGAGAAGGCCAAGAGCGACGCCTCGCAGCTGCGTTCCGAAGCCCAGAAGGACGCTCAGTCGAAGCGCGAGGAGGCCGACGCCCTCTTCGAGGAGACCCGCGCCAAGGCCGCGCAGGCCGCCGCCGACTTCGAGACGAACCTCGCCAAGCGCCGCGAGCAGTCCGAGCGCGACCTGGCGTCCCGTCAGGCCAAGGCCGAGAAGCGCCTCGCGGAGATCGAGCACCGCGCGGAGCAGCTGCGCCTGGAGGCCGAGAAGCTGCGCACCGACGCCGAGCGCCGCGCCCGCCAGACGGTGGAGACCGCGCAGCGCCAGGCCGAGGACATCGTGGCCGACGCCAACGCCAAGGCCGACCGGATCCGTTCGGAATCCGAGCGCGAGCTGGCCGCCCTCACCAACCGCCGCGACAGCATCAACGCCCAGCTGACGAACGTCCGCGAGATGCTCGCGACGCTCACGGGCGCCGCGGTGGCCGCCGCCGGTTCGCCGGCCGAGGACGAGCCCATCTCCCGTGGGGTTCCGGCTCAGCAGTCCCGGTAACCAGTAGCACGACCCAGGGCCCGCACCGTCTCCCCCGAAGGTGCGGGCCTTCGGCGTGCCCGGCTACCTGACCAGGGGGAGAAAGACGTCGTCGACGATCTCCACCAAGGTGGCCTCCGTCAGCGGCTCGCTGCGCATCACGATCTCGTTGCGCACCAGGTCCGTGGGCAGGGTCATGATCCGCGGCGAGATGTCGGCCGTGGGGATCTCGCCCCGGTCGGCGGCCCGTTCGAGCAGCGTCGTCATCACGTCACGCATGATCTCGAAGACCTCGGCCCGCTGTTCGCCGATCTCCGCCAGCACCCCGTGCACGACGTCCTGACCGATGTCGCGCTGCCGCTCGGCCATCATCCGCAGGACGGCCAGGACGTCCTCGCGCAGCGATCCGGTGTCCGGGACCCGGTCCGCCATGGATCCGCCCTGACGCCGGCGCAGGGCCGCGACCACCATTTGCGCCCGGTTGCCCCAGCGCCGGTAGAGGACCTGCTTGCCCGTGCGCGCCCGGGCCGCGACGCCCTCCATCGTCAACTTCGCGTAGCCGACGGCCTTGAGCTCTTCCCAGGCCGCGTCCAGGAGGTCGGCCTCCAGGGCGGCACCGCGCCGCCGGGTGGTCTCCGCGGGCACTGACCCACCTCCCCTTTAAGAGACCTTGCGTCTCCAACCGGGGTCAGCCTATCGTCGACGTAAGAGACGAGACGTCTCTTAATGACTTCATGGGGGACCCGTATGCCCGAAGAACGCCTCGACCCGGCCGTCCTCAAACTGGCCGGAATCCTCGTCCTCGGCGCCCTCGCGCCACTCCTGGACAGCACCATCGTGTCGATCGCGATCCACACCCTCGGCCACGACCTGCACGCCTCGACGGCGACCGTGCAGTGGGTGAGTACGGCCTATCTGCTGGCCCTCGCCATGGTCGTGCCGGTGAGCGGGTGGGCCGCCGAGCGGTTCGGGGGCCGACAGGTCTGGCTGGCCGCGCTGACGCTGTTCCTCGCCGGATCACTGCTGTGCGGGGTGTCCTGGAACATCGGGCCGCTGATCGTCTTCCGGGTGGTGCAGGGCGTGGGCGGCGGGCTGATGCTGCCGGTGCTGCAGACCCTGATCCTGAGGGCCGCCGGGGGACAACGACTCGGCCGCCTCATGGCCGTCGTATCACTGCCCGCCCTCGTCGGCCCGATCCTCGGCCCCGTCCTCGGCGGCCTGATGGTCGGTCACCTCAGCTGGCGCTGGATCTTCTACGTCAACCTGCCGATCTGTCTGCTCGCCGTCGCGCTCGCATGGCGGGGCGTGCCGAGGGACGCGGGCAGGGCCGGCGCCCGCCTCGACCTGACCGGCCTCGCCCTGGTCTCCCCCGGGCTCGCCGCGCTGGTCTACGGCCTCTCCCAGGTCGGCGACCAGGGCGGCTTCGGGCACGCGCGCGTACTGGTGCCGCTGTGCGCCGGGGCGGTCCTGGTCGCCGCCTTCGCCCGCCACGCCCTGCACAGCGCCCAACCCCTCGTCGACCTGCGGCTGTTCCGGGTGCGGTCGTTCTCGGCGGCCTCGGCGCTGACCTTCACGGGCGGGCTGACGCTGTTCGGCGGGATGTTCCTGCTGCCGCTGTACTACCAGCAGGTGCGCCACGAGAGCGTGATCGCCGCCGGGCTGCTGCTCGTCCCGCAGGGCGTCGGCGCACTGCTGGCCCGGGCGACGGGCGGCCTCACCGACCGCCTCGGTCCCCGCCCCGTCGCGGTGGCGGGCCTGCTCCTGACCGCCCTCGGCACGCTGCCCTTCGCCCTCGACGCCCGGAACGGCCTCCTCCTCGCAGCCGCCCTCCTGATCCGCGGCTTCGGCATGAGCGCGGCCAACCTCGCCCTGCTGGTCGGTGCCTTCCAGGGCCTGGCCCCCGAGCGCATCCCGCACGCCAGCTCCACGACCCGGATCGTGCAGCAGCTCGGCGGCTCCTTCGGCACCGCGATCCTGGCGGTCCTCGTCCAGCGCGGCGGCGCGACGAACACCGCCTTCGCCCACACCTTCCTCTGGACCGCCCTCTTCACCCTCCTCGCGGCCGGCGTCGCCCTGCTGCTCCCGGCGCGCCGGCCCGAGCCCGCTCAAGTGGCAGCGCCCGTACGCCCGTCTTAGCGTGGCCGCATGATCGAGCTCGAGGGGCTGACCAAGCGGTACGGCGAAAAGGTGGCGGTCAACAACCTCACCTTCGCCGTCAGACCCGGCATCGTCACCGGCTTCCTCGGGCCGAACGGCGCCGGCAAGTCGACGACGATGCGGATGATGCTCGGGCTCGACCGCCCCACCGCGGGCGACGTCCGCATCGACGGCAAGCACTACGACCATCTCAAGGACCCCCTGAAGTACATCGGCGCCCTGCTGGACGCCAAGGCCATGCACGGCGGCCGCAGCGCCTTCAACCACCTGCTCTGTCTGGCGCAGAGCAACGGCATCCCGAAGAGCAGGGTGGCCGAGGTCCTCGACACCGTGGGACTCACGGCGGTCGCGAAGAAGAAGGCCAAGGGGTTCTCGCTCGGCATGGGACAGCGGCTCGGCATCGCGGGCGCGCTGCTCGGCGACCCGCGGATCCTGATGTTCGACGAGCCGGTCAACGGCCTCGACCCGGAGGGCATCCACTGGATCCGCAACCTGATGAAGGCGCTCGCCGCCCAGGGCCGTACGGTCTTCGTCTCCTCCCATCTGATGAGCGAGATGGCGCTGACCGCCGACCACCTGGTCGTCATCGGCCAGGGCCGGCTCCTCGCGGACACCTCGATGTCCGGCTTCATCGAGCAGAACTCGCGGTCCTACGTCCGTGTCCGCACCCCGCAGCGCGAGCGGCTGCTCGACGTGCTGCACGAGGCCGGGGTCACCGTCGTCGAGTCCGGCAGCGGGACGCTGGAGGTGGACGGCGGCAAGGCCGAGCACATCGGCGAGCTGGCCGCGCTGCACCAGATCGTGCTGCACGAGCTGAGCCCCCAACAGGCCTCCCTGGAGGAGGCGTTCATGCAGCTGACCGCGGAGTCGGTGGAGTACCACGCGCACTCCGACACACCCCACGACCCGCCCCCCGTGCGGCCGCAGTGGGGCGACGACTGGAACAGGAGCTGAGCATGGCGGCGATCCAGGTCGTACGGTCCGAGTGGACCAAGATCCGGTCGGTGGCCTCGACGGTGTGGACGCTCTCGCTCGCCGTGGTCGTCACGATCGCCCTCGGCATGCTGATCTCGGCGCTGTCGCGGCACGAGTTCGACAACATGAGCGCCAAGGACCGGCTCTCCTTCGACCCGACGTTCATCAGCTTCGCGGGCATGAGCCTCGGGCAGCTGGCGATGATCGTGTTCGGAGTGCTGGTGGTGTCCAACGAGTACAGCACCGGCATGATCCGCACCTCGCTGGCCGCCGTGCCGCAGCGCGGCACCTTCCTGTTCAGCAAGATCGCCGTCGCGACCGGCCTCGCGCTGGTCGTCGGCATGGCCACGAGCTTCGTCGCCTTCTTCCTCGGGCAGGCGATGCTCGGCTCGCACCGGGCGTCGATCGGCGACCAGCACGTGCTGCGCGCCGTGATCGGCGGCGGCATCTACATGACCCTCATCGCGGTGTTCTCGATGGGCGTCGCCGCGATGCTTCGCTCGCCGATGCTGTCGCTGGGCATCCTGATGCCGTTCTTCTTCCTGATCTCCAACATCCTCGGCAACGTCGACGCGACGAAGAAGATCGGCCGGTTCCTGCCCGACCAGGCCGGCAGCAAGATCATGCAGGTGGTCCCGCGCATCGACGACGACACCCCGTACGGCCCCTGGGGCGGCCTCGGCATCATGGTGCTGTGGGCACTCGCCGCGCTGCTCGGGGGGTACGTGTTGCTGAAGAAGCGGGATGCATGAGCGGGGGCAGACCTTTTACCTGCTCTTGAGCGGAACCGTCAGCGCTTCGATACCCTCCTAACCCTTACGGGGGCGTGTGCCCTGCTGTCCTGACCTTTCGATGGGTGCGGAGCATGATCGAGGCTGTCGGCCTGACCAAGCGCTACGGCGACAAGACCGCCGTCTACAACCTTTCCTTCCAGGTGCGGCCCGGTGCCGTCACCGGCTTCCTCGGACCCAACGGCTCCGGCAAGTCGACGACGATGCGGATGATCCTCGGCCTGGACAACCCCACCGCGGGTCATGTGACGATCGGTGGCTACCCCTACCCCAAGCTGCCGAACGCCCCCCGCCAGGTGGGCGCACTGCTCGACGCCAAGGCCGTGCACGGCGGCCGCTCGGCCCGCAGCCACCTGCTGTGCCTGGCGCAGCTGTCCGGCATCCCGGCCCGCCGGGTCGACGAGGTGCTGGGCGTGGTCGGACTGCAGGAAGTGGCCAGGAAGCGCTCCAAGGGCTTCTCCCTCGGCATGGGCCAGCGCCTGGGCATCGCCGCCGCGCTCCTCGGTGACCCCCAGGTGCTGCTGTTCGACGAGCCGGTCAACGGCCTCGACCCCGAGGGCATCCTCTGGGTCCGCAACCTGATGAAGGCGCTCGCCGCGGAGGGCCGTACGGTCTTCGTCTCCTCGCACCTGATGAGCGAGATGGCCCTGACCGCCGACCACCTCATCGTCATCGGTCGCGGACAGCTCCTCGCCGACATGAGCGTGAAGGACTTCATCTCGGCGAACTCCGCCGACTTCGCACGCGTCCGTACGCCCGACACGGAGCCGCAGCTGCGCGAGAAGCTGACGTCCGCGCTGACCGAGGCCGGCGGGCACGTGCTGCCCGAGCAGGACGGCGCCCTGCGCGTCACGGGACTGCCCCTCCCCCGCATCAGCGACATCGCGCACGACTCCGACGTACGCCTGTGGGAGCTGTCTCCGCACCAGGCCTCGCTGGAGGAGGCGTACATGCGGATGACGCAGGGTGCCGTCGACTACCGCTCGACCATCGACCAGAAGGAAGGGCTCATGCAGCCGCTTCCGCCCGGTGCCCAGCCCCCGATGCCGGTGCCCGGTCAGGGCCAGCCGGGCTGGTACGCCCCGCCGCCGCCCCAGCAGGGCGGCCAGCCCTTCGCGATGCCGCAGGCGCAGCCGGGTCCCTACGGCGGCGCCGTGCAGCCCCCGGCGGGCCCGTACGGCGCTCCGGGCGCCCCCGGCGCGGGTGAGCCCAACCCGTACGCCGGGTCGGCGCCCCAGGCGCCCCAGGGACCGCCTCCGGCCCAGCCCGCCGCGCCTGCCGCGTCCGCGCAGCCGCCCGCCTCCGCCGCCCCCGCCGACCTGACCAAGCCCGAGGACGCCCGATGAGCACGCCCCAGCCCCCGATGCCGCAGGCCGCCGCCCCCAACTGGCAGGCGGCGGCGCCCGGTTCGCCACAGGCCGGCTACACCTCGCCGATCCCCGTCGTACGCACGCACCTCGGGCACGCGATCGCCTCGGAGTGGACGAAGATCAGGTCGGTGCGCTCCACGATGTGGACGCTCGGCGTGTTCGTGCTCCTCGTCATCGGCATCGGGCTGCTGACCGCCGCGCTGATCGCCGCCAACGAGTCCGACGCGGGCCTGGCGGGCGAGAACCCGCTGTCCTTCGGTGTGTTCGGGCTGCTCCTCGGCAGCATCTGCATCATCACGCTCGGCGTGCTGACCACCGCCTCCGAGTACGGCACCGGCATGATCCGCACCACGATGACCGCCTGCCCGTCCCGGGCCCGCGTGCTGACGGCGAAGGCGATCGTGTTCTTCGCGGTGGCGTTCACCGTCACGTTCGTGTCGGTGCTCCTCGTGGCCCTCGCGGACGTGGCCATGCTGGACACCGCCAGGGACCCGTCCGGCAGTGAGTGGCTCAAGGGCACGGTCGGCATCTCGCTCTACATCGCGCTGCTCGGACTGCTCTCGCTCGTCATCGGCTCGATCATCCGGCACTCGGCGGGCGCGATCACCATCATGATCGGCGTCGTGCTGGCCCCGCTGGTGATCGCGCTGTTCATGTTCTCGGAGGCGCTGGAGGGCGTGCGCCAGGCCCTGTTCGAGTACTCGATCCCGAACCAGCTCAGCGTCTTCTACTCCAACTCCCTCAGCGACTCCGGCCCGACGGGCTGGGACCCGCTGTGGATCGCCATCGGCGTCACGGCCGCCGTGTTCGCCGGCGCGGTCGCCCTGCTGCAGCAGCGCGACGTGTAACCGGGCCTCAGAACTTCGGCGCGTTCCGGGACCGCTGCACCCTCGTGGTGCGGCGGTCCTTCGCGTTCCAGCACGCCTTGTGCCAGTGCCGGCGGTCGTCGACGCCCGAGTGCTCCGGCCAGGCCACGACGTGCGGCACACCGGAGGGGATCATCTGGTCGCAGCCCGGGCAGCGGTACGTCTTGCCCTGCGCGCTCGCACCCGCGACGTGCCGGACGTTCCAGTCCTCGCCCTGCCAGTTCTCGGTGGACTGCCAGCCGCCGTAGCGGCCCGGCCGGTCGTCCTCGGCGCTCCGGCCGGACGAGCCCGACGGATCAGCTCCCTTGGGTCGGTTGCGACGCGGGGACACAGGACACCTCACGGGGCTATACAGGAAGCACGGATCGTGTCCAGCCTACGGGGCGCGGACGGGGGTACGCGTAGAGCACCGGCCGTCGCCGGCCCCGCCGCGACCGCCCATTCTGCAGACAATCCGCAAATCTCTTCGCCAGGCCGTGTCCTCGGCACGTGTCAGACGGTTATGCCGGGTGGGGGAGCTCCGCGTCGGAGCCAAGGAAGCAGGAAAAGCACATGCGCGTAGGAAGTTTCGTGTTGGCGGCCCAGTTCCCGGGGCAGGGCCAGGGGGAGGCGCTGCACCGCGCGGTCCGCTCGGCCGAAATCGCCGAGGAGGCCGGCCTGGACTCGGTCTGGCTGGCCGAGCACCACTTCGTGCCGTACGGAACATGCCCGTCGGCGATCACCCTCGCGGCCTTACTGCTCGGCCGCACCCAGCGCCTGAGGGTCGGCACGGCGGTCACCGTGCTGCCCACCGCCCACCCGGTCTCGGTAGGCGAGCAGGCCGCGCTGCTGCACATCACGTCCGGCGGGCGCTTCTCGCTCGGCGTGGGGCGCGGCGGGCCGTGGGTCGACCTGGAGGTGTTCGGCTCGGGCATCAAGGCGTACGAGGAGGGGTTCCCGGAATCGCTCGATCTGCTGCTGCGCTGGCTGCGCGAGCCGTCGGTCGCGGCCGCGGGCGAGCGCTTCGCCTTCCGTGAAGTCCCCGTCGTACCAAGGCCGTCGGAGTCCCTGTCGGAGGCGCCGGGTCCCGAGGTCGTCGTCGCGTGCACCTCGCCGTCGAGTGTGCGGACGGCCGCCGAGCGCGGGCTGCCGATGCTCCTCGGGATGCATGTCGGGGACGAGGAGAAGGCCGAGATGGTCGCCCTGTGGCGGCAGTCGGCGCGCGCGGCCGGGCATCCGTCGGAGCAGGTGCTCCAGGCGGGTCATGTCTCGGCCGGAGTCTGCCAGATCGCGGACCGGCGTACGGACGCGGTGGAGGCGCTGACGAAGGCGATGCCGGGCTGGCTGAGGCAGGGGCTCGACGCGCATGTCACCGTGGACGGCCGGACCCGGCAGATGCGCGACCCGCTGGCGTACACCGAACTGCTCTGCGGGCTGCACCCGGTGGGCACCCCGCGGCTGTGCGCCGACCGGCTCGCGGCGACCAGCGAGCGCACCGGCATCTCCCGCTTCGCCCTGCTGGTGGAGGGCTCGGGAGACCTGGCGGCCACCGAGGAGAACGTACGGCGCCTGGGCGCCGAAGTGCTCCCGCACCTCGCCTGAAAAGGAGACCGAACCTCAACTGCCCTGTCCGGCACGGAGCTTGCCGCCCCAGTACTCAAACACCTCCCGCGTACGGAGCGGCAAGCAAGCGGCGTGCCGCTCAGCAGTCCCGGAACTCCGGGGACTGGTTGAGCAGCTGACTGCGGACCGAGGTGAAGCGGGCCAGCGTCTCGTCGACCGAGGCGTCCAGCGGGAACACCGCCACCCGGTGGCAGTTCTGGAAGGCCAGCCGTACGCCGAAGTGCCTTTGCAGCGCGCCGCGTATCGCGTCACTCGCGAGCGCACGCAGCAGCTGACCGCGTGCCTGCTCGTCCGGCGGGGGCGTCTGGTTGTCGGCGAACGCTCCGCCGTCGACCTTCAGCTGAGCCACCAGGGAGCTGATCATCTCCCATGCGTAGGGCAGGGAGGTCCGGACGCAGTCGACGAATTCTGCTTCGTCGACCTCGCCTCGCTCGGCCTTTTCGAGTAGGGCCGGTGAGACGTCGAGCGACATGGGTACTCCTCTCGCACCCCCGTGGTCGACAGGGGTTGCCGGACAGATAAGGGAGTTCGCGAACCGGATACGGTGTGTACACGTCTCGCGACCTCCCGTTTACTACGGTAAGCAACGGACGGTGACGGCACCAGGAGAATGCGTACATGAGGGGCCCTCTTTGGGCACACAATCGGCCACAAATGAACAAGGGTTGACCCGGGTTTTCTGGGGCGAATCGCGTGCACCCACACCCGTCGAGTAGCGTTGCCGACCATGCGTCTCGTCATTGCCCGATGCTCCGTCGACTACGCGGGCCGGCTCACCGCCCATCTCCCCTCGGCGCCCCGCCTGATCCTGGTGAAGGCGGACGGGAGTGTGTCGATCCACGCGGACGACCGCGCCTACAAGCCCCTGAACTGGATGTCCCCGCCCTGCACACTGAAGGAGGGTGCCGGCGAGGAGGAAGGCGTCTGGACCGTCGTCAACAAGGCGGGCGAGAAGCTGATCATCACGATGGAGGAGGTCCTCCACGATTCCTCGCACGAACTCGGCGTGGATCCGGGCCTGATCAAGGACGGCGTGGAAGCACACCTTCAGGAGCTCCTCGCCGACCGCATCGAGACCCTCGGCGACGGCTACACACTCATCCGCCGCGAGTACATGACCGCCATCGGCCCCGTCGACATCCTCTGCCGTGACGCCGAAGGACAGACGGTCGCGATCGAGATCAAGAGGCGCGGTGAGATCGACGGCGTGGAGCAGCTCACCCGCTACCTGGAGCTGTTGAACCGCGACCCCCATCTCGCCCCGGTCCGCGGCATCTTCGCGGCCCAGGAGATCAAGCCCCAGGCCCGCGTCCTCGCCACGGACCGCGGCATCGGCTGCACCGTGCTGGACTACGACGCCCTGCGCGGCATCGAGGACGACAAGCTGCGGCTGTTCTGAGCGGCAGTACAGGCGGTTCTACGACGAAGAGGGCCGGGTCCGTTCGACGGACCCGGCCCTCTTGTGTGCGCTCGGCCTCACATCACCGCGCTGGAGCTGCTGCTGTCCGGCGCGCTCGCCGAAGTGCTCGCCGGGGCGCTGGTGACCGGGGCGGAGGACGTGATCGGCGCGCTCGCCGAGTCCGAGGTCGACGGGGTCGTCGACGGCGGGTCGGTCGGCGTGGTCTCCGTCGGCGTCGGAGTCGGCGTCGGGGACGAGGACGTCGGAGGCGTCGTCGGCGGCTTCGTCGTAGGACTCGTCGACGGCGGCTTCGTCGTCGGCGACTTCGTGGGCGAGCTGGTCGAACCGCCGCCCGTGCCCTTGGTGCCGCTCGGGTCGTCCGACGGCTCGCCCGTACCGGAGGACGGCGGGGTCGGGTCGTCGGAGGTGCCGTACGTGCCGTCGGGGCCCGGGTCGGTCGGGCGGCTGGTCGCGGTGCCCGTGTCGCCCTTGCCGTTGTCGCTCTTCGGCTTGTCGGCGCCCAGGCTGCCGTCGTCGGCGCCCTGGCTGGCGGACGGGTTGACGCCCACATTGTCGGACGGGTTGTTGGCGTCGTTGTTGGACGTCGCGCCGAGCGTCACCACCGTGCCGAGCACGGCCACGAGCAGCGCGCCCGCGCCGGCCGCGACGAGGTTGCGCCGGGCGAGGCCGCGGATGCCGGCCCGGTGCGCCTTGGGCGGCGGGCCGGACGGGGCACGGTTCACGACGATGGTGGCGGTGTCACCGGACGACGGCTGGAGCGGCGGGAAGGCCGCGGGCACACCGCCCGGCGGCGACTGCGACTCCTCGTAGCGCGCGTCCGGCACCTCCTCGCCCGCGGTCGAGCCGAGCCCCGGCGTGGTGCCGGTGCGGTCGGCGAGCAGGGCGAGGGCGCGGCGGCCGGCCACACCCCCACGCTTGTCGGCGGTCGCGCCCCGCAGGCCGACGGACGTCTCCAGCTCGGTACGGGCCCGGTCGAACTGTCCGCCGCAGAGCGCGAGGATGCCCAACTCATGGTGGAAATAGGCCTGTTCCGACACCTCACCGGCGAGCCGGGCGGCCTCGGAACCGGATCGCAGGGCCCGCTCCCAGGCGCTCCAGTGCAGCCCCGCGGCGAACGCGGGCGCCGCCGTGCGGGCCAGCTGCACGGTGACGCTCTCCTCGCCCTCGGCCGGCGCGGTCGTGCCCGGCACCAGGAGACCGAGCGCGGCGAGCAGGGCGTCGGCCTCCGCGCACACCCGCTCCGGGGTGACCGACGGATGTCCGGCCCACCAGGCGTAGTGCTGGGCGGCGGTCAGGGCCCGGGGCCCGATGTCGTCGCCGTACCCGGCGGCCTCCAGCTGGGTGAGCACCCCGGCCGCAAGTCGGTAGCGGGAGCCGACCGGCGAGACCAGTCCGCAGGCGGCCAGTTCACCGAGGGCGGCGTCCGCGTGGGTGTCGCCGACCAGCGCGGGCAGATGCGCCTGGTGCGGCACCTCGCCGCCGAGCGCGACGGCGAACCGCAGCGTGGCGCGCGCCGAGGCGCTCAGCCGGGAGGCGAGCAGCGGCGCGGGCGCGGCGGCCTCGCCGAGCGAGGGCAGCGGTACGTCGTTGCCGTCCTCGGCGCCGAACGGCATGTCGAAGGGCGCGTCGACGGGCAGCGCGTCCTGGAAGACGCCGAACTCGTCGACCGCGTCGGTGCCGGCCCGCTGCTGGTCGCGCTGGCGCAGCAGGGCGCCGGCCTGGACGAAGCGCAGCGGCAGGCCCTCGGACTCGAACCAGAGGTCGCCGGCCCAGTTGGCCTCCTCCTCGGTGAGGACACGGCCGACGACGCGCTCGATGAGGTCCACGCCGCCCGCGCGGTCGAGGCCGCCGAGGAAGACCTCCTCGATGGCGGAGTCGGCGGAGGGCGCGGGCACGTCGGGCGTCGCGCCGATCACGAAGGCGCACTCGGGCGTCGCGTCCAGCAGCTCGTCCAGCCCGGCGCCGCCGAACTCGATGTCGTCAAGGACGACGACGGCGCCGATGTCCCGGACGTACTGGAGCAGTTCGTCCCGTTCCGGGCGGTGCAGGGGCGCGTTGTAGACGGCGTAGAAGAGGTCGTGGAGCAGGTCGTCGGTGGTGCGGTGGAAGCCGCTGAGGCGGACGACACCGTCGGGGGCGAGGTCCCCGCAGTCCTCGGCGACGAGGTCGAGGAGGGCGGTGCGGCCGGAGCCCGCTGGGCCGGTGAGGCGCACGGAACGGCCGCGGGCCAGCAGCCGGACCAGGCGCTCGCGCTCGTCCTGGCGCTCCAGGAGCGGCAGCGACGGCCGGGCCTGGCCGGGCGGGACCGGCGGCTTGGCCGCGCGGTCCGTCTCGGCGCGCTCGGCGGCCGTGAGCTTCTCGGGACGCCTCGGGCGTTCGCCCGGCGGGCAGGCCTCTATCTCGCTGCCGTCGACGGGGTTGACGGTCAGCAGGTAGTCGCCCGTGACGAGTTGCACCGTGCGCGCGAGCGCGGGCGAGTGCTGACCGAAGTCGGGTGTGAGGGGATCCCTGGGCGGGCGCTGACGCGGCGCTGTGCCGTCGCCGTCATGGCCGTACTCCTCGGGTCCCCGGTTGTTCGGGTCCATAGGTTCAAGCCCCCCAAAAGCGCTCGTGTGCCGATACAGCCCCTCCCGGCCTTGCCGCACACTTCGCTGTCGCTTCTGGTCCGGTGCCCGCTCGAGGGTGGTTCTGGGTGGCGGGCGACCGAACCCTAAACCTTCGCACAGTATCTACGACAGGCCGGGGTACCGCGCCGACCGAGACGTCACAGTCTCATGAGGATTGCGCGCGTCGTGTGTTTCGCGACCGGAACGTGCGACTGCCCCGCCCCATCCGCGCCGGTGGTCACACGCGGGGCAGTGACTCCACCCCGATGCCCCCCTCGATCGCCAGGATCCGGTGCAGCCGGGTGGCCACCAGCAGGCGCTGCATCTGCGGCGGAACGTCGCGCAGCACCAGGCGCCGGCCGCAGCGGCCGGCCCGCCGGTGGACGCCCATGATCACCCCGAGTCCGGTGGCGTCCCAGGAGTCCAGTTCGGACAGGTCGAGCACCAGGTCGCCGACTCCGTCGTCGACGGCCGAGTGCAGGACCGTACGGGCGTCCGCCGCGCTGCGGACGTCGAGGCGGCCCCCGACGACCAGCTCGGCGTGGTCGCCCCTGATGTGCATATGCGCTCCCCGTGAGTGCGGTGGCGTACTCCGTGACGGTGGCTGTGCAACGTCTGACTGCTTCAGCGGCAACGAGGTTGCCGTCTGTAAGCGAACCGATACCGAATTCACCCGAGGGGGTGAAACCCCTGGGAACTGTGCGGTTTCAGTGACTGTACGTACCGATCTTTCAGTACGTGTAGAAGCCCTGCCCGCTCTTGCGTCCGATGTCACCGGCGTCAACCATCCGGCGCATCAGCTCCGGCGGCGCGAACTTCTCGTCCTGCGACTCGGTGTAGATGTTGCTGGTGGCGTGCAGCAGGATGTCGACGCCGGTCAGGTCCGCCGTGGCCAGCGGGCCCATCGCGTGGCCGAAGCCCAGCTTGCAGGCGAGGTCGATGTCCTCGGCGGTCGCGACGCCCGACTCGTAGAGCTTGGTGGCCTCGACGACGAGCGCCGAGATGAGACGGGTCGTCACGAAGCCTGCGACGTCGCGGTTGACGACGATGCAGGTCTTGCCCACGGACTCGGCGAACTCCCGCGCGGTGGCGAGGGTTTCGTCGCTCGTCTTGTACCCGCGGACCAGCTCGACGAGCTGCATCATCGGCACCGGCGAGAAGAAGTGGACGCCGACGACGCGCTCGGGGCGCTCGGTGGCCGCCGCGATCTTGGTGATCGGGATCGCGGAGGTGTTGGAGGCGAGCACGGTGTCCTCGCGCACGATCTTGTCGAGCGTGCGGAAGATCTCGTGCTTGACCTCGAGCTTCTCGAAGACCGCCTCGACGACGATGTCCGCGTCCGCGGCGGCGTCCAGGTCGGTGGTCGCGGTGATGCGGCCGAGGGCGGCGTCGGCGTCGTGCGCCTCCAGCTTCCCCTTGCTCACGAACTTGTCGTACGAGGCCTTGATACCGTCGGTGCCACGCTTCAGCGCTTCGTCGGTGACGTCACGAAGGACGACGTCCCAGCCCGCCTGAGCGGAGACCTGGGCGATCCCGGAACCCATCAAGCCGGCGCCGATGACGGCAAGCTTCCGTGCCACTGTTACGACTCCCCTTTGAAACGCCTTACACCCTGTTTACGTTGCCTCTTCGGCGGACCTTAGCGCTCGTGAGGTGCTGTGTGACCGGTAAGTAATGCGCGTCACGTCTCATCTGACGGACATCACACCGGCTCGGGTCATTCGGCCCCTCGGACGGCGTAGTTGAGCACCTTCTCGCTCAACAGGTCCTCGATGTCGTCGAGGAGGACGAGTACCTCTCGTGACACTTCGCGCGGATTGTTCCCCTTGACCATCTCACGGCCGATGACGCCCATCACGGTGCTGTGCACCCAGCCGAGCTGACCGGCGATCAGGTGCGGCATCGGGTCGTCGGCATCGGCGCCGCCCTCCTCCCGCAGGACCTCCTCGAGGTTGGCCTGAACCTCCTGCGCGATCGCCCACAGCCGGGAGCGCAGCGCGGGCGCGTCCTCGATGACCCGCATGAACCTGGCGTAGCCGGGGATCAGCCCGACGCGCGGCGAGACCGCCTCGACCTCCTCGCGCAACTCCCGCAGCACCGCCGCCGCGGCCGACTCCCCCTTGTTCCGGCCGCGCACCCAGCGGCCCATCCGCTCGACGAGCCCGGCGGAGCGGTCGAAGAAGAGGTCCTCCTTCGCCGGGAAGTAGTTGTAGACGGTGTTGACGGAGACGTTCGCGGCGTCGGCGATCTCCGCGACGGTCACCGCGTCGAAGCCCCGCTCCACGAACAGGCCCGTGGCGACGTCCGAGATGTACTGCCGGGTCTGCCGCTTCTTCCGCTCCCTGAGCCCCTCTGCCATGACCGAATCCTAACTTTCGCTGGGTCCACTGAAAACTTGGAGTCATTGCAAAATTTCAGGGACTCTGTTTTTCTGGACGGCATGCCACCAGTCATCAGCGCGGCCGCACTGGCCCGCACCTTCCAGACCAAACGCGGCCCGGTCGAGGCGGTCCGCGGCATCGACCTCACCGTCCGCGAGGGCGAGATCCTCGGCTTCCTGGGCCCGAACGGCGCCGGGAAGACCACCACCCTGCGGATGCTCACGACGCTGCTCGCACCGACCGGGGGCACGGCCTCGGTCGCCGGCTGCGATCTGACGACCGATCCGGTGGGAGTACGGCGGGCCTGCGGATACGTGGCCCAGTCGGGCGGCGTCGACCCTCAGGTCTCCGTACGGGAGGAACTCGTCACCCAGGGCCGCATGTACCGCCTGACCAAGGACCAAGCAGCCGCGCGGGCCGAGCAGTTGGCCCGCGACCTGGGCTTCGCCGACCTCCTCGACCGCAGGGCGGGCGCGCTCTCCGGCGGACAGCGCCGCCGCCTCGACATCGCGATGGCGCTCACCCACCGGCCGAAGGTCCTGTTCCTCGACGAGCCGACGACCGGTCTCGACCCCGGCAGCCGCGCCGACCTGTGGGACCTGATCCGCGGCCTGCGCGACGAGCACGGCACGACGGTCTTCCTGACCACCCACTACCTGGACGAGGCCGACGCCCTCGCCGACCGCCTGGTGATCGTCGACAAGGGCGTGGTCGTGGCGGAGGGCACGCCGAGCGCGCTGAAACTGCGGCACGGCGGCTCGATCGACGCCTCGCTCCAGGACACGTTCCTCGCGATCACCGGCCGGGGCCCCGCTCCGGCCGACGCCGCCCCCGTAGCCGTATAGGAATCCGATGCTTCTTCACGACACGGCCCTCATCTACGGCCGCTACCTCCGCCAGTCCCTCCGCTCCCGCTTCGCGCTGCTCTTCGGCCTGCTGATGCCGCTGCTCTATCTCCTCTTCTTCGGCCCGCTGCTGACAGGCCTGCCGCTGGGCGGGCGGGGCAGTTCCTGGCAGGTGCTGGTGCCGGGGCTGCTGCTTCAACTCGGGTTGTTCGGGGCCTCGTTCGCGGGGTTCTCGATCATCATCGAGAAGAGCCAGGGGGTGCTGGAACGGATGCGGGTGACCCCCGTCAGCCGGCTGGCCCTGCTCCTCGGCCGCGTTCTGCGCGACGCCACGGTCTTCGTCTTCCAGGCGGTGCTGCTGGTGCTGGCGGCGGTGGCGATGGGGCTGCGCGCACCTCTCGCCGGGGTCCTGATCGGCTTCGCGTTCGTCGGTCTGCTCACGGTTTCGCTGGGCTCGCTGTCGTACGCCACGGCGATGAAGGTCCACACGCCGCAGGAGTTCGGGCCGCTGGTCAATGCCATGACCATGCCGTCGATGCTGCTGTCGGGCCTGATGCTCCCCATGGCCCTGGCGCCGGCCTGGCTGGACGTGCTCTCGCACTTCATGCCGTTCCGCTATCTGGTGGACGCGGTGCGGGACGCCTACGTCGGCTCGTATGCGACGGATCACATGGTGTACGGGGTGCTCGTCGCCCTGGGCTTCGCCATGCTCGCCGTGACAGTGGGCACACGTGTGTTCCGGACGGCCGGGGCGTAACTACGCTGGTCACATGGTCAATCTGACGCGCATCTACACCAGGACCGGCGACCAGGGCACCACCGCCCTCGGCGACATGAGCCGGGTCGCCAAGACCGATCTGCGGATCTCCGCGTACGCCGACGCCAACGAGGCGAACGCGGCGATCGGCACGGCGATCGCGCTGGGCGGGCTCGACGAGGAGATCGTCGCGGTCCTCACCCGCGTACAGAACGACCTGTTCGACGTGGGTGCGGACCTGTCGACGCCGGTGGTGGAGAAGCCGGAGTTCCCGCCCCTCAGGGTCGAGCAGTTCTACGTCGACAAGCTGGAGGCGGACTGCGACCGCTTCAACGAGCGGCTGGAGAAGCTGCGCTCCTTCATCCTGCCGGGCGGCACTCCGGGCGCGGCCCTGCTGCACCAGGCCTGCACGGTCGTACGACGGGCCGAGCGGTCCACGTGGGCGGCGCTGGAGGTGCACGGTGCCCAAGGAAAAGAGGGCAGCATGAATCCCCTCACCGCGACCTACCTGAACCGCCTGTCGGACCTCCTGTTCATCCTGGCCCGCACCGCCAACAAGGACGTCGGGGACGTGCTGTGGGTGCCGGGCGGAGAGCGCTAGCGCTTCGCGTCCTGGGCCGCGTCCCTGTCCGCCTGCGCGAGCGCGGACTCGGCCGCGGCCACCTTCTTCTGCATCTCCGGGTAACCGGAGGGGGTGGCCGGCGCCTTCTCCGCCGTACCGCCCTCGTGGGTGCAGCCCGCGGTGAGTGCCGCGAGGACGACGAGCGCGGCGGCCGTGCTTCTCAGGTGCATCAGCTCGCGCCCTCGTTGTTGTCCTTGCACCAGGTCCGGACGTCCGCGAGGTCCTTCTGCCGCTGCTGCAACGTCGTCAGCAGGGACTTGCGGAAGGTCAGCCGGTCCTGGAGATACGTGGCGATCTCGTCGTGGCCGGCCGACTTCGCGTTGTCGACGCGCTGCTGGAGCCGGGCGATCGAACCGCGCTTGTCGGCACCGGCGTTCAGCCGCTTCAGGGCGCGGTCGATGCGGTGGTCGATCTTCGGCGCCCGCTTGCAGAGCGCCTTCGCACCATCACCCGTCGGCGTGGCGGCGGGCGCGGGTGTGGTCGTGCTGTCGGCCGACGCCGCGCCCGTGCCGGTCGTCAGCAGTGCCGCCGCGGCCAGCCCCACGAGGAGGGTGCGCCGCCTTCGTCGTACGTACATCTTGAGCCTCCGTTCCGCGGACGGCCCCCTTCGTCCGTCCGCACGCCGTGGAGGCTAGGGAGCGTCTTTGGGGAAACTCTGTGACCGGTTTGTCCCGGCTGTGCCGATCAGCCAGTCGCGGTGGACGGGCAGGGTGCCGGCGGCCCTCGGCAGCCGCACCTCGAAACGGGTGCCGACGCCGGCCGGGCTGTTGGCGACCGTGACCGTGCCCTGGTGGAGCGCCGTCTGCTGGGCGACCAGCGTCAGGCCGAGACCGGAGCCCGAGCTGCCGGATCCGCGTGCGAACCGCTCGAAGATCCGGCCGCGTTCCCCGAGCGGCACGCCCGGTCCGCGGTCGTCGACGGTGATCACGACCTGCTCGTCCGCTCCCCGCACCCCGACTTCCACACCCGCCCGGCCGTCCTTGTCCCGGCCATGGGCGAGCGCGTTGGCCAGCAGGTTGTCGAGGAGGAGCCGCAGACCGGGTTCCCAGCCGTGGACGGTGAGCCCCGGCGCCGCGGCCAGGGTGATCCGGGCGTCGGGCGCGCGGCGGCGGGCCTCGGCGACCGCCGCGTCGGCGACCTCGGCGAGGTCCACCGTCCGCAGCGCCTCCGCCTCGACCAGGTCCCCACGCCCCAGCTCCCGCAGCATCACCAACAGGCCGAGCAGCCGGGCGTGTTCATGGCGCAGGTCGGTGAGGACCTCGGTGCGGTCGGGCTCGGGGAGGTCGGGGTGGGCGGCGAGGATGTCGAGGTTGGTGCCCATGCTCATCAGCGGGGTGCGCAGTTCGTGCGAGGCGGCCGCGGAGAAGGAGCGGGCCGTGTCCAGGGCCTCCGCGGTGCGGGCGGCCTGTTCGTCGTAGCGGGCCAGGACCGTGCGCAGGGTGACGGCCAGTTCGTCGACCTCGGTGACCCCGCTCGGCTCCTCGGGCAGCCGGGCCGAGCTGGTGCGCGGGTCGAGTCCGGCGGTACGGCGGCCCAGGCGCCGCAGGGGGCCGCTCGCACCGGTGGCGACACCCCACGCGAGCAGGCCGGCCAGGGGTGCCGCGAGCAGGGAGGTCACCGCCACGCGGCGCCGTACGAGCCGGAGTTGGGCCTGGTCGGCGGCGTTGGGCGAGAAGACCCACAGGGTGCCCGAGCCGCGGGCGGTGGTGATCGGCACGGACAGCGCACGCCAGCTGGTGCCGCCGTCCCGGACGGTGACCGGGGTCGTCGCCCGCGCGGGCAGCGGCACCGAGGCGTCCGGCTGCGGGCCGCCGCTGAAGCTGCCGTCGGGTCCTATGACGCGGACGCCGACGTCGAGGGCGGCGCTGTAGAGCTGACGCTCGCGATTGTCGGCGGCCTTGGGTCGGTTGTTGGCGCTGGCCCTCAGGAGAGCACGGGCGTCCTGGGCGACGGCGCTGGCCCGGGCCCGCAGATGGTCGTCCTCGGCGCTGTGCAGATCGCGGTTGACCAGCTGGAGCAGCAGCCAGCCGGAGGCCAGCACGAGCAGCGGCACGGTGACGCCGACGGCGAGCCCGATGCGCGTCGAGAGCCTCATGGTTCTTCCCTGAGTACGAAGCCCACCCCGCGCACGGTGTGGACCAGCCGTGGCCGCCCGTCCGCCTCCAGCTTGCGCCGCAGATAGCTGACGAACGTGTCGACGGCGTCGGTGCGCACGTCGAAGTCGTAGCCCCACACCCGTTCCAGCAGCTGGTCGCGGGTGAGGACCAACCCGGCGTTGCGGGCGAGGACTTCGAGGAGTTCGAACTCGCGCCGGGTCAGCTCCAGCGGGTGGCCGTCCCGCTCGGCGGTGCGGGCCGCCGGGTCGATCACCAGGCCCGCCACCCGCAGCACCTCCCGGCCGGAGGGCGGCCGGCGGCGCAGCAGGGCGCGCAGCCGCAGCACCAGTTCCTGCAGCGCGAACGGCTTGACCAGGTAGTCGTCGCCACCCGCCTGGAGCCCGGCGATGCGGTCGGCGGTCTCGTCGAGCGCCGAGAGCATCAGGACGGGGAGGTCCCGGCCGTCGTCGCGGAGCCGTTCGCAGACCTCGATGCCGCTCATGCCGGGCATCGACACGTCGAGGACGAGCACGTCCGGTGGCGCTTCTCGAATCACCGCGAGCGCCTCACGGCCGCCCTGAGCCGTGCGCACCCGGAAGCCGCTCAGCCGCAGCCCGCGTTCCAGCGACCGCCGGATCGCCGCGTCGTCGTCGACGACCAGTACCGCCCCGGGACCACCCGTCTCGCCCATGCGCCCCTCCCCTCAGCGTCTGGTCAGAGTACGGTCCTCCTCCGGGCGGGCGGCAGCAGTCGCCGGACGCTTCTTCGGCCAGATCAGATACGTCAGCGCGATCAGCCCGTGGATGACCAGGGCCCTGAGCGCCGCCCACTGGAAGGCCCGCAGGGACGAGGTGTCGCCGTCGCCGACGTACCGGATCGCGGCCTGGAGCAGCGCGGAGGCGACGGCCGCGGCGATGACGGTACGCAGCCACAGCCGGCCCTCGTGCCGGGCCCGGGCCAGCCCGTGGCGAGGTGGCCCCACGGGCTTCGGCGCGCCGGTCAGCCGATGTGCCGCGTGCCCGTCGAGCCACCGGATCGTGTAGGGGCCGTAGGCGACGGTGAAGCCGATGTAGAGCGCCGCGAGGCCGTGTTCCCAGCCCGGCTGCGCGCCGTTCTTCAGGTCGACCGCCGTCACCACGAAGAGCACGAGCTCCAGCAACGGCTCGCACAGCAGCAGCGCCACGCTGGTGCGGCGCCACCTCAGCAGATAGCGGACGGCCAGGCCGGCGGCCAGCAGCACCCAGAAGCCGACCTCGCAGGCGACGATCAGCGCGACGATCACGGCACACTCCCTTCCCTCGTCCTCCCAGGCTCCCGGTGGGGTGCGCCGCTTTCGTCGTCGGCGGTGACGAGGTCGCCCTACATCGAAAGATGCAGTTCCGAACCCTTCCCGGGGATCAGGCGGGCGGCGTGCGGGCCGTGTTGGATGGAGTCATGGCCCTGCGACTCCCCCGCCCGCACCGCTTCGACGTGTACGTCGCGGTCGGCGGGCTGCTCGGCGGCCTGCTGCTGGTGGGCCTGGGCCTCGGCACCCGGCAGTCCGACGACCCGATCACGCTCTTCGACGGCCCCTGGCCGGTCCTGGTGCCGCTCGGCGTGATGGCCGCCTGCGAGCTGCTGCGCCGCACCGCACCGCGCACGGCCCTGCTGACCGGCACGGCCGCGATCACCGCGGACCTGGTGACCCAGGGCAACGTGGCCACGATCCTGATGTTCACCGACCTCGTCTACGCGGCCGTCCTGTACGGGCCGCCCGCCTCGGCCCGCCGTATCCCGTGGATCACCGGGCTGCTCACGGTCGCCGGAACCCTGGTGCCGTTCGCGGTGTGGCGGGTGCCGGAGGCGCTGCTGATCGGTGTGGTCATCGGCCTCGTGGCGTTCGGCCCCGCGGCCACCGGCTGGATCGTCCGTGACCACCGTGACGCCGCAGCGGCCGCCCGGCTGCGCGCCGAACAGACCGCGCTGCTGGCCGAGATGGACCGCAGCCAGGCGGTCTCCGCCGAACGGGCGCGGATGGCACGGGAGTTGCACGACATGGTCGCCAACCATCTCTCGGCGATCGCCATCCACTCCACCGCCGCGCTGTCGATCGACGACCCGGCCACCTCGAAGGAGGCCCTGTCCGTCATCCGGGAGAACAGCGTGGCCGGCCTCGCCGAGATGCGCCGCCTCATCGGCATCCTGCGGGACGCGGGCGCCGGCAGCGAGCCCGCCGCCGCACCCACCCTCGAGGGCCTCGCCGCCCTCGTCGACGGAGCCCGCGCCAACGGCCTCGACATCAGCCTCGACACCGACCACGGCAAGGTCCCCGCCCCGGTCGAACTCGCCGCCTACCGCATCGTCCAGGAGTCCCTGACCAACGCCCTCAAGCACGCCTGCCCCGGCCGCGTCACCGTCGCGCTCGCACGCCGGGACGGCGTCCTCGACGTCCGGGTGACCAGCCCCTACGGCCATCGGGACGGCCCGCGCGCTCCCGGTTCCGGCGCCGGGCTGGTCGGCATGCGGGAGCGGGCGGGCCTGCTGGGCGGCACGTTCGAGGCGGGACCCGACGGCGCGCTGTGGGCCGTACACGCAACGCTCCCCGTGACGGAAGGAGACCCCGCATGATTCGCGTCCTCGTCGCCGAGGACCAGTCCGCCGTGCGCGCCGGACTCGTCCTCATCCTGCGCAGCGCACCGGACATCGAGGTGGTCGGCGAGGCGGCGGACGGGGAGCAGGCGGTGGCGCTGGCAAGGGAGTTGGGGCCGGACCTGGTCCTGATGGACGTGCAGATGCCGCGCCTGGACGGGGTGTCGGCGACCCGGCAGGTGGTCGAGGAGGGCCTCGCGGACGTCCTCGTCCTCACCACCTTCGACCTCGACGAGTACGTCTTCGGGGCGCTGCGCGCGGGCGCCGCCGGTTTCCTGCTCAAGAACACCGACGCGAAGGACCTGTTGGAGGCGGTACGGACGGTCGCGCGCGGGGAGGGCCTGATCGCTCCGGCGGTCACCCGCCGCCTGATCGCCGAGTTCGCCGCGGGGCCCGTACGGCAGCCGAGCGCCGACCCCGCCGTCCTCGACGCGCTCACCCGGCGCGAGCGCGAGGTGCTGTCGTGCCTCGGCGAGGGTCTGTCCAACGCGGACATCGCCGTCCGGCTCGAGATGGCCGAGGCGACGGTGAAGACCCACGTCAGCCGACTCCTCGGCAAGCTGGAGCTGCGCAGCCGGGTCCAAGCGGCCGTACTGGCACAGGAGTTGGGGATCTAGAAGCCGTCGCATCCGCCGTATACAAGAGTGGTCCAGACCTATTGACCGATGGTCCAGACCTTTCTATTCTCGCGGCACCGTGGGCGTGAAGGCTCAGTCGCGCCCCCACCCCGCTCCTCACGGAGTCTCCTTGAAGAGGAGGCGCAGGATGCGCTTCAGACACAGAGCCGCGGCAGGGTTCGCGACCCTGTTGCTCCCCCTGGCCGGTCTGGTCGGTCTCGCGAGCCCGGCCCAGGCCGCGACGACCGCGACGGCGACGTACGCCAAGACCCAGGACTGGGGCACCGGCTTCGAGGGCAAGTGGACGGTGAAGAACACCGGCACCACGGCCATCAGCTCCTGGACGATCGCGTGGGACTTCCCCTCCGGTACGTCCGTCACCTCGGCCTGGGACGCGGACGTCACGTCCTCCGGGACTCACTGGACCGCCAAGAACAAGTCCTACAACGGCTCCATAGCGCCGGGTGCCTCCGTCTCGTTCGGCTTCAACGGCGCCGGCTCCGGCTCCCCCTCCAACTGCAAGCTGAACGGCGACAGTTGCGACGGGACCACCGTCCCCGGCGACGCGGCACCCTCCGCGCCGGGCACCCCCACCGCCTCCTCCGTCACCGACACCTCGGTGAAGCTCGCCTGGAGCGCGGCCACCGACGACAAGGGCATCAAGAACTACGACGTCCTGCGCGACGGCAAGGTCGTCTCGACCGTCACCACCACGAGCTACACGGACACCGGCCTGACCGCCGGCACCGACTACTCGTACACCGTCCAGGCCCGTGACACCGCCGACCAGACCGGCCCGGTCAGCGGCGCGGTCGCCGTGCACACCACCGGCGGCACGACCGACCCGCCGCCGACCACCGGCGGCAAGGTCAAGCTCGGGTACTTCACCGAGTGGGGCATCTACGGCCGCAACTACAACGTCAAGAACCTGGTGACGTCCGGCTCCGCGGCGAAGATCACGCACATCAACTACGCCTTCGGCAACGTCACCAACGGCCAGTGCGCGATCGGCGACTCCTACGCCGACTACGACAAGGCGTTCACCGCCGACCAGTCGGTGAGCGGTGTGGCCGACACCTGGGACCAGCCGCTGCGCGGCAACTTCAACCAGCTGCGCGAGCTGAAGGCCAAGTACCCGAACATCAAGGTCCTCTGGTCCTTCGGCGGCTGGACCTGGTCCGGCGGCTTCGCCCAGGCCGCGGCCAACCCGGCCGCCTTCGCCCAGTCCTGCTACAACCTGGTCGAGGACCCGCGCTGGGCCGACGTGTTCGACGGCATCGACATCGACTGGGAGTACCCGAACGCCTGCGGTCTGTCCTGCGACAGCAGCGGCGCGGCGGCGTACAAGAACCTGATGTCCGCGCTGCGCGCCAAGTTCGGCTCGAACAACCTGGTCACCGCGGCGGTCACCGCGGACGGCTCCTCCGGCGGCAAGATCGAGGCCGCCGACTACGCGGGCGCCGCACAGTACGTCGACTGGTACAACGTGATGACGTACGACTTCTTCGGCGCCTGGGACGCCCAGGGCCCGACCGCCCCGCACTCCCCGCTGACCTCGTACTCCGGCATCCCGAAGGCGGGCTTCACCACGGCCGACGCGATCGCCAAGTACAAGTCGATCGGCGTCCCCGCGAGCAAGCTGCTCCTCGGCATCGGCTTCTACGGCCGCGGCTGGACCGGCGTCACCCAGGACGCCCCGGGCGGCACGGCCACGGGCGCGGCGGCCGGCACCTACGAGCAGGGCATCGAGGACTACAAGGTCCTCAAGACGTCCTGCCCGGTCACCGGCACCGTCGCGGGCACGGCCTACGCACACTGCGGCAGCAACTGGTGGTCCTACGACACCCCGACGACGATCGCCGGAAAGATGACCTGGGCCAAGTCCCAGGGCCTCGGCGGCGCGTTCTTCTGGGAGTTCAGCGGCGACACGAGCAACGGAGAGCTGGTGAGCGCGATCAACAGCGGGCTGAGCTGACGGCCTTGTCATCAACCGGGGGCGCGCGGTGTATGCCGCGCGCCCCCGGCGTGCGCGCCAGGGGCCGTTCGGCCCTTCCGGCCGGGCCGCTCGGCCCGTAGGACAGATCCCCTGACCTGGGACAATCGATATCTCAACCAGTAAGCGGAATGCCTTGTTCAGGGGGAAGAAATGAATCGGGGGGCAGCAATGAAGCGGAGGCGCAGCAGGTCCGGTGCGGCGGTCGATCGGCCGCGCAAGTCCAGGGTGGCGTCCGTCGGGGTGTTCACGGGGACGACGGTCGCGGCCTTACTGGCCACCTGGCCGGTGAACGTGACGGTGTCACTCGCGCCGGAACCCCATACCGTCGCCGTCTGTCAGGCCACGTTGACGCGCTGACCGGGGGGAGCCGCCTCCAGCCACGCCAGGAAACCGGTCAGCGCGTCGTCGCTCATGGCGAGTTCGAGACGCGTACCCCGGTGGAGGCAGGTGAGGACCACGGCGTCGGAGAGGAGCGCCAGTTCCTCCTCGCCCTCGGGGAGGCGGCGGCCGGCGACCTCGATCGCGGCGCGCTCCAGAACGCGGCGGGGGCGGTAGGCGTAGGAGAAGACGCGGTACCACTCGATGCGGTCGCCGTTGTAGCGGGCTACGCCGTAGCTCCAGCCTTTGCCGGAGGTGTCCGGTTTCTCCGGGACGTCCCAGCGCAGGGAACAGTCGAAGGTGCCCCCGGAGCGCTGGATCAGTCTGCGGCGCAGGCCGAAGACGAACAGCCCCACCACCACCAGGGCCACGACGATTCCGCACACAGTCAGAGCGAGGACCATCGACACCGACCTCCTCGTCTCCTAGGTACCGAAAATAGGTAACGGAACGGAAAAAACATCCAAATCTGCCTCAGCCGCGGTCGGCTCCGGATTGCTCCGGTGCCGGCCGCGGCTGAGAGACGTCATCACACGGTGCGCTCGATCAGCGCCCCGTCGCCGCACGCAGTCGAACGTCCGCACGGCGCTCGGCAGAGGCGTCGCCCTCCGCCTTCGCGCGCTCCAGCTCGCGCTCCGCGCGCTGGACGTCGATCTCGTCCGACAGCTCGGCGATCTCGGCCAGCAGCGACAGCTTGTTGTCCGCGAACGAGATGAAACCGCCGTGCACCGCAGCGACGACCGTTCCACCATCACTCGTACGGATGGTCACCGGGCCCGACTCCAGCACACCGAGCAGCGGCTGGTGACCGGGCATGACGCCGATGTCGCCGGACGTGGTGCGCGCGACGACCAGGGTGGCCTCGCCGGACCAGACCTCTCGGTCGGCCGCGACCAGCGCGACGTGCAGCTCAGCAGCCAAGGTGGCTCCTCGGGTCACCACCCGGCGGTTCGGCCGGGTGTTGGTTACAAGTCTAGTGGGCGTGGAAGAGGGGGCGGGACGAGCCCCGCCCCCTCACACGAACTCAGAGCTCAGAACTGCTCAGTTCCGAGTTCAGGAGACGCCCAGCTCCTTGGCGTTGGCCTTGAGGTCCTCGATGCCACCGCACAGGAAGAACGCCTGCTCCGGGAAGTGGTCGTACTCGCCGTCGCAGATCGCGTTGAAGGCCGCGATCGACTCGTCCAGCGGGACGTCCGACCCGTCGACGCCGGTGAACTGCTTGGCGACGTGGGTGTTCTGGGACAGGAAGCGCTCCACACGACGGGCGCGGTGGACGACGAGCTTGTCCTCTTCGCCCAGCTCGTCGATACCGAGGATCGCGATGATGTCCTGGAGGTCCTTGTACTTCTGGAGGACCGTCTTGACACGCATGGCCGTGTTGTAGTGGTCCGCCGCGATGTAGCGCGGGTCCAGGATGCGGGACGTGGAGTCCAGCGGGTCCACGGCCGGGTAGATGCCCTTCTCGGAGATCGGACGGGACAGAACCGTCGTCGCGTCGAGGTGGGCGAAGGTGGTGGCCGGGGCCGGGTCGGTCAGGTCGTCCGCGGGGACGTAGATCGCCTGCATCGAGGTGATCGAGTGACCACGGGTCGAGGTGATGCGCTCCTGGAGGAGACCCATCTCGTCGGCCAGGTTCGGCTGGTAGCCCACCGCGGAGGGCATACGGCCGAGCAGGGTCGAGACCTCGGAACCGGCCTGCGTGAAGCGGAAGATGTTGTCGATGAAGAACAGCACGTCCTGCTTCTGCACATCGCGGAAGTACTCCGCCATGGTCAGACCCGCGAGGGCCACGCGCAGACGGGTGCCCGGGGGCTCGTCCATCTGACCGAAGACCAGGGCGGTCTTGTCGATGACGCCCGAGTCGGCCATCTCCTCGATGAGGTCGTTGCCCTCACGGGTGCGCTCGCCGACACCGGCGAACACGGAGACACCGTCGTGGTTGTTGGCGACGCGGTAGATCATCTCCTGGATGAGCACCGTCTTGCCGACGCCGGCACCACCGAACAGACCGATCTTTCCACCCTTGACGTACGGGGTGAGAAGGTCGATGACCTTGACGCCGGTCTCGAACATCTCGGTCTTCGACTCGAGCTCGTCGAAGTTCGGGGCCTTGCGGTGGATGCCCCAGCGCTCGCCCTCGTACTTCTCGTCGACGTTCAGCACCTCACCGAGGGTGTTGAACACCTTGCCCTTGGTGAAGTCGCCGACCGGCACGGTGATGGAGGTGCCGGTGTCGGTGACCGCGGCCTGGCGGACCAGACCGTCGGTGGGCTGCATGGAGATGGTGCGGACCAGGCCGTCACCCAGGTGCTGGGCGACCTCCAGGGTCAGCGTCTTCTTCGCGCCGTCCTGGGCCGGGTCGGCCACCTCGACATGAAGGGCGTTGTAGATGTCCGGCATGGCGTCGACGGGGAACTCCACGTCGACGACCGGGCCGATGACCCGGGCGACGCGGCCCGTGGCAGCGGCCGTCTCAACTGTCGTCGTCATTACCTGTCACTCCCCGCGGTCGCGTCGGCCAGGGCTGCGGAGCCACCGACGATCTCGCTGATTTCCTGGGTGATTTCGGCCTGGCGGGCCGCGTTGGCAAGACGGGAGAGCGTGGTGATGAGCTCTCCCGCGTTGTCGGTCGCCGACTTCATCGCGCGCCGCGTGGCGGCGTGCTTCGAAGCGGCCGACTGGAGCAGCGCGTTGTAGATACGGCTCTCCACGTAGCGCGGCAGCAGGGCGTCGAGGACGTCCTCCGCCGAGGGCTCGAAGTCGTACAGCGGAAGGATCTCGCCCTTGGGGGCTGCTTCCTTCGCCACCTCTTCGAGGCTGAGCGGCAGCAGACGGTCGTCGAGCGCCGTCTGCGTCATCATCGACACGAACTCGGTGAAGACGATGTGGAGTTCATCCACACCACCCTCGGCCGTGTCCTTCTCGATGGCCTCGATCAGCGGACCCGCGACCTTCTTCGCGTCCGCGTACGTGGGCTCGTCGGTGAAGCCCGACCACGACTCCACGACCTTGCGCTCGCGGAAGTTGTAGTGGGCCAGACCACGGCGGCCGACGATGTACGTGTCGACCTCCTTGCCCTCGGCCTCGAGACGCTCGGTCAGCCGCTCCGCCACCTTGATGGCGTTGGAGTTGAAGGCGCCCGCGAGACCACGGTCGCTCGTCAGGAGCAGCACCGCGGACCGCACGACCGTCTCGGCCTGCGTGGTCAGCGGGTGCTTCGTGTTCGAGCCGGTACCGACCGCCGTGACCGCGCGGGTGAGCTCGGTCGCGTACGGCGTGGAGGCCGCCACCTTGCGCTGCGCCTTGACGACACGCGAGGCGGCGATCATCTCCATCGCCTTCGTGATCTTCTTGGTCGCTGTGACGGATCGGATGCGACGCTTGTAGACCCGGAGCTGGGCTCCCATGAGTCAGGTCCCTTCCGTCGTCACTTGGCCGCGGCGGCCGGCGTGTCTTCGCCGAGAAGCTTGCCGTCCGAGGTCTCGAACTGCTTCTTGAACTCCGCGATGCCGTCGGCGATGGCGGTGAGCGTGTCGTCCGACATCTTGCCGCCCTCCTTGATGGAGGTCATGAGGCCCTGCTCCTTGCGGTGCAGGTACTCCAGGAGCTCCTTCTCGAAGCGGCGGATGTCGGCGACCGGGACGTCGTCCATCTTGCCGGTGGTACCGGCCCACACGGAGACGACCTGGTCCTCGGTCGGCATCGGCTGGTACTGAGGCTGCTTGAGCAGCTCGACCAGACGCTGACCGCGCTCCAGCTGCGACTTCGACGCGGCGTCCAGGTCGGAACCGAAGGCGGCGAACGCCTCCAGCTCGCGGTACTGGGCGAGGTCCAGACGGAGACGACCCGAAACCTGCTTCATCGCCTTGTGCTGCGCGGAACCACCGACTCGGGAGACGGAGATACCGACGTTCAGCGCGGGGCGCTGACCGGCGTTGAACAGGTCCGACTCCAGGAAGCACTGGCCGTCGGTGATGGAGATGACGTTGGTCGGGATGAACGCCGACACGTCGTTCGCCTTGGTCTCGACGATCGGCAGACCCGTCATCGAACCGGCGCCCAGCTCGTCGGAGAGCTTCGCGCAGCGCTCCAGCAGACGGGAGTGCAGGTAGAAGACGTCACCCGGGTAGGCCTCGCGGCCCGGCGGGCGGCGCAGCAGCAGGGACACGGCGCGGTAGGCGTCGGCCTGCTTCGAAAGGTCGTCGAAGATGATGAGGACGTGCTTGCCCTCGTACATCCACTGCTGGCCGATGGCCGAACCGGTGTACGGCGCCAGGTACTTGAAGCCGGCCGGGTCGGACGCCGGGGCGGCGACGATGGTCGTGTACTCCAGCGCGCCGGCCTCGTCGAGGGCGCCACGCACGGAGGCGATGGTCGAGCCCTTCTGGCCGATGGCGACGTAGACGCAGCGGACCTGCTTCTTCGGGTCGCCGGAGCGCCAGTTGTCACGCTGGTTGATGATCGTGTCGACGGCCAGGGCGGTCTTGCCGGTCTGACGGTCACCGATGATCAGCTGACGCTGGCCACGGCCGATCGGGGTCATCGCGTCGACGGCCTTGTAGCCGGTCTCCATCGGCTCGTGCACCGACTTACGGGCCATGACGCCCGGAGCCTGCAGCTCAAGGGCGCGACGACCGGTGGTCTCGATCTCGCCGAGGCCGTCGATCGGGTTGCCGAGCGGGTCGACGACGCGGCCGAGGTAGCCCTCGCCGACGGCGACGGACAGGACCTCACCGGTGCGGGTGACCGGCTGGCCCTCTTCGACGCCGCTGAACTCGCCGAGGATGACGACACCGATCTCGCGCTCCTCGAGGTTGAGGGCGAGGCCGAGGGTGCCGTCCTCGAACTTCAGCAGTTCGTTGGCCATGGCCGAGGGCAGACCCTCGACCTTCGCGATGCCGTCGCCGGCAAGGGTGACCGTACCGACCTCCTCGCGCGAGGCCGCGTCCGGCTTGTACGACTGGACGAAGTTCTCCAGCGCGTCCCGGATCTCCTCCGGCCGGATCGTGAGCTCCGCCATCTGGGTTCCCTGCTCTCCTTGTTGGGCCCGAAGTTTCAACTTGGGGGTCTGGGGGCGACCCCCAGGAATCCTCTGCACGACCCAACCGGGCCGTAGGTACGTACTGCTTACTGCTTATGAAGTTGCTGCTAGCCCGCCAGTCGGCGGCCGGCGTCCTCGATGCGGTCCGCGATCGAGCCGTTGATGACCTCGTCGCCGACCTGCACCCGGATCCCGCCGAGGACCTCGGGGTCCACGTCGATGTTGAGATGCATCCTGTGGCCGTAGAGCTTCGCGAGAGCGGCGCCCAGGCGCTGCTTCTGCGCGTCGCTCAGCGGCACCGCCGAGGTGACGACGGCGACCAGCCGGTCCCGGCGCTCGGCGGCGAGCTTGGACAGGGACTCCAGTCCCGACTCCAGGCTACGTCCCCGCGGCGCGGTCACAAGGCGCGTCACAAGACGCTCGGTCGCCGCAGCGGCCCGGCCGCCGAGCAGCCGGTGCAGCAGCTCGATCTTGGCGGCGGTGGTGGCCTTGCGGTCGGTCAGCGCGGAGCGCAGCTCGGTGTTCGAGGAGACGATCCGGCCGAACCGGAACAGCTCGTCCTCGACGTCGTCGAGCTTGCCCGCCTGCTGGGCGGCGGTGAGCTCGGCGGTGTTCGCCAGCTGCTCCAGCGCGTCCACCAGGTCGCGCGACTGCGACCAGCGGGAGCGCACCATGCCGGACACCAGGTCCGCGGTCGGGCCGCCGACCTGCGAGCCGAGCAGGCGCTGGGCCAGCTCGGCCTTGGCCTCACCGGCCTGCGCCGGGTCGGTCAGGACCCGACGCAGCGACACCTCGCGGTCGAGCAGCGCGGTGACGGCGGCCAGCTCGTCGGCGAGCGTGCCCGCGTCGACGGACGTGGAGTCCGTCAGCGCGTCGAGACGCTCGCGTGCGGCTGCCAGGGCCTCGCGGCTCGCTCCGTTCATCGGGTGGCCTCGGCCTTCTCCTCGAGCTCGTCGAGGAAGCGGTCGATGACACGGCTCTGCCGGGCGTGGTCCTCGAGGGACTCACCGACGAGCTTGCCGGCCAGCTCGGTTGCGAGGTGACCGACGTCCTGCCGCAGCGCGGACGCGGCGGCCTTGCGGTCGGCCTCGATCTGCGCGTGACCGGCGGCGACGATCTCCTCGCGCTGCCGCTGGCCCTCGGCGCGCATCTCGGCGATGAGCACGGCACCCTGCTCCTGCGCCTCCTGGCGCAGACGCGCGGCTTCGTGCCGGGCCTCGGCGAGCTGGGCCTTGTACTGCTCGAGCACGCTCTGGGCTTCGACCTGAGCGGCCTCCGCCTTCTCGATGCCACCTTCGATCGCCTCGCGGCGCTCCTCCAGAACCTTGTTGATGTTCGGGAGCAGCTTCTTCCAGAAGAAGAAGAACACGATGGCGAAGGCGATGGCGCCGACGAGCAGCTCGGGACCGGCCGGGACAAGCGGGTTCTGCTTCTCCTCGGCCGCCAGCTGTACCAGGTTGGCGATCACATCAGTGCCTTTCGTCGATACGTGTGGGTCAGGACCGAATTACTGACCGAACACGAACGGCATAACGATGCCGATGAGGGCGAGCGCCTCACAGAAGGCGAAGCCGAGGATCTGGTTGGCACGGATCAGACCGGCGGCCTCGGGCTGACGGGCCAGGGCCTGGGTGCCGTTGCCGAAGATGATGCCGACGCCGACGCCGGGGCCGATGGCGGCGAGGCCGTAACCGACGGAGCCGATCGAGCCGGTGACGGCGGCAAGGGTCTCAGTGGCAGCCATGCTGATTCTTCCTTCTCTTTACGGACCCGGTGGGGGTTGACCACCGGACGACCGGGGGTGGTGACGGGGGGCTCAGTGGTGCTCGGCGAGAGCGCCCTGAATGTACGAGCAGGCCAGCAGCACGAACACGTACGCCTGGACGGCCTGCACGAAAAGCTCGAAGAGGATCATGATCACGGTCATCACGAACGAGACGCCGGCGGCCGGGATCATGTAGCTGTTCAGCAGGTACCAGGAGGCGACGGTGAACATCACCAGCATCAGGTGACCCGCGAACATGTTGGCGAAGAGTCGCACCGCGTGCGTGAACGGGCGGACGAGCAGGTTCGAGAAGAACTCGATGACCATGACGAGCGGCAGCACGGCGCCGAGCGACTTGTCGTAGCCGGTGATGTTCTTGAAGAACCCGACGAAGCCGTGGCGCTTGAAGGTGAGTCCGACCCAGAGGAGCCAGACGACCGCGGCCAGGACGACCGGGAAGGCGAAGACCGACGACACCGGGAACTGTGCCAGCGGGATCACGGACCAGATGTTCATGATCCAGATGAAGAAGAAGAGGGACACCATGAGCGGCACCCACTTCTCGCCCTCGCGCTTGCCGAGCGTCTCGTAGACGATGCCGCGGCGGACGAAGTCGTAGCCGGCCTCGGCGACCATCTGCAGCTTGCCCGGGACCACCTTGGCCTTGCCGAAGGCTGCCGCGAAGAAAGTGATGACGACGAGAGTGGTCAGGAGGGCGAGCAACATGACCTTGTTGAACTCGAACCCGCCGACCGTGACGATCGGCTTGAACAGGAACGAGTGCAGGCCCGGAGCCGGGAAGCCACAGCCGTTGTCGGACAGGATGCGGCAATCCCACTCAAAGGCGAGCTGGGTCGGGTCAGCACTCACCGCGGGCTCCTTCGGCGTGACGCATGGGTTCGGCAACCTCGTTGTGTCGGCGCGGCGCGCAGCCGCGAGTCGGCACCGGACTGGTGTTACGGATGTGGGGGCGGCGGAGGGGCATCGAGCCTCGCGCTTGAGCAGGCGTCAGCTCGGATGCCTGCGCCCGCGATGCCGCAGTTGGCACCGGACGATAGCAGGAGATCTCACAAGCCTTTATCCCGCCCCTACCCCTCACGACGACGACCCTGTCTTCTCGGACTTGCCACTCTTCTCCGAGTCGGGGTCGATGTAGAAAAGCTTGGCTTTCATGTGCGCACGAGCCTGCGCAGCCATCCACACGACGGTCGCGACCACGAGCGAGACGGCGAACGTCTTCGCGTTGAAGAGGGTGGTGTCCTTGAAGACGGCCACGAAGATCAGGAGCAGCAGGAGCTGGGCGACGTAGAGCATCAGCCCCATGGCCTGGAACAACTGCGGGAGCGTTTTTGCCGTCCACTGCAGCACGTACAGGCCGATGCCCATGAACAGGATCGCCAGCAGTGTGCCGACCGTCGCACCGAGCGCGCCCTTGCCGCCGGCCACCGCAGCGCTGACGGCGACGGTGATCGCGCCGACAGCCGCTGTGGGCACAGCGGTCTGCAAGAGGTTCCGGGCGTCATTGGACGGCATGGCGGCAACTCCGCTTTCACAGGGGGCGGGGGGGTGTCGTCATGGACGAGCGTAGTCCCGGACTGAGAGGGGAATTCACGGCCAATGGACCGTCGCACTACGGTCCTTCGGCTCTGTCCGGGGTTCTCGTGAACCGTATCACAAACTATTTGATGCGGTCTTTACCTAGTAGGTGTGCTCGCTGTCACACATGAGAGTGACAGCGCGCGTCTGTGCAGAAACGCGGTGGTTCTGTCTGGTATTAGGGGGCTTTGCTCCCCCACGACTTGGCAATGCTCTAGTCAGATTCTTACCTTGCCGCCGTCAGCGCGACGATCCGGCCTTCCGCCTGTCCAGGAAGCGCGAACGGACGCCGAGCGCCGTCGCTCCGTTGACTCCCGCCACACCGGCGGCGACCGGAGCGCGCTCCTCCTCGGCCGAGGCCGTCTGCACCGGCGTCGACGCGGACTCGGCCACGGCCCTGCGGCGGCGGTAGCGCGGCGGCACGAAGGCCTCGGCCCAGCGCGGGGCACGCGGCGTGAAGCGCGGCAGCAGAAGCAGCAGCAGCCCGATCGCGCTGAGGGCCACGACGCCCAGGACGATCCACATGGACGCCGAGTTCACCGAGTAGGCGAGGGCGCCGAAGGCGATCAGCGCCGACCAGAAGTACATGATGAGGACGGCCCGGCTGTGCGAGTGGCCGATCTCCAGCAGGCGGTGGTGCAGGTGCCCGCGGTCCGCGGCGAACGGCGACTGGCCGCGCCAGGTGCGGCGCACGATGGCCAGGATCAGGTCGGCGGCCGGGATCGCGATGATCGTCAGCGGCATCACCAGGGGGATGTAGACCGGCACCATCTGGTGGACGGTGTTGCGCTCCGACCCCGCGAACAGCTTCATGACGTCGGGGTCGACCTGGCCCGTGATCGAGATCGCACCCGCGGCCAGCACCAGCCCGATCAGCATCGAGCCCGAGTCGCCCATGAAGATCCGCGCGGGGTGCATGTTGTGCGGCAGGAACCCGATGCACATGCCCATCAGGATCGCCGCGAACAGCGTCGCCGGGGCGGCGGCCTCGATGCCGTACGAGTACCAGATGCGGTAGGCGTACATGAAGAACGCGGCGGCGGCGATGCACACCATGCCGGAGGCGAGGCCGTCGAGGCCGTCCACGAAGTTGACCGCGTTGATGGTGATGACGACCAGCGCCACCGTCAGCAGGGTGCCCTGCCACTGGGTCAGCGCGACGGTGCCGACCTTCGGGATCGGCAGCCACAGGATCGTCAGACCCTGCATGACCATGACGCCGGCGGCGATCATCTGGCCGCCCAGCTTGATCAGGGCGTCGATCTCGAACTTGTCGTCCAGGACGCCGATCAGCCAGATCAGCGCCGCTCCGGAGAGCAGCGCCCGCGGTTCGTTGGACTTCTCGAAGACCTCACTGAGGTTGGTGAGATGGTCCGCGACCAGCAGGCCCGCGCACAGGCCGAAGAACATGGCGATCCCGCCGAGGCGCGGAGTGGGCTCCCGGTGCACGTCACGGGCCCTGATCTCCGGCATGGCTCCGGCCACGATCGCGAACTTCCGTACCGGCCCTGTCAGCAGATACGTCACCGCGGCCGTGATGCAGAGCGTCAGCAGGTATTCACGCACAGGCTTCCCCACAGGTCTCGCTGGCCATCTCAGCCCCACACCCTAGCGACGGACGCATATGAGTGGGGACTTCCGGGTAGCGACGATGGTTGCATGCGTGGCTGTGCGCGAAGGTTGCACCAGGTGCGGGTACCCCCGCTCAGCCGGTGTACGGCTGAAATCTACCGGTCAGCTCGCGCACCTGATCACGCGCCTTCTGGGTCTCGGTCCCGCCCCGCAGCACAGCGCCGAACAGAACGGCGATCTGCGCCATTTCCTCCTCTCCCATGCCCTGC
This sequence comes from Streptomyces sp. NPDC001663, assembly GCF_042893105.1. NCBI lineage: Bacteria > Bacillati > Actinomycetota > Actinomycetes > Kitasatosporales > Streptomycetaceae > Streptomyces > Streptomyces sp. NPDC001663. Next base: position 188,340 of record NZ_JBIAUR010000015.1, on the reverse strand, counting down.
GTGGTCACGGCCGCCGTGCCGAGCCGCAGGCCGCGGGCGTCCCCGTGCGGCAGGGCGCAGCAGTCCAGCACCATTCCCGCCGCCGCGAGCCGCCCGCGCGCGGTGCGTCCGTCGATGCCGAGCGGTGCCGGGTCGGCGGTGATCAGGTGCGTGTCCGTGCCGCCGGTGGTGACGACCAGACCCTCGGCGGCCAGCGCGGCCGCGAGCGCCCTGGCGTTGGCGACCACCTGATGGGCGTACGTCTTGAACTCCGGTGTTGCCGCCTCGCCGAACGCGACGGCCTTGGCGGCGATGGCGTGCATCTGTGCGCCGCCCTGGGTGAAGGGGAAGACGGCCCGGTCGACGCGCTCGGCCAGGTCCGCCCCGCACAGGACCATCCCGCCGCGCGGCCCGCGCAGCACCTTGTGCGTGGTCGCGCAGACGACATCGGCGTACGGCACCGGGCTGGGCGCCGCTCCCCCGGCGACGAGCCCGATGGGATGGGCGGCGTCGGCGATCAGATAGGCGCCCACCTCGTCGGCGACCTCACGGAAGAGGGTGTAGTCGATGTGCCGCGGATAGGCGATGGAACCGCACACGATCGCCTTGGGGCGGTGCGTACGGGCCAGGGTGCGCACCTGGTCGTAGTCCATGAGGCCGGTCTCCGCGTCGACGCCGTAGCCGACGAAGTCGAACCAGCGGCCGGAGAAGTTGGCCGGCGAACCGTGCGTGAGGTGGCCGCCGTAGGGGAGGCCGAGGGCGAGGACGGTGTCGCCCGGTCGCAGGAGTGCCGCATACGCGGCGAGGACGGCCGACGAGCCCGAGTGCGACTGCACGTTGGCGTGCTCGGCGCCGAACAGGGCCTTCGCGCGGTCGACGGCGAGGCGCTCGGCGACGTCGACGATCTCGCAGCCGCCGTGGTACCGGGCGCCGGGATAGCCCTCGGCGTACTTGTTGGCGAGCGGTGAGCCGAGGGCGCTCAGCACGGCCGGCGAGGAGAAGTTCTCCGCGGCGATGAGCTGCAGCGTCGTCGACTGCCGGTCGAGCTCACCGAGCAGGATCTCGGCCAGCTCAGGGTCCTGCCGGCGCAGGACATCGGCCTCGAGGGTATGGGTGACCGGCATGGTGGGCTCCGGGGGCGTCGACGGTGACGTACGACCAATGTAGGCCCGGTGCCGGTGGGGTGCTCGGTTGTTACGCCCTCGCAGGTACACCCGTGAGCGCTGTGACGACCGGATCCAGCGCCAGATGTATCTCGTCCCCGATCGACCTGAAGAAAGGCAGCGGGGCGCCGTACGGGTCGTAGACCTCGTCCGCCTCGGCGGTCGGGGCCAGGAGCCACCCGCGTAGAGCCGCCGCAGCCCGGACCAGCGCACGCGCGCGTGCCACCACGCCCTCCTCCAGGGGCGGCAGGGTGGCGGGGTCGATCGCGCGGACCAGGCGGGTGAACTCCTTCAGGGTGAAGGTGCGCAGGCCCGCGGAGTGGCCCATGGAGATGACCTGGGCGCGGTGGTCGCGGGTCGCGGTCAGGACCAGGTCGGCCATGATCACGTGCTCGTCGAGCAGTTCGCGCCCGACGAAGCCGGAGGCGTCCGCGCCGAAGTCGGCCAGCACGGCCTCCGCGTTGGCCTCCATGGGCGCGCCCTCGTGGCCCCAGGTACCCGCGCTCTCCACGATCAGCGCGCCGCCCAGGACACCGAGCCGCTGGTGCACGTAATGCCGGGTCAGCCGCTCGGTCATGGGTGAGCGGCACACGTTGCCGGTGCTGACGTGGAGGATGCGGAAGCAGTCGCGCGGAAGCCCCACGAACGTCGTCGTGATCTCCGCGGCGTTTTCCCCGTTGCCTATGCCACGCCCCGCGTCAGGGGCCGTCAATTGGCCACCTCGAGGTCTGGTACGACCTTCCGCAGCTCGTCCGGCGACAGCGCGCCCTCGCGCAGCAGCACCGGTACCCGGCCGGTGACGTCGACGATGGAGGACGGGACGTTGCCCGGGGTCGGGCCGCCGTCGAGGTAGACGGAGACCGAGTCGCCGAGCATCTCCTGCGCGGCGTCACAGTCCTCCGGCGCCGGGTGGCCGGTGAGGTTGGCGGAGGAGACGGCCATGGGGCCGACCTCGGTCAGCAGCTCGATCGCCACCGGGTGGAGCGGCATGCGCACGGCAACCGTGCCCCGGGTGTCCCCCAGGTCCCACTGCAGGGACGGCTGGTGCTTGGCGACGAGCGTGAGCGCACCCGGCCAGAAGGCGTCGACCAGCTCCCAGGCCAGCTCGGAGAAGTCGGTGACGAGACCGTGAAGGGTGTTCGGGGAGCCGATCAGCACAGGGGTGGGCATGTTGCGGCCCCGGCCCTTGGCGTCCAGCAGGTCGGCGACGGCCTCCGAGGAGAACGCGTCCGCCCCGATGCCGTACACCGTGTCGGTCGGGAGGACGACCAGCTCGCCACGGCGGACGGCGGACGCGGCTTCGCGCAGACCGGTCTGGCGGTCGGTCGCGTCGTTGGTGTCGTATCGCCGTGCCATATCTAGCGGGCCTCCTCGTACACGTACTGCCTGATGGAAGTCGGGGCGGTGCTCACGGCAGTGCCTTGCGGGCCGTGGCGAACCGTGGACGGTTGTTGAGGTCCGGGTGGTCGGCCGCGTCGGCCCAGCCCCGCTCCTCGGTGAAGATCCACGGCACCTGGCCGCCCTGGGTGTCGGCGTGCTCGATGACGACGACGCCGCCGGGGCGCAGGAGCCGGTGTGCGGTCCGCTCGAGACCGCGGATGAGATCGAGGCCGTCCTCCCCCGAGAACAGGGCGAGTTCGGGATCGTAGTCCCGCGCCTCGGGAGCGACGTACTCCCACTCGGTCAGCGGGATGTAGGGCGGGTTGGAGACGACCAGGTCGACATGGCCGTCGAGGTCGTGGAAGGCGTCGAGGGCGTTCCCCTGGCGCAGGTCGACCCTGGATCCTTCGACGTTCTTACGGGTCCACTGGAGCGCTTCCTCGGACAGCTCCACGGCGTGCACGCGCGAGCGCGGGACCTCCTGGGCGAGGGCGAGCGCGATGGCGCCGGAGCCGGTGCACAGGTCGACGATGCAGGGTTCCACGACGTCCATGGCGCGTACGGCGTCTATGGCCCAGCCGACCACGGACTCGGTCTCGGGCCGCGGCACGAACACCCCCGGCCCGACTTGGAGTTCGAGATAACGGAAGTACGCCCGCCCGGTGATGTGCTGCAGCGGCTCGCGCTGCTCGCGCCGGGCGATGACCTCCCAGTAGCGGGCGTCGAAGTCGGAGTCCTTCACGGAGTGCAGCGCGCCCCGCTTCACGCCGTGCACGAACGCGGCGAGCTCCTCCGCGTCGTTGCGCGGCGAGGGCACGCCGGCGTCGGCCAGCCGCTGGGTGGCCTGTGCCACCTCTGCGAGCAGCAGGTTCACGCATTCCTCCGTGTCGTACTGGGTCGTGCGTACGTGCCTTACGCGGCCGCCAGCTTGGCCGCCGAGTCCGCGTCGACACAGGCCTGGATCACCGAGTCGAGGTCGCCGTCCAGGACCTGGTCCAGGTTGTACGCCTTGAAGCCGACGCGGTGGTCCGAAATACGATTCTCCGGGAAGTTGTACGTACGGATCTTCTCGGAGCGGTCGACGGTGCGGACCTGGCTGCGGCGGGCGTCGGCGGCTTCCCTCTCCGCCTCCTCCTGCGCCGCTGCGAGCAGCCTGGAGCGCAGGATACGCAGTGCCTGCTCCTTGTTCTGCAGCTGGCTCTTCTCGTTCTGGCAGGAGGCGACGACTCCGGTCGGAATGTGCGTGATGCGCACCGCGGAGTCGGTCGTGTTGACGGACTGGCCGCCGGGCCCGGAGGAGCGGTAGACGTCGATGCGGAGGTCGTTCGGGTTGATCTCGACGTCGACCTCCTCCGCCTCGGGAGTCACGAGCACACCGGCCGCGGAGGTGTGGATACGGCCCTGGGACTCGGTCGCCGGCACGCGCTGCACGCGGTGCACACCGCCCTCGTACTTCAGCCGGGCCCACACGCCCTGCCCGGGCTCGGTGGCGCCCTGGCCGCCCTTGGTCTTCACGGCGACCTGGACGTCCTTGTAGCCGCCCAGCTCGGACTCGGTGGCGTCGATGATCTCGGTCTTCCAGCCGACGCGCTCGGCGTACCGGAGGTACATGCGCAGCAGGTCACCGGCGAAGAGGGCGGACTCGTCGCCGCCGGCGCCCGCCTTGATCTCGAGGATCACGTCCTTGTCGTCGCTGGGGTCGCGCGGGACGAGCAGCAGGCGCAGCTTCTCCGTCAGCTCCTCGCGCTGCTTCTCCAGCTCCTTGACCTCGGCGACGAAGTCCGGGTCGTCGGCGGCGAATTCCTTCGCCGTCTCGATGTCGTCGCCGGTCTGCTTCCAGGAGCGGTACGTGGCGACGATCGGGGTGAGCTCGGCGTAACGCTTGTTCAGCTTGCGCGCGTTGGCCTGGTCGGCGTGGACCGACGGGTCGGCGAGCTTCGTCTCCAGGTCGGCGTGCTCACCGACGAGTTCCTCGACGGCCTCGAACATCTTGGGCTCCTGAAATGCGAAAAGAGAGGGAAGGCGGGCGACCAAAAACGCCGGTCCCGGCGCGCCTGTCAAGGGCGCGGCCGTGGACCGGCGGATTGGAGCTCGCTACTTCTTGGAGCCGGCTGCAGCCTTGCCGAAGCGGGCCTCGAAGCGGGCCACACGGCCACCGGTGTCGAGGATCTTCTGCTTGCCCGTGTAGAACGGGTGGCACTCGGAGCAGACCTCGGCACGGATGGTGCCGCTGGAGATCGTGCTACGGGTGGTGAACGACGCGCCACAGGTGCAGCTGACCTGCGTCTCGACGTACTCGGGGTGGATGTCGCGCTTCAAGGTGTCTCCTAGTTTCGGGAGGGCGCCGGGTCGCAGCCGCGGGATGCGGGCGCGTGAACCGGAGCCGACGTACCAGTCTGCCAGGACTGGGGCCATCCACCCAAACCGGGGGTTGCGGTGATCTATTCCGTGCGGCCTGGGGTCGGTTCGCGAGAGGGGGTGCCGCGTTGTCGCCGTTGGCGTGTGCAGGCCGGATGTGGCTGGTCGCGCCCACGCGGCGGAGCCGCAAATCGATACAGCCCCGCGCCCCTATCCGGCGCTCACCACGCCCTTGGCTTCGCCCGTTGCCGTGCCCTTCGTGGCGCTTGCCGGGATCGCCCGGTCGTTCTTCAGGGCCGTCCACACCTGCTCGGCCTTGGTCTTCTGGACGATCACGCGGTTGGGGTTCGCGGGGTCGTACTGGACCGGCATCGTGACCATGTGCATGTTCTTCGAGCTGATGCCCTTGAGGCCGTTCGCGAAGGACATGAGCGAGTTGACCGAGCCGAGGTCGGAGTCGGTCGTCACGGCGCTGGTGGCGGTGTCGGCGAGGTCGTAGAGCTTCTTCGGGTTGGTGAAGATGCCGACGTGCTTGACCTGGTCGACCAGGGCCTTGATGAAGGCCTGCTGGAGCTGGATGCGGCCGAGGTCGGAGCCGTCGCCGACGCCGTGCCGGGTGCGGACCAGGCCGAGGGCCTGCTCGCCGTCGAGCTTGTGGGTGCCGGCCTTGAGGTTGAGGTGGCTCTCGGAGTCCTTGATGTCCTTGGTCGTGGTGACCTGGACACCCCCGAGCTCGTCGATGAGCTTCTCGAAGCCGCTGAAGTCGACCTCGAGGTAGTGGTCCATGCGCAGCCCGGTGATCGACTCCACGGTCTTGACGGCGCAGGCGGCGCCGCCCGTGGAGTACGCGGTGTTGAACATGACGCCGGACGCGGCGGGATACGTCTTGCCGTCGGTGTCGGTGCACTCGGGGCGGTCGATGAGGGTGTCGCGCGGCATGGAGACCACGCTGGCCTTCTTGTGGCCCTTGTAGACGTGCACGACCATCGCGGTGTCGGAGCGGGCGCTGCCGTCGTCGGTGCCGCCGCCGAGCTTCTTGTTCTTGCCGGAGCGGGAGTCCGAGCCGAGCACGAGGATGTTCTCGGAGCCGTTGTCGACCTTCGTCGGCCGGTCGGTGCCGAGGGCCGAGTCGATGTCGACGCTCTTGATGTTGCCGTTGAGCTTGAAGTACAGGTATCCGGCTCCGGTCCCACCCAACACGACGATGCCCGCGGCGGTCCAGGCCGTGATCACAAGGCCCTTGCGGCGCTTGCTGCGGGGCTTGCGGCGACGACCCTTGGCGCGGTTGCGCGGGCCGCTGGTGCCGGGCTCCCCCGGTATGCCGGGATCCGGCGTGCTCTCGGCGGTCATGTGCTCCTCGTTCTCGTCCGGTCGGTTACCCCCTGCTGTGAGGGACAGGCCTGTCAATACGGCACTTACCGCACCATCGTCGCTCCGTCCGGTCAGACGGAGAAACCCGGGAAAGGGTTGCACAACGCTCTGTGCCCAACCCGTGGAGGATTGGGCACAGAGCGTCACCGATGTTTACGGCTGCACCACGCTCACCAGCGGCTTCAGCCGAAGAGGTCGTACTGCTGGAAACCGGTACCGACCGAGATCCTTGTGGCAAAGATCTCGCTCGTGGCCTTACCGGTGCCCTTGTAGAGGTACAGGGTGCCGCCGGTCGTACGGGCCAGGAAGTCGGCCTTGCCGTCGCCGTTGACGTCGCCGATCGCGTCGAAGGCGTTGTAGCCGGTCCAGGCGCTGCGCACCTTGATACGGGCCGAGAAGGCGCCCGTGCCGGACTTGCCGGTGCCCTTGTACAGGTACAGGTCGCCGGTGCTCTTGCTGCGGGCGAGCAGGTCGGCCTTGCCGTCACCGGTGAAGTCGCCCTTGCCGCGCAGGGAGTTGTACTGGTTCCAGCCGGTGCCGACCTTCACGCGCGAGGCGAAGGTCCCGTTGCCCTTGCCGGGGTAGATCCACAGGGTGCCGCCGGAGTCGACCGAGAGCAGGTCGGGCAGGTAGTCGCCGGTGACGTCGCCCGGGGCGACGATGCGGGTCCGGGTCGACCAGTCGCTGTAGATCTTCGTCTTGGACCAGGAGTCGCTGGCCGGCACGTAGTGCAGCCAGTAGACGTCGCCGCCCGAGCTCTGACGGACCACCAGGTCCTGGAAGCCGTCCCGGTTCAGGTCGGTCTGCAGGACGAGGTTGACACCGTCGTACGACCCGACCGACACACGCGCCGCGAACGCGCTGCCCGTGGAGTCCTTCTCGTACGCCTCCTTGGTGGAGGAGTTGCGCACCCACAGGTCGGCCTTGCCGTCGGTGCGGCTGAGGTTGGTGTCGTCGACGTTCGCGTAGGCGGCGCCGATGTAGGTGCTGACCTTCGAGAAGACGCTGTAGTAGCCCTTGCTCACGCAGTTCGCCACGCCCCACGAAACGACGCCGACGATCCGGTTGTTGACGACCAGCGGCCCACCGGAGTCACCGTTGCAGGCCGCCTTCGTACCGGTGTCGCTGCCGCTCTGCGTGCCGGCGCAGATCATGTGGCCCTTGACGTACTCGGAGCCGTACACACCGGAGCAGGTGGTGTCGGTGTGGATGGTCAGCGTGGCCGACTTCAGCGTCTCGGAGATGTCCTGGCTGCTGGAGCTGGTGCGCCCCCAGCCGTACAGCTTGGCGCTGGTGCCGCCCGCGTACGACGCGGTGTCGCCCGAGGTCGTCATCCTGATCGGCGTCGCGGTGACCGGGGAGGCCAGGGTGATGACAGCGATGTCGTTGTTGATCGTCGTCGGGCTGTAGGACGGGTGGTTCCACTGCCGCAGGGGCAGCGAGACCGTGCCGCCGTGCAGGTCGGTGTTGCCGGAGCTGTCGGTGGTCGGCAGCTGGGAGGTGCCGGTCAGGACGGCGCCGTACGCCTTCCAGTTGTAGCTCTTGCCGTCCTCGTCCTTGACGCAGTGCGCGGCGGTGAGGATCTTCGTCGGCGAGACGACCGTGCCGCCGCAGAAGAAGCCGAGGTCGTCGCTCTCGTCGGTGGTGCCCTGGTCGTCGTAGTACCAGAGCTGCGCCATCCAGGGCGCCGAGGTGATGGCGGTGTCGGTGCCGCCGATGACGTACGGGCTCACGGTGGAGTCGGAACCGGAGGACGTCGTGGTGCCGGCGCTGTAGGACGACTTCGGCGTCGACTTCCCCGCGGTGCCGTCGGTGGCGAGCGCGCCCGCGATGCGCTTCTTCAGCGCGGCGGTGGACACGGAGCTGGTGGCCGGCTTGGTGGTCGGCGTCGGCACGGAGGTCGCGGCGTTCGCCGAGGAGGTCAGCAGCGCGGCGGCGACGGCCGCGGCGACACCGGCGGCGGCAACGGGCAGCGCGAAACGAATCCGGCGTCTGTGACGACCGCTGCCGGACAAGGGTGTGGACAAGGGTGTTCCCCCCGGGACACAGGTGATGGGAGGGGCGCGAGAGTGCACCCGTTCCTATCAGCGCCAAAGGGGCGTTTTCCGTCACCGGTGTGACGGAAAACGCCCCTTTGAGAAGGCTGTGCCTCAGTCGCCGTTGCCCGGCATCGGCGTCGTCTTCTGGATCTGCAGCAGGAACTCGGCGTTCGACTTGGTCTGCTTCATCTTGTCGAGGAGCAGCTCGATCGCCTGCTGCTGGTCGAGCGCGTGCAGCACCCGGCGCAGCTTCCAGACGATGGCGAGCTCGTCGGAGCCGAGCAGGATCTCTTCCTTACGGGTGCCGGACGCGTCGACGTCCACCGCCGGGAAGATGCGCTTGTCGGCGAGCTTCCGGTCGAGCTTGAGCTCCGCGTTGCCGGTGCCCTTGAACTCCTCGAAGATCACCTCGTCCATGCGGGACCCGGTGTCCACCAGGGCGGTGGCGAGGATGGTCAGCGAACCGCCGTCCTCGATGTTGCGGGCCGCACCGAAGAAGCGCTTCGGCGGGTACAGGGCGGTCGAGTCGACACCACCGGACAGGATGCGGCCGGAGGCCGGCGCGGCCAGGTTGTACGCACGGCCAAGACGCGTGATCGAGTCGAGCAGCACGACCACGTCGTGGCCCAGCTCCACCAGACGCTTGGCGCGCTCGATGGCGAGCTCGGCGACCGTGGTGTGGTCCTCGGCCGGGCGGTCGAAGGTCGAGGAGATGACCTCGCCCTTGACCGACCGCTGCATGTCGGTGACCTCTTCCGGACGCTCGTCGACGAGGACGACCATCAGGTGGCACTCGGGGTTGTTGTGCGTGATCGCGTTGGCGATCGCCTGCATGATCATGGTCTTGCCGGTCTTCGGCGGGGCCACGATCAGACCGCGCTGGCCCTTACCGATCGGCGCGACGAGGTCGATGATGCGGGTGGTGAGGACACCCGGGTCCGTCTCCAGGCGGAGGCGGTCCTGCGGGTAGAGCGGGGTGAGCTTGTTGAACTCCGGGCGGCCGCGGCCGTGTTCGGGCGCCATGCCGTTGACGGAGTCCAGACGCACCAGCGCGTTGAACTTCTCGCGCCGCTCGCCTTCCTTGGGCTGACGGACCGCACCGGTGATGTGGTCGCCCTTGCGCAGGCCGTTCTTGCGGACCTGGGCGAGGGAGACGTACACGTCGTTCGGACCCGGCAGGTAACCCGACGTACGGATGAAGGCGTAGTTGTCGAGGATGTCCAGGATGCCCGCGACCGGGATCAGGACGTCGTCCTCGGCGATCTGCGGCTCCGGACCGCCCATCTCGTCACGGCCACGACGGCCACGACGGTCGCGGTAACGGCCCCGACGGCCACGACGGCCGCCCTCGAAGTCGTCGTCGTCCTGCGGACCGGCGTTACGGTCCTGACGGCCGCCGCCCTGCTGCTGGTTCTGCTGCTGGCGCTGACCGCCCTGACCCTGCTGGTCGTCGCTCTTGCGGCGGTCACCGCGGTCACCACGGTCACCACGGTCGCCGCGGTCACGGCCACCACGGTCGCGGTCGCGGTCGCGGCCCCGGTCGCGGCGGCCCTGGCGGCCGTCGCCGTCAGCGGCGTCGCCCTTGGCCTCGCCCTGCGCCTGCGGGGCGGGCGTCTCGGCCTTCGGCTCGCTCTTCGCCTCGGCGGTGACCGTCTCGGGGCTGCCCGCCTCGGCCGTGGCACGGCGACGGCGGCGCTCCGCGGGAGCGTCCTCGCTGGCCGGCTGGCCGGGGATCTCGATCTGCTGCTGGGCCACGGCCTTCTCGGCGGGGGCCTCGGCCGCCTTCTCCGCCTTCTTCTCGGCGTCCTCGCCGGTACGGGCCTTGGAGGTGGCGCGGCGCTTGGGCTTGGTCTCGGCGGCGGGCTCGGCCTTCGCCGAGGCGCCTCCACCAGCCTGCGCCTCCTTGATGACCTCGATCAGCTGGCTCTTGCGCATACGCGCCGTGCCCCTGATGCCGAGGCCGGATGCGACCTGCTGCAGCTCGGCCAGCACCATGCCCTCGAGGCCGGTACCGCGGCGCCGCCGGGAGCCGGCACCGGTGGCAGGCGCGGAGGCGTCCGTGGCGGGCGCGGCAGCGGTCTCCTCGACACGTGCGCCCATCAGATCGGTGGTGTCGCTCACGAAGGGTCCTTCCCTGGAGCGGACGTCGGCCTGTCTGGCTCGGCGACCGGTTGTGCTGTCCGGCTTCGGTCCTTGCTGTGTGGACCGTGCCGGGGCGGTGGTCCGCCAAAGATGGCGGAGGGAATATCTGGGATGGCGCTTCCCAAAGCCTGGGCCGTGGCACCGGGTGTCAGTGTCACGTGGCTTGGTCGCACCGATTCCGGAGCGTGCCCGGCAAGTCGCTCAGTGCCCGCGTACGAGGTACTGCCCGCGTACGTCGTACGGAACACAGTGCGGCTTGGGAGGCTCCCGGAAGAATGTCTGTCCCGGACGGGGACACGAAGCACCTCGCCATGGTGGGGTCGGGTGCAGACTTGAGGTTAACACTACCGGATCCAACAAACATTCCCCCTCTCGAAATCCGGCAACCGCGCGTGTCAGGCGGCAAGCGGCAACACGCTCGCTCCCTGCGCGTCGAGGTCCAGCCGGTTCGCGGCCCAGCCCTCGCCTGCCAGATGGGCCACCTTGTCGGCACTGTCGGCATCCGCCAGCGCGAGCACGGTGGGCCCTGCTCCTGAAATGACTGCCGGGACTCCGTCGGCCCGCAGTCGCTCCACAAGGGCGGCGCTCTCCGGCATGGCCGGAGCGCGGTACTCCTGGTGGAGACGGTCCTCGGTGGCGGGCAGCAGCAGCTCGGGGCGCCTGGTGAGGGCCTCGACGAGCAGGGCTGCACGGCCTGCGTTGGCGGCGGCGTCGACGTGCGGCACGGAGCGCGGCAGCAGGCCGCGCGAGGTCTCGGTCAGGACCGGCTTTCCGGGCACGAAAACCACCGGAACGATGGAATCGGCGGCATCCATCCTGATCGCCCGCGCGGCGCCCGCCTCCATCCAGGAGAGGGTGAAACCGCCGAGCAGACACGCCGCCACGTTGTCGGGATGGCCCTCGATCTCGGTCGCGAGCTCGAGCAGGGCCGTGTCGTCGAGCTTCGACTCGCCGCCTATGGTCACGGCTCGCGCGGCGACGATGCCGGCGCAGATGGCGGCCGAGGAGGAGCCCAGGCCACGGCCGTGCGGAATGCGGTTGGCGCACACGATCTCGAGGCCGCGCGGCTGCCCGCCGAGCAGGTCGAAGGCGGTGCGCAGGGAACGTACGAGAAGGTGCTGTTCGTCACGCGGCAGCGTCTCGCTGCCCTCACCCGCGATGTCGATGTGCAGCCCGGAGTCGGCGACCCGCACGACGACGTCGTCGTACAGCCCCAGCGACAGGCCGAGGGCGTCGAAGCCCGGGCCGAGGTTGGCGCTGGTGGCGGGGACGCGCACCCTGACGGCGGCGGCGCGGAACGCTGGACCGGCCATCGCTCGATGACTCTCCTTGAGCTGCGTGATTGTCGAAGACATTCGATACGTACGGGAGGACCCCGGGGGCCCGTGGGAACCGCTTCCGGGCCGCGGGGACGGCGCGGCACCCAGCCGGATGCGAGGCATATGCGGCGGGCGGGTTCAGTACAGCCTATCGAAGGAAGGTTCTGTGGCGACATAGGGCGCACAGGAGGCGCACGATGCGTACCGTAAGCCCCCTGTGCACCCCTCCCAGGGAATCCCCGAATGAGGACGCCCCGGGGAGGTGCGGGGTTGCTCCGTCAGGCGAGGCCGAGGCGGTCGGCCGCCGTCGCGGCGTCGACCGGGACGGTCACCGGCTGCGGGGCGCCGGCCACGGCCCAGTCGGGGTCCTTGAGGCCGTTGCCGGTGACGGTGCACACGATCTTCTGGCCCGGGTCGACCTTGCCCTGCTCGGCCGCCTTCAGCAGACCGGCCACGGAAGCGGCCGACGCGGGCTCCACGAAAACGCCCTCCTGAGCGGCCAACAGCCGGTAGGCGCGCAGGATTTCACGGTCCGTCACCTCGTCGATGAGACCGCCGGACTCGTCGCGCGCGGCGAGCGCGTACTGCCACGAGGCCGGGTTGCCGATGCGGATGGCGGTGGCGATGGTCGAGGGGTCCTTGACGACCTCGCCGCGCACGATCGGGGCGCTGCCGGAGGCCTGGAAACCCCACATTCGGGGGGTCCTGGAGGCGACGCCGTCACCGGCGTACTCCTTGTAGCCCTTCCAATAGGCCGTGATGTTGCCCGCGTTGCCGACCGGCAGGACGTGGATGTCGGGCGCGTCGCCCAGCATGTCCACGATCTCGAAGGCGGCCGTCTTCTGGCCCTCGATGCGCACCGGGTTGACCGAATTCACCAGCGCCACGGGGTAGTTGTCGCTCAGCGCGCGGGCGAGGGTGAGGCAGTCGTCGAAGTTGCCGTCGACCTGGAGGATCTTGGCGCCGTGCACGAGCGCCTGCCCCATCTTGCCGAGCGCGATCTTGCCCTGCGGCACGAGAACCGCCGAAACCATGCCGGCGCGCACGGCGTACGCGGCGGCGGAGGCCGACGTGTTGCCGGTGGAGGCGCAGATCACAGCCTTCGCGCCCTCCTCCTTGGCCTTGCTGATGGCCATGGTCATGCCGCGGTCCTTGAAGGACCCGGTGGGGTTCGCACCCTCCACCTTCAGGTGGACCTCGCAGCCCGTGCGCTCGGAGAGCACCTGCGCGGGCACGAGGGGCGTGCCGCCCTCACGGAGCGTCACGACCGGCGTGGTGTCGGATACCGGCAGCCTGTCCCGGTACTCCTCGATGATTCCGCGCCACTGGTGGGTCATTGCTGGTTACTCTCCTTCAACCCGCATGATGCTGGCGACACCCCGCACGGTGTCGAGCTTGCGCAGCGCCTCGACGGTCCCCGAGAGGGAGGCGTCGGACGCGCGGTGGGTGACGACGACGAGGGAGGCCTCGCCGTCCTTGCCCTGCTGCCGAACCGTATCGATCGAGACACCGTGCTCGGCGAACACGGTCGCGACCTGGGCGAGAACACCCGGTTTGTCCGCGACGTCGAGGCTGATGTGGTACCGGGTGACGACGTCACCCATCCCCGACACGGGCAGCGCGGCATACGCCGACTCGCCGGGCCCCGTTGCCCCGCTGAGTCGGTTGCGGCAGACGGCGACGAGGTCGCCGAGCACGGCGGAGGCGGTGGGCGCGCCGCCGGCTCCCGGCCCGTAGAACATGAGCTGGCCGGATGCGTCGGACTCCACGAACACGGCGTTGTACGCGCCGCGCACGGAGGCGAGGGGGTGGGTCAGGGGGATCATCGCCGGGTGCACGCGCGCCGTCACGGACCCCCCGTCCTCCGCACGCTCGCAGATGGCGAGCAGCTTGATGGTGCAGCCCATGTTCTTGGCGGAGGCGAAGTCCGCGGCGGTGACCTCCGTCATCCCCTCGCGGTAGACGTCGTCGAGACGTACGCGCGAGTGGAAGGCGATCCCGGCGAGGATGGCGGCCTTGGCGGCGGCGTCGAAGCCTTCGACGTCGGCGGTGGGGTCGGCCTCGGCGTACCCGAGGGCGGTGGCCTCGTCGAGGGCCTCCTGGTAGCCGGCCCCCGTGCTGTCCATCTTGTCGAGGATGAAGTTGGTGGTGCCGTTGACGATCCCCAGCACCCGGTTGACCTTGTCGCCGGCGAGGGACTCGCGCAGCGGCCGGATCAGCGGGATGGCACCGGCGACCGCGGCCTCGTAGTAGAGGTCCTTGTCGTGCTCCTCGGCGGCGGCGTGCAGGGCGGCGCCGTCCTGGGCGAGCAGCGCCTTGTTCGCGGAGACGACGGACGCGCCGTGCTCGAAGGCGGTGGTGATGAGGGAGCGGGCGGGCTCGATGCCGCCGATGACCTCGACCACGACGTCGATGTCGCCGCGTTTGACGAGGGCGGTGGCGTCGGTGGTGATGAGCTCGGCGGGGATGCCCTCGCGGACCTTGGAGGGGCGTCGTACGGCGACTCCGGCGAGCTCGACGGGCGCCCCGATCCGGGCGGCGAGGTCGTCGGCGTGCGTCGTCATGATGCGCGCCACCTCTGAGCCGACAACCCCACAGCCCAGCAGCGCCACCTTCAGCGGACGCGTACGCATCATCCGACCTCGTTTCCTCATACCGTCTACGGTTCGACCAGTCTCACTCACCGGACGGGACTTTCTATCCCATGTCCGGATCGTGAGACATCTATTTCATTTGTACGGGGGTGGAAGACAGGAGATCTTCCACCCCCTCCTTCTTATTGGGTGGTTCACCCGACGTCGAGACGCAGGAGGTCCTCCTCCGTCTCGCGGCGGACGATGACACGGGCCTCGCCGTCGTTCACGGCGACGACGGGCGGCCGGAGCACGTGGTTGTAGTTGCTGGCCATGGACCGGCAGTACGCACCCGTGGCGGGCACGGCGACGAGGTCACCCGGTGCCAGGTCGGCGGGCAGGAACGCGTCCTTGACCACGATGTCCCCGCTCTCGCAGTGCTTGCCGACGACCCGGGCGAGCATGGGCTCGGCGTCGGAGGTGCGGGATACCAGGGCGACGCTGTACTCGGCGTCGTACAGCGCGGTGCGGATGTTGTCCGACATGCCGCCGTCGACGGAGACGTAGGTACGCAGCCCGTCGAGGGGCTTGACCGTACCGACCTCGTAGAGCGTGAAGGCGGTGGGCCCGACGATGGCGCGCCCGGGCTCGACGGAGATGCGCGGGGTGCGCAGCCTGGCGCCCTCGCACTCGCGGGTGACGATCTCGGTCAGTGCCTTGGCGATCTCGTGGGGTTCGCGGGGGTCGTCGTCACTCGTGTACGCGATCCCGAGCCCGCCCCCGAGGTCGATCTCGGGCAGCTCGACACCGTGTTCGTCCCGGACGTCCTTGAGCAGCCCGACCACCCGGTGCGCGGCGACCTCGAAGCCGGACATGTCGAAGATCTGCGACCCGATGTGGCTGTGAATCCCGACGAGTTCGAGCCCGTCGAGCTGAAGGGCACGCCGTACGGCCTCGGCGGCCTGCCCGCCGGCGAGCGGAATCCCGAACTTCTGGTCCTCGTGGGCGGTGGCGATGAACTCGTGCGTGTGGGCTTCCACGCCGACGGTGACACGGATCTGCACGCGCTGCCGCTTGCCGAGGGACTGGGCGATGTGGGCGACGCGGACGATCTCCTGGAAGGAGTCGAGGACGATACGGCCGACCCCGGCGCGGACGGCCCTCTCGATCTCCTCCGTGGACTTGTTGTTGCCGTGGAAGGCGATGCGGTCGGCGGGCATCCCGGCGGAGAGGGCGGTGGCGAGCTCGCCGCCGGAACAGACGTCGAGGTTGAGTCCTTCCTCATGCAGCCACCGCACGACGGCACGGGACAGGAACGCCTTCCCGGCGTAGAAGACGTCGGCGTCGTGCCCGAAGGCGGTGCGCCAGGCACGCGCGCGTGCCCGGAAGTCGGCCTCGTCGAGGATGTAGGCGGGGGTGCCGTGCTGCTCGGCGAGGGTCTTCACGTCGATACCGCCGACGGTGGCCACACCGTCCTCGTCACGCGTGACCGTCTGGGCCCAGACCTTGGGGTCGAGGACGTTGAGGTCGGTGGGCGGGGCGGAGTAGTGGCCCTCGGGAAGGACGTCGGCGTGACGGGGCCCGGCGGGGTGTGCGGAACGGCTCATCTTCTTGGCTGGCTCTCTAGAGGTGTTGGGGTGCGTCGATGCCGAGCAGGGACAGGCCGCCGGCCAGCACCGCCCCGGCGGCTTCGGCGAGCGCGAGCCGGGCACGGTGGGCGGCCGAGGGTTTCTCGTCACCGCGCGGAAGAACGGCGGGGAGGAGAGGGAGGACGGCATCGGCGACGGTGACGAGGTGCCGGGCGAGACGGTCGGGCGCGCGGTGTTCGGCGGCACGGGCGAGGACGCGTGGGTGGTCGGCGAGGACGGCGAGAAGAGGAATGGCCGTGTCCTCTTGTACGTCTCCGGGCTCGGGGGTGAAGCCCAGGTCGGCGGCGTTGCGGCTGAGGGCCCGGGTGCGGGCGCAGACGTAACGGACGCGGAAGAGAGGGTTGCTCTCGCGCTGGACCAGGTGGTCGGCGGTGATACGGGGCCGGTCGTGGGCGGCGGGATGGAGCAGGGCCCAGCGGGCGGCGTCGGGGCCGAGGGGGGCGGGGTCCTCGGGGGCGGGCACGGGCCGGAGGTTCACGGGCTCGCGGTGGTCGACCTCGGCGCGGCCGCCCTGGGAGCCGACGATGCGCACGAGGGCGTCGGCGACGGCTTCGGCCCGGACGTCGTACGGAATGCGCAGTTCGACGACCTGCCCGGCGAGAGCGTCGCCGTGCCCGTAGGCCGTTCCCGCATGAAGGATCTCGCCGATGAGCGAGGCCGCGGATGCCGATGCCACTGCCCCCTGCAGGCTGATGTTGATGAACCCCGGCCCGGTGACGACGACGTCGGCGACACCGTCCGTCCGGGCGAGGCGCTGCCGCAGGATCTCGGCGACGCGCCGGGGCGGCTGCCCGGCGGGGCGGGCGAGCTGCAGGGCGATGTTGGTGGCGTAGTCGCCACAGCCGCCGGGGCCGGGCGGCGCCACAACGGCCCGTTGCGGCACGGCCACGCTCAGCTCCCCCTCGTCGACAGCACAACGCACCGCGCGCAGCACGGTGCGGGAGAGCTCGACGGGGGTCACGGGTCAAGCGTATGGGAGGAGGGGGGTGGGTAGGCGAGCCGGTTTGGGCGAGGGTCCGGGATGTGGGACGGAGGGTGACCTGCGGACGACGGGGGTGACCTGCGGACACGGCGCGAGGGCGGGAGACGGGGAAAAGGGTGCGCGATGGGGCGGGCTCAGGCGCCGGCACGTCCGGCCCGCTCGGCCTCACCGACGCCGAGCACGGACGACGCGTCCTCTCCCCCACCCCTCCCGCTCCGCCCGTTCCTCTTCCGCTCGATCAACTGCTGTACGAGGCGCACGAGTTCGGCGGGTTCGAAGGGCTTGGCGAGGAAGGCGTCGACGCCGACGTCGAGGCCGGCCTCGACCTCGTAGGAGGTGCAGGCACTGACGATGGCGAGAGGGAGGTCACGGGTACGCGGATCGGAGCGGAGGCGGGCGGCGGTACGGAGTCCGTCCAAGCGGGGCATAACGACATCGAGGGTGACGACGTCGGGCCTCACCTGATGAACGACATCCAGACACTCGGCACCATCGGCCGCGGTCACCACCTCGAAACCCTCCAGCTCGAGATTGACCCTGATCAGCTGCCGGATGACCTTGTTGTCGTCCACAACAAGCACCCGGCCCGACGCGCCTGGCACAACTCGAGAGTAGGTCGGGACCGGCCATCGCGTCCGGGTTTTCTCTACTTCTGGCTCGGGTGGGGGACGGGGGTGTGGGTCGGGAGGGCGGGGGTGGGGGGCTGTGCCGGGTGGGGGTGCGGGGGCTTGTGGCGGTGGCGGTAGGTGGCGAGTCGGGGTGGGGGGCGTGGGCTTGTGGCGGTGGCGGCAGGGGGCGAGGTCGGGGTGGCGGTGCGGGGGCTTGTGGGGTGGCGACAGGGGGCTACGTCGGAGTGGGGGGCGGGGTGGTCTGTGCAGGGGGCGGCCGGGCAATCGGTGCACGTGCGAGGGGGAACTCTGTGCCCGGGTGGCGGGGTAACGGCGGGCCCTGCGGCGAGGGGTGACGGCGGGGGCGACGTCGGAAAACCCGTTCATGAACACCCCGGGACAGCTGGTAGGGTTCTACCCGTCGCCGCGCACACAGCGCAGCGGACACGCCCCCGTAGCTCAGGGGATAGAGCAACGGCCTCCGGAGCCGTGTGCGCAGGTTCGAATCCTGCCGGGGGCACTCGCCGGTCAGATACCCAAAACCACGTTCTGACCAGGGCGGATGCCGACAGAAAAGGGCGGGAGTCAGTCTCACTGACTCCCGCCCTTTCTCACTCTCTCTCGCGATTCGCGTGTAAGGAGCGTGTGGGTGCTACGGCCGCCGCTTGCAGGCTGGGCTTCCTGGTCCGGTTGCGTCCCTGGAGTGCGGCACCATGACAGGCATGGACCTTGAGGGGATAGGTGCGGTCGCCACGGCCGTAGTGGCGTTCATCGGGATACCCGCTACCGTGATCATAGGCCGATGGCAGACCAAAGCCGCATTGCGCACGGCAGAAGCCACCAGCGAGGCGGGGATAGCTCAAGCCGAATCTTCATACCGTGCAGCATTGGACGCTGTCCGGGCTGAGACACACGCAACGCACTTGCAGTGGCATCGCGGCATCAAGCGGGAAGCCTACGCCTCGTTCCTCCTCGCCGCCCATCGCGTAAGGGAAGTGGGTGAGAGATTCGCCGAGGACAACACGGAAGAACTCCCAATAGAGAGCATTAGGGCCGGGAAGGCCGCTATTGACGATGCTCTCGCTGCCCTCAAGGCGACTCAAACAATCATCGAGCTAGAGGGACCCGAAGACGTAGCTGCGTCTGCCGCAGTGATGACCAATGCCGTTAAGGTGATGGCGATCCACTTTGGCTACCAGGCCACTTTTGAGAGAGCGTTGGGAAAGCTTCACAGATTGATGGATGATCAACCGCCGAGCGTGAGTGCCCCTGCCGAAAGACTAATTGAGGCGTTTTCAGATCTGCGCCGTCTCCACTGGACAGCCTCTCCCGATTCAGCTGCGCTGGATGAACACGAGGCTCACGAAGTCAACGCCGCGAAACTGTCCTGCCGTGAGGCAGGAAGAGCGCTACCACCCAACTCGCTTGAATACGATGAGTTCGAAGCACTCCTTGAGGGACACTCGCCCTACCCTCCAATGCTCAGCGAACGGTACTCCCAAGCCATTCGTCAATTTGACGCAGAAGAAGTGGCCTTCGTTCGAGCCGCGAAGGTGGAGCTACATGGCCAATTTACTATATGAAGTTTCCCTGCCGCCCGCGTCTTCAGAGTGAAGAAGCCTGAGCGAACAGCGAAGTGCGCCAGCCGATACAGAGAAGGTGAGCGGCCCCAGAGGAGTCCGCTCAGCCTTGGAGTCCCGAAGAGCCGACAGAGGAAGCGAATGGCTCGCCAGCCACGCACAGACTTTCTTCAGGTCCGGCGGGGGTTCTTCATCCTTGTGAGCCGGTACGACGGTCCACCGTACAGCGCGCCGTACGTCTTCCAGATCCGGTGTTCCAGGGCTCTTCCCCATCATGCCTAGAGCTGCGGTAGCGAGGCTGTCCGCCAGCCCCTCACACGTCTTCGCTGCGGCAGTGCGCCAACGCATTGCCATGTACTCGCGAGAGAACTCCCACCATGACGGATCCAGTTTGGGGTTCGCCTTCTCCGCCGCTGCCCGAAGCTCCGATTCGGGCCGACGCTGGAGACGGACCTGGTCACCATCGGTGGGGGTGCGGCGGGTGTGGGGCTGCTGATGGTCGTGGGCGCCGTGCTGATCGGCCGGGCCGGTCGTCGGCGCGCGGCGGCGATGGCGACGCCGACGGCGACGACGTTCGGAGGGTACGGCGGCTGAGCCCATCCGTGTGAGGACGTGCACGAGGGCCTCGGACCGTCCTCGTGCACGTCCTCTCCCCGCGGGGCGAGGACGTGCCGCGGGGAGAGGACGTGCCGCGTTGTCAGTGCTCGTCCGCATACTGGATCACGAGGGGTGGCCGACCGCTGGGGCGAGGGGGATCCGTGCGGACTGTGTACAGCGGTGAACTGCCGGTCAGTTACAGGCAGTTCTACGTGGAGAGCCGGGCCGATGAGCGTGGCGCGGATCATCCTTGGGATCCCCGTGCCGGGCAGAGCAACGGGCTGTGCGGTGCCGCTGTCCCCGGCCACCTTTTTCTGACCACCGGTCTGCACACCGGGGATGTGGGCCTGACCGTCGAAGTGCACGACACCGCGCCTCCGCTCGACGATGAGTGGGAGGAGGTGGTGGAGGTCTCGTTCCGGCCGAACTCTTCCTCAACCGTCTTGCTGCCGTGGGGTGATGGGCCCTTGTGCGACGTGGGTCTGGCCAGGACGGACTACCGGGTGCGGTACTGCGGACGCGGTATGGATCACACGCCGGACGACGAGATCGCAGTCCTCGAGGGCGGGGAGCCGTTCGATCACTATCTGCTGCAGTTCTGGCCGGCTCCGCCCGGCGCGGACCGGATCGTCCGGCAGACGTCGGAGAGTGCCGCCTACTGGCACGAAGCGGCTCGTCGCCAACCGCCGCCGCCCTCACCGGAGGAGTGGGCCGAGGCCGAGAGACGTCGGCGGGAGGAAGAGGAGCAGGCCGAACGGCTCGCGCAGGAGAGGGCAGAAGCGGAGGTCTGGGGTGGGCTGTTGCCCAGTCCGCGTCTTCGCGAAGTCGGCGGCAACGTGAGAGGGCTCGTACGGCTGGATCGCGAGCTCATCGACGCCGTCGAGGCGGCAGGGGCCACCGGGCAGAGGATCATCGCCCGTTGGACCGCCCGTCGCGCCTTCGCGCACGCCGGGCTGAGCGACGTCGACTGGATCGCGCCGGCGCTTGCGGCGTTGGACCGGGGAGACGAGCTTCCTGCGCCGTTCGACGACGAACAGCGCACCTGGGACCGCTTCTTCGCCGACCGGCGCATTCCCCGCACCCGTGTGGACACCACCGACGGCAGCCGGGACGACTTCCTGCAACAGGCCATGGCCATACACGCGCTGTTCGCCGCAACCGGAACCGACCCTCTACGCGCGGCACTTGACGCACTCTTCGCCGGGGCGTCCACCTACGGCAGCGCCTATCCACGCCTGTTCGCAGAGGTTCGTCGGCAGTTTCCCGTGCTCCAGCGTTAGGTGGGTGCTGTCGAGGGGGGCAGGCGGGCCACTCGTAGGCAGCGGACGCAAGAACGACCCCATGCGCAACAACTCTTCGCAGACGCTGCCTCGTTATGGCAGAGCGTGCGCCCGCCTCTACGTCAGCGGGGTGCGGCGTGCGAGTCAGTGTCACAACATCACGAAGTGAGCGCGCCATCGTCGTGTCTCTCGCCGTGGGTGGGCTGGCTCGTTGGGTCTGTCTGTCATGGATGACGAGGACGAGCGGGAAAAGCAGGACGAACGTATGTAGCGGGACGGCGCAGTGTAGCGCATGTGCACAACCGACGCGCGCGTCAGGCCGTGCGTTTGCGGGATGCCGTCTTCTTCGGCGGCGTCGTCTTCGCCGTGCTCTTCTTCGCCGCCGTCTTCTTCGTCCCCTGCGTCGATTTCGCCGTCTTTGCCGTCGACTTCTTTGCGGCAGCTGTCGTCTTCTTCGCGGTCGTCTTCTTCGCCGTCGACGTCGACTTCTTGCCTGTCGTCTGTTTCGGGGTCGCGCGGGCCGACTTGCGGGCGGGTAGGCGTCGCACCTCCGCCCCCTCCGGTGCCGACTCCGGCTCCTCGCCCCGGGATTCCTTGGCCGCCTTCACGCTGTTCTCCAGTGCCGCCATCAGGTCCAGCACCTTGCCGCCCCGTGCCGGCTCCGGGGCCTCAGGGGGTGCCTCGCCGGCCGCCTTTGCCGCTACGACCTCCTCCAAGGCCTCGCGGTACTCGTCGTGAAGTTCGGTGAGGTCGATCTCGCCCAGGGTGTCCATCAGGGCGTCCGCCAGGTCGAGTTCCTTGTCGTTGACCCTGACGTTCGTGTCGGGGGCGACGCCCTCCGGGGCGCGGACCTCGTCCGGCCACAGCAGCCCGTGCATGGCGATGGCGTCCTCCACCACCCGGAGCATCCCCAGGCGTTCCTTGCCGCGGAGGGCGAACTTGGCGATCGCCACCTTGTTGCTGCGCTTCAGGGCCTCACGGAGCAGCGTGTACGGCTTGGCCGCGGGGGCGCCGCCCGCCGCCAAGTAGTACGCCGCGTCCATCTGCAGCGGGTCGATCCTGTCCGCCGGCACGAAGGCCACGATCTCGATCGTCTTCGCCGTCGGGAGCGGCAGGTGCGACAGGTCCTCGTCCGTGATCGGGATGATCGTGCCGTCCGCGTCCTCGTAGCCCTTGCCGATCTCCGACCCGCTCACCTCCTTGTCGTCCAGTTCGCACACCTTGCGGTAGCGGATGCGGCCGCCGTCCTCCGTGTGGATCTGGCGGAAGGAGATCGAGTGGGTCTCGGTGGCGTTCACCAGCTTGATCGGGATGCTGACCAGGCCGAACGAGATGGCCCCGTTCCATATGGATCGCACGTGCAGCACCCTTTCGGTCTGTTTACGTCATTCACGCCGTTCTGGTGGCGTTTGCGTGAGATTCTCATCGTATGACGCCGATCACAGAGGTGGAGGGGAGACGGCTCGCGCTCAGCAACCTCGAAAAGGTGCTGTATCCGGGGAGTGGGTTCACCAAGGGGGAGGTGCTGCACTACTACGCCACCACCGCCGAGCATCTTCTCCCCCATCTCCGCGACCGGCCCGTCTCCTTTCTGCGGTATCCCGACGGGCCGGGCGGGCAGGTCTTCTTCGCCAAGAACGTGCCTCCCGGTACGCCCGACTGGGTCACCACCGCCGAGGTGCCGCGGGTGGAGGGGCCGGCCCGGATGGTGCTCGTACAGGATCTGGCCAGCCTCATGTGGGCCTCGAATCTCGTCACCGAATTCCATACGCCGCAGTGGCTCGTCCAGGATCCCGGCGTCGCCGACCGGATCGTCTTCGATCTCGATCCCGGGGCGCCCGCCACCATCGTCGAGTGCTGCCAGGTCGCGCTGTGGCTGCGGGAGCGGCTCGCCGCCGACGGTGTCGACGCCTTCGCCAAGACCTCCGGGTCCAAGGGGCTGCATCTGCTCGCCGCCGTACGGCCGACTCCGTCCGAGCAGGTCAGCGAGTACGCCAAGCAGCTGGCCGTCGAGGCCGAGCGGGCCATGCCGCGGCTCGCCCTGCACCGGATGACCCGGAGTCTGCGGCCCGGGAAGGTGTTCGTCGACTGGAGCCAGAACGCCGCCCGGAAGACCACCGCCACGCCCTACACCCTGCGCGCCCGGCCGGAGCCCACCGTCTCCGCGCCGGTCACCTGGAGCGAGGTCGAGGAGTGCGGGGCGCCCGCGCAGCTCGCCTTCCGGGCGCCCGACATCGCGCCCCGCCTCCAGGACTACGGCGATCTGCTCGCTCCGCTGCTCGACCCCGACGGCGCCGCCCCGCTGCCCTGAGCTCACAGCTCACAAGGCCACAGTTCACAGCCCACAATCGGCACCCCCAATCGGCAGCCACGTCGCGGCAAACCCCTCCAACGGGTGCACCGCGCACGGCGTTCAGAGGGCACTTCATGAAGCAGGGGGCACTTCGGCGTCAAGGAGCAGCATGGCAGTACGACCCCCCTCTCGCGCCCGCCGCACCCTCCTCATCGGCCTGACCGCCCTCGCCCTCACCGCCCTCCCCTGGACCTCCTCCGCGAGCGCCCGGGACACCCCGCCCCGTGCCGCCCCCGGCCCCGGCGTCGTCACCGACTGGAACAAGACCGCCGTCGACGTCATCGCCGGTGACGCCCAGCGCCCGTCCGCCGAGCCCTTCCTCTGGTACGGCTTCGTCCATGCGGCCGTGTACAACGCGGTCGTAGGGATCGAGGGGCGGTACGCCGAGTACAAGTGGGACGTACGGGGACCCCGTCGCGCCTCCTCCGAAGCGGCCGCCGCGGCCGCCGCCCACCGGATTCTGCTCACGTATTTCCCGGCCTCCAAGGCCCGCGTCGACGCCGCCTACGCCGCCTCCCTCGCCAAGATCCCCGACGGGGCCGCCGAGGAGCAGGGCGTCCGGTTCGGGGAGCGGGCCGCCGACCGCGTCATCCGGCTGCGCGAGAACGACGGCCGTGATGCCGAGGTGATCTTCAACCCGGCGCCCGCGCCCGGCGTCTGGCGCCCCGCTCCGCCCGGCTACAGCCCCGCCGTCGACCCGTGGCTCGGCAAGGTGCGGCCCATGACCTTCGACTCGCCGGACAGGTTCATGCCGGGGCCGCCGCCCGCGCTGACCTCGAAGACGTACGCCCGGGATCTGGCCGAGACGAAGGCGGTGGGCGGGAAGAACAGCACGGCACGGACCCCGTACGGCACCGAGACCGCGCTCTTCTTCTCCGACCCGCTGCCCCAGCAGCTCCAGGCCGGCTACCGCGACCACACCACGCGCCACGGACTGGACATCGTCGAGGCCGCCCGGTTCTTCGCGGCCCTCAACGCCGCCGCGGCCGACGCGACGATCACCACGTGGAACGCCAAGTTCACCTACGCCTTCTGGCGGCCGATCCACGCCATCCGGCTCGCCGACACCGACGGCAACCCCGCCACCGAGGCCGACCCGGCCTGGGAGCCGCTGCTGCGGACACCGCCGTACCCCGAATACATCGGCGGGCACTGCACCAACGACGGCGCCGTCATGGCCGTACTGGACGCACTGACCGGTGGCAGCATCGACCTGCGGCTGTACTCGGCCGTCACGGACACCAGCCGCAGGTACACCCGGTCCGCCGACTACAACCGTGACGTGATCAACGCCCGGATCTGGAGCGGGATCCACTTCCGCACCGCCGACGTCGTGGGGAACCGGGTCGGACGGCGCATCGGGCACTGGACGCTCACGCACCACTTCCAGCCCCTGCGGTAGCGCCTTCGCGTTCAGCGGGCTGGCCAATCAGAGGAATCCCCCAGTCCGCCCCCACCCCGGGTGCACCCTGGCTCCAACCAGAACCAGCAAGGGGGGCACCCCGTGACAAAGGATCGGCATGGATCATTAGCACCACCCGTCCGCACCGTCCGCCGCACGCTTGTCGTCGGCCTGACGGTGCTCGCCCTCGGCGCCGTGCCGTGGGCGTCCTCGGCGGTCGCCTCGGCCCCGGCCAAGGCGGCCCCCGGCCCCGGTGTCATCAACGACTGGAGCGAGACCGCCGTGGCCGTCGTGAACGGCGACGCCAAGCGGCCAGGGGCCGAGCAGGCCATCTGGTACGGCTTCATGGGCGCCGCCGTCTACAACGCGGTGGTCGGGATCGAGGGGCGGTACGCCGAGTACAAGTGGCATGCGCGCGGCCCGCGCCACGCCTCCTCGGAAGCGGCCGCCGCTGCCGCCGCCCACCGCATCCTGCTGACGTACTTCCCGGCCTCCCAGGCCCGTGTCGACGCCGCCTACGCCGCCTCGCTCGCCAAGATCCCGGACGGGAAGGCGGAGGACCAGGGCGTCGCCTTCGGGGAGCGGGCGGCCGCGCGGATCGTCCAGCTCCGCGAGAACGACGGGCGCGGCGCCCCGATCACCTTCGACAAGCCGCCCGCGCCCGGCATCTGGCGGCCCACCCCGCCCGCCAACGCGCCCATGGTCGACCCGTGGCTCGCGAAGCTGCGGCCGATGCTGCTCCGGTCGTCCGACCAGTTCCGGCCCGGTCCCCCGCCGAAACTGACCTCGAAGACCTACACCAAGGACTTCAACGAGGTGAAGGCGATGGGCGCGAGGACCGGATCCTCCCGGACCGACGCGCAGACCGACACCGCGCGCTTCTTCAGCGACGTGCTGCCGGTGCAGTTCCAGGCCGCCCTGCGCGGGTACGCCCAGCGGCACGGGCTGGACATCGTCGAGGCCGCCCGGCTGTCCGCCGCCACCTGGACCGCGACCGCCGACGCCCAGATCACCGCCTGGAACACCAAGCTGACCTACGGCCAGTGGCGGCCGATCACCGCCGTCCAGCTGGCCGACACCGACGGCAACCCGGCCACCACGTCGGACCCGTCCTGGCTGCCGCTCATCGACACGCCCGCCTACCCGGACTACATGAGCGGTCACTGCAGCTTCGACGGCGCCGCGGTGGCGGTCCTGTCCCGCCTGACCGGCGGGGACATCGATCTTCGTATCTCGTCGGCCGTTACGGGCACCACGCGTACGTACACCAGTGCGCGCGACTACAACCGGGACGTGATCAACGCCCGGGTCTGGGACGGCATCCACTTCCGGACCAGTGACATCGTGGCCAACCGCGTCGGCACCCATATCGGTGCCTTCACGCTCGACCACTACTTCGAACCGGTCAGGTAGGGCTCACACCCGCGACCACGTCTCCCTGTCCCGTGCCATCGCGTGCAGCGCCTCCACATCGGCCGGCTTGAGCACGCCGCCGAGGCGGGCCAGGTCCGGGAGGTCCGTGTCCTGCAGGACGCGGACCTCGCGGAGGGGCGCCGTGATCGAGACGTCCGCGGGGCCCGCGAGGGCCAGGACCGGGTGGACCTCCGCCGTCAGTGCGTACGACGCCCGGTCGGCGTCGGCGCGGACGCGGCGCAGCAGGGGCTGCGGGTCGCGGCGGCCCAGGGCGACCATGGGGTCGGCGACCGTCACCCGCTGCTTGCGGGCGTGGACGGTGTGCAGGGCGAACAGGCCGCCCGGGCCGATCACCAGGTGGTGGACGCGGTCGCCGCCGGGCAGCGGGATCGAGTGCAGGGCGTGCCAGCCCGCGCCGTCCAGGCGGTCCAGGGCCTCGCCGACCGCCTGTTCCGCCGCCAGGGCCCGCCGGCGCGGGTCCGGTCGCAGACGGTGGGAGGAGGCGGGTTCCCGCTCCAGGGCGACCAGCAGCGCCTCGCCGGGGCGGTTGGGCGCCAGGTCGTCGTCCGGGTGGAGGGAGAGCCGGGCCAGCTCGGCCGGGGTCGGGACCGGCGGCGGGCCGACCGTCACTCGGCCGGTGATGAAGGGGCCGAGGGCCTCCAGCACTCCGTCCCTCTCGTCCTCGCTGAGCAGGTTGACCCTGGCTGCCTCACGGTCGTACCAGGCGACGTTCCGCCCGTCCGTGAAGCACACGTAGAGCCGTTCCTGACCATGCCTCCAGGTAGGTACGACGCGCAGTCCGGTCATGAACCATCACCCCTTGACCATGGGAACAGGCGGGGTGCTCCTGCGGCAAGAACCCGGTTACCTTTGACAGGAGTTGGGAGGGGGACTTGGGGAGGCGTTATTGCGTACCCGCAGGAAGCAACCCGACGTACCGGCTCCGGACGCCCCGTGGAGCGAGGTCGTGCCCGGCCTGTGGATGGGCGGGCACGAGTTCAGGGGCCGCTCCGGACAACTCGAATTCGCTGTCGTACGGGACGAGTTCGATCTCGTGCAGACCCTGTTGAGACTTCCGGGGCACGGGCCCGACCCCGGTGTCGAGCACCATGTGTGGGCGATACCGGACGGGCCGCTGGACGGCACACAGCTCGCGGGCGTCATCCGCCTCGCGCAGGCCGCGAGCGACGCACTGGACGAGGGCCGCAAGGTCCTCGTCCGCTGTTACCACGGGTACAACCGCTCGGGGCTGGTCGTCGCGCACGCCCTGGTCCGGCGGGGGCACTCCACGGAGGACGCGATACGGCTGATACGGTCCCGTCGCTCGCCGTGGGCGCTGCACAACGAGCTGTTCGTCGACTATCTGCGGGCGGGGCTGGCGACGGCCCGGCTGCTGGAGGAGCTGACCGAGTAACGAGGTAATCGTTTCGCCGGACGAATAGGGTGTACCGGGTCACCGATCGTTATGAGCCACAGGAGTCCCGTGCCCCGCACCCGCGCCGCACGCGCAGCGCTCGCCGCCGCCGCTCTCGCCCTGCTGGCGGCGGGCTGCGGCGACGCGGGCGGGCTGCAGGGCGCGGGGTCGACGCCGACCGCGACCAGCCCGGCGAAGCTGTGGCCGAACCTGGCGCCCGCCTCCAGCCCCGCCTGGAACTACGACAACGGCGACGCCGAGGCCATGAAGGGCGTCACGGCCCCGGGCGGCGACATCCGCAAGGTCGAGCCGGTGTCCCTCGTGCGGGCCGAGATGGCCCAGCACCCGGACGACTACTCCGGCTCCAAGGCGCCGTACCGCGAGACGGCCCGCCGGATGGCCTACTGCGGCAAGGAGCCGGCGGACGCGCGGTGCCCGCTGCTCAAGGCGTACTACCGCGACATCACCGGCGACGGGAAGGCCGACCTGACCCTGGGCTTCCGGCTGCTGCCCGGCCATCAGACGGCCGTGCGCGTCTACACCGTGGAGGCCGGCGACCGGGTGGTCCAGGTGATGTCCAACGACGACGCCGTGAGCGGGGTCGAGCTGGCCGGGCGCTCCGTGATCATCCATGCGCCGTCCGACCTCGCGGACTACGAGTACCGCTTCCAGTGGACCTGGGACCCGGACCAGCGCGTCATGCTGCTCACCCACGACGAGATGCTCCGTATCGGCAAGCGCGAGCACTCCTCGAGCCCGTCCCCCACGCCCTCCGCCTCCCCCTCGGCGAGCCCGTGATGAGGCTCGCGCTCCCGCACTGGGCGGGCACGCTCGCCGTGAAGGCGGCGGTGTTCATCACGGTGATGTGCTGCGCGCTCGCCGCGCTGCTCGGCGTGCTCGTGCACGTCTCGGTGACGAACCAGACCGTCGGCCAGGCCCGCGACCTCGCGCTGTCGCGCCTGGACGACGCGACGAAGGCGTACGAGGCCGGGGACACGCTGCTGCCGGGCGCGGGCGTCGACCCACCGGGGCTGCCGTCGGCGCTGCGCGCGCTGGCGGTGGACGGGGACCGCGGCACGATGGTCTCCGACCGGCACGGGCACCCCACGATGTGGGCGGCGGGGCCGGCCGACCGCCACCGGGCGCTGGCAGTCGAGGTCGACTATGCGCAGCAGTCCCGCACCATCGCCGGGCTCGACCGGGCGATCCTGTGGTCCTCGGGGCTGGCGATCACGGCGACGCTGCTGGTGGGCGCGTTCGCGGTGACCCGCGTGACGCGGCGGCTGCACGCCACGGCGACGGTGGCCCGGCGGATCAGCGCGGGTGACCTCGACGCGCGCGTCGGCGATCCCCGCACGAAGGATCCGACGCGCCCCCAGGACGAGGTGGCCGCGGTGGCGGCCGCGCTGGACTCCATGGCGGCTTCGCTGCAGGGCAAGCTGCTGAGCGAGCAGCGGTTCACGGCGGACGTCGCGCACGAGCTGCGCACCCCGCTGACCGGACTGCACGCGGCGGCCGAGCTGCTGCCGCCGGGGCGGCCGACCGAGCTGGTGCGGGACCGGGTGG
Organism: Streptomyces sp. NPDC001663; assembly: GCF_042893105.1. Classification (NCBI taxonomy): domain Bacteria; kingdom Bacillati; phylum Actinomycetota; class Actinomycetes; order Kitasatosporales; family Streptomycetaceae; genus Streptomyces; species Streptomyces sp. NPDC001663. The sequence goes on along the minus strand of NZ_JBIAUR010000015.1, from coordinate 159,172 downwards.
CGGCGTTGCGCACGCTGACCGAGGACCTGCTGGAGATCTCCCGCCTGGACACCGGGCGGGAGCAGCTGGAGCTGGACACCGAGGAGCTGGGGGCGCTGGCCGAGCGGGTGGTGCGGGCGTCGGGGGCCGACACGGAGGTCGTCGTCCTGCGGGACGCACGGGTCGAGACCGACCGGCGGCGGCTCGAGCGGGTGCTGGGGAACCTCGTCGCCAACGCGCACAAGCACGGGCGGGGGCCGGTGTCCCTGACGGTCGAAGGTGCGGTGGTGACCGTGCGGGATCACGGGGACGGGTACCCGGACTATCTCGTGGAGCACGGGCCGCAGCGGTTCCGTACCGAGGGGGGCGTGAAGGGGCACGGGCTGGGGCTGACCATTGCGGTGGGGCAGGCGGAGGTGTTGGGCGCGCGGCTGGAGTTCACGAACGCGTTGGACGGCGGGGCCGTGGCGACTCTGACGCTCGGTTAGCGGGGCGCTCCTATGGCCCAATGTGACGGGCGCGCCCCGGGGCCGACTCCTAACGTGGCGAATAGTCAGCTTCGCCCGCATTCATGGAGGTACCCCCCATGTCCCTGCGCTCCCTCCTCGGCCGTGTGGCCATAGCCGGCGCCGCCGGTGCTCTGCTCAGTTCCGTCGTTGCCGCTCCTGCCCTCGCGGACGACGGGGACGACGGAGGTGATCCCGGTGTCAGCGTTCAGGACGGCTGGGACCAGGGCGGGGACGGGGATCCGGGCGGGAACGGGGGCCAGGGTGGAGACGGCGACTGGGGGCAGGGCGGCAACAACAACTCGCGCCTGGCCCGCGGGGTCGTCACCGCGAACACGCTGAACCTGCGCAGCGCGCCGAACCGCGGCAGCCAGGTGATCCGGGTGGTCCACCGGGGCCAGCGGGTCTCGATCTTCTGCCAGACCCCCGGGCAGAGCGTGCAGGGCAACAACGTCTGGTACCTCCTCACGGACGGCACCTGGGCGTGGGGTTCGGCCCGCTACATCGACACCATCGGGACTCCCCCGCGCTGGTGCTGAGACCGTGAGATCACAACTCCCGCTATTTGGGTAGGTTTCCGGACATGACGAACGCCGGTACCACTGTGGCACAGGCGGATCCGCCCGCTTCCGCGGTACGCCTGCCCCGGCGCCGTGGCATCGAACTCGCCCTCGTCGTCGTGGCCGTACTGCTCTCCGTGTACGGCTACTGCGCGGTCGGCCTCGCGAAGAACGGCACTCTCCCGCCCGGCGCCGCCGGTTACGGCGCCGGGCTCGGCGTGCTCGCGCTGCTCGCGCATGTCGCGGTGCGGCTGCGGGCCCCGTACGCCGACCCGCTGCTGCTGCCCATCGGCGTCCTGCTCAACGGCCTCGGTCTGGTGCTGATCTACCGGCTCGACCTGGAGACCCCCCACGACCATGCGGCCCCCACCCAACTCGTGTGGTCCACACTGGGCGTGACCCTGTTCACCGTCATCGTCCTGATGCTCCGCGACCACCGTGCGCTGCAGGACTACACATACGTCTGGGTCGTCGCCGCGCTCGCCCTGCTGCTGCTCCCGATCCTCTTCCCGGCCGTGAACGGCGCCCGCATCTGGGTCCGGATCGCCGGATTCTCCATCCAGCCGGGCGAGTTCGCGAAGGTGCTGCTGGCCGTCTCCTTCGCCGCGTACCTGGCGGCCAACCGCAACGCGCTGGCGTACACGGGCCGTCGGATCTGGTTCATGCAGCTGCCCACCGGCCGGGCGCTCGGGCCGATCCTCGCCATCTGGCTGGTGAGTGTCGGTGTTCTGGTCCTGGAGCGCGACCTCGGTACTTCGCTGCTGTTCTTCGGGCTGTTCGTCGTCCTGTTGTACGTCGCCACCGGCCGCACCGGCTGGATCGCGGTCGGGCTGCTGCTGGCGGCCCTCGGTGCGGTGGCCGTCGGCTGGCTGGAGCCGCATGTGCACAGCCGCGTCCAGGACTGGCTGCACCCCTTCGCGTCGATCGAGGCGGGCCAGGGCCCCAACCAGCTGGCCCAGTCCCTGTTCGCCTTCTCGGCGGGCGGCGTCCTCGGCACGGGCCTGGGCCTCGGCCACTCGATCCTCATCGGCTTCGCCGCCAAGTCCGACTTCATCCTCGCGACGGCCGGCGAGGAACTGGGCCTCGCGGGCCTCTCCGCGATCTTCCTCCTCTACGGCCTCCTCGTGCACCGCGGCTACCGCGTCGGCCTCGCGCTGCGCGACCCCTTCGGCCGGCTGCTGGCCGTCGGACTGGCCTCGATCGTGGCGCTGCAGGTCTTCGTGATCGCGGGCGGGGTGACCGGGCTGATCCCGCTGACGGGCATGGCGATGCCGTTCCTCGCGCAGGGCGGCTCGTCGGTCGTCACCAACTGGGCGATCGTGGCGCTGCTGATCAAGGTGAGCGATTCGGCACGCCGTCAGTACGACAGAGAGGCCGCCCCATGACACGGCACATCAAGCACGCCGGCTTCTTCTGCGCCCTCCTCCTCGTCGCGCTCCTCGTCGGCGCCACCCGTATCCAGCTCGTCAACACCCGTTCCTACGACGCCAATCCGGCCAACCGCCGTACCACCATCGCCCGTTACGACCAGCCGCGCGGCGACATCATGGTCGGCGGCGAGAGCGTCACCGGCTCCCGGGACAGCGGCGAGCAGCTCCGCTACGAACGGACGTACCGCGACGGCCCGTTGTACGCCCCCGTCACCGGCTTCGCCTCGCAGGTGTACGGCACCACGCTCCTGGAGCACACCGGGGACACGGTGCTGTCCGGCACGGACCCGATGCTCGCGCCGCTCCCCATCTGGAACGACCTCACGCGCGCCCAGAGCCCGGGCGGCAACATTGTGACGACCCTCGACCCGGCGGCGCAGCAGGCGGCCTACGAGGGGCTGGACGGCCGCAAGGGTGCGGTGGCGGCGATCGAGCCGGCGACCGGGCGGGTGCTGGCGCTGGTGTCGAGTCCCTCGTACGACCCCTCGGCGCTGTCGGGGAACGCCGCGGCGACGGCGCGGTCCTGGGCCCGGCTGAACTCCGATCCGGACAAGCCGATGCTCAACCGGGCGGTGCGGCAGACGTATCCGCCGGGTTCGACGTTCAAGGTGGTCACCGCCGCGGCGGCACTCGACGCGGGTGTCGTCACGGACCTGGACGAGCCGACCCGTTCGCCGGACCCGTACCGGCTGCCGGGCACGACGACCTCGCTGATGAACGAGGGCGAGGGGTGCGAGGACGCCCCGCTGCGGGCCGCCTTCGAGTGGTCCTGCAACACGGTGTTCGCGAAGCTGGGCGTGGACGTGGGCCAGAGGCGCATGTCGGCGACGGCGAAGGGCTTCGGCTTCAACGACGCGGGGCTGCGGATCCCCTTCTCCGTCGCGCCGAGCACCTTCGACACCACGCTCGACCGGGCGCAGCTCGCGCTGTCCTCGATCGGGCAGTACAACACGCGGGCCACACCGCTGCAGATGGCGATGGTCGCGGCGGCCGTGGCCAACGAGGGGCAGCTGCGCTCGCCGTACCTGGTGGAGCGGACGACGACGAAACACGGCACCACGGTGGCCACGGCGGGCTCGCGGCCCGTGCGCCAGGCGATGCGCCCGGAGACCGCCGACCGCGTGAAGGAGCTGATGGAGGACGTCGTGACGGAGGGCACCGGCACCAACGCCGCGATCCCCGGCGCCGTCGTCGGCGGCAAGACCGGCACCGCGCAGCACGGCCTCGGCAACGCAGGGGTGCCGTACGCCTGGTTCGTGTCCTGGGCGCAGCGCGACCGGGACATCGCACCGAAGGTCGCTGTGGCCGTGGTGGTGGAGGACGCGTCGGCGAACCGAGGGGACATCTCCGGCGGCGGGGTGGCGGCGCCGATCGCCCGGGCGGTGATGGAGTCGGTGCTCAACTCATCGCCCGACGACGGTGGTTGAGGGCGCCATGCTCACGTACTGAGACGGGGGCTGGAGCAGCGCATGCTCCCGACCTATCGTTCGGTAGATGACGACCTCCGGAGCAGCAGCCGCCCACGAACTCGCCCAGGTGAACATCGCCCGCCTCAAAGCCCCGCTGGACTCCCCGCAGTTGAAGGACTTCGTCGACAGTCTCGATCCCGTGAACGCCGACGCGGACGCCGCGGACGGTTTCGTCTGGCGGCTGGAGGACGAGTCCGGCAACGCGACGGACGTGGCCGTCTTCGGCGACCAGTGGCTGATCATCAACATGTCGGTGTGGCGGGACACCGACGCCCTGACCGCGTTCATGTACCAGGGCCGCCACCGCGAGATGCTGGCCCGCCGCAGGGAGTGGTTCGAGCGGGTGCAGGAGGCGATGGCGGTGCTGTGGTGGGTGCCGGCGGGACACCGCCCGACGGTCGCGGAGGCGGAGGAGCGACTGCTGCACCTGCGGACGAACGGCCCCACGCCGTACGCCTTCACGCTGCGGACGTCGTTCCCGCCGGGGGCCGAGGAGCCGGTCGCGGCCGCGGTGCCGGAGGACCTGGGCTGCCCGGTCTAGCCCCTCTGCCCGGCGGCCGTCACTTGATCGCCTTCCGGGTCTCGGAGCGGACCTGGAGGGTGGTCTCGGCGGCCGCCGCGAGGTCGACGTCGGACGGGGACTGCGTGATCGTCTCCTCGGTCACCTCGGCGACCACGGCCGCCGTGTTGCCGTCCGCCCAGGCGCAGACCGGGTAGGTCAGCGTCTGGCCGAGCTGCTTCTGGGTGACCACCTCGCAGGTGACCGTGAGACCGGAGCCGCCCGGCCGGAAGTCCTTCGGCTTGACTGCCACCGTCGCGCCGTCGGCCTCGCCGACGCCCTTGAGCATGCTGTCGCGGCCCTGGTCGACGTGCTGGAAGCGGCCGTACATGCCCGAGATCACCAGCTGGCCCTTGGTGCTGTTGCCGTTCAGGCTGTACTGCCCGACCTTGGCCTCGGTGACCTTGGCGTCCCAGGCGCCGTCCATCTCGTCCTCGATCTTCTTGCCCTGGGTGTCGGAGAGGTCCTGGGCGAGCTTGTAGCGGTCGTCCAGCAGCGTCTTGGGCAGGGTCAGCGTGAACTCGGCGTCGGGGAAGCCGCTTTCGACCTTCGCACCGATCACCGCGAGCCCGACGAGGGCCGCCACGACCAGCCCGACGACCCCGCCCACGATGCCGAGCACGAGCCCGACCCGCCGTTTCTTCGGGGGCGGGCCCCAGCCGTAGGGCTGCTGCGGGTAGGGGGCGCCGTACGGCGGCGCGGGCGGCTGCCCGAACGGCTGCTGTCCGTAGGGCTGTTGCTGCCCGTACGGCTGCTGCTGACCGTGGGGACCGGGGGCGTACGGCCCCTGCGGCTGCTGTTGGCCGTAGGGGTTCTGCGGCCCGTAGGGACCCTGGGGCGGTGGAGGCGTGGACACGTCAGCACGTTACTGCATGGGGGTGATCCACCACCCCTCAGTAACCGCCACGGCTCAGTAACCGTCAGCCCTCTGCGGCACCCGCCTCGATCGCCCCCGTCACCTCCGCCACCCGCTCCCGCTCCTCCGCAGCGAAGCGTTCCGCGTCCAACTGCTCGGCGATCTCCTCGTCCTGGGCCATCAGCAGGTCCAGGTTGGAGTCGCCCATCTCGAAGACGCCCATGTCGACGTACGCCTGCTGCAGCCGCTTGCCCCACAGGCCGATGTCCTTGACGCACGGGACGATGCGGGAGAACAGCAACTGCCGGAACAGGGCCAGGAATTCGGACTGCTCGCTGTACTCCTCCGCCTCCGCCGTGGGGATGCCGAAGTTCTCCAGGACCTCCACACCCCGCAGCCGGTCGCGCATCAAGTAGCAGCCCTCGATGACGAATTCCTCGCGCTCGCGCAGCTCGGCGTCGCTGAGCTGCTTGTAGTAGTCGCGCAGGGCCATCCGGCCGAAGGCCACGTGCCGGGCCTCGTCCTGCATGACGTAGGCGAGGATCTGTTTGGGGAGGGGCTTGTCCGTCGTGTCGCGGATCATGCCGAAGGCCGCCAGCGCCAGGCCCTCGATCAGGACCTGCATACCGAGGTAGGGCATGTCCCAGCGGCTGTCGCGGAGGGTGTCGCCCAGCAGGGACTGGAGGTTGTCGTTGATCGGGTAGAGCATCCCGACCTTCTCGTGCAGGAAGCGGCCGTAGATCTCCGCGTGCCGTGCCTCGTCCATCGCCTGGGTCGCCGAGTAGAACTTGGCGTCCAGGTCGGGGACGGACTCGACGATCCGCGCCGCGCAGATCATCGCGCCCTGCTCGCCGTGCAGGAACTGGCTGAACTGCCAGGAGGCGTAGTGCTTGCGCAGCTCGCCCTTGTCCTTGTCCGTCATCTTCGCCCAGTACTTGGTGCCGTACAGGGACATCGACTCGTCGGGGGTGCCGAGGGGGTCGTACGGATCGACCTCGAGATCCCAGTCGATGCGCCGCTGTCCGTCCCACTGCTTGTCCTTGCCCTTCTGGTACAGGGCGAGCAGGCGGTCGCGGCCGTCGTCGTACTCCCAGCTGAAGCGCGCCGCGCCGGTCGCCGGCACCTGCCAGAGAGGGTTTCCCGCGTCCTTGGCGTACAGGTCGTAAGTCGGCATGTCTCGCAGGCTCACACGTGGTAGACGCGGGGTCAACAAGTCGCGCGCGGGGGATTGACGAGCTTGCTGACAGGCAGTCTCATAAGACGTGGAGGATGTGACCCCGGGTAACAAGGTGGGAGAACCATGACGACCCTGACGGAAGCCGACGCGCTGGAGGGTCTGCGCGACGCGCTCGGCCTGCTCAAGGACCGGGAACAGGTGGCCGAACGGCTGCTGGCCTCCTCCGCCAAGCACTCCTTCGACCCGGACAAGGAGCTGGACTGGGACGCGCCCTTCGAGGAGGGCAAGTGGTTCTGGCCGCCGGAGCTGGTGTCGCTGTACGACACCCCGATGTGGAAGCGGATGAGCGAGGAGCAGCGGATTCTGCTCTCCCAGCACGAGTCGGCGGCGCTCGCCTCGCTCGGCATCTGGTTCGAGCTGATCCTCATGCAGCTGCTCGTCCGGCACATCTACGACAAGGCGGCGACGAGCGCCCATGTGCGGTACGCGCTCACCGAGATTGAGGACGAGTGCCGGCACTCCAAGATGTTCGCGCGGCTGATCTCGCGCGGGGACGCGCCGTGGTACCCGGTGGCGCGTGTGCACCAGAACCTGGGGCGGCTGTTCAAGACGATCTCCACGACTCCGGGCTCTTTCACGGCCACGCTGCTCGGTGAGGAGGTCCTGGACTGGATGCAGCGGCTGACGTTCCCGGACGAGCGGGTGCAGCCGCTGATCCGGGGGGTCACGCGGATCCACGTCGTGGAGGAGGCCCGTCATGTGCGGTACGCGCGTGAGGAGCTGCGGCGGCAGATGGTGACGGCTCCGAAGTGGTCGCAGGAGTTCACGCGGGTCACCTCCGGTGAGTTCGCCCGGGTGTTCTCGGTCGCCTTCGTGAACCCCGAGGTGTACACGAATGTGGGGCTGGATCGCCGGGAGGCCGTGGCGCAGGTGAGGGCCAGTGGGCATCGGCGGGAGGTCATGCAGACCGGGGCGAAGCGGTTGACCGACTTTCTGGATGACATTGGGGTGCTGCGGGGGGTCGGGCGGCGACTGTGGCGGTCCTCGGGCCTCTTGGCTTAGGTGCAGGATGGGCGCGACCAGCCACAACGAACCCGCACCCGGCCGACTACCCTGCGAGGCATGACCCCCTCCGCCCCCGCCTACCGTCGTCTGAGTGTCGAAGAGCGTCGCAGCCAACTTCTCGAAGCCGCGCTGAACCTCTTCGCACACCGCGCGCCCGAGGACGTCTCCCTCGACGACGTGGCGGAGGCGGCCGGAGTCTCCCGCCCCCTGGTGTACCGGTACTTCCCGGGCGGCAAGCAGCAGCTCTACGAGGCCGCACTGAGGTCCGCGGCCGACGAGTTGCAGCAGTGCTTCGACGAAGCCCGCGAAGGGCCTCTCCTCCCCCGGCTCGCCCGCGCCCTCGACCGGTATCTGGCCTTCGTCGATCAGCATGACGCCGGGTTCAGCGCGCTGCTCCAGGGCGGCAGCGTGGTCGAGACGTCGCGGACGACCGCCATCGTGGACGGCGTGCGGCGGGCCGCCGCCGAGCACATCCTGAGGCACCTGGAGGTCACCGACCCCGGGCTGCTGCTGCGCATGACCGTGCGGATGTGGATCACCGCGGTCGAGGCGGCCTCCCTGATCTGGCTCGACGAGGACAAGCAGCCGCCGGTCGACGAGCTGCGGGACTGGCTGGTGGAGCAGTTCGTGGCCGTGCTCTCGGTGACCGCGGCCCGGGACCCGCAGACCGCCGCGCTGGTGCAGGCGCTGGCCGAGGATGTCTGAGACTGGTGCCGTGAAGAGCGAAAACACACCCTTCGAGGGCGGGCCCATGGACGGCCGGGTGCTGCCGGTCCTCGTGGGACCCACCGGGCACCCCCCGAAGACGTACCGCATCCCCGTCCCGGACGCCGCCGGCGGCCCGCCCACGGTGTTCGTCTACCGCCGCGTGCCGCGCGGTCACAGCAAGCGGCTGGGTCTGCCGCAGGGGTGGAAGTACGCGTACGACCCCGAGGGCAGGCCCGACAAGCTGAAGTGGCCCTGGTCGAAGCCGGACACCGTTCCAGACGCCACGCCGGGCGGCAAGCCGGACGACACCGACGGGTGACGAGGTTGCGCCGAACCGCACACACGGCGCGTGGCTCGCCGCCCGGGCGTCAACACCTCACGGTGCGGAGCAGAGAGGCTGCCCGCGCCGGAGGTGATGACGTGTCAGGAAGGCTTCTGCGTCTGGTGTGTACGGCGGCGCTCGCGGCCGCCACCGTCCTCGCACCGCTGCCCGTCGCGGCCGTACCCATGCCACCGGACCCCGACGGGATGTCCGTCGCCCGTCGGCTGACGGATCTTCAGCAGCTGTACCGGCAGGCCGAGAAGGCCACCGAGACCTACAACGCCACCGAGGAGAAGCTGAAGAAGCAGCGCGCGGAGGTGGCCCGGCTGGACACCGAACTCGCCCGAGCCCGGCTCTCCCTGCACGACAGCCGCGGTGCGGCCGGCCGCCTGGCCAGGCAGCAGTACCAGAACAGCACCGACATCTCGCCGTACGTACGACTGCTGCTCGCCCGCAATCCCCAGCAGGCGCTCGACGAGGGCCATGTCATCGGGCAGGTGGCGCGGGAGCGCGCCGAGACGATCGGCCGGCTGACCGGGAACGAGAAGAAGGCCGCCGACCTGGCCCGCAGGGCCCGCAAGGCCCTCGACGACCGGCTCACCCTCGCACAGCGCCAGAAGAAGGACCGCGACGACGTACGGGGGCGCCTCGAGGACGTCGAGGAACTCCTCGCCTCCCTCACCCCTAAACAGCTCGCGACAATGGCCGAGTTGGAGAAGAGCGACGTCGACAAGGCACAGAAGCGGCTGATCACCTCGGGCGCGCTGGGCGAGGACAACCGCCCGCCGTCACGGGCGGGCGACCGGGCTCTGCGGTATGCCGTGCAGCAGCTCGGGAAGCCGTACGAATGGGGCGCCGAGGGCCCGAAGTCGTACGACTGCTCGGGCCTGACCTCACAGGCCTGGGACCACGCGGGCACCCCCATCCCCCGCACCAGCGAGGAACAGTGGGCCCACCTGCCGAGAATCCCCCTGAAGAAGCTGCGCCCGGGTGACCTGGTCCTCTACTTCCCCGAGGCCACGCACGTGGCGATGTACCTGGGGGAAGGAATGGTCCTCCAGGCCCCGAGAACGGGAGAAACGATCAAGGTGTCCCCGATCGCGACGTACCCGATCCTCGGAGCCGTGCGTCCGGACGGAGGTCCTCAGGCCCCGGCCACCGACGCCAGGTAGGCCCCGGTCTTCTCCGGCTCGTAGAAGAAGTTCTCGAAGTCGGCCGGGTCGTTGAAGCCGTTGGCGAACCGGTCGGCGACCGGCTGGAGTTGGCCGGCCGCGCCGATCAGGTTGAGGATGTGCTCCGGCGGCGGAGCAAGCATCGCGTTGGTCCACTTGGTGACGTGCTGCGCCGTCTCCCAGTAGCGGTCGAACGTCGCCTGCATCCAGGACTCGTCGAACTCCTTCTCGCCGTTCTCCAGGATCGACGCGAGGTACGACGCCGCGCACTTGGAGGCGGAGTTGGAGCCCTGGCCGGTGATCGGGTCGTTGGCGACGACGACGTCCGCGACGCCGAGGACCAGGCCGCCGCCGGGCAGACGGCCGATGGGGTTGCGGACGGTCGGGGCGTAACGGCCCGCCAGCACACCGCCCGCGTCGGTCAGTTCGACCTTGGTGGCCCGCGCGTACTCCCAGGGCGTGAACCGCTCCATGAGTTCCAGGGTCAGGGAGAGGTGCTCCGCCGGGTCCTTGACGCCGTTGAAGACGTCGAGCGGGCCGCCGGGTATGCCCTCCCAGAAGAGGATGTCCGCACGGCCGGAGGTGGTGAGCGTCGGCATGACGAACAGCTCGCCCACACCCGGGACCAGGTTGCAGCGGACCGCCTCGAAGTCCGGGTGCTCGGGCCGCGGGCCGAGCCCGTGGACGTACGACACCGCGAGGGACCGCTGCGGCTCGCTGTACGGGGAACGCGACGCGTCCCGGCCGAACATGGACACCAGCTCGCCCTTGCCCGCCGAGACGAGCACCAGGTCGTACGTACGGGAGAAGTAGTCGAGGTCGGAGACCGCCGCACCGTGGATGACCAGCTGGCCGCCGCGCTGCGCGAAGGTCTCCATCCAGCCGGCCATCTTCACCCGCTGGTCGACCGACTGCGCGTACCCGTCGAGCTTGCCCACCCAGTCGATCGCACGTGCCGCGGGACCCTCGCTCCAGGAGCCCGGGGCCGCGACGGAGGCGCCGAGTCCTTCGATCTTCGGGGCCTGGGACTCCCAGAAGTTCAGCTGGAGATCGCGCTCGTGCTGCAGTGCCGTGTGGAACATGCACTGCGTCGACATGACGCGGCCGGAGCGGATCTCGTCCGCCGTCCGGTTCGACATCAGGGTGACCTCGTACCCGTGCGACTGGAGTCCGAGGGCTATCTGGAGACCGGACTGGCCGGCTCCGACGACGAGTATCTTCCGCATGCGGGTGTGGTTCTCCTACTCGGGGGTGACGTCCAGCGCGTGGCCGACGAGGGACAGCAGAGTCTCGATCACGGAGATCCGGCGGCGCGCATCCATGATCATTACAGGTATGTGCGCGGGGACCGTCAACGCCTCTCGCACGTCCTCCGGTTCGAAGCGCTCGCTGCCGTCGAAGTGGTTGACCGCGACGACGTACGGCATTCCGCAGCTCTCGAAGTAGTCCAGCGCCGGGAAGCAGTCCTTCAGCCGCCTGGTGTCCGCGAGGACAACCGCGCCGATCGCGCCGCGCACCAGGTCGTCCCACATGAACCAGAACCGCTGCTGGCCCGGCGTGCCGAACAGGTAGAGCACCAGGTCGTCGTCGAGCGTGAGGCGGCCGAAGTCCATGGCCACGGTGGTGGTGAGCTTGCCGGGCGTGGCGGTGAGGTCGTCGGTCTCCTCGCTGGCCTCGGTCATCAGCGCCTCGGTCTGCAGGGGCGTGATCTCCGAGACCGCGGTGACCAGGGTGGTCTTGCCGACGCCGAAACCGCCCGCCACGACTATCTTCGTCGCGATGGGGGCGCGGGTGCGGTCCGTCTGCCAGGGCTGTTCGGGCCCCTCTTCGTCGAGGAGCGGGGAGACACCGCGAGCGGCGTCAGAGACGACGGAGTCCACTCAGCACCCTTTCCAGCAGAGCGCGGTCCGGGCGGCCCGTCCCGTGCCCGGTACCTGTTCCGTACACACGGATCTTTCCCTGGTCCGCGAGGTCGCTGAGCAGCACGCGGACCACGCCGAGCGGCATCTTCAGCAGCGCGGCTATCTCGGCCACCGTGCGCATACGGCGGCACAGTTCGACGATGGCCAGCATCTCCGGCATGACCCGGGTGCTGAGCGAACCCTTCGTCAGCTCCTTGCGCTCCTCCGGCGCCTCCAGCGCGGCCACGAACGTCTCCACCAGGAGGACGTGGCCGAAGCGGGTACGGCCGCCGGTGAGCGAGTAGGGGCGGACGCGCGCGGGCTTGCGGTCGCCGCCGCGCACGGGGAGGTTCGGCCGGTCGGTCATCGTGCACTCCCCGCGGACTCCGACTCCAGGGATTTTCGTAGCTCGCTGCGGAGTTCGGGGGTGAGGACATGACCGGCGCGGCCGACGAACAGTGCCATGTGATATGCCACCACGCTCATGTCGCAGTCCGCGGAGCCGTGCACGCCGAGCAGCGAGCCGTCGCTGATCGACATCACGAACAGGCTGCCCTCGTCCATCGCGATCATTGTGTGCTTCACGCCGCCGGAGTCCATCAGCTTGGCGGCGCCGATGGTGAGGCTGCCGATGCCGGAGACGATGGTCGCCAGGTCGGCGGAGGAGCCTCGGGGGCCCTTCGCCGTACGTGCCCCTGCCTGGCGGGCCTCGTCGTTGCGGCCCGGGTCCGAGGAGAGCAGGAGCAGGCCGTCGGAGGAAACCACCGCCACCGACTGGATGCCCGGCACCTCCTCGACCAGGTTCGTCAACAGCCAGTGCAGGTTGCGGGCTTCACTGCTCAGTCCGAAGGTACTGGGCGCGGTCAACTGCTTGCCTCCTCGACAGTGCCCCCCGTGGCTTCTTCGGATACGGCTGTTTCGGTGGCCGGCACCTGGTTCTGGGCCGTCTGTTCCGCGATCTCCGCCTCTACGGCGCGGTAGCCGGCCTGCGCGCCGGTACGGAAGCCGCCGAGTCTCCTGCGCAGTGCTTCCGCGTCCACGGATGCGTTGCGCTGGCGGGGCGGTGGCGTGGGGGCGGTGATCTTCGGGGTGCGCTTGGGGAGGCCCTTTGCGGTGACCGGTTCCTCGTCCGGTGTGCGCGTGTGTTCCGCCTCGGCTTCGGCTTCGGCGGGTTCGTTCCCACCGGGTGGGCCCTGTGGGGGTTCCTCGCCGTCGGCGGCCGCGGGCTGTGTGTGGATCGGGTCCGTCTCCCCCGCCTGGGCCGGGATCAGGAGTTCCATCGTCGTCTCGACCGGTGCCGCGGGCGGTGTGGACTCGCTCAGCGCCTTCTCCGCCAGCGCGACCAGTGGGTCGGCGGTCGGCTTCGGGCGGCCGGGCAGGACGTTGGAGTTGGCCTCCGCGTCCGCGCCCGGCAGGGAGAAGGCGTGGGTGGCGCCCGCCACCGGTGCGGCGGACGACGGGACCGCGGCGGACGGGGCCGGGGCCAGCAGGCCCTTCGGCAGGACCACGACCGCTGCCACGCCGCCCTGCTTCTGCTCGCGCAGCTGGACGCGGACGTCGTGGCGGTGGGCGAGGCGGGCCACGACGTAGAGGCCGAGGCCCAGGCCCTCCTCGCCCTCCTGGTCGTAGGGGGACTCGGGGTCGAACTCGGCCAGGCGGGCGTTGAGGCGGGTCATGCGCTCGGCGGTCATGCCGATGCCCTCGTCCTGGACGGAGAGCATGACCTCGCCGTTCTCCAGGAGCCAGCCGGAGATCTCGACCGGCAGGTCGGGCGGGGAGAACGAGGTTGCGTTCTCCATCAGTTCGGCCAGCAGGTGGGAGAGGTCGTCCGCGGCGAAGCCGGCAACGTGCCCGTGCGGCGGGAGGGCCGCGATGCGGACGCGCTCGTAGCGCTCGATCTCGCTGACCGCGGCCCGTACGACGTCCACCAGCGGGACGGGGTGGGCGCTCTGCTGGACGTGCTCGGTGCCGGCGAGGACGAGGAGGTTCTCGCTGTGGCGGCGCATGACCGTGGCGAAGTGGTCGAGTTTGAAGAGGGTGGCGAGGCGGTCGGGGTCGTGCTCGCGCTCCTCCAGGCCCTCGATGACGGCCAGTTGGCGCTCGACGAGGCCGAGGGTGCGCAGCGCGAGGTTGACGAACGTGCCGCCGATGCTCTCCCGCAGGCGCTCCAACTGGGCCGCGGAGTCGGCGAGTTCGGCGCGCAGGTCCTCGCGGGCGTCCGCCATCTTCTGGCGCTGGCCGACCAGGTGCTTGCGGTCGGACTCCAGGGTGGCGATGCGCTCGTGCAGGGCCGCCGCGTGCGCGTGCAGGGCGTTGACCGAGCGGACGACCTGGGCGAACTCGTCGTTGCGGCCGGTGAAGGTGACCGGTTCCTCGGCGGCCGGGTTCTCCGCCTCGGCGAGCCGGGCCGAGCCGCGGCGCAGGACGGAGAGCGGACGCGTGAGGCTGCGCGCCATGGCCGTGGCGACGCCGACGGCGACCAGCATCAGGGCGCCGAGGACGGCGATGCGGATCTCCAGCGCGGTGACGTCGTCGTCGCGCAGCTGGGCCAGGTCCTTGGTGCGGTGGTCGTAGAGCGCGGACTCCGCCCCGCGCATGGCGTCGATACGGGCGGAGAGCGCCGCGTCCACCTTCGTGGCACTGGTGCCGAGTTCGGCGGAGCTCAGCGTCGGCTGGTCGGTGAGGAGCGCGAGGTACTTCTCGGCCGAGTTGACCTCGGGCCCGGTGACCGTGGAGTCGTACGACGCCCGGGCCGCCTTGGGCGCGGTGTCGCGGAAGTCGGCGAGCGCGGCGTCGGAGCGCAGCCGGGCCTGCTGGGCGGCCGCGGACAGGGCGTCGCGCTGCTTGGTGTCGGCGGCCGAGGAGACGGTGGTCCTGATCGGCAGGCCGGTGGTGGGGCTGATGACCGTCTGGGTGGTCGTCGGCACGCTGAGCGCCGCGAGGAGGAGCCCGCGGGCGGCCGCGGACTGCTGCACGGCCGAGTCCAGCTCGGCGAGCGCGTATGCGCCCGAACCAGCCCGGGGCGGCATCTGCTGCGCCAACTGCTCGGCGAGCGCGTGCAGTTCGGTGATGGCCGCCGAGTAGGCGTTGTGCGTCTCGAGGGCACTGCTCTTGCCGGTGAGCGCGGCGCGCCGCACGGTGGCGATGCCGTCGAGGTCACCGAGCAGCGAGGCAGGGGTGTCGGTGTTCTCCCGCAGATCCTCGACCTGCCGGTCGACGCGGGCGCTGCGCTGCTCGGAGGGCGCCTTGGACTTGGCGCGGCCGGCCGCGATGTACGAGGTGACCTCGTCCCGCTCGTCGGCGAGCGAATGGGCCAGGGCCAGGGCGTCCTGGGTCTGCTCGGCGAGCGTCACCAGGTCCTGGGAGTCCTTCAGCTGCCCGGAGGCCGCGAGGACGGCAGGGGCTCCGGCGCCGACGATGGCGGCGGCCACGACGGCCACGGCGACGACGAGCCGGTTGCGGACGTGGGTGGGCCGGCCCTTGCCTGTGGTGGTGCCGGTGCCTGTGGTGCCGGGCGTGCCCTCCGCGCCCGC
Source organism: Streptomyces sp. NPDC001663 (assembly GCF_042893105.1). Lineage (NCBI taxonomy): Bacteria > Bacillati > Actinomycetota > Actinomycetes > Kitasatosporales > Streptomycetaceae > Streptomyces > Streptomyces sp. NPDC001663. The sequence goes on along the minus strand of NZ_JBIAUR010000015.1, from coordinate 143,935 downwards.
TGCGGGGTCCGTCTGCTTGCCTGTGCGACGAGGCCGCGTCTTCTGCACCGGTGCTCGCATTCCTGACTCGTGATACTCATGGGCCCGGGTGACGGTCCGTCAACTGCCGCAGACCGTACGTGCACCCTCTCCCGCTCTCGACTCCGCTCGAGCGGGAGGTACCCCCACCGGTCCCCGACCCTCCCAGTGCCGGTGGGCAGTGGCCGCGCATCAACTGACCCGCCACCCGAAGGAGTGAACATCGGAGGGGAGTTGGCGGGCAAGTTCCTCCGACGATTGCAGCGGCCTTTCCGGGCGGGCCGGTTGGACGTCCACGACGACCGATGGCAGTATGTGCCGCCACGCATTCCCGGAACGGCGAATTCCGTCCCAAACCCGGCGCCTGACCTGCGTAAGTGCGCCAATTCGGCAACCAATGCCAGCCTTTGGCGAACCTTGTGAAGACGTCGTGCAGACTGGCCGAATGCGTACGGAACTTGTTTCGGAGCCCGGTGATCCCGCCCGCCCCAACGAGGACTTCGCCGCCGTGGTCCTGCCCGCTTCCGGACGGGGAGGTGCGGTGGTGGCCCTGGACGGAGTGACACCGCCGCGCGGCGGGACCGGCTGTCTGCATTCCGTCGACTGGTACACCGCACGCCTGGGCGGCGCCCTGACCGAACTGACCGTTTCCCTACCGGATGTTCCGCTGTCGGAGGCCCTGTCCCGCGCCATCTCCCGCACCGCTGCGGCCCACGCCGACACCTGTGACCTTTCTCACCCACGCACCCCGCAGGCAACGGTGGTCGTGGCGCGGTGGTCGCCGGAGACGGTCGAGTACCTGGTCCTGTCGGACTCGGCCCTGCTGGTGGAGTCGTCGGAGGGGTCGGTGACGGCGGTGCTCGACGACCGGCTGTCCCGGCTGCCCCGCTCGGCCCTGGCGACGGACGCGATCGTGGACTCGACGGTCCGCAACAAGGAGGGCGGCTTCTTCACGGCGGCCGCGGATCCGGCCGTGGCGGAACGGGCGGTCACGGGGGCGCTGCCGCGGGCCGGGGTCCGTGCGCTGGCGGCGCTGACGGACGGGGCCACGCGGTGGGTGGAGAAGTTCCGGGAGGGCGACTGGGAGGACTGCTTCCGCCTCGTCCGGAAGGAGGGGGCGAGGGCGCTGGTGCAGCGGGTGCGGGCGCTGGAGCGGGCGGACGCGGAGGAGCGGACGTATCTGCGCCGGAGCAAGACACACGACGACGCGACGGTGGTGTACGTGGAGCTGTGACGCCCGCCCCCGGGCCTCCTACCTCTCCATCCCCCGGTTCAACTGCGCCAGCAGCCGCGCCAGCTCCGCCACTTCCCGGCGGTCCCAGTGGGACAGCTGACTGACGTACCGGGCCCGCCGGGCCTCGCGCACCTTGCTGACACGGTTGTGGCCCTCGTCGGTGAGGTGGACCAGCCAGGCGCGGCCGTCCGCCGGGTCGGGCTCGCGGGCGACCAGGCCCAGGTCCTCCAGGGCGCGGAGCTGGCGGGACATGGTGGCCTTGCCGACGCCGATGTAGGCCGCGAGCTCCGTCGCCCGCTGACGGCCGCACTCGTCGAGGCGGATCAGGAGGCCGTACGCCGCCGACTCCAGGTCGGGGTGGACCTCGCGGGCCATCTCACCCTGGTTGGCGCGGGCACGCCGCAGCAGCACCGTGAGTTCGCGCTCCAGGGACAGGTACTCCTGGTCCGCACCACCCGGTGTCGTACCCGACGAGAGTCTGCCCTCGTCGCCGTTTCCGCCTTCGTGCACGTCAGCCCCTGCCTCGGTCTTCCCGGTCCTGAAAGTTTCCGCCGAACCACGTCATTGCCGCAGCTCCGTCAGTATTTCGCAGGGCTAGACCAACGGCAGCCCCCGGCCCCTCTTCCCACGGGCTGCGCGACGTGCGTAGCTTCCTTTACCAGGCAACGGCTGGCATGCCCACGCCAGCCTCATACGGCCCCCTCCACCGAGCATCACCGAGCCTTTCGGAGGCACGCTATGCCCGTGCACAGACCTGGATCGGTACGCCCCCGGCGCCTCGTTCTCGCCGGGCTCCTGCTCGCAGCCCTGTCCCTCGCCCTGCCCCTCGCCGTCCCGGCCTCCGCGGCCGACACTCCGGCCCGGGGCTCCGCCTACATGGGCATGGGCGTCCTCGCTCACGACGGCCGCAGCGGCACCCCCAGCCCCACCGCCGCCACCCAGACCGAGGGCGTCGACGTCTCCAGCCATCAGGGCAACGTCGCCTGGTCGACCCTGTGGAACAGCGGGGTCAAGTGGGCCTACACCAAGGCGACGGAAGGGACGTACTACACGAACCCCTACTTCACCCAGCAGTACAACGGCTCCTACGGCGTCGGCATGATCCGCGGCGCGTACCACTTCGCGACCCCCGACACCACCAGCGGCGCGACCCAGGCCAACTACTTCGTCGACCACGGCGGCGGCTGGTCCAAGGACGGCAGGACCCTGCCCGGCGCCCTCGACATCGAGTGGAACCCCTACGGCGCCTCCTGCTACGGCAAGTCGCAGAGCGCGATGGTCAGCTGGATCGCCGACTTCCTGAACACGTACAAGGCCCGCACGGGCCGCGACGCCGTGATCTACACGGCGACGAGCTGGTGGACGGACTGCACCGGCAACTACGGCGGCTTCGCGTCGGCCAACCCGCTGTGGATCGCGCGGTACGCCTCCGATCCGGGCACACTGCCGGCGGGCTGGTCGTACTACACGATGTGGCAGTACACCTCGTCCGGCCCGACCGTCGGCGACCACGACAGATTCAACGGGGCGCTGGACCGCGTCGTCGCCCTCGCCAACGGCTGACAGGCCGAGCAGGGCGAAGGCCCGGGCCTCCCTCACGGGACCCGGGCCTTGCCTTGTCCGGTGGCGTCCGTCACGCCGCCACCGGAACCTCCGGCTTCGCGTCGCTCGTGGCGGGCGCGAGGGCCAGTTCCAGGACCTGGCGGACGTCCGTGACGGCGTGGACGTCGAGCTTGTCCAGCACCTCCGCGGGGACGTCGTCCAGGTCGGGTTCGTTGCGCTTGGGGATGATCACGGTCGTCACCCCTGCGCGGTGCGCGGCCAGCAGCTTCTGCTTCACGCCGCCGATCGGGAGGACCCGGCCGGTCAGCGAGACCTCGCCGGTCATCGCCACATCCGTACGGACAAGCCGGCCGGAGAGCAGCGACGCCAGTGCCGTCGTCATCGTGATGCCCGCGCTCGGGCCGTCCTTCGGGACCGCGCCCGCCGGGAAGTGGATGTGCACTCCCCGGTCCTTCAGGTCGGCGACGGGGAGCTCCAGCTCCGCACCGCGCGACCGCAGGAAGGACAGGGCGATCTGCGCCGACTCCTTCATCACGTCGCCGAGTTGACCGGTGAGGGTCAGGCCCGCCGCGCCCGTCTCCGGGTCGGAGAGCGACGCCTCCACGAACAACACGTCGCCGCCCGCGCCCGTCACAGCCAGGCCCGTCGCCACGCCCGGCACCGCCGTACGGCGCTCCGCCGGGTCCTGCGCCGACTCCGGGACGTGGTGCGGCCGTCCGATCAGGCCGCGCAGGTCGCCGTCCGTGATGGTGAACGGCAGCTTCCGCTCGCCCAGTTCGTGCTCGGCCGCGACCTTGCGCAGCAGCCGGGCGATGGACCGCTCGAGGGTGCGGACGCCCGCCTCGCGCGTGTACTCGCCGGCGAGCTTGCGCAGCGCGCCCTCGTCGATGGCGACCTCGTCCGACTTGAGGCCCGCCCGCTCCAGCTGACGCGGAAGCAGGTGGTCCCGGGCGATGACGACCTTCTCGTCCTCGGTGTAGCCGTCGAGGCGGACCAGTTCCATACGGTCGAGCAGGGCCTCCGGGATGGCCTCCAGGACGTTGGCCGTGGCGAGGAACACCACGTCCGACAGGTCGAGTTCGACCTCCAGGTAGTGGTCACGGAAGGTGTGGTTCTGCGCCGGGTCCAGGACCTCGAGGAGGGCGGCCGCGGGGTCGCCGCGGAAGTCCGAGCCCACCTTGTCGATCTCGTCCAGCAGGACGACCGGGTTCATCGAACCGGCCTCCTTGATCGCGCGGACGACACGGCCGGGCAGCGCGCCGACGTACGTGCGCCGGTGGCCGCGGATCTCCGCCTCGTCCCGTACGCCGCCGAGCGCCACGCGGACGAACTTGCGGCCCATGGCGTGGGCGACGGACTCGCCGAGCGAGGTCTTGCCGACGCCGGGCGGGCCGACGAGGGCCAGTACGGCACCGCCGCGCCGGCCGCCCACGACACCGAGGCCCCGCTCGCTGCGGCGCTTGCGCACTGCCAGGTACTCGGTGATCCGCTCCTTCACGTCCTCCAGACCGGAGTGCTCGGCGTCGAGGATCGCCTTGGCGCCCTGGATGTCGTAGGAGTCCTCGGTCCGTTCGTTCCACGGCAGTTCGAGGACGGTGTCCAGCCAGGTGCGGATCCAGGAGCCCTCGGGCGACTGGTCGGAGGACCGCTCCAGCTTGTCGACCTCCTTGAGGGCCGCCTCGCGGACCTTCTCGGGCAGGTCGGCGGCCTCGACGCGGGCGCGGTAGTCGTCGGACTCCTCGCCGTCCTGCTCGCCGTTCAGCTCGCGCAGTTCCTTGCGTACGGCTTCCAGCTGACGGCGGAGCAGGAACTCGCGCTGCTGCTTGTCGACGCCCTCCTGGACGTCCTTGGCGATGGTCTCGGCGACGTCCTGCTCGGCGAGGTGGTCGCGCAGCTGCTGGGTGGCGAGCTTGAGACGCGCGACCGGGTCGGCGGTCTCGAGCAGTTCGATCTTCTGGTCGGTGCTCAGGAAGGGCGAGTAACCGGAGTTGTCGGCGAGCGCGGACACGTCCTCGATCGCCTGGACACGGTCCACGACCTGCCAGGCGCCACGCTTGCGCAGCCAGGCGGTGGCCAGGGCCTTGTACTCCTTGACCAGTTCGGTGACGTGACCGGGCTGTGGCTCGGGCACACTCTCGTCGATCCTCGTCCCCTCGACCCACAGCGCCGCGCCCGGCCCGGTGGTCCCGGCGCCGATCCGCACACGGCCGCGGCCGCGGATCAGGGCGCCCGGGTCACCGTCGGCCAGCCGGCCCACCTGCTCGACGGTGCCGAGCACGCCCGTGCCCGGGTATGTGCCGTCGATGCGTGGGACCAACAGGACCTTGGGCTTTCCCGGCTCTGAGCGGGCGGCGGCCTGGGCGGCCTCCACCGCGGCGCGTACGTCGGCGTCGTTCAGGTCCAGCGGGACCACCATGCCGGGCAGCACGACCTCGTCGTCGAGCGGCAGCACGGGCAGGGTGAGCGTTGTGGACGTCGAAGCCATGATTTTCCTTCCGGCAGCCAAGTTGAGTTATGCCGACTCAATGCATGGCGCTTCGCGGATGTTCCCGGGACACCGTTCGCTGTCAGCGATCGGGCGGTGACGTGGGCATTGCCGCAAGAGGACCGCAAGGCCGTCGCCATTGAACCCGCAACGGCATTCACAGGAACGGCCCGCACACTGCAAGCTCATTCACAGGTTGTGAGGGCGGGAAGCGAATGTCCGAGGAGCAGCGGCGGGGGCCGGCCCGGCGTGCGGTGATCGCGGGGGCCGCCGTGGTGGCCGCAGGGACCGCCGTGCCGCTCGTGGTGCGGGCCGCCGGCCACGACGAGGCACCGGCCGCCCCGGCGAGCGGCAGCAAACCCCCCGCCGACCGGGCCCGGACCGCCGCCCCGGCAGCCGGCCGGACGGCCTCCCCCACCCCGTACCGCCGCCCCCGCTCCGATCACCGCCCGAACATCCTGTTCGTCCTCACCGACGACCAGCCGAAGGAGACCGGCTGGGCCCTCCCCCAGACCCTCGACTGGCTCGGCGGAAACGGCGTCACCTTCGCCCGCGCGCACGCCAACACACCCCTGTGCGCGCCCTCCCGCGCCTCGATCATGTCGGGCCGCTACGCCCACAACCACGGCGTCCTCGACACCCGGCACCCGTACCACCTGGACCAACGCACCACGGTCCAGCGCCGGTTGCACGAGGCGGGCTACCGCACGGGCCTGTTCGGCAAGTACCTCAACTACTGGCACACCGGCGACGCCCCGCCCCACTTCGACGAGTGGCTGCTCCAAGAACCCGTGGCCTACTACAACGGCCACTACAACGACAACGGCACCGTCCGGAACATCCCCGGGTACAACACCACCGTCATCAAGGACCGCGCCCTCGCCTTCATCGAGCAGTCCCGCACCGACGAACGGCCCTGGTTCGCGTACGTCGCCACCCGCAGCGCGCACGAGCTGAACATCCCGGAGAAGCGGTACGCACACGCGCGCGTGCCGGACTGGGACGGGCGGCCGTCCGTCTTCGAGACCGACAAGGCCGACAAGCCGCCGTTCCTGCGCAGGGCGCACCACTCCTTCACCCAGGGCAAGGCCCTGCGCGAACGCCAGCTCCGCACCCTGCTCTCCGTGGACGACGCGATGCGCGACTTCCGGGACAGGCTGCGCGAGCTCGGCCAGCTGGAGAACACCCTGGTGCTGTTCACCAGCGACCACGGCCTGTGCTGGGGCGACCACGGCTGGCTGCGCAAGTCGGTGCCGTACCGGCCGAGCCTGGAGGTGCCGTTCCACCTGTCCTGGCCGGCGGGCGGCCTCGGCAGGGCGGGCACCGACGACCGGCTCACCGGTCATGTCGACATCGCGCCCACGTTCCTGGCCGCGGCCGGCATCGAGCCGGACACCCCGCACGACGGCCACTCGCTGCTGGACCGGCACAACGACCGCTCCCACCTGCTCGCCGAGTGGTGGTGGAACCAGGAGGACAAGCAGCCGATCCACACCTGGGCGACGTACATCGGCAAGACGGAGCAGTACACCGAGTACTACCGGACACGGCTCGGCAAGGGCGGCCGCCCGAGAGGCAGCGGAGAGGTGCTCTTCCGGGAGTACTACGACCTCGCGAAGGACCCGTACCAGCTCAGCAACCGGCTCCACGGGGCGAGCGCGGAACAGGAGCGCAGGCTCGGGGTGCCGCGGCTGGCAAAGGAGTTGGCGGCTGCCCGGCGGGCGAACGGATAGGGCGGCCGGGGGCCGGTCCTAGGCCGTCGCCGTCCGGTACCAGCGACGGATCACCGGCCAGATCGAAACGCCTATCGCGAGGGAGATCAGGTGGCCCCAGTTGGTCATCGGGTCCGTGAACGCGATCAGGTCCTGGACCAGCATGCCGCCGAAGAGGGCCAGCACCGGCCAGCGCAGCCACGGCGTGAGCAGCCCGGCCAGCGCGCCGACGCTGGCGGCGACGCCGAAGCTGATGCCGTAGTCGAGGCGGTGCAGGGAGCTGTCGGGAAGGTGGCCGACCAGAACCGCGAGGCCCACCGTGCCCTCGGTCGCGAGGGTGGCCAGGACATGCCCCAGCAGGAACACACCGGCCGTCCGCAGGCCGCCTATCCGCCGCTCCAGCGCCGTGAGGACGAGCAGGAAGCAGATCACGTACGGCGACAGCAGCCCGCCCGCGATCCACAGCGCGCTGGCGACCAGGACCAGCACAGGCGTGCGCACGAGGTGCGCCACGTCGGTGCTGGAGGCCTGGTACAGGGTGTACATGAGGGACGGCGAGGCGTATGCGGCGATCAGCGAGGTGACGGCGAGGACGGCCGCGTAGCCGAAGGTGAACGGCGTCCCGGCCGGCGTCGGCAGAATGCGCCAGGGGCGGAGCGTGCGGGCCGGGGGGACGGCGACGACCGGCGCCGGAGGCGCCGCGGCGGCCACCGGGCCGCGCTGGCGCGGCATCGCGTCCAGCAGGTCGGAGACCTCGGGAAGCGGCGCGGCCGAGGGCCTGGCGTCGGCCGTCGCGGTGGGTTCCACGGTGAGGTGCTCCTTCCGTTCCACCCCAGCCTTCGTGGCCCCACAGGTCGCTGTCTATGACCGACGCCACGCGCGACGCGATTCACAGCAACCTTTAATGCTTTTCCTGCGTCCAACTGCTTTTCTTACAGCCGTCCTGGCCCCGCTACGGCCGCAGGAGGGTCACCTCCCCCGCGTGGGCGGCCTGCGTGGCCGGGTCCCAGTCGCCGGTGCAGTAGACGGACGCCTCGCTGATGGCTCCGTCGCGGATCTCGGCGCGCATCAACTCCCGGCAGTACCAGCCGCCCTGCTCGTCCTCCCACTGCTCCTCGAACTCGAGGACGAGCCCGGTGGGCGTCGCGTCGACGCGGTGGCGCGGGACGGTGCCGAGGGCGGGATGGCTGCGGCGGCGTGCGGCGACGAGGGCCTCGCGGCCCGCAGTCTGCAGCCGCCACTGGGGCAGGGTCAGATCGAGGAAGACGTCCTCGGTGAAGAGGCCGTCGGGCGCGGTGTTGGTCTCCAGGAACCGGACGAAGAGATCGGCGAGTTCCTTGACGCGGGTGTCGGTCGCCGCGGTCATGACTGCACCTCGGCGAGGTTGCGGCCGACGACCTCCATCGTGGCGTTCAGCTCGGCGGTGGGGCTGAACTCGACGATCTCGGTGCCGGCGAAGACCAGGGGCAGGTGGCCGGGCGCGCCGTAGTAGGCGTCGCCGGCGTGGAAGACCTCGTCGTGGTCGGCGTACCGGAACACGATCTTCCCGGAGACGACCTGGCCCCAGTGCGGGCACTGGCAGCGGTCGTCGGGCAGACCCCGGAAGAGCGGGGCGGGGTCCATGTCCTCCTTCATGGACTCGTACGAGACGGTGTACGGGCCGATCTCGGCGTAGCGCCCCTCGATGACCGGCTCGTCGACCTTGAGTTCGGCCTCGGCCTTGGTGGTGCGCGGCATGGTGTCCTGCCTTCCCTCGTCGCTGCTTCGGACTGCTTCACGAAGGAGGCGTGAGGTCGGGCGGCACGGTGTGAGACCGGGTCTCACAGACTCCAGGGCGGGGGCTGTTCCGGCTGGTAGACGCAGAGGGTGCCGGTGCGCACCGACGTCTCCAGATGGCGGCCGAGTTCGGGGTGCACCTCGGCGATCCGCCGCACCGCGGCCCGGATGCGGGCGGTGACGGCGGTCCGCGCGCGCTCGACGGGCGACCCGGTGCGCCGCACCCGTCCCCCGATGCCGTACGCCGCAGAGAGCTGCCTGACGAGCGCGTCCCGCTCGACGGCCACCCGCGCGGACCGCACGGCGTCCCCGGCGGCGTCGGCGTCCTCGGCCTCCTCCTCCAACTCCCGCAGCCTGCGCCGGTAGGCGGCCCGCGCGACGGCGTCGACGACCTCGCCGGCGTCGCCCTCGGGGTGCAGGCCGTCGGCGTGCTCGTCGGTGTCGCCCCGGAGATGCAGGCCGTCGCCCTTCGTACCCGCCGCGGCCAGCTCGACGGCCGGCACGGGCGTACCCGGTCTGGCCAGGAGTACGGCGATGTCGCGCAGCCCCTTGCTGTCGGGGACCCGGACGTCCCGGCCGGCGTAACGGAGGTGCCAGAGGGAGCCGTCGCGCCGGAAGAGGGCGGCGCCCGCCTGCTCCGACCGAGGGCTCACCTCCGCCCCGGCCGTCTCGCCCCCGATCCGCTCGACCAGCGCCACCGCCCCGGCCGCCTCCGCCGCCCGCAACGCCCTCTCCCGGTGCTCCCGGGCCCGCTCCCGGTCCCCCATGGCCGTTGCGAGCAGCGCCAGATGGCGGTCGACGGGGCCGCGTACGGCCGCGCCGATGCCCTCCACCGCGAACAACTCGGCGTACGGGGCGAGGAGGTCGTAGAGAGCGGGCGCACAGGGGTGGGAGCCCACGGCCGCCACCGTCTCCGCCGCCTGCGCCAGCATCGGCAGCCACTCGCTGTCGCGGGTCGCCCCGCCGAGCCGGGGTGCCGCGGCCGACAGGCGGCGCGCGGCCTCGTCGAGGCGGCCGAACTGCGCCGCCACGAGCGCGAGTGAGACGCGGGGCCAGAGCATCGGGGAGCGTTCCAGCAGGGTGGCCTCCGCCCGCACCCGCGCCAGCCCGTCCAGGTCGCCCGTCTCGGCGTACAGGCACCAGCGCTGGGTGACGGCGAGCATGGCGGCGTTCGCACTGCCGGACCTGCGGCCCAGCTCCTCGACCTCGTCGAGCGCGGCCGCGCAGTCCTCGTGGCGGCCCTCCATGAGCGCCCGCGTGCCTCGCCACAGCGGCACGTACCAGGCGTACAGGGGGCGCCGCAGCGGTCGTACGAGGGTCTCGTACGCGGCCGCCTCGGCGTCGGCCTGCGCGAACGCGCCCGTCTCCATCAGCGCGACCAACCGCAGCCGCCGGCCGAGCAGTTCGAGCACCGGGTCGCGCTGGTCGCGGGCGGTCGTCACGATCTGCGCGGACCAGCCGAGCCGGTCCCGGCAGTGGTCGGGGCCGGGCCGGGCGTCGCACAGAGCGGCGAGGGCGGGTCCGAGGGTGGCGGGGTCGCCGGCCTCGCGGGCGGTGCGGACGGCCTCCTCGGCGAGGGCGAGCCGGTGCTTCTCCGGTTCGACCAGCCCGGCGGCCAGCGAGAGCCGTGCGGTGACGGCGGCGCGCAGAGCGGCGTGCGCGGGCTCGGCGGCGAGCGCGGTGCGTGCCTCGGTGAGCAGGTCGAGCTGCTCCCGGTCCTCGAGATCGACCTCGAACCCGACGGGCCCGGTACCGAGCCCGAGCGCCGCCCGCGCCAGCAGATCCGCCCGCCCTGCTTCCCGCGCAAGCCCGGCGGCCCTGAGCAGCGCGTCCCGGGCGGCCCCCGGCTCACCGGCCCCGAGCCGCGCGGAACCCAGGCCGAGGAGGGCTTCCACGAGCTCTACGCGGTGGGTGGAGGAAGCCGGCCCTTGCCCGGGGCCACGGTTCTCGTCAGCACCCTCCGCAGCCGCACCCCACACCTCCACCGCCCGCTCGTACCACCGCGCGGCGTCCTCGAACGCGAACAGCCCCTCCGCCCGCACCGCCGCCTCGCGGGCGTACCGGGCGGCCTCCGCCGCGTGCTCCGGGCCGGACTGCAGCAGGTGGTGGGCGACCTCCGCGGGCCCGGTGTCGCGGCCGCGGCGGGCATAGCCGGCCAGGACGTCGGCGGCGGTGCGGTGCAGTGCGGCGCGCTCGGCAGGGGTGAGCGTGTCGTACACCGCGTCCCGGAGCAGGTCGTGCCGGAAGGCCCCGCGGTCCGCCCCGGCCTCGGCGAGCAGCCCCGCCCCCGCGGCCTCCCCCAGCAGCGTCCGCACCTCGCCCAGCGGCACCTCCGCGGCCTCGGCGAGCACGTCGAGCCGGAACCGGGTGCCGAGCACGGCGGCCACGTCCAGCACGCGCGCGGCCCGCGGTGTCAGGTCGCCCAGCCGTTCCTGTACGGCGGCCCGGACGGCGACCGAGGAGACACCGGCGCCGTTCCCGTCCGGCGCCGCGCCCCAACTCCCGGCCCGCAGCAGCTCGGTGACGAAGAACGCCTCGCCTCCGGTACGACGCACCAGGGACCGCACGGCCTCCGCGTCCGGTGCCGCCCCGGTCACCGCCTCGACCAGCGCGGCGACGTCCCGCACGGGCAGCGGCCCGAGCGCCGACGACCGCCCCCGCCGCAGGAGTTGGGCCCGCGCCCAGGCCCGGTCCCGCCAGGCCGCGTCGTCGTCCCGGGCCGTCGCCACCAGCAGCACCGGTGCCGTACGCGCCGCGTCCGCCGTCTCCAGCAGCAACCGCAGCGAGGAGGCGTCGGCGGCGTGCACGTCGTCCAGGACCAGCAGCAGCGGCCGGCGCCGCGCGGCCGTGGCCAACACCTCGCCGACGTCTCCCGCGAGCCGCAGCCGCGCCGCCTCCGGGTCGGCTCCGCGCAGCGTGCCCGGGGCCGCGCCGGACACCAGGGCCCTGAGCGGCGGCGAGGCGGCCACGAGACGACCGCAGCCCACGTCGTCCGCAACCAGCTCGCGCAGCAGCCGTGACCAGGGCCGGAAGGCGCGCCCGGCGGTCTCCGGAGGGCACCAGGTCCACAGGGTGCGGAAGGCGTCGGCCTGTCCGGCGGCCTCCTCGGCCGTACGGGTCTTGCCCGCACCCGCAGGACCGGTCAGTGTGACGAGCCCGCCCCGCCCGGCCGCGGCCCGCTCCAGGGCGGCCCGGAACTCCTCCAGCACGTCCTCGCGTCCCACGAACGGGTAATTCGCGGCCATGGCAGCCACCACGCACTTCTCGCAGGCTTCGCGGGTCTCGCGGGCCCAGAGCCGCGCGGGTCCTCCGTCGGTGCTTCGAGCGTAGGCACGGGCGACGGCGGACGCGAGGCGCACGGAGCGACCCACGGCGGACGCTCCCGCGCACACCTCTCCGCCACCCTTAATTCTCGTGGTCGTAAAGCCGAGTTCGTGCAGGATGGAGCCATGGCTGCCACTTACGACACCCCTGTTGTCCTGGACCGTCGCGAGGGCCCGTACGGCGAGGTCGTGCTGCGCCGGCACGGCGAGTTGCTGCAGATCATCGCCAACGGCTGCTTCCTGATGGACACCTCGGACGGCCGCTCGGAGCGCGTTCTCGTCGACGCCGCCCGCGACGCCCTGGACGGCCGCGCGCAGCCGAACGTGCTGATCGGAGGCCTCGGCGTGGGGTTCTCGCTCGCACACGCGGCGGCCGACCCGAGCTGGGGTGCGATCACGGTCGTGGAGCGCGAGCGGGCCATCGTCGACTGGCACCTGAACGGCCCCCTCGGCGCACTCTCCGCGCAGGCTCTCGCCGACCCGCGCACCGAGATCGTGGAGGCGGACCTGATCGACTACGTCGATGAGACATCCGCCACGTACGACGCCCTGTGCCTGGACATCGACAACGGCCCCGACTGGACTGTCACGGAAGGCAACGACGGGTTGTACTCGCCGGCCGGACTGACAAGCTGCGCAAGGGTGTTGAAGCCGGGCGGAGTGCTCGCCGTATGGTCGGCCAAGCCCTCTCCGGAATTTGAAGGAACACTGTGGAATGCCGGGTTCCAACGGGTGCGTACCGAAGAGATCCCGGTTGCCCGGGGCGTTCCCGACGCCGTGCACCTCGCCGTCCGGCCTGGATAGCCGAAGGGCGGTTACTCCCCGTACTCTGCTTCCCTGGCGCAGATCATTCAAGCGTCAATCGCAAGCATGCGCAGGCATAGCCAGTCAGAAGGAATGACCCCACGCATTCCGGAAAGCAACTCAGGGGCGGGCGATGGAGCAGACCCACACATCCCACAACGGCACGACGGCGACCCCGGGCGCACAGCGCCGGGTCCTGGTGGTCGAGGACGACGCGACCATCGTGGACGCCATCGCGGCCCGCCTGCGCGCCGAGGGTTTCCTCGTGCAGACCGCGGGTGACGGCCCGGCCGCCGTCGACACCGCCGAGGCCTGGCAGCCCGACCTGCTGATCCTCGACATCATGCTGCCCGGCTTCGACGGTCTGGAGGTCTGCCGCCGTGTGCAGGCCGCCCGTCCGGTGCCGGTGCTGATGCTCACCGCGCGCGACGACGAGACCGACATGCTGGTCGGGCTCGGCGTGGGCGCGGACGACTACATGACGAAGCCTTTCTCCATGCGGGAGCTGGCCGCACGCGTGCATGTGCTGCTGCGCCGGGTGGAGCGGGCCGCGCTGGCCGCCGCGACGCCGAGGAGCGGCATCCTGCGGCTCGGCGAGCTGGAGATCGACCACGCGCAGCGGCGGGTGCGGGTGCGCAGTGAGGACGTCCACCTCACACCCACCGAGTTCGACCTCCTGGTCTGCCTGGCCAACACCCCGCGCGCGGTGCTCTCCCGTGAGCAGCTGCTGGCCGAGGTGTGGGACTGGGCGGACGCCTCCGGCACCCGGACCGTCGACAGCCACATCAAGGCGCTGCGCCGGAAGATCGGCGCCGAGCGGATCCGCACGGTGCACGGCGTGGGCTATGCGCTGGAGACCCCGACGCCATGAGCGGCGGTCCGGCCGCACGAAGAGGCCCCGGGGAGTCCGAGCCCTGGGGTGGGCTGCGCCCGTTCTCGATCAAGACCAAGCTGGGCGCGCTGGTCGTCATCGCGGTCCTCATCACCACCGGGTTGATGATGATCGCGATGCGCACCGCGACGGAGCTGCGCTTCATCACGGTCTTCTCGATGATCGCCACACTGCTGATCACGCAGTTCGTGGCGCATTCGCTCACCGCACCGCTGGACGACATGAACGCGGTCGCCGGCGCCATCTCGCACGGCGACTACACCCGCCGGGTGCGCGAGAACCGCCGGGACGAGCTGGGCGACCTGGCCCAGACGATCAACCGCATGGCCGACGACCTGGAGGCCCAGGACCGCCAGCGCAAGGAGCTCGTCGCGAACGTCTCGCACGAGCTGCGCACGCCCATCGCGGGCCTCAGGGCGGTCCTGGAGAACATCGTGGACGGCGTCACGACCGCCGACCCCGAGACCATGCGCACGGCCCTGAAGCAGACCGAGCGTCTCGGCCGGCTGGTGGAGACGCTGCTGGACCTGTCGAGGCTGGACAACGGCGTCGTACCACTGCGGCAGCGGCGTTTCGAGGTGTGGCCGTACCTGTCGGGCGTGCTGAAGGAGGCCAACATGGCCGTGCCCGCGCGCGCGGGCATCGCCTCGGGCTCCGGCAGCCACACCCGCACGGACGTCCATCTGCACCTCGACGTCTCCCCGCCGGAGCTGACCGCCCACGCGGACCCCGAGCGCATCCACCAGGTAGTGGCAAATCTCATCGACAACGCGGTCAAGCACAGCCCCCCGCACGGCCGCGTGATCGTGAAGGCACGGCGCGGTCTGCATGCCGAGTCGCTGGAGCTGGAGGTGCTGGACGAGGGTCCCGGCATCCCCCGCTCGGAGTGGCACCGCGTCTTCGAGCGCTTCAACCGCGGCGGCGCGGGCTCGCCCAACGGGCAGGGCGGCGACGGCGGTACGGGCCTGGGGCTCGCGATCGCCCGCTGGGCCGTCGATCTGCACGGAGGCCGGATCGGAGTGGCCGAATCCGAGCGTGGCTGCCGGATTCTCGTCACCCTTCCGGGAGAGACATCCGTTCAAAGTTGACGTAAAGTCCGAAGCGGAGCCACAAGATCCACCGGCGTCCGCACTGACGGACACGTGTGATCAGGAACACGCCCGCAGGCCGTGCCTGCAGGGCTTGCGTCGACGTATCCCGACCACGCTCACTTCTTAGCGGAACCACGCTTGTTTCCCGCCATTTCCCGGCCCGAAACACGCTTTCCGATGTGACTTACGCGACGATGACCTTGCTCGGCCTGACCTTCCCGGCCATGGAGGCGTAGCCTTTATTCCCGCTGTCCATCACCTTGTGAAGCGGAAGAGGGCGGTTGCCGCCGTGTCGCCACAGTCCCCCAGTAACTCGAGCATCTCGACCGACACCGACCAAGCGGGCAAGAACCCCGCTGCGGCGTTCGGCCCCAACGAGTGGCTCGTCGACGAGATCTATCAGCAGTACCTCCAGGACCCGAATTCGGTAGACCGAGCCTGGTGGGACTTCTTCGCCGACTACAAGCCGGGAGCGGCCGCCGCCCCCGCTGCGGCGGCTGCTCCGGCCCCGGCGGCCGCTCCGGCTCAGGCCGCGCCCGCCCCGGCGGCTCCTGCGGTGCCCGCGCCGGCCCCCGCGGCCCCGAAGCCCGCGGCCGCCGCTGCGGCGCCCGCTCCCGCGAAGCCCGCCGCGGCTCCGGCTCCCGCGCCGGCGAAGCCCGCTGCCGCCGCCAAGCCGAAGGCCGAGCCCGCTACCGCGGCCGCCGACGGCCCGGAGCTGGTGACCCTGCGCGGCCCCGCGGCCGCCGTCGCGAAGAACATGAACGCCTCGCTGGAGCTGCCCACGGCCACGTCCGTGCGCGCGGTCCCGGTGAAGCTGCTCTTCGACAACCGCATCGTCATCAACAACCACCTCAAGCGCGCCCGGGGCGGGAAGATCTCCTTCACGCACCTGATCGGCTACGCGATGGTGCAGGCCATCAAGACGATGCCGTCGATGAACTGGCACTACGCGGAGAAGGACGGGAAGCCCACCCTCGTCAAGCCGCCGCACGTCAACTTCGGCCTGGCGATCGACCTGGTGAAGCCCAACGGCGACCGCCAGCTGGTCGTCGCCGGCATCAAGAAGGCCGAGACGCTGAACTTCTTCGAGTTCTGGCAGGCCTACGAGGACATCGTCCGGCGCGCCCGCGACGGCAAGCTGACGATGGACGACTTCTCGGGTGTCACGGTCTCCCTGACCAACCCGGGCGGCCTCGGCACGGTCCACTCGGTCCCGCGTCTGATGCCCGGCCAGTCGGTCATCATGGGCGTCGGCTCCATGGACTACCCGGCGGAGTTCCAGGGCACCTCCCAGGACACCCTGAACAAGCTCGGCATCTCGAAGGTCATGACGCTCACGTCGACCTACGACCACCGGGTCATCCAGGGCGCCGCCTCCGGCGAGTTCCTGCGGATCGTCGCCAACCTCCTGCTCGGCGAGAGCGGCTTCTACGACGAGATCTTCGAGGCGCTGCGCATCCCCTACGAGCCGGTCCGCTGGCTCAAGGACATCGACGCCTCGCACGACGACGACGTCACCAAGGCCGCCCGCGTCTTCGAGCTGATCCACTCCTACCGGGTCCGCGGCCACGTCATGGCCGACACCGACCCGCTGGAGTACCGCCAGCGCAAGCACCCCGACCTGGACATCACCGAGCACGGCCTCACGCTCTGGGACCTGGAGCGCGAGTTCGCGGTCGGCGGCTTCTCGGGCAAGTCCCTGATGAAGCTGCGCGACATCCTCGGCGTGCTGCGCGACTCGTACTGCCGCACCACCGGCATCGAGTTCATGCACATCCAGGACCCGAAGCAGCGCCGCTGGATCCAGGACCGCATCGAGCGCCCGCACACCAAGCCGGAGCGCGAGGAGCAGCTGCGCATCCTGCGCCGGCTGAACGCCGCGGAGGCCTTCGAGACCTTCCTGCAGACCAAGTACGTCGGCCAGAAGCGCTTCTCCCTCGAGGGCGGCGAGTCGGTCATCCCGCTGCTCGACGCGGTCATCGACTCCGCCGCCGAGTCGCGCCTGGACGAGGTCGTCATCGGCATGGCCCACCGCGGCCGCCTGAACGTCCTCGCCAACATCGTCGGCAAGTCGTACGCCCAGATCTTCCGCGAGTTCGAGGGCAACCTCGACCCGAAGTCGATGCACGGCTCAGGCGACGTGAAGTACCACCTGGGCGCCCAGGGCACGTTCACCGGCCTGGACGGCGAGCAGATCAAGGTCTCGCTGGCCGCCAACCCGTCCCACCTGGAGACGGTCGACCCGGTCATCGAGGGCATCGTCCGCGCCAAGCAGGACATCATCAACAAGGGCGGCACGGACTTCACGGTCCTGCCGGTCGCCCTGCACGGTGACGCGGCCTTCGCGGGCCAGGGCGTGGTGGCCGAGACCCTGAACATGTCGCAGCTGCGCGGCTACCGCACCGGCGGCACGGTCCACATCGTCATCAACAACCAGGTCGGCTTCACGGCGGCTCCCGAGTCGTCGCGTTCCTCGATGTACGCCACCGACGTGGCCCGCATGATCGAGGCGCCGATCTTCCACGTGAACGGCGACGACCCCGAGGCCGTCGTCCGCGTTGCCCGCCTGGCCTTCGAGTTCCGCCAGGCGTTCAACAAGGACGTCGTGATCGACCTCATCTGCTACCGCCGCCGCGGTCACAACGAGTCGGACAACCCGGCCTTCACCCAGCCGCTGATGTACGACCTGATCGACAAGAAGCGCTCGGTGCGCAAGCTGTACACCGAGTCCCTGATCGGTCGCGGCGACATCACCCTGGAAGAGGCCGAGCAGGCGCTGCAGGACTACCAGGGCCAGCTGGAGAAGGTCTTCACGGAGGTCCGTGAGGCGGTCTCGCAGCCGGCCGCGGCTCCGACCTCGGACCCGCAGGCGGAGTTCCCGGTCGCCGTGAACACCGCGATCACCTCGGAGGTCGTGAAGCGGATCGCCGAGTCCCAGGTCAACATCCCCGACCACTTCCACGTCCACCCGCGTCTGCTGCCGCAGCTGCAGCGCCGGGCGACGATGGTCGAGGACGGCACGATCGACTGGGGCATGGGCGAGACCCTCGCCGTCGGCTCCCTCCTCCTGGAGGGCACCCCGGTCCGTCTGTCCGGCCAGGACTCCCAGCGCGGCACCTTCGGCCAGCGCCACGCGGTCCTCATCAACCGCGAGACGGGCGAGGAGCACACCCCGCTCCAGTACCTCGCCGAGGAGCAGGCGCGCTACAACGTCTACAACTCCCTGCTGTCCGAGTACGCGGTCATGGGCTTCGAGTACGGCTACTCGCTCGCCCGCCCCGACGCGCTCGTGATGTGGGAGGCGCAGTTCGGCGACTTCGTCAACGGCGCGCAGACGGTGGTCGACGAGTACATCTCGGCGGCGGAGCAGAAGTGGGGCCAGACGTCCGGCGTCACCCTGCTGCTCCCCCACGGCTACGAGGGCCAGGGCCCGGACCACTCCTCGGCCCGGGTCGAGCGCTTCCTGCAGCTGTGCGCGCAGAACAACATGACGGTCGCGATGCCGACCCTGCCGTCGAACTACTTCCACCTCCTGCGGTGGCAGGTGCACAACCCGCACCACAAGCCGCTGGTGGTCTTCACCCCGAAGTCGATGCTGCGTCTGAAGGCCGCCGCGTCGAAGACGGAGGAGTTCACGTCGGGTCAGTTCCGCCCGGTCATCGGCGACTCCACGGTCGACCCGGCCGCGGTCCGCAAGGTCGTCTTCGTGGCGGGCAAGCTGTACTACGACCTCGAGGCCGAGCGTCAGAAGCGCGGCATCACGGACACGGCGATCATCCGCATCGAGCGGCTGTACCCGCTGCCGGGTGCCGAGCTCCAGGCGGAGATCGCGAAGTACCCGAACGCCGAGAAGTACCTGTGGGCCCAGGAGGAGCCGGCGAACCAGGGTGCCTGGCCGTTCATCGCGCTCAACCTGATCGACCACCTGGACCTGGCGGTCGGCGCGGACGTCCCGCACGGCGAGCGCCTGCGCCGCATCTCCCGCCCGCACAGCTCGTCCCCGGCGGTGGGTTCGGCGAAGCGGCACCAGGCGGAGCAGGAGCAGCTGGTGCGTGAGGTGTACGAGGCGTAACCGCCCTCGCGGCACATGTGACCGGGCCGCACCCCCACTCCAGGGGGTGCGGCCCGGCCGTTTCCGCGCACTTATCCTTGACCCATGTACTTCACGGACCGTGGCATCGAAGAACTGGAGAAGCGGCGCGGCGAGGAAGAGATCACCTTCGAGTGGCTCGCCGAACAACTGCGAACGTTCGTCGACCTGAACCCGGACTTCGAGGTCCCGGTGGAACGTCTGGCGACGTGGCTGGCCCGCCTGGACGACGAGGACGACGAGTAGGCCACAGGGAACGTCAACGGGGCGCCTTCGGGCGCCCCTTTCGCATGTACGGCTCCAGGAACTTCTTGACTTTCCGTGTCCGCGATATATCGTGAATTGCAGGAGACGCGATATGGCGCGTTGCGACGGGGAGGTCTGCACCATGTCCGAGTGGTCCGTCACGGAACCGAGGAAGCTCACGTTCGACGAGCCCGTGCGCGAGCTCCACGTACGCATCGTCAACGGAACGGTGAACGTGGTGGGGACGGACGAAGGTTCCGCCCGCCTGGAGGTGACCCGGATCGAGGGACCCCCCTTGGCCGTGTCCCAGCAGGGCGGCACGCTCACAGTGGCGTACGACGACCTGCCCTGGAAGGGCTTCCTCAAGTGGCTCGACCGCAAGGGCTGGCGCCGCAGCGCCGTCGTCTCCCTCGCCGTCCCGGCCGACACCCGCGTCGAGGTGGGCGTGGTCGGCGCCGCGGCCGTTGTCTCCGGAGTCGACGGGCGCACCGAGGTGAAGGGCGTCACCGGGGACACCACCCTGGTGGGGCTCACCGGCCCGGTCCGCGCCGACACCGTTTCGGGGAACCTGGAGGCCCAGGCCCTCCGCGGAGACCTGCGCTTCAACTCCGTCTCGGGCGATCTGACCGTCGTCGAGGCGGGCTCGTCCGTCAAGGCGGACTCGGTGAGCGGCTCGATGATCGTCGACCTCGATCCCGCGAGCCGCCCGACCGACATCAGCCTGACGAGCGTCTCGGGCGAGATCGCCATCCGGCTGCCCCACCCGGCGGACGCGGAGGTGGAGGCGAACACCGCGAGCGGCACGGTCTCCAACGCCTTCGAGGACCTGCGGGTCAGCGGCCAGTGGGGCGCCAAGCGGATCACCGGCCGGCTCGGCGCGGGCAACGGCAACCTGAAGGCGACGACCGTCTCGGGCTCCATCGCCCTGCTGCGCCGCCCACTGGCCGAGGACGAGCCCTGGGACGTGGATCCGGAGGACATCGGCCCGGAGGACATACGGCAGGAGGACATCCGTCCGGCGACCCCGGACGCGGCGGCGGAGGCCGACCCGACGAGCACCCCGGCGGCCGAACCACACAGCGACTCGGGGGACAATTCCGTTTCCGGTGGGGGCGACAGCGCGAGCAGCGCCCCGGCCGACGGCACGACCGACAAGAAGGTGCTCTGACATGCCTCCCGTCTTCGCCCACGGCCGCCTCCGCCTCTACCTGCTGAAGCTGCTGGACGAGGCCCCGCGTCACGGCTACGAGGTGATCCGCCTCCTGGAAGAGCGCTTCCAGGGGCTGTACGCCCCCTCGGCCGGCACCGTCTACCCCCGCCTGGCCAAGCTGGAGGCCGAGGGCCTGGTCACCCACACCACCGAGGGCGGCCGCAAGGTGTACGCCATCACGGACGCAGGCCGCGCCGAACTGGCCGACCGCAGCGGCGAGCTGGCCGACCTGGAGCTGGAGATCCGCGAGTCCGTCGCGGAGCTCGCCGCCGAGATCCGGGCCGATGTGCGCGGCGCGGCGGGCGATCTGCGGCGCGAGATGCGGGCGGCGGCCACCGAGGCCCGGCACGGCTCCGGAGCCAAGGTGCGCGGCGAACAGACAGGCGCTCTGGGGGACTTCGGGGAGTATGCCGACAAGGAGTCGTGGCGGGTCGCCAAGGAGGAGATGCGACGCGTCAAGCAGGAGTGGAAGGAGCAGGCCCGGCGCGCCAAGGACGAGAGCCGCCGGGCCCGCGAGGAGGCCCAGCGGGCCAGGCGCCAGGCCAAGGAGGCGCAGGAGCGGGCCCGGGCCCAGGCACAGGAGGAGCTGCAGCGCATCGCCAAGCGGGTCCAGGATCAGGTGCAGGACCATTTCGCGCGGGGCGACTGGCCGACGGGCGTGCGGGAAGGCCTGACCGAACTGGCCAAGGAGTTCGGCGACTTCGGGAAGGACTTCGGCAAGGAGTTCGGGAAGGACTTCGGATTCGGCCGGGGCAGCAGCGGTACGGCGGCACCGCAGCCCGACTACTCGCACACCCCGGAGGACTTCCCCGCCAAGTACGAACCGGCCTGGGCGCACGAGGCCCCCAGCGGCGACGCTGCCCGCGACCTCGACCGCCTGCTCGACCGCTTCCGGGACGACATCCGCGACGCGGCCCGGGACCACGGGGTCACGGACGACCAACTCCGCGACGCCCGCCGCCACTTGTCGACGGCGGCGGCACACATCGGGGCGATACTGCGGGCGCCGAGGGTCTGAGGGGCCCCGGCCTGCGCCGCCTAGCCCGCCTTCGCCTCTCCCCCGCCGTACAGGACGCGGATCAGCGACTCGTACGTCACCCCGTGGTCGGCGAGGACCTCGGCGGCGACGCCCGGGCGGAGGGTCAGGGCCAGGAGGAGGTGCTCGTCGCCGATGTGGCGGTCGCCGCGGGACACGGCGGTGCGCAGGGACTGTTCCAGGATGCTCTTGGCGGCCCGGCTGAAGGTGCGGCGCCCGGTCCACCAGCCCTTGTCCTTGCGGTCGCCGGACATCGCCCCGACGCCGTGCACCTCCTCGACCCGGGCGACGATCTCCGAGACGTCGATCCCCAGTCCGGCCAGCGCATCGGCGTCGGCCCTGGAAAGGCCGGCATGCCGCCGAGCCTCGACCACGGCCTCCCGCACCGACTCCTTGCGCCCGCCGGCCAGCCCGAGCGAGGCCAGCGCGAACGAGGCGCGGCTCGCCTCGCGGTCGAGCACCGCCAGCAGCAGGTGCTCGGCGTCCACGGACTGCGCCCCGGACCGTTCCACATGCCCCACCGCGCCCTGCACCACCGCGCGGGCGTCCTGCGTGAACCGCTCGAACATCAATGCCTCCCGTACTTCTTGTGCACGGCCTGCCTGCTGACTCCTAGTTCCGCGGCGATCTCCTGCCACGACCAGCCCTGATTGCGCGCACTGCGCACCTGCACCGCCTCCAGCTGCTCCAGCAGCCTGCGCAGCGCGGCGACGGCGCGCAGTCCGACCCGCGGATCGCGGTCGCCCGCGCGCTCGGCGAGATCCGTTGCTTCGGTCATGATGTCAACTTACGTTGACACGAAGAGGAGTGTCAACCACGGTTGACAAGAGTGGTCGTGCGGAAACGCGAACGGCGGGCCCGGGGAACCGAGCCCGCCGCACGGCGAAAGGAGCAGTCAGAAACCGTCAGTCGTTGGTGAGCACGATCTTGCCGAACTGCTCCCCGGACGCCATCCGTTGGAAGCCCTCGCGGGCCCGGTCCATCGGCAGCACCTCGTCGATGACGGGGCGTACACCGGTGGCGGCGCAGAAGGAGAGCAGGTCCTCGAGTTCGTCCTTGGTGCCCATCGTGGAGCCGACGACCTTGAGTTCGAGGAAGAAGATGCGGGTCAGTTCGGCGTGCGAGGGGCGATCGCCGCTCGTGGCACCGGAGATGACCAGTGTGCCGCCGGGGCGCAGGGACTTGATCGAGTGCGACCACGTCGCCGCGCCGACGGTCTCGATGACGGCGTCGACGCGCTGCGGCAGCCGCGCCCCCGATTCCACCGCCTCGACGGCACCGAGTTCGACGGCCCGCTTCCGCTTGGCCTCGTCACGGCTGGTGGCGAAGACACGCAGCCCCGCCGCCTTGCCGAGCACGATCGCGGCCGTGGCGACCCCGCCACCGGCGCCCTGCACGAGGACCGAGTCGCCGGGCCGTACACCCGCGTTGGTGAAGAGCATGCGGTACGCCGTCAGCCAGGCGGTCGGCAGACAGGCGGCCTCCGCGAAGGAGAGCTCCTTGGGCTTGGGCAGGATGTTCCAGGTCGGGACGGCGACCTGCTCGGCGAAGGTGCCCTGGTAGTGCTCGGTGAGGATGGACCGGGGCTCCTTGGGCCCCACGCCGTGACCGCTCTGCCCGATCACGGAGTGCAGGACGACCTCGTTGCCGTCCTCGTCGACACCGGCGGCGTCGCAACCGAGGATCATCGGCAGTTTGTCCTCGGACAGGCCCACGCCCCTGAGAGACCAGAGGTCGTGGTGGTTGAGGGAGGCGGCCTTGACGTTGACGGTGCTCCAGCCGGGACGGGCCTCGGGAGCCGGACGGTCCCCCAACTCGAGGCCGTCGAGGGGCTGGTCGCGGTCGATTCGAGCGGCGTAGACGGCGAACATGACCTTGACGATAGGCGGCGACTCGAGCCGACGGAACCACGAGGCCCTGTGACACACGCCCTCTTGTCACCGGCCACATGCCGATGCCAGTCAGCACCGATCAGCCGTCCGGCGTTTGAGGACGAGGCCTTTCGGGCCGAAGGGGGTCTGGGGGCTGCGCCCCCAGGGCCGCAACCCCCACCCACGGGCAACGTCCGCCTCTCAACCACCCGAACGGGCGGGCGAGCGGGTAAAGAAATGGCCCCGCCCAAACGGACGGGGCCATTCAGCCGACGCACACGTCAGCGCCGAGCAACACCCTCCGCACGCGCGGCCGCCGCAACAGCCGCCGTCACCGCCGGAGCAACCCGCTCATCGAACGGCGACGGAATCACGTAGTCCGCGGCAAGGTCGTCCCCGACAACCCCCGCCAGCGCCTCGGCCGCCGCGATCTTCATGCCCTCGGTGATCCGGGACGCCCGCACCTGCAGCGCACCCGCGAAGATGCCCGGGAACGCCAGCACGTTGTTGATCTGGTTCGGGAAGTCGGACCGCCCGGTGGCCACGACGGCCGCGTACTTGTGCGCGACGTCGGGGTGGACCTCGGGGTTCGGGTTGGCCATGGCGAACACGAACGCGCCCTCGGCCATCGAGGCGACGGCCTCCTCCGCGACCGTACCGCCGGAGACGCCGATGAAGACGTCCGCACCCTCCAGAGCCGCCTCCAGCGACCCCGTGATGCCGGCCTTGTTGGTGAAGGAGGCGAGCTCCCGCTTGACGTCCGTCAGGTCGTCCCGGTCGGCCGACACGATGCCCTTGCGGTCCGCGACGGCGACGTCACCGATGCCGGCCTCGACCAGCATCTTGGCGATGGCGACACCGGCCGCACCCGCGCCGGAGATGACGGCCCGCAGATCCGCGATCGACCGCCCGCTGAGCCGCGCGGCGTTCCGCAGGGCCGCCAGCGTCACGACGGCCGTACCGTGCTGGTCGTCGTGGAAGACCGGGATGTCGAGCCGCTCCTGCAGCTTCCGCTCGATCTCGAAGCACCGCGGTGCCGAGATGTCCTCCAGATTGACGCCGCCGAAGGACGGCGCGAGCCGCACCACGGTCTCGATGATCTCGTCGACGCCCGTGCAGTCGAGCGCGATCGGGACGGCGTCGACGCCGCCGAACTGCTTGAACAGAATCGCCTTGCCCTCCATCACCGGGAGGGAGGCTTCGGGGCCGATGTCCCCGAGTCCGAGCACCGCCGTGCCGTCGGTGACCACGGCCACGACGGACGACTTCCACGTGTAGTCGTGGACGAGTTCCGGCTGCTCGGCGATCGCGCTGCACACCTTCGCGACGCCGGGCGTGTACGCCAGGGACAGGTCGTCCTTGTCACGGACCGGCACGGTGGCCTGCACGGCCATCTTGCCGCCGCGGTGCAGCGCGAACGCCGGATCGAAGGAATCGAGGGGCTCGGCCCCGTCCTGATCCGTATTGCTGTCGCTGCGAGGATTGACGATCTCCGCTGCCACTTTGTTTTACCCCTTAAGTCTTCATTGGTTGAGGGTGGCCACTCCTGGTGAGGGGTGGGCGGGACCGCGCATGCCCGATCTGTTGATGCGTACGGGTCATACGCGACGGGCGCGCCGCACACGCGCCCCGAGCCCCGGATGAGGGGTGTAAAGAACCTTCTTACCGGACGGACCGCACGAGGACGAGTCCATTAAGTGCAAGGTCACATCCCGGGGCCCGAAGGTCACGTCTCGGTGACAACAAATCGTCACGAAATATGGGGACACGTCCTCGACGATCGCCTGACCAGCACTCAAACAGTGATCAACACCTCGGAGCCCTGGTCCGTATCATGAGATGTACCGAAGATCTTCCGGCCGGAACGGATGATTCCCGTAGATGGTCCGGACATGTTGTACCGAAGTGGTGCGGTTCGGGGGTCGCCCGTTATCCGATTTTGACATCACGGGTCCCCTGAACGGCTCAGTCCGAATGGCAAGATGCCGTAAACCCACGAGGTCGCGACACCCGAAGGTGTGTGTTCTCGTCGACCCATCGGCAACTCCACCCATCCGCCGGAGGAACCCAAAATGACCGCAAGCTCCACCCGTCGTACGACCGCCGCGCACCACCGTTTGGCAGCGGTCGGTGCGATCGCGGTCGCAGGCGCGCTGATCCTCACCGGTTGCGGTGACCAGACGAAGGACAAGGACACCGGCGGCAGCGCATCCGCGAGCACGGCGCCGCTGGCCGGCAAGCTGCCGGCGTCGATCCGGGACAAGGGCGTCGTCAAGGTCGGTTCCGACATCGCGTACGCGCCGGTCGAGTTCAAGGACAGCTCCGGCCAGACGGTCGGCATCGACCCCGACCTCGCGGCCGCCATGGGCAAGCAGCTCGGCGTGAAGTTCGAGTTCGAGAACGGTACCTTCGACACCCTGATCACGGGTCTGCGCTCCAAGCGGTACGACATCGCCATGTCCGCGATGACCGACACCAAGGACCGCCAGGAGGGCATCGACTCCGAGACCGGCAAGAAGGTCGGCGAGGGCGTCGACTTCGTCGACTACTTCAACGCCGGTGTCTCGATCTACACCAAGAAGGGCAACGACCAGGGCATCAAGAGCTGGTCCGACCTGTGCGGCAAGAAGATCGCGGTGCAGCGCGGCACGGTCTCCGAGGACCTCGCCAAGGCCGAGGCCAAGAAGTGCCCGAGCGGCAAGAAGCTGGCCATCGAGTCCTTCGACAACGACCAGCAGGCCCAGACCCGCGTCCGCGCGGGCGGTGCCCAGGCAGGCTCCTCCGACTTCCCGGTCGCCGCCTACGCCGTGAAGACCTCCGGCGGCGGCAAGGACTTCCAGATCGTCGGCGACCAGGTCGAGGCCGCCCCGTACGGCATCGCGGTCGCCAAGAGCAACACCCAGCTGCGGGACGCCCTGCAGGCCGCGCTCGACGCGGTCATCAAGAACGGCGAGTACGACAAGATCATCCAGAAGTGGGGCGTCGCCGACGGCGCCGTCAAGGAAGCCACCGTCAACGGCGGCAAGTGACCGCGGTCCGCGGCCACTGAAAGGCAATTCCCGTGACTGCTGACATCGAAAAGACGGCGGGTCCCGAGGACACTCCCCCGGCCGGACCGGAGGCCATCAAGGCCATCCCGGTCCGGCACTACGGGCGGTACGTCTCCGCCGTGATCGCGATCGGGGTCCTGGTCGCGATCATCTACGCGTTCGCCCAGGGCAAGATCAACTGGGGTGCCGTTCCGGACTACTTCTTCGACCACCGCATCCTCAAGGGCGTCGGCCAGACGATGCTCCTGACGGTGGTGTCGATGGTGATCGGCATCGCCGGCGGCATCCTGCTCGCCGTCATGCGCCTGTCGAAGAACCCGGTGACCTCGTCCATCGCGTGGTTCTACATCTGGTTCTTCCGCGGTACCCCGGTCCTGGTCCAGCTGTTCGTCTGGTTCAACCTGGGTCTGGTCTTCGAGTACATCAACCTCGGTCCGATCTACAAGAACTACTGGTCGGACTTCATGACGCCGTTCCTGACGGCGCTGCTCGGCCTCGGCCTGAACGAGGCCGCGTACATGGCGGAGATCTGCCGTGCCGGTCTGCTCTCGGTCGACGAAGGGCAGACGGAGGCGTCGCACGCCCTCGGCATGAGCCACGGCAAGACCCTGCGGCGCATCGTCATCCCGCAGGCCATGCGCGTGATCGTGCCGCCCACGGGCAACGAGGTCATCAACATGCTGAAGACCACCTCGCTGGTCTCGGCGGTGCAGTACTACGAGCTCCTGCGCTACGCCCAGGACATCGGCCAGACCTCCGGCGCCCCGGTGGAGATGCTGTTCCTGGCCGCCGCCTGGTACCTGATCCTCACCTCGGTCCTCAGCGTCGGGCAGTACTACATCGAGCGGTACTACGCGCGCGGCTCGAGCCGCGCGCTGCCGCCGACGCCTTTGCAGCGGATCAAGGCCAACCTCGTGCCCCTGTTCAACCGGAAGGGGGTCACGGCATGACAGACAAGCTCAGCAAGTCGGACACGACCGTGCGCGACTCCAGCATCCCGATGGTCAAGGCCGAGGGTGTCCACAAGTCCTTCGGCCCCCTCGAGGTCCTCCAGGGCATCGACCTGGAGGTGAGGTCCGGCGAGGTCTTCTGTCTCATCGGCCCTTCGGGCTCCGGCAAGTCGACCTTCCTGCGGTGCATCAACCACCTGGAGAAGATCAACGCCGGGCGGCTGTACGTCGACGGGGAGCTGGTCGGCTACCGCCAGAAGGGCGACAAGCTGTACGAGCTCAAGGACAACGAGGTCTCGCTGAAGCGCCGCGACATCGGCATGGTCTTCCAGCGCTTCAACCTGTTCCCGCACATGACCGCGCTGGAGAACATCATCGAGGCGCCGGTCCAGGTCAAGGGCAAGAACAAGGCCGAAGCGCGAGAGCGCGCACGGCAGCTCCTGGACCGGGTCGGCCTCGCCGACAAGGCCGACAGCTACCCCTCGCAGCTCTCCGGCGGCCAGCAGCAGCGCGTCGCCATCGCCCGGGCCCTCGCCATGGACCCGAAGCTGATGCTCTTCGACGAGCCGACCTCGGCGCTCGACCCGGAGCTGGTCGGCGACGTCCTCGACGTCATGCGCGACCTGGCCGAGTCCGGTATGACGATGATCGTCGTCACCCACGAGATGGGCTTCGCCCGCGAAGTCGGCGACAGCCTGGTCTTCATGGACGGCGGCGTGGTGGTCGAGTCCGGCCACCCGCGCGACGTCCTGACGAACCCTCAGCACGAGCGGACGCAGTCGTTCCTGTCGAAGGTTCTGTAAGCGATTCGACGGCCAGGGGCGGTACGGGATTCCCGTACCGCCCCTTCCTCATGGGCCGTTGACAGGCCGTTACTTGAGCGCCAGCAACAACGTGTCCGACGGCGAGCACCAAACCGCCCGAGCCTCCCCGAACCCCTTCTCCCGCAGTACCCGCGCATGCCAGGCCGCGGACGGCATGTCCCCGTCCGCATGCTCCCCGTAGATCTCGTAGCGGCGGGCGGTCGGCCCGGCGAGGGCCGGGTCCTCGGCGGCCACCTGCCACCACTCCGCCCAGTCCAGCGCCCCGTCCCGCTTGGCCTGATCCATGCGGGTGTGCCGCTGTGCACGCTCGGCCGCGTTGATCCGTGGCGTCGCGTCGTCGATCATGTGGTCCGCGTTCATGAAGACACCGCCGTCGCGGACGAGTTCCGCGACCTGACCGTATAGAGCCGCGAGGGGTTCGCTGTGCAGCCAGTGCAGGGCCGTGGCGGTGAGGACGGCGTCGTAGGAGTCGTACGGCAGTTTCGCCCGCCACTCGGCGTCCTTGAGGTCGGCCTCGACGAAGGCGACCCGGTCGTCGCCCTCGAAGGTGCCCTGGGCGATGGCGAGCAGCGCGGGGTCGAGGTCGACTCCGGTGCTCGTCGCCTCCGGGAAACGGGCGAGCAGCCGGGCCGTGATGCTGCCGGTGCCGCAAGCGAGGTCCAGGACGCGCGGGGCGGTGCCGACGAGCGCCTCGACCATGTCCAGCATGATCCGGAAGCGTTCCTCCCGGTCCGGCATGTACCACTCCTGCTGCCGGTCCCAGCTCTCCTGCCAGGCCTGCCAGTCGGTTCCGGCCGTGATGGTCATGGAGTCCCCTTTTCTCCGCGCCCGCGTAATACCCTGGGAGGACAGGCAGTCGTTACCTGCTCCCGCACACGACCATAGAGCGCATGCGTAAGGACTACAAGTGGAACTGGCCTATTACTCGGACTACGCCGTACGACTCGTCAACAGCGAGGAACCGGCCCGGGGCAAGGACTTGCTGACCTCCGTCGAGGCCGTCCGCGACCTGTTCGGCGGCAACCAGTCGGCGGCCCGGCGCGCCACCGACGCCGACGTCACCCGCTTCCGCTCGGTCCGGGCCCGGCTGCGGGCCGTCTTCGAGGCGGCGGACAAGGGCGACGAGACGCTCGCGGTGGACCTGCTGAACTCTCTGCTGCTGGAGTTCCCGGTGAGCCCGCAGATCTCCGGGCACGACTTCCGGGACGACGACGGCCGCCCGCTGTGGCACATGCACCTGGCGGACCACCCGTCGAACGCGACCGCCGGCTACGCGGCCATCGCCGCGATGGGCCTGGCGTTCCACCTCACGGAGTACGGCGTCGACCGTCTGGGCCTGTGCGAGGCGCCCCCGTGCCGCAACGCCTACCTGGACACCTCGACCAACCGCTCCCGGCGCTACTGCTCCGACCGGTGCGCGACCCGCGCCAACGTGGCCGCCTACCGTGCCCGCAAGCGCCTGGAGGCCGACCGGTCGGACAGGACGGGCCTGGCGGCCGACAGCGCCCAGCGCGCGACCGCGAACGGCGAGCGCTGATCCGGCCGCAGCGGCCGGTAGCGGAAGCGCACCTTGCCCAGGACCAGGTCCTCCGGGACGGTCCCGTAGTCCGTGCTGTCACCGCCCGCGTAGGCGTTGTCGCCGAGCACCCACCAGCCGCCCTCGCGGCGCTCCGCCGCACGCTTGACGACCAGCAGGTCCTGCTGGAAGGGATGGCGCAGGACGACGACGTCACCCGGGCGGATCCGGGCGCCGTACTGGACCACGAGACGGTCCCCGTGGTGGAGCGTGGGCACCATGGACGGCCCGGTCACCTCGGCCGCCCCGAAGGGCAGCAGAGCCCTCCCGCGCTCGATGTCCTGCGACAGCTCCGGCATCCCCGGCACCTCCCCGGTCCGTTCCTCCACCAGTCTCAGTCTGACCCTGGACTTTTGTCCTAAGCCCATGGGGGCACTCGCGAAATCGCCTCTCCCAGGGAGTAATGTCGCACCTGAGAAGACGATCACGAGGAAGGAATGCTCCATGCTTTCCCGCCTGTTTGCCCCCAAGGTCAAGGTCAGCGCACACTGCGACCTGCCCTGCGGTGTGTACGACCCGGCCCAGGCCCGCATCGAGGCGGAGTCGGTGAAGGCCGTCCAGGAAAAGATGGCCGGCAACGACGACCCGCACTTCCAGGCTCGCGCCACCGTCATCAAGGAGCAGCGCGCCGAGCTCGCGAAGCACCACGTCTCCGTGCTCTGGAGCGACTACTTCAAGCCCCCGCACTTCGAGAAGTACCCGGAGCTGCACCAGCTGGTCAACGACGCCCTGAAGGCCCTCTCGGCCGCCAAGGCGTCCACCGACCCGGCCACGGGCCAGAAGGCTCTGGACTACATCGCCCAGATCGACAAGATCTTCTGGGAGACCAAGAAGGCCTGACGAACGCCCCGTTCGCGAGAAGGTTCGCGGGGACCGGCGATCGGTGCACCATCGCGGGTCCGAGGGTTTCCCGAAGGGGTCCGACCGGGTTGCCGGGCGGGCCCCTTCGGCGTTCCCGCAGCGGGAATACCGCCGCCCGGCGGCGACTTGGCAGTGATGTTGCACCGTGGTCGAGCACTGGGGGCGGGGATGAAGGACGGGCGCGCGCTGGTCATCGGTGGGGGCGGGGTGGCGGGCATCGCCTGGGCGACGGGCGTGCTGGCGGGGCTCGCCGACGGCGGGGTCGACGTCACCGACGCGGACTTCCTGCTCGGCACCTCGGCCGGGTCCGTCGTGGCCGCGCAGATCGGCAGCGGTACGGCGCTGTCCGCACTGTTGCGGGCCCAGGTGGACCCCGCGCTGCAGAAGGAGGAGCTGAAGCCGCGGGAGGGTGCCCTCGCCGCCGTCTTCGAGTTCGCCGAGAAGCTGAACGCCGAGGTCACCGACCCGGTGGAACGGCTGCGCCGGATGGGCGAGATGGCGCTGGCCGCCGAGACGGTGGCCGAGGCCGAGCGGCGTCCCGTCATCGAGGGGCGGCTGCCGTCCCACAGCTGGCCGGAGCGCGCGCTGGCCGTGGTCGCCGTGAACGCCGCCACCGGTGAGACCCGGCTCTTCGACCGCGCCGCCGGTGTCGGCCTGGTGGACGCCGTGGCCGCGAGCTGCGCCATCCCCGGTGTCTGGCCGGCCACGACGATCGGCGCCGACCGCTACATCGACGGCGGCATCCGTTCCCTCACCAACCTCGATCTCGCGGCGGACCACGCCCGTACGCTCGTCGTCGCCCCGATGCCCGACCCGGTGCTGGAGGCCGACGCGGCCGCGATCGCCGGGCGCGGGGGGCTCGTCGAGGTCGTCGTCCCCGACGAGGAGTCCCTCGCCGCCTTCGGGCCGGACCCGCTGTCCCCGGCGAGCAGGACACCGGCCGGCAACGCCGGTTTCGCCCAAGGGCGGGCGGCGGCACAGACGGTGGCCGCCCTGTGGAACAAGCCGTAGTCCTCCACAGAGCGGCCGCACGACGTGCCTAGTGGCCGCCGTGATCGTCCTCCCCTGCCTCCAGCAGGCCCGCCGCGGCGCCCACGATCCGTGGGTCCGGGCTGCCGACGACCTCCTCGTCCTTGTCGGCGTAGTCGAAGCGGGCCAGGACGCTGCGCATGGCCTCGACGCGGGCCCGCTTCTTGTCGTTGCTCTTCACCACCGTCCAGGGCGCGTGCTCGGTGTCCGTCTCGCGGAACATGGCGACCTTGGCCCTGGTGTAGTCGTCCCAGCGGTCGAGGGAGGCCAGGTCCATCGGGCTGAGCTTCCACTGCCGTACGGGATCGACCTGACGGATGGTGAAGCGGGTGCGCTGTTCGCCCTGGGAGACCGAGAACCAGAACTTGATCAGCTCGACGCCGTCGTCCGCGAGCATCCGCTCGAACAGCGGGGCCTGGCGCATGAAGCGCCGGTACTCGTCGTCCGAGCAGAAGCCCATCACGCGCTCCACGCCGGCCCGGTTGTACCAGGAGCGGTCGAACAGCACGATCTCGCCCGCGGTCGGCAGGTGTTCGACGTAGCGCTGGAAGTACCACTGGCCGCTCTCGCGCTCCGTCGGCTTCTCCAGCGCCACCACCCGGGCGCCGCGCGGGTTGAGGTGCTCGGTGAAGCGCTTGATGGTGCCGCCTTTGCCAGCCGCGTCCCGCCCCTCGAAGACTACGACGAGCCGGCGCCCGGTCTCCTTGATCCAGCTCTGCAGCTTCAGCAGCTCGATCTGCTGGAGCCGCTTGTGCCAGTCGTACTCCTTGCGCTCCATGCGGTGCGCGTACGGGTAGTTCTCCCGCCAGGTGTCGATCGGGGAGCCGTCCGGGCGGATGAGGACCGGGTCGTCGGGGTCGGTGTAGTCGACCTTCAGCGCGGCCAGTTCGGCCAGCAGAGGCGGCGTCGTCATTCCGTTGTCCTTCCGGTGCTCAGTGGAACTGCGGAACGATCAGATAGATCCCGTACGCCACCACGGCCGCGCATGCGAGGAAGCACAGCCCGGCCTGCGCCATGCCCAGGGACGAGGTGCCGTCGCCGCCCTCCTTCGCCCCCTCGAAGCGGGCGAGGCCGAGGACCCCGAGGGCGAAGACGACGACCACGGCCACGGTGACGCCGATGCTCACCGCGGTGACCTCGCCCAGTGCGTTCCAGTCGAGACTCATGCTACGAAACTCCCTGTGCTCAGGCGGCCGTGCCGACGCTGGCCGGCGGTGCGGTGCGGATGGTGACCTCGTGGCCCTCGTTGACGTTGTGCGCGTGCACCGGGTTGCGGCGCGAGACGACGACGATGCCCGCGGCGACCGCGGCGCCGACCAGCGCGACGACGATCGTGCCGAGGTTGCCGCCGTGCTTGACCACGCTCGCGGAGACACCGCCGACCAGCGCGGCCGCCGGCAGCGTGATCAGCCAGGCGGCGACCATGCGGCCCGCGACGCCCCAGCGGACCTCCGCGAGGCGCCGGCCGAGGCCCGCGCCGAGGATGGAGCCCGAGGCGACCTGCGTGGTGGACAGGGCGAAGCCCAGGTGCGCGGAGGTGAGGATGACCGTCGTGGAGGCCGTCTCGGCGGCGAAGCCCTGCGGGGACTGGATCTCGGTCAGGCCCTTGCCCATGGTGCGGATGATCCGCCAGCCGCCGATGTAGGTGCCGAGGCCGATGGCCAGACCGGCCGACGCGATCACCCACACCGGCGGGCCGGCGTCGTGGCCGAGCGCGCCCGCGGAGATCAGTGTCAGCGTGATGATGCCCATGGTCTTCTGCGCGTCGTTGGTGCCGTGCGCGAGCGAGACCAGCGAGGCCGAGGCGATCTGGCCGAGCCTGAAGCCCTTGGTGACGGAGTCCTTGCGGGCGCGGGCGGTGAGCTTGTAGGCGAGGTAGGTGGCGATCAGGGCCGCGACGCCGGCCACGACCGGCGAGGCCACCGCCGGGATCAGCACCTTCTCGACAACCTTGTCGAAGTGCACGCCGTTGGAACCCGCACCGACCCAGACGGCGCCGATCAGCCCGCCGAACAGGGCGTGCGAGGAGCTCGAGGGCAGTCCGACCAGCCAGGTCAGCAGATTCCACAGGATCGCCCCGACCAGCCCGGCGAAGATCATTCCCGGACTGACGAGCGTGTCGTCGACGATGCCGCCCGAGATCGTCTTGGCGACTTCCGTCGACAGGAAGGCCCCGACGATGTTGAGGACTCCGCTGATGAGCACCGCCGTTCTGGGCTTGAGGGCGCCGGTGGCGATGGAGGTGGCCATCGCATTCGCGGTGTCGTGGAATCCGTTGGTGAAGTCGAAGGCCAGGGCCGTGACGATGACGACCGCCACGAGGAACGTGATGTGGTCCATTGCCCCATGGGAACAAGCGCTTTCATACGGCAGGCGAACTGAAGGCAAAGCGAACGTCAGGAGGAGGCGCCCGGCCGGTGAGGATCGTGCGATCCTGACATGGTGAATCGTGAGGATCTGGTACGCCTGCGACAGGCACGCGACCGTATGGACCGCGAGTACGCCGAACCCCTCGATGTAGCCGCCCTCGCGAGCACCGCCCTGATGTCGCCGGGCCACTTCCAGCGCAGCTTCCGCGCCGCCTACGGCGAGACCCCCTACGGCTACCTCATGACCCGCCGGATCGAGCGCGCCAAGACACTGCTGCGCCGCGGGGACCTCACGGTCACCGAGGTCTGCATGGCGGTCGGCTGTACGTCCCTCGGCTCCTTCAGCGCCCGCTTCACCGAGCTGGTGGGCGAGACGCCGAGCTCCTACCGGGCCCGCTCGCACGAGGAGAGCGCGGAGATCCCGCCCTGCGTGGCACGGGCGTACACGCGCCCGAGACGGACGTGACGCCGGAATTGACCTTAGGTTGGACCCATGGACCTGAAACTGCACAACTGTTTCATCGCCGTCGACGACCACGACAAGGCTGTCACCTTCTACTGCGACGTCCTGGGCCTGGAGATCCGCAACGACGTCAAGTACGAGGGAATGCGGTGGGTGACCGTCGGGTCGCCGCTGCAACCGGACGTGTCGATCGTCCTGGAGCCGCCCGCGGCGAACCCGGATCTCTCCCCGGCCGACCGCGAGGCGATGGAGCAGCTGCTGGCCAAGGGCATGCTGCGCGGGGTCAACTTCACCACCGAGGACTGCGACGCCCTCTTCGCCCGCGTCCGGGAATCCGGCGCCGAGGTGATCCAGGAACCGACGGACATGCCGTACGGAGTGCGTGACTGCGCGTTCCGGGACCCGGCGGGGAACATGTTGCGGTTCATGGAGCGGAAGGGATGAGCCGACAGGTCCTGTGGACCTACGCGTTCATGGACCGGCCGTACGAACTCTTCGGGTCCGCCTGCGAGTTCTGGACGGCCGTCACGGACACGCGGCTTTCCGAACTCCGCGGCGAGAACAAGGAGTTCACGACCCTCCTGCCCGACGGTGCCGACGCCTGCGTCAAGGTGCAGGGAGTCTCCTCGGGTCCTGGCGGTGCACATCTCGACTTCCCCGTGGACGACGTACGGGAATTCGTACGGTCGGCGCTGCGGCTCGGGGCGGAGACGGTCGCCGAGCACGGGACGTGGGCCGTACTGCGGTCGCCCGCAGGGCAGTTGTTCTGCACCATGCCGTGGCGCGGTCAGGTGACGCGGCCACCCGTCGTGCACGGCAGCCGCCTCGACCAGGTCTGCATCGACCTCGCACCTTCCGCCTACGACGCCGAAGTCGCCTTCTGGGGCGGCCTGTTGCCGGGGTGGCACTCCCGGCCGGGCTCGCTCCCCGAGTTCCACGTGGTGGAGCCGCCGCCCGGCCTCCCGGTCCGCATCCTCCTCCAACGGCTCGGCGAGGAACGGGAGACGACCGCCCACCTGGACCTCGCCTGCGCCGACATCGAGGCGACCCGCGCCCATCACGAGCGGCTCGGTGCCGAGTTCGTCGCCCGGCACTCCGGCTGGACGGTGCTGCGGGACCCGGCGGGCGGCACGTACTGCCTGACGGGGCGGGATCCGGAGACGGGCGGACGGGTCAGCCGACCTTGACCGCGCAGGCGAAGTAGAACGGTTCGTCGGTGGGGGTGGGAGTCGGGATCGGGCACTCCGTGCTCTCGTACCGCCCGGCCGACGGGGACGGGCTCGGGTCCGCGTTCTCCCAGCGGGCCGGCGGCCGCGGCTCCGTCGAGTCCTGCAGCCACAGCGTGAGCAGCCCCCCGACGGCCACCGCGACCGCCCACACCGTCACGGCCCACCGCCACACCCGGCGGCGCGGTAAACCGCTCACGCCGGCCACCGCTCCACGTCGACCACGGCGGCCACCGGGATCGGCCCGTACACGTGCGGGAACTCGTCCCCGCCGGGCTTGTTGGACTCGTACTTCAGCGGGGCGTTCAGGCGGTCCGGGTCGATGACCAGGACCACCAGGTCGTCCAGGCCGTCGAAGAAACGGCCGGCGGTCCCCGGGAGCTGAGTGCGGGTCGAGCAGTGGATGAAGCCCTCCTCCTGGAGGGTGCGGCCGCGGGTCGAGATCTCGTACGTGCCCTTTGCGCGGGCGGCGTCCCAGAGGGCGCGTTCGGTGATGTGCAGGATGTGATCGGCCATGGGGGCAGGTTACGGCCTCAGCCGTGCCGCCCGCCCCTGCAAATAGCGCTGCTCGGGGAGGCTCAGGGTCTTCGCGGCCGCCGCCTCGTAGGCGGTCCGGGCCTCGTCATGGGCGCCGGCGCGCTCCAGGAGGTGGCCCCGGACCGCGTCGAGCCGGTGGCCCAACTCCGGCTCCAGCAGGGCGAGTTCCGCAAGGCCCGCCTCCGGTCCGTCGACCATGGCGAGGGCCACGGCCCGGTTGAGGCGCTCGACGGGGCCGGGGACCCGGCGGACCAGCACCTCGTACAGGCCGAGGATCTCCTGCCAGTCGGTGGCCTCCGCGGACGGCGCCTCGTCGTGTACGGCGGCGATCGCGGCCCGCAGTTGGTACGGGCCCGCACAGCCCCGCGCGAGCGCCCGGGTGACCAGCGCCACGCCCTCCTCGATCGCGGCCTTGTCCCAGCGGTCGCGGTCCTGTTCGTCGAGGGGCACGAGCTCGCCGTGCGGACCGGTGCGCGCGTCGCGGCGGGCATCGGTGAGCAGCATCAGGGCCAGCAGTCCCGCCACCTCGCCGTCGTCGGGGAGCAGGCGCTGGACGGCACGGGTCAGGCGGATCGCCTCTCCGGCCAGGTCACGGCGCTGCAGGCTGGTACCGGACGTCGCCGTGTAGCCCTCGTTGAAGATCAGGTAGAGCGTGTGCAGGACGGCCGGCAGACGCTGCTCCCAGTTGTCCGGGCGCCCGAAGCGCACCCCCCGCACCTTCTGCTTGGCCCGGCTGATGCGCTGCGCCATCGTCGCCTCGGGGACCAGGTACGCCCGGGCGATCTCGGCCGTCGTCAGACCGCCGACGGCGCGCAGGGTCAGCGCGATCTGCGCGGGCGGGGTGAGGTCGGGGTGGCAGCACAGGAAGAGGAGCGTGAGCGTGTCGTCCTCGCGGGGCGCGCGATCGGGCCCGGACGCCAGACGCGAGGTGAGCGCCGCGGCCTTCTCCTCCCGCGCCCGCCGGGCCTCCTCGGACCGCAGCGCGTCGGTCAGCCGCCGCGAGGCCACTCTGATCAGCCAGCCGCGCGGGTTGTCCGGAACCCCGGCCGAGGGCCACTGCCCGGCCGCGGCGAGCAGCGCCTCCTGTACGGCGTCCTCGGCGGCGTCGAAGTGGCCGTACCGCCTGACCAGCGCACCGAGGACCTGCGGCGCGTGCAGGCGCAGCAGGTCCTCGGTCTCGGCGGCGGGGCCCACAGGGTGCTCAGACGTCCGCGGAAGGGTCGCCGATGGGCCGGATCACCACGGGGTAGTTGGTGGCCCCGGCGGGCTGGGGGCACTGGAGGATGCGCTCGGCGATCTCCGTGACGCGCTCCAGGCTCGCGCAGTCCAGGACCCAGTAGCCGGCCAGCAGCTCCTTGGTCTCGCTGTACGGACCGTCGGTGATCACGGGCTTGCCGTCGTCGCCCAGACCGACCAGCCGGGCCTTCGCCGGCTCGGTCAGGCCCTGTCCGTCGAGCATCTCGCCGGTCTCGGCGAGGTCGTCGTTGAGGGCGCCCATGAAGGCGTACATGGCCTGGACGTCCTCCTGGCTCCAGGCCGGGGAGGTCGCGTTGGCCGTGCCCTGCATGCCCTCGTAGTCCGCCTGCGTGCACTGCACCATGACCAGGTACTTCATGACTTGGCTCCTTCGGCTCTCACCGCCCTCGATGAGCGGCTCTCACGGGGGACGTCGGAGCCGGGCCGGGATTCTCGACACCGGATTCGGGGAAATTTCGACGCGGGCTCAATG
Source organism: Streptomyces sp. NPDC001663 (assembly GCF_042893105.1). Classification (NCBI taxonomy): domain Bacteria; kingdom Bacillati; phylum Actinomycetota; class Actinomycetes; order Kitasatosporales; family Streptomycetaceae; genus Streptomyces; species Streptomyces sp. NPDC001663. The sequence continues at coordinate 105,970 of NZ_JBIAUR010000015.1, read as the reverse complement.
ATCTTCCCGGCGCGGGGTTCAGGATTTCTGCGCGGGCGTCTCGCCGGGCTCCTCGTCCGGCGCGGTCACGTCGGGCGCGGCGCCCTCGGGGACGTACGCCTCGCACTGTGGGTTGTGGCAGGGGCCCGCCACCCACAGCGGGACCCACGCGCCCAGGGTCTTGTGGCGCTTGACGACCGTTTCCACGGGCTGTCCGCAGGCCGGACAGACGTGTTCTGAGCTGTCCATGCCCTCAGCGTAGGCCGGTCATCGCCTGCGCGCGTACGTACGGACCAGAACGCCGTTGCCGAAGGTGCGCACCGACTCCGGCGCGAAGTCGGTCATGGCGAAGCCGGAGCGCCTAGTGCGTGCGCGGTTCGCGCCACATCGGCCAGATCCGCGGGCCGTCGGGGAGGTCGAGGGGGGTGCCGGTGAGCTCGAAGCCGAGGCGCTCGTACAGCGCGCGGCTGCGGGCGTTGCTGGCCTCCAGATAGGCGGGCACTTGCTCGCGGTCGCAGCGGTCGAGGACGTGCTGGACGAGCGCGGTGCCGAGCCCCTCGCCCTGGCGGTCGGGCGTGACGGCGATCATCCACAGGTACTCGTGGGCGCGCCCGACGGGGTGGATGCCCGCGGTCAGCCGGCCGATCAGCTCGACGCGCTCGTTCTCCGGATCCACGGCGGCCCGCAGCTGGGCGGGCCCGTCGTCGTCGGCGTCGTGCTCCTCGGCGGGCACCGACAACCACAGCGCACACGCGGTGCCGTCCTCGGTGACATCGATACGGCCCTCGGCGAGCACGATCTCCGTGAAAGCGGCCATCAGCCTGTGGTGGGTCGTACGGCGGTACTCGTCGCCCGGAAAGACCCAGCCGCTGACCGGATCGTCCTGGAAGGCCTCGTCCAGCAGCCGCACGACCAGCTCCCGGTCGCCCTCGTCCGCCGTCCGGATCGCCACGCCCATGTGCCGCCCTCTCATCTCAACCGACCTCGGTTGTGCGGCTGTTGAGCCTATACGGGGGCCACGAAAAAGGGGGCCCCGCACACCGTGGGGATGTGCGGGACCCACCGGGCCGGAGCCTGGGCGGCCGTGCGGGGTCAGGAGCCGCGCGGCCGCCCCGGTGGCTCCGGGGTCTGTTGAGTACAGCGGTCAACTGGTGCGACGCGTCACGAACTCCGCCAACGCGAGCAGCCCGCCCGCCGCCTCCGGGTCGGGAACCGCGCGGGCCAGCTCCTGCATCGCGCGGGCCATCCGGTCGGCGGCCTGGACCTGCGCCCAGTCGCGCCCACCGGCCTGCTCCACGGCGAGAGCGGTGCGCGCGATCGCCTCTGCGTCCTCCTTGTCGTACGGCATTTCGTACAGGGCGGCCAGTTCACCGGCCGCCGGTGTGCCCGAGGTGAGCGCGGCGACGACCGGCAGGGACTTCTTGCGGGCCGCCAGGTCGGCGCCGGCCGGCTTGCCGGTGCGGCTCGGGTCGCCCCATATGCCGATCACGTCGTCGATGAGCTGGAACGCGAGCCCGGCCTCACGGCCGAAGGCGTCCAGCGCCTCGACGTCCTCGGCGGGCGCCCCCGCGTACAGCGCGCCCAGCGCGCAGGCGCACCCCAGCAGCGCGCCCGTCTTCGCCTCGGCCATGGTCAGCACCTCGTCGAGGGTGACCTCGCCGGGGCCGAGCCGCTCCATCGCCGTGTCCGCGTGCTGCCCCGCGCACAGCTCGACGACGCAGGCCGCGAGCCGGGCGCCGGCCTGCGCGGACGCCGGGTGCGGGTCCTCGGCGAGCATCCCCAGGGCGAGCGCCTGCAGGGCGTCTCCGGCGAGGATCGCGTCGGCGTCGCCGAACACGGTCCACGCGGTGGGCCGGTGGCGCCGGGTGGTGTCCCGGTCCATCACGTCGTCGTGCAGCAGCGTGAAGTTGTGGACCAGTTCCACCGCCGCGGCCGCCCGCACCGCCGACTCGCGCGCTCCCGGGCCGCCGAGCGCGGCCGCCGCGGTGAGGACCAGTGCGGGACGGATCGCCTTGCCCGCGTTGCCCGCCGCCGGACTGCCGTCCGCGTGCTCCCAGCAGAAGTGGTAGAGCGCGATCCGGCGCATGGAGCCCGGCAACGAGTCGACCGCGGCGCGCAGTTCGGGGTCGACACACGCGCGGGTGCGGTCCAGGATCGCCGCCGCCTCGTGTCCGTCCAGCGGCCCCGCCCCGGTGGCACGTTGCTTCGTGTCCGTCATCAACTCGGCCATGGGATCCCCCTCGGTCAGTCCGCGGACGGTAGCGCTTCCGCTGCTGCTGGGCGCATACGACCGGGGTGTACCCGCCCCGGTGGGCGGGGACACGGCTCCGAGGTGCAGAAACGTCACCTCCAGCGACCGATCTCGACGTTCTCCAGGACACCGAGGGCGTCCGGCACGAGCACCGCGGCCGAGTAGTACGCCGTCACGAGGTACTTGATGATCGCCTGTTCGTTGATGCCCATGAAGCGCACGGACAGGCTCGGCTCGATCTCGTCCGGGATGCCGGCCTGCTGCAGTCCGATGACGCCCTGCTCGGCCTCGCCCGTACGCATGGCGATGATCGAGCTCGTACGGGCCTCGCTCACCGGAATCTTGTTGCAGGGGTAGATCGGCACACCGCGCCAGGTCGGGATGCGGTTGCCCGCCACCTCGATGGTCTCAGGGACCAGGCCGCGCTTGTTGAGCTCGCGGCCGATCGCGGAGATCGCGCGCGGGTGGGCGAGCAGCAGCTTGGTGCCGCGCCGCCGGCTGAGCAGCTCGTCCAGGTCGTCGGGGCTGGGCACGCCGTCGTGCGGCTGGAGCCGCTGGTCGTACTCGCAGTTGTGGAGCAGCCCGAACTCGCGGTTGTTGACCAGCTCGTGCTCCTGACGCTCCTTCAACGCCTCGACCGTGAGCCTGAGTTGCTGCTCGGTCTGGTTCATCGGCTGGTTGTAGAGGTCGGCCACGCGCGAGTGGATGCGCAGCACGGTCTGGGCGATGCTCAGTTCGTACTCGCGGGGCCTGGCCTCGTAGTCGACGAAGGTGTGCGGGATGTCGGGCTCGCCGCTGTGGCCGGCGGCGAGGTCGACCTCCTTCTCGCCGAACTTGTTGGTGCGCTGCTGCGGAATCGCGCGCAGCTGCTGGAGGTGCTCGCGCAGGGAGTCGGAGCGCTCCGCGACCTGGTCGACGTCCTGACGGGACAGGACAAGCACTGTGCACGCGGTGTCCGCGCGGGCGGTGTACTCCCAGATGGCGTCCGGGTCGACCAGGGCCGCATCGCCGAAGTAGGCGCCGTCGGCGAGCACCCCGAGGACCGCGTCGTCGCCGTACGGGCCCGTGCCGACCTTCTCGACCCTGCCGTGCGCCAGCAGGTACACCTCGTCCGTCTGACTGCCGAACGAGGTGATCACGGATCCCGGCGCGAACTCCTGCTGCCGGCAGCGCTGGGCGAGCTCCGAGAGCACCTCCTCGTCCTCGTACGAGCGCAGGGCCGGGAGCTCGCCGAGCTCGGCGGGGATGACCTCGACCCGGTCGCCGGTCTTCACGAACGTGATGCGGCCGTCTCCGACGGCGTAGCTCAGCCGCCGGTTCACCCGGTAGGTGCCGCCCTGGACGTTCACCCACGGCAGCATGCGCAGCAGCCAGCGTGAGCTGATCTCCTGCATCTGGGGTGCGGACTTGGTCGTGGTGGCCAGGTTCCGTGCGGCAGCGGTGCCGAGACTCTGCTGCGGCTTGCCCTGCTCCGTACGGACCTCTTCGCCTACCGACATATGAGAACTGCCCTCCCGGTCATACAGCCGGCGCCCGACTGCGCGGCTGCGTCGATCTCCGCGGACAAGCCTCCCATCACGGAGCGTGTCGGTGCTATTACACGAAAGAGGGGGAATGGATCATCCGCGGCTGGGCAGATGCGCGAATTCTGTCCAGCGGGCACGGTGTTCGGGATGTCCGGATCGAGACATCCGTCCCGCGAACCATGTGTAATCAGTCGTGCACTGTCGGTAAGACCTACGAGACGAGGGGCCGCGACCGGCGGCCGCCGGCACGGTACGAAGGAGGCGGTCATGGCATCACCCATGTCCGCGGGCAGTTTCCTGGAGGGGCTCAGGGCGGAGGGCCTGACGGTCGTCGAGGTCGGCGACTGGGAGCACCACAACCGCAACCACAAGGGGCCGTGGGGCCCCGTCCACGGCGTGATGATCCACCACACGGTGACGAGCGGCAGCGAACGCACCGTCGAGATCTGCCGGGACGGCTACCCGGGCCTGCCCGGCCCCCTCTGCCACGGCGTCATCACCAAGGACGGCACGGTCCACCTGGTCGGCTACGGCCGCGCCAACCACGCGGGCCTCGGCGACGACGACGTGCTGCGCGCGGTGATCGCCGAGAAGGCGCTTCCGCCGGACAACGAGGCGAACACCGACGGCAACCGGCACTTCTACGGCTTCGAGTGCGAGAACCTCGGCGACGGCGAGGACCCCTGGCCGGCCGCCCAGCTGGAGGCGATCGAGAAAGCCGCCGCGGCCGTGTGCCGGCACCACGGCTGGACGGAGCGGTCGGTCATCGGCCACCTGGAGTGGCAGCCGGGGAAGGTGGACCCGCGCGGGTTCACGATGGCGTCGATGAGGGAGCGGATCCGGGAGCGCCTGAAGTGACGCGCCAGGCCACAATGGCCGAGTGACCGGCCTCGACACCCTGCACCCCCGGCTCCCCTCCCCCTTGCAGGAACTGCCGGACGACCGCTTCGCACGCCACGGCATCCGTCTCCTCCTCAAGCGCGACGACCTGATCCACCCGGAACTGATCGGCAACAAGTGGCGCAAGCTGGCGCCGAACCTCACCGCGGCGGCCGGCCGTACCGTCGTCACCTTCGGCGGCGCGTACTCCAACCATCTGCGCGCGACGGCCGCCGCGGGCCGCCTCCTCGGGCTGCCCACGGTGGGCGTGGTGCGCGGCCAGGAGCTGGCCGACCGTCCGCTCAACCCCTCGCTGTCCCGGTGCGCGGCCGACGGCATGCGGCTGCACTTCGTCGACAGGTCGACGTACCGCCGCAAGGCCGAACCCGGCACCCTCGCGCGTGTGCTGCGCACGGCCGGCGCCGACGACGCGTACGTCGTCCCCGAGGGCGGCAGCAACGCCGAAGCCGTACGCGGCTGCCGGGCCCTGGGCGAGGAGCTGCGCGGCGAGGCCGACGTCGTCGCCCTGGCCTGCGGCACCGGCGGCACGCTCGCCGGGCTGGCCGCGGGGCTGGGCCCCGGCCAGCGCGCCCTGGGCGTACCTGTCCTCAAGGGCGGTTTCCTGACCGCCGACATAGAGGGCCTCCAGGAGCAGGCGTTCGGCGGCCGTATCGGCGACTGGAGACTCGACGACCGCTTCCATTTCGGCGGCTACGCGCGCGTGCCCTCGGAACTCGACGCCTTCGCCGAGGACTTCGAGCAGCGTCACGGGGTGCCGGTCGAGCGTCTGTATGTCGCCAAGTTGCTGTACGGACTTGTCGCCCTGGCTGAAGAGGGGGCGCTCCCGCGCGGGACGACGGTGGCGGCCGTCGTCACCGGGCGGCCTTTTCCTCAGGAGCCGTCCGCCGTCTCCCGGTAGGCCGCCGCCTCCTCCAGGTCCAGCCTGCGCAGCAGAGTCCGCAGCATCTCGTCGTCGATGTAGCGGCCGTCCCGCAGCCTGACGAACATCGCGCGCTCGGCGCCGATCATCTCCCGGGACAGTCGGCGGTAGGTGTCGTCGACGGATTCGCCGGTGACCGGGTTGGTCTGGCCGAGGCGTTCCCAGACGGCGTTGCGGCGGCGCTCCAGGACCTGGCGCAGCCGGTCCGCGAGGGGCGGCGGGAGGGCATTGCGTTCGTCGGTGAGGAGTTCGTCCAGGCGCCCCTCGGCGACCCGGGAGGCCTGAGCCTGGGCGTTGGCCTCCGTGAGGGTCTCGGCCTGCGTGTCCCGGGCGGGGAAGTTCAGCAGGCGGATCACCGGGGCCAGGGTGAGCCCCTGCACCACCAGGGTCCCGATGACGGTCGTGAAGGTCAGGAACAGGATGAGGTTGCGCTGCGGGAAGGGCTCGCCGCCGTTCACGGTGAGCGGGATCGAGAAGGCGATGGCCAGCGAGACGACGCCCCGCATGGCCGCCCAGGACGTCACGATCGGCCCTCTCCAGGTGGGGTTGGCCTCGCGTTCCCTGATCCGCGGGGACAACATGCGGGGCACGAAGGTCCCCGGGTACACCCACACGAACCGGCTCACGACGACCACCAGGAAGACCACGACCGCGTACCAGGCGGCGTCCACGCCCTCGTAGTCCCCGAGGCCCTTGAGGACGACCTGCAGCTGCAGTCCGATGAGGGCGAACACCGCCGACTCCAGGACGAAGGCGACCACCTTCCACACCGCGTCCTCCTGGAGGCGGGTGGCGAAATCGACCTCCCACGCGCGGTGTCCGAGATAGAGGGCGACGACCACGACCGCGAGGACTCCGGAGGCGTGCACCTGCTCGGCGACGGCGTAGGCGACGAACGGGATCAGCAGCGACATGGTGTTCTGCAGCAGCGCCTCCTTCACGTGCGTGCGCAGCCAGTGGATCGGCAGCATCAGCACCAGCCCGACCGCCACACCGCCGAGTGCCGCCAGCAGGAACTCGCCGATCCCGCCGATCCAGGAGGCGCCCTCGCCGACCGCGGCCGCGACGGCGACCCGGTACGCGGTGATCGCGGTCGCGTCGTTCAGCAGGGACTCGCCCTGGAGGATCGTGGTGATCCGCGAGGGCAGCCCCACCCGCCGGGCGACCGCCGCCGCCGCGACCGCGTCCGTCGGCGCCACCACCGCGCCCAGCGCCAGCGCCGCGGGCAACGGCAGCCCCGGCACGATCAGATAGGCGGCCCAGCCGACCACGAACGTCGCGAAGAGCACGTAGCCCACCGACAGCAGCGCCACCGGCCGCATCGAGGCCCGAAGATCGAGGTACGAGCTCTCGACGGCCTCCTTGTGCAGCAGCGGGGGCAGCACCAGCGGCAGCACGATGTCCGGGTCGAGGGTGTAGTCCGGCACCCCGGGGACGTACGAGACGGCGAGTCCCACCGCGACGAGCAGCAGCGGGGCCGGCACCGGAGTGCGCCGGGCGGCCGCCGCGATCGCGGTGCTGGCCGCCACCAGCAACAGCAGTGGCATAACGTCCATGACCCTCGCCCACCCTCGGTTTTTCCGCGCGGCCGTCCGCACACCCGTCGTAATCTGGCAATCATGAAACAGTGCACGCATGCCGACGCGCTGCCGCTCCCGGAACCCGGTCCGCTGACCGAGACGTGTCCGGAGTGCCTGGCGCAGGGAACGCACCCGGTACAACTGCGGCTGTGCCTCACCTGCGGCCACATCGGCTGCTGCGACTCCTCGCCGGGACGGCACGCCACAGAGCACCACAAGGACTCCGGACACCCGATCATGCGCACGTTCGAGCCCGGCGAGAACTGGCGATGGTGCTTCGTTGACCACGTTCTCGTGTGACCCTGGACGACCGGGGGACGACCCACGATCCGGACGGTTCGACCGTCTGACGTCTGGGTACGTCAACCCGGCGCGCGTTCTTCCCAATTGGAGCCGCAGACCCCTAGACACGGAGCGTGTCCACAGGTTTACTGTGAGTGACGGCAAGGGGTTGGGGTCCTGGGGACAGGAAAGTTGAGAGCGCGATAGCGTCACCGCTGAACCACACATCGCGTTACCCCGGGGGGCAACCCTCGGCCCCGAAAAGCTTGTACCACCTTGGAGGTGAGGGTGTCCCAGATCGCAGGCGAGCCCGCGACCCAGGACTTCGTGGAAGTCCGGCTGCCGGCCGCGGGTGCCTACCTGTCGGTGTTGCGTACCGCGACTGCCGGCCTCGCGGCCCGTTTGGACTTCACCCTCGACGAGATCGAGGACCTGCGCATCGCGGTGGACGAGGCCTGCGCGATCCTGCTCCAGCAGGCCGTGCCCGGCTCGGTTCTCAGCTGTGTCTTCCGGCTCGTCGACGACTCTCTCGAGGTCACCGTCTCGGCGCCGACCACGGACGGTCATGCCCCCTCGCGGGACACCTTTGCCTGGACCGTCCTGTCCGCGCTCGCGGGCAAGGTCTCCTCCGCCGTGGACAAGGACAAAACCGTTTCGATCAGCCTCTACAAACAGCGCGGCGCGGGACCCGGGCCGGCGTGAGGACAGGGGACGGGCCGGTGCGTGACGAAGAGCGCGGCACACGGGAGCTGCCGGCCGAGGGCACAGGCGGGTCCCGACGCACGGAGGATGCCGTCGGCACCGACGGCATGGCGGGCATCCCCGAGCAGGCCCGGCCGCACCCGGAGGACGACTCCACGGAGGCCGGCCTCCCGGACGACGGGCAGCGGGATCGGGAAGGCGCCGTGCAGAGCACCCCTCTGGACGGACGGAACGGGGTCACCCCGGTCCGAGCGGAGGCGAGGGCTCGGAGAAGGGCGACGGGCGGGACGATGAGCGAGCACGAGCGAAACGCCGAGGGCGACGGGCAGGGCGCGCAGAGCGTGCAGCAGGCCACGCAGCACGACGCACAGGACCGCAGCGGAGCGCGCGCGATGTTCGTCGAGCTGCGCAAGCTGAAGGACGGTAGCGCGGAGTACGCGGAGCTGCGCAACCAGCTGGTCCGTATGCACCTGCCGCTCGTCGAGCACCTCGCGCGCCGCTTCCGCAACCGCGGCGAGCCGCTGGACGACCTCACCCAGGTCGCCACCATCGGCCTGATCAAGTCGGTCGACCGCTTCGACCCGGAGCGCGGCGTCGAGTTCTCGACGTACGCGACCCCGACGGTCGTCGGCGAGATCAAGCGGCACTTCCGCGACAAGGGCTGGGCGGTCCGCGTGCCGCGGCGCCTGCAGGAGCTGCGCCTCGCGCTCACCACGGCGACCGCGGAGCTCTCGCAGCAGCACGGCCGCTCCCCCACGGTCCACGAGCTCGCCGAGAAGCTGGCGATCTCGGAGGAGGAGGTCCTGGAGGGCCTGGAGTCGGCCAACGCCTACTCCACACTGTCCCTGGACGTCCCCGACACGGACGACGAGTCCCCGGCCGTCGCCGACACCCTGGGCGCCGAGGACGAGGCTCTGGAGGGCGTCGAGTACCGCGAGTCCCTCAAGCCGCTCCTGGAGGACCTCCCGCCGCGCGAGAAGCGGATCCTGCTGCTGCGTTTCTTCGGCAACATGACCCAGTCGCAGATCGCGCAGGAGGTCGGCATCTCCCAGATGCACGTCTCCCGCCTGCTGGCCCGCACCCTGGCCCAGCTGCGCGAGAAGCTCCTGGTCGAGGAGTAGACCACAGCTCCACGGCCGCTGCGGCGCCGTACGAACTACTGCTTGCCGTCCTGCGCACGACCCGGTCCCTTGATCCCGAGGGCCTGGGTCGTCGCCGGATTGACCAGCAGCACCAGGGACGCGACGGCGACGACCGCGAGCACGATCCCCGCCGGAATGGCCACGCTGTCGGCCTGCAGCAGGTTGTAGGCCACCGGCAGCGCCATGATCTGCGTGATGACGGCCGGACCGCGGCTCCAGCTCTTCTGCTTGAGCAGCCCGCGGGCGGCCAGCAGCGGGAGCAGGGCAAGGACGATCAGCGTGATGCCGCCGGTGACGGCGGACCCGCGGTCGTCCGGGTCGCCTCCGAGGCCCTCCACGAGCATCCAGACTCCGCCGGCGACCAGCGCGACCCCTTCCAGCGCGGCGAGCGCGGCGGCGTAGGTCAGACGGCGCGGGCGGGCGGCGGTGTCTTCCTCGGTGTGGGTCTGCTCACTGGTCACCTCTGAAGGGTAGCCCCGGGCAGCTGACGGCCGGCCCCAGGGACGCAGGCCCCCACGGCAGGGTTGAGCCCGGTCCCCGTGGTGAGACTCACGCCCCGCCTCTTACCTGATCCCTACCTCGGCCTGTGCCCGGTACCACCCAGTAGGTACGCTGCAACCCATGCGTGCACTTCTCGTAGCCAACCCGGCAGCTACCACCACAAGCGCACGTACGCGCGACGTCCTGATCCACGCCCTCGCGAGCGAGATGAAACTCGAGGCGGTCACCACCGAGTACCGCGGCCACGCGCGCGACCTGGGCCGGCAGGCTGCGGAGAGCGAGGACATCGACCTGGTCGTGGCCCTCGGCGGCGACGGCACGGTCAACGAGGTGGTCAACGGCCTGCTGCACGCAGGTCCGAACCCGGAGGGTCTCCCCCGCCTCGCCGTGGTCCCCGGCGGCTCCACCAACGTCTTCGCCCGCGCCCTGGGCCTGCCGAACGACGCCGTGGAGGCGACCGGCGCACTGCTGGACGCCCTGCGCGAGGGCAGCGAGCGCACGGTCGGCATGGGCATAGCCGCGGGCACCCCGGGCACGGAGGACGAGGCGGTGCCGACCCGCTGGTTCACCTTCTGCGCCGGGCTCGGCTTCGATGCCGGCGTGGTCGGCCGGGTCGAGCAGCAGCGGGAGCAGGGCAAGAAATCCACACACGCCCTTTACCTGCGCCAGGTCGCACGGCAGTTCCTGCAGGAACCCAACCGGCGGCACGGCACGATCACCCTGGAGCGGCCCGGCGAGGAGCCGGTGACCGACCTGGTGATGTCCATAATCTGCAACACGTCCCCATGGACGTATCTGGGCAATCGCCCGGTGTACGCGACACCTAAGGCCTCGTTCGATACCGGGCTCGACGTACTCGGTCTCAGCCGTATGTCCACGGTCGCAGCCGTCCGGTATTCCACACAATTGCTCACTTCGTCCCCTGAGCGCGGACCCCACGGCAAGCACGCCCTGTCTCTGCACGACCTGGACCAGTTCACCTTGCATTCGAAGGCACCTCTGCCCCTTCAGATGGACGGCGACCACCTGGGGCTGCGCACGAGCGTGACGTTCACAGGCGTACGCCGTGCACTGCGTGTGATTGTGTGAGCAGAAAGGGCTGAAGTCCTTTCACTCGAACGTTTAGGCCAGGATCCACCCCATGGAAGTACGGCTGTGACCTAGTCGACACCGAGGAATCAAAAAAAACTTTCCGGAAGGGGTTGTATCCGCCGCTGAGGTTTGCGAGTCTCTACGTGGCGGTCGGGACAGCCCGCAACACCGGCGTCCACAGATCACCGGAACCCCTCTTCAAACCCCAGGACCACGACAGGGAAACCTGTCGGGCGGCCCTTCACTTGTTGAGGGATTCGTGAAAGCGTTCACATTCACAAGCAACCCGCATGTAATACCAAGGAGAGGTAGCAGCCATGGACTGGCGTCACAACGCCGTTTGCCGCGAGGAAGACCCCGAGCTCTTCTTCCCCATCGGCAACACCGGTCCTGCGCTGCTGCAGATCGAGGAAGCCAAGGCCGTCTGCCGTCGCTGCCCCGTTATGGATCAGTGTCTGCAGTGGGCGCTCGAGTCCGGCCAGGACTCCGGCGTCTGGGGTGGTCTCAGCGAGGACGAGCGTCGCGCCATGAAGCGCCGTGCCGCCCGCAACCGGGCCCGTCAGGCCTCCGCCTGACACACCCGCCCCACAAAGCCTGAGCTTGGCGGCGCGTACAGCGAGTACGCATCTCCCGCCCCCGAGCCGCAGCGCGCAGTACCCCCGATGCGCAGCACAAGCTGGCAACGAGCATTCGAGCCCCGGACCTGGGAACGGTCCGGGGCTTCTTGCTGTCCACCGGCCTTGCGTACGGCCCCAGTTGGGTACGGCAGCGCCGGCGTGCGGCGTTACTTGTTCGCCCGCACCGGCACGTCGAGGATCACCCGGGTCCCGCGCTCCGGCGCCGGCACCATGTCGAACGTGCCGCCCAACTCCCCTTCCACCAGGGTCCGTACGATCTGCAGACCCAGGTTGCCCCCGGTGTGCGGGTCGAAGCCCTCGGGTAGGCCGACGCCGTCGTCCTGGACGGTGACCAGGAGGCGGGCCTCCTTGGTGGTTCCGCCGCGGACGGCGGAGACCTCGACCGTGCCGGTGTCGCCCTCGCGGAAGCCGTGTTCGAGGGCGTTCTGCAGGATCTCGGTCAGGACCATCGACAGCGGGGTGGCCACCTCGGCGTCCAGGATGCCGAAGCGGCCGGAGCGCCGGCCGGTGACCTTGCCCGGCGAGATTTCCGCCACCATGGCCAGCACCCGGTCGGCGATCTCGTCGAACTCCACGCGCTCGTCCAGGTTCTGGGAGAGCGTCTCGTGCACGATCGCGATCGATCCGACGCGGCGGACCGCCTCTTCGAGGGCCTCGCGGCCGCTGTCGGAATCGATGCGCCGGGCCTGCAGACGGAGCAGGGCGGCGACCGTCTGGAGGTTGTTCTTCACCCGGTGGTGGATCTCCCGGATGGTCGCGTCCTTGGTGATCAACTCGCGCTCGCGGCGGCGGAGTTCGGTGACGTCCCGGAGCAGGACGAGTGAACCGATGCGTGTGCCCTTGGGTTTGAGCGGGATCGCGCGGAACTGGATGACCCCGTCGTGGGCCTCGATCTCGAACTCGCGCGGCGCCCAGCCACTCGCGACCTTGGAGAGGGCTTCGTCCACCGGCCCACGGGTCGGGGCGAGTTCGGCGGTGGTCTTGCCGAGGTGCTGTCCGACGAGGTCGGAGGCGAGGCCCATGCGGTGGTAGGCGGAGAGCGCGTTCGGAGAGGCGTACTGGACGATGCCGTCGGCGTCGAGGCGGATCAGGCCGTCGCCGACGCGCGGTGCGGCATCCATGTCCATCTGCTGGTTCGCGAACGGGAAGGCGCCGGCCGCGATCATCTGCGCCAGGTCCGAGGCGCTCTGGAGATACGTCAACTCCAGGCGGCTGGGCGTGCGTACGGTCAGCAGGTTGGTGTTGCGCGCAATGACACCGAGGACACGCCCCTCTCGCCGTACCGGAATCGACTCGACCCGGACCGGGACCTCCTCGCGCCACTCGGGGTCGCCCTCGCGCACGATCCGGCCCTCGTCGAGCGCCGCGTCCAGCATGGGGCGGCGGCCGCGCGGGACGAGGTGGCCCACCATGTCGTCCTGGTACGAGGTCGGGCCGGTGTTGGGGCGCATCTGGGCCACCGAGACGTACCGGGTGCCGTCGCTGGTGGGGACCCACAGGACGAGGTCGGCGAAGGAGAGGTCGGAGAGCAGCTGCCACTCCGAGACCAGCAGATGGAGCCACTCGAGGTCGGAGTCGTCGAGGGCGGTGTGCTGGCGGACCAGTTCGTTCATGGAGGGCACGTGTGCGAGCGTACCTGGCGGTTTGTACGGCTCCGAAATGAGCGGTCCTGCGCAGGGGAGGCCGTACGGGCCCGGAAAACACCCGCGGGCCGCGGCGCCTGAGAGGGACCCTCAACCCTCTCGGCACCGCAGCCCGGAGCAATATCGGCCGCGGGGTGTGCGGTCCCGGTGTCGGCCGAAGGTTGAGGAGCCGGGGCAGTCAGGGCAGAGAGCTCCGGTTCCTCGGTCCGCCTTCCTGTGCGGGGAAGACGGAAGTCTCTGGTTCAATTGTGGACTAGACCACTATGCGTGTCCATGCGTTGGAGCCTGTTCGTTGTTGTTATTTCTCGAACGGTCTCCAACTGGTCGGACGCCCTAGCATCCACCACGCAGCCTAACCCGTGTGGGTTCATGTGCGGGGCCAGATGGCCATGGCAATTTCCGCGAGCGCCTCCAACTCCTCGCGACTCGCCCCGTCCCGCGCCTGTTGGGACATGCCCTGGATGATTGCTCCCGTGTGCCGGGCGAGCGCGGCGGCGTCGGTCCCGGCAGGCAGCTCCCCCGATGCGATGCCTGCCCTTATACGGTTCTCGAAGGCAGCGATGTTGGCGTTGCGCCGCTCGCGCAGGGACTCCTCGACCTCGGGGCTCGTGCAGTTCGTGGCCGCGTGGATGACGAGGCAGCCGTGCGGGCGGCCGGGGGCCGTGTACTCGGCGGCGGCCTCCCGCAGCATCCGCTCCACGGCCGCCCGGGCGGTGGACTCCTCGGCGAGGGCACGGTCGCCGAAGGAGCCGTAGCGCGCGCCGTACACGGTCACGACCTCCTCGAACAGCGCCCGCTTGTCGCCGAAGGCCGCGTACAGACTCGGCGCTCCGATGCCCATGACCCGGGTGAGGTCGGAGACGGAGGTGGCCTCGTACCCGTGCTCCCAGAAGGCCATGACCGCCTTCTCGAGCGCGGTCTCGCGGTCGAAGGAACGGGGGCGGCCGCGCGGCTTGGAGGCTGGTGCGGCCTCGGTCTTCGTGTCCTTGCTGCCCACCATGGAGTGAATTGTATAGGGGGCGCTAGAGAAATGTCGGCGGGCTGCTGTACGGTCTTTTTGTAGCGACCGCTAGGGAATTGCGAAGGGGGCGCCGACATGGGCGTGCTTGCAGGCAGGACGGCACTCGTCACGGGGGCGAGCAGGGGCATCGGGCGCGGGGTCGCCGAGCGGCTGGCGCGTGACGGGGCGCGGGTCGCGGTGCACTACGGCGTCAACGAGGCGGCGGCGAAGGAGACGGTTGCCGCGATCGAGTCGGCGGGCGGTTCGGCGTTCGCGATCGGGGTGGAGCTGGGGCGGCCGGGGGATGCGCAAGCGCTGTGGGAGGAGTTCGACCGGCACGCGGACGGGCTGGACATCCTGGTGAACAACGCCGCGATCGGGAAGACGCGGCCGATCGACGAGATCGGGGAGCAGGAGTACGACAGGGCCTTCGCCGTGAATGTGAAGGCACCGTTCTTCATCGTCCGGCGGGGCATTGCGCGGCTGCGCGACGGGGGCCGGGTCATCAACATCTCGTCGGGCCTGGCCCGGACGGCCGCGATGCCGGACAACGTGGCGTATGCGATGACCAAGAGCGCGCTGGACGTCTTCTCCCGCGACCTGTCCAAGGTGCTGGGCCCCCGGGGCATCACGGTGAACTCGGTCGCGCCGGGAATCATCGACACGGACAACACGTACGAGCTGCTGCACGGCACTGCGGGCGGGTGGGAGCAGGCAGCCGCGATATCGGCGCTGGGCAGGGTGGGAGAGACGGCCGATGTCGCGGACGTGGTGGCGTTCCTGGCCTCCGACGCGGGGCGGTGGGTCACGGGGAGTTGGGTGGATGTGACGGGGGGTTCGCTGACCTAAGGGCCGAAAGAACAGGTGCCGCGTCCGCCCCTGCTTCACTCAGCGCGTCTCCGTCACCT
The DNA here is from genome assembly GCF_042893105.1 of Streptomyces sp. NPDC001663. Lineage (NCBI taxonomy): Bacteria > Bacillati > Actinomycetota > Actinomycetes > Kitasatosporales > Streptomycetaceae > Streptomyces > Streptomyces sp. NPDC001663. Next base: position 90,907 of record NZ_JBIAUR010000015.1, on the reverse strand, counting down.
TCGCCAACGCCCGCGGGGCGTCCGGGTCCTGGCCTCGGGCGATGGTGATCTCGTGGGCCAGGAGCTGCAGCGGGATGATCTCCAGGATGGGTTGGACCTCCTCGGCCACTCCCTCGGTGGGCAGGACGAAGCCGGCCGATGCCTGCTCGACCTGGTGCGCCGGGCCGACGACGAACAGGTCGGCGCCGCGGCCGCGCAGCCGGTCGAGGACGGGCTGGAGGGCCTCGCCGCCCTTGCCGTCCGTGACGACCGCGATGACCGGGGAGACGTTGTCGACCATGGCGAGCGGGCCGTGCAGGAGGTCGGCGCCGGAGTAGGAGAGGGCGGGGATGTAGCTGGTCTCCATCAGCTTGAGGGCGGCCTCCTTGGCCGTGGGATAGCCGTAGCCGCGGGAGGTGATCACCATGCGCTCGGCGAAGCGGTAGCGGGCGGCGAGGGCGCGGATCTCGTCCTGCCGGCCGAGGAGTTGCTCGGCGAGGTGGGGGAGCACCTTCGCGGGGGTGCCGTCGCCGCCGTGCAGACCTTCTACGAAGAGGTACAGCGCGAGGAGGGAGGCCGTGTAGGTCTTGGTCGCGGGGAGGGCCTTCTCGGGTCCGGCCATGATGTCGACGTGATACTCGGAGACGCCGGCCAGTGGTGAGCCGGGGTTGTTCGTGACGGCGAGGGTGATCGCGCCCGCCTCGCGGGCGGCCCGGGTCGAGGCCACCAGGTCCGGGGAGCCGCCGGACTGGCTGACGGTGACGACGAGGACGTCGGTGAGGTCGGGGCGGGCCCCGTACGCCGTGGTCGTGGACATCGAGGTCAGGCCGCAGGGCAGGCCGAGGCGGATCTCCAGGAGGTACTTGGCGTAGAGGGCGGCGTTGTCGGAGGTGCCGCGGGCGGTCAGGAGGACGAAGCGGGGCCTGCGGGCGGCGATCTCCTGGGCAACCTGCCGGATGCCGGGGGCGCCCTCCTCCAGGATGCGGCGCAGCACGGCGGGCTGCTCGGCCATCTCGCGGGCCATGATCCGGCCCGGGACGTCGGTGCGGGGGTCCGGTGTCGCGGCGGTCATGGTGGGGTCCTTCCCGGTTCAGCTGAGGGGTGCTGCGCACGGCGGCATCGCACCAATTCCACTCCCCCATGGCGAATGGCGCCTGTCCTGCGCATGGAAAGACGATGACCCCACTTCACCTGGGCCACAAGGGGCGACTCTGTTAGATTGGTCTAAACCACATAGCCCGTTCCGGGTGCCGGTTGAGTCCCCTCTTCAGACCGTTTCTTCAGATCGGCAGGCCAGCGTGGAAGTTGTCATCGTTCCGGACGCCAAGTCGGGCGGCGAGCTCATCGCCGAGGCCATGGCGCAGCTCCTGCGGCGCAAGCCCGAGGCGCTGCTCGGCGTGGCCACCGGTTCCACCCCGCTGCCGATCTACGAGGCGCTGGCGGCGAAGGTGCGCTCCGGTGCCGTGGACGCCTCGCGGGCGCGGATCGCGCAGCTCGACGAGTATGTGGGGCTGCCGGCCGAGCATCCGGAGTCGTACCGTTCGGTGCTGCGCCGTGAGGTGCTGGAGCCGCTCGGGATCGGGATGGACGCGTTCATGGGGCCCGACGGGACGGCTGAGGACGTGCAGTCGGCGTGCGCCGCGTATGACGCTGCGCTGGCGGAGGCCGGGCGGGTGGATCTGCAGTTGCTCGGGATCGGGACGGATGGGCACATCGGGTTCAACGAGCCCTGTTCCTCGTTGGCCTCGCGGACTCGGATCAAGACGTTGACCGAGCAGACCCGGGTGGACAACGCGCGGTTCTTCGACGGGGACATTTCGCAGGTGCCGCATCATGTGATCACTCAGGGGATCGGGACGATTCTCGAGGCTCGGCATCTGGTGCTTCTCGCGACGGGCGAGGGCAAGGCGGATGCGGTTGCGGCGACTGTGGAGGGGCCGGTGGCCGCGGTGTGTCCGGCCTCGGCCTTGCAGTTGCATCCGCATGCGACGGTTGTTGTCGACGAGGGGGCTGCGTCCAAGTTGAAGCTGGCGGACTACTTCCGGCACACGTTTGCCAACAAGCCGGACTGGCAGGGGATTTAGCGGTTTCGTCCGCCGGGTTCGGTGGGCTTCGGACCGCGGGTGGTGGTGGGTTGCTCGCGCAGCTCCCCGCGCCCCTTGACGACGCGACGGGCGCCGGCCCCTTGAAAGGGGCCGGCGCCCGTCGCGTCGTAGGGGCTACTCCCCCGTGATGATCTCCGCCGCCGCTCGGCCGCACACTCGGGCCGCCCCGTGCGTCGCGATGTGGAGGGTGCCGCGAGGGGGCGCCTGGGGCAGGCCCATTTCGACCACGACTGTGTCAGGGCGGGTCTTGAGCACCGTGTCCAGGGCCGTTGTCATCCAGGGGTGGCGGTGTTCGTCGCGGACCACGGCCACGATGCGGCGCGGGCCCGCCGCGGCCAGGGCTGCGAGGCCTGCGGAGTCGCCGGCGAAGCTGCCCGTTTCGGTGCCGGGGAGGCGGCGGAAGAGCTCCGCCGCGACGCCCCAGGGGGTCTCGTCGCCGACCGCGATGTTGGCGACCGGGGTGAAGGCGGCGACGTAGGGCGGTTCGGTGAGCGGGGTGAAGGGCTCCGCCGCGGTCACCCTCAGGGCGCGGCGGGCCGCACGCAGGCCGACCTCGGGATCGGCCGTCAGCTCCGCGCCGGCCGCTCCTGCGGCTGCCGTCCAGCGGGCCAGTGACCGCACCCGTTCCGCCGCGTCGGCCAGGCGTTCCTCGGGGAGTTCGCCGGAGCGGACCGCCTCGACCAGGGCGTCGCGCAGGCGGCGTACCGTCTCGTCGTCTGCGAGGCCGCCGCCCACGCAGATCGCGTCGGCGCCGGCGGCGATCGCGAGGACGCTGCCCCGTTCGATGCCGTATGTTCCGGCGATGGCCTGCATCTCCATGCCGTCGGTGACGATCAGGCCGTCGTAGCCGAGTTCGCCGCGCAGGAGGTCGGTGAGGATCGGGCGGGAGAGGGTCGCCGGGTGGTCCGGGTCCAGGAGCGGGACCAGGATGTGTGCGCTCATGATCGCCCGGGTGCCGGCGGCGACGGCGGCGCGGAACGGGGTCAGTTCGCGGGACTGCAGGACCGACGCGTCCACGTCGATGCGCGGGAGCGCGTGGTGGGAGTCGACGGCCGTGTCGCCGTGGCCCGGGAAGTGCTTGGTGCAGGCGGCGACTCCGGCGGACTGCAGGCCGGTGACATAGGCGGCCGTGTGCCGGGCGACCAGGTCGGTGTCGGCGCCGAAGGAGCGGACACCGATCACGGGGTTCTCGGGGTTGGAGTTCACGTCGGCCGACGGGGCCCAGTTGAGGTTGACCCCGCAGGCGGCGAGGCGACGGCCGAGTTCCGCGGCCACCTCCCTCGTCAGGTCCACGTCGTCGACCGCGCCCAGCGCGTTGTTGCCGGGGAAGGAGGAGCCGGTGCGGACCTCGAGGCGGGTGACGTCGCCGCCCTCCTCGTCGATCGCGACCAGGACGTCGTCCCGCTCGGCCCGCAACTGGGCGGTCAGGGCCGCCAGTTGTTCGGGGGAGGCGATGTTGCGGCCGAAGAGGCCTACGGAGGCGAGGCCTTCACCGAGCCGGCGCAGCAGCCATTCCGGAGCCGTCGTACCGGTGAAGCCCGGCTGAAGGACCGTCAGGGCGTCGCGGGTCAGGGTGTCTGTACCGCTGGCGAATGTCGTCATCGGGTGGCGTTATCCCTTCACTGCGCCGGCGGTCAGGCCCGCGGCCATCTTGCGCTGGACGAGGAGGAACAGGACGACGATCGGCACGGCCATCATCGTGGCTCCGGCCATCATCGGGGCGTATTCGGTGCCGTGCTTGGTGGTGAAGTTGCCGAGCCAGACCGTCGCGGTCTGGTTCTTCTGGCTGAGCAGCATCAGGGCGTAGAGGTACTCGTTCCACGCCTGGATGAAGCCGTAGACCGAGGTCGCGACCATGCCGGGGGCGAGGAGGGGGAAGACCACGCGGATGAAGGCGCCCGTACGGGAGCAGCCGTCGACCATGGCTGCCTCCTCCAGTTCCCTCGGGATGTTGACGATGAAGCCGCGCAGCGTCCACACCGTGAAGGGGAGGATGAAGGTCAGGTAGGTGATGATCAGGCCCGAGAGTTTGTCGTACTGCTCCAGGTCGTTGAGGAGCAGGAAGACCGGGATGATCATGGCGACCAGCGGGACCATCTGGACGGCCAGGATGCCGACGATCACGATCTTGCGGCCGCGGAACGCGAACCGGGAGATGGCGAGCGCCGCCAGCATGCCGACGACGATGCCGATCGCCACGACCGACAGGGAGACGATCAGGCTGCGACCGACCGGGCCCCAAAAGTCCGCGATCGCCAGCGCCCGGCGGAAGTTGTCGAGCGTGAAGCCGGTCGGGAACAGGCTCGGGTCGGGGTCGATGGTGTCCTTGGCCGGCTTGATGGCCGTGTTGAGCATCCAGTAGACGGGGAAGCCGGCGGTCAGGAAGACCAGGAGGCCGAGAAGGTTCCAGCCGAGCTTGGACTTGCGGGGCCGGCCGGTGGGGGTCGCGGGCCGCCCGGTGGTGATCGCGCTCATTCGACCTCTCCGATCTTCAGCATCTGGCGCATGTACACGGCGACCACGCCGAGCAGCAGCACCACGGTGATCAGGGCGATCGCCGAGCCCTGCGCATAGTCGTTGACCACGAAGGCACGGTCGTAGGAGTAGGTGGTCAGGAGCTGGAACTCCGCTTCCGGGTGGCCGTTTCGCATCACGAAGACCTGGGGGAAGACGCCCATGTCCCAGATGACCGACAGGGTCGTGAGCATCACGATGATCGGCTTGAGGATGGGCAGGGTGACGTAACGGAAGACGCCCCAGGAGCCCGCGCCGTCCAGCCGGGCGGCTTCCTCGAGTTCGGCCGGGACCTGGGTGAGTCCGGCGCTGAGCGTGATGACCACGAAGGGGACGGCTCCCCAGACCACCAGCAGCATGATCACGGCGAGGCCCTGCGGGCCGCTGGCGAACCAGTTGTGGCCGATCATCTCCACGCCCGGCAGCTTGCTGAGCAGCGCGTTGAGGATGCCGTAGTCGGCGTCGAACAGCCACTTGAAGACCGTGGTGGCAACGATGATGGGCATGCCCCAGCTGGCCACCAGCACGATGTTGACCAGCGTCTTCACCCAGCCGGAGACCCGCTGGAGCAGCAGCGCGATCAGCATGCCGAGGACCATCGTGAAGATGACGGCACCGGCCGCGAAGAGGATCGTCCGGACCACGACCTGCCAGAACTCGCCGTCGCCCAGCACTCCGGTGAAGTTGTCCAGGCCGACCCACTCGGCCGGCTGGAAGCCCCACAGCTGGGACTGCCCGAACTTCTGGAAGGACAGGGTGACCAGGCGGACCAGCGGGTAGCCCATCACCAGGGCGAGGATCAGCAGACAGGGCGCGAGCAGCAGCCACGGTGTGGCCGCGCCGCCCGAAGTCCGGGCTCTGCGTGGGTGCTTCGCGACCGGCGGTGGTGGCGGCGCCTGCCGCGGCGGCGGCACCTTGGCAGGGGTGGTGGTGTCTGCGGCACTCATGGCGCGCTCCTCAGCGGTCCCTCAGGTCGTACGAAAGCGGAGCCCGCACGTCCGCACGGGGCCGAACCCCGCGCAGCCGTACGAGAAGCAGGGCTCTGTCGGTGCAACAGAGCCCTGCCCGAAGGTCACTTGGTGTTGATGACCTTGTCGATCGCGGCGTCCGCTTCCTTCGCGGCGGCCGCCACCGACTCCTTGCCGGTGCCGATGTTCTGCAGCATGGTCTGCAGGACCTGGGCCTTCTCGACCTGGCCCCAGCCGGGCGCCATCGGGACGAACCAGTTGGACTCGGCCGCGGTGGCCGGGACCGCCGTCGCGGGGTCGTTCTTCAGGGTCGCGAGGTCGGTCTTGTTGTTGGGCAGGTTGCCCTTGGCCATCAGGCCCTTCTGACCGGAGGGACCGGTGAACGCGTTGATCCACTCGGCGGCGACGGCCTGCGCCTTGGACTTCACCGGGATGGCGAGGTCCGAACCGCCCAGGAAGACGGGCATGTTCTGGCCGGACGGACCCGGCATCACGAAGTTCTCGAGGTTGTTCTTGAGCTTGCCGGTCTTGTCGTTCTTCGGGTCGGCGGAGGTCGCGCCCTCCCAGGCGGCACCGAAGATCATGCCGGACTTGCCCTGGCCGTAGACGATGTAACGGTCCGACTCGTCCTTGGTCTTGTCGCCGTGCATGTACTTGTCGATGACGTTCTTGAACTCGGTCAGGCCCTTGATGGACTCCGGCGAGGAGAGGTTGGCCTTCCACTGGCCGCCCGACTCCTTGGCGATGGAGCCGCCGGCGTCGTAGACGAAGGACATGGCCGCGTACCAGTCGCGGGTGGGCTGGTAGCAGGCGGAGAACTTGTCGCCCTCCTTCTTCTGCACCTTGTCGAGGGCGGCGGTGAGCTCGGCGTAGGTCTTCGGCGGGGTCTTGACGCCGACCGAGGCAAAGAGGTCCTTGCGCCAGTTGGCTACGCGGCCGCCCGCGTAGTACGGGACGCCGTAGGTCTTGCCGCTGTACGTCACCGAGGCCTTGAGGCCGTCGAGCCAGGCGGAGGAGTTGGTGAACTTCGAGGCGTCGACGGGTGCGAAGGCGCCCTTGACCATGTAGCTCAGCATCTCGGTGTTGCCCATCTCGACCACGTCGGGGGCCTTGTCCGTGGCGAGCACCGCGTCGAGCTTGGTGTTCTTGTCCGGCCAGCCGTAGTACTCGTGGTTGATCTTGATGCCGGGATGCTTCTTCTGAACCGCCGCGTCGGCCGCCTTCACCAGGTTCGGCCAGTTGTTCTGGGCGTCGACGGTGAGCCAGACGGTCAGTTCCTTGGCGTCCGCGCCGCTGTTGGAAGAGCCGTTGTCGTCATTGCCCCCACACGCCGCGATGGAGACCATCATGCCCGCGATACCGATCGCGGCTATGAGCTTGCGCTTCACGCCACCCTCCTCAGGGATGCCCACACCTCCCCGCTCATGCGCCGGGACCTGAACCAATGGTGTAGACCAGTACCGGGAGCTTGGACCAGACCAGAGGAGCTGTCAAGGGCCCTCGAAACGGCCCTGACCAGCCGTTATGCGACCTACATATGCAGGAACCTTTAAGTAAGAAGCCAGCGAAAACAGCGACGCCGGAGTAGTCTCGTCCGCTAGACCACTTAGCCCTCCGTGGACTAGACCAAAACAGCTGGCGACGGTATACAGAAGGGATCACGAAGTGACCCGCATCCGGAGCCGGGAAGGCAGAGCATGAGCACCGACGTCAGCAGTGCGGAGAACGAGGGTGGAGCGAGTGTCCGTACCGCGCGCGTGCCCAAGTACTACCGCCTGAAGAAGCACCTGCTCGACATGACGGAGACACAGTCGCCCGGCACGCCGGTACCGCCCGAGCGCACGCTGGCCGCCGAGTTCGACACCTCGCGCACGACGGTGCGGCAGGCCCTTCAGGAGCTGGTCGTCGAGGGCCGCCTCGAACGCATCCAGGGCAAGGGCACCTTCGTCGCCAAGCCGAAGGTCTCGCAGGCGCTCCAACTCACCTCGTACACCGAGGACATGCGCGCCCAGGGCCTGGAGCCCACCTCGCAGTTGCTGGACATCGGCTACATCACCGCCGACGACCGCCTCGCCGAGCTCCTCGACATCACGGCCGGCGGCCGGGTGCTGCGCATCGAGCGCCTGCGCATGGCCAACGCCGAGCCGATGGCCATCGAGACGACGCACCTGAGCGCGAAGCGCTTCCCGGCGCTCAGGCGCAGCCTCGTGAAGTACACGTCGCTCTACACCGCCCTCGCCGAGGTCTACGACGTCCATCTCGCCGAGGCCGAGGAGACCATCGAGACCTCGCTGGCCACCCCGCGCGAGGCGGGCCTGCTCGGCACCGACGTGGGCCTGCCGATGCTGATGCTCTCCCGCCACTCACTGGACCGGGAGGCGCAGCCGGTGGAGTGGGTGCGGTCCGTGTACCGGGGCGACCGATACAAGTTCGTCGCGCGTCTGAAGCGTCCTCAGGAGTAGGGCACCACAAGGACCTCCCCCCAGTACTGCACGCGGTGTAGCGCAACTGCCGCTCCTGTTCTACGGTCCTCCCGTCGCCGCATGGACGGGAGGACATCCCAGTGCGTACCGCGAACGTCCGCTCCATCGTCATCTGGACCCTCGTCGCACTGGTCGGTGCGGCGGGCTGGTCCGTGCTCGCGCTCTCCCGGGGCGAGGACGTGTCGGCCGCCTGGATGGTCGCCGCCGCCCTCGGCTCGTACGCGATCGCCTATCGCTTCTACGCGAAGTTCATCGCGTACAAGGTGCTCAAGGTCGACAAGACCCGGGCCACTCCGGCCGAACGCCTCAACAACGGCATCGACTTCCACCCCACCGACCGCCGCGTGCTGCTCGGCCACCACTTCGCGGCGATCGCCGGCGCCGGGCCCCTGGTCGGGCCGGTGCTGGCCGCGCAGATGGGCTATCTGCCCGGCACGGTCTGGATCATCGCCGGCGTGGTGTTCGCGGGCGCGGTCCAGGACATGGTGGTGCTGTTCTTCTCCACGCGCAGGGACGGGCGTTCGCTCGGCCAGATGGCGCGCGAGGAGATCGGCCCCTTCGGCGGCGCGGCCGCGCTGATCGCCGCCTTCGCCATCATGATCATCCTGCTCGGTGTGCTGGCCCTGGTCATCGTCAACGCCCTGGCCGCCTCGCCCTGGGGCACCTTCTCCATCGCGATGACGATCCCGATCGCCCTGCTGATGGGCTTCTATCTGCGGGTACTTCGCCCCGGCCGGGTCGCCGAGGTCTCGCTGATCGGCGTGGCGCTGCTGCTGCTCGCGCTCGTCGCGGGGCGCTGGGTCGCCGAGTCGTCGTGGGCCGACACGTTCACGCTCGCGCCCTCGACGCTGGTCGTCTGGCTGGTGGCGTACGGCTTCATCGCCTCGATCCTGCCGGTCTGGATGCTCCTGGCACCCCGCGACTACCTCTCCACCTTCATGAAGATCGGCACGATCGTGCTGCTCGCGCTCGGCGTGGTCATCACCCTGCCGACCCTGAAGATGGACGCGGTGACCGACTTCGCCTCGCGCGGCGACGGCCCGGTCTTCGCGGGCTCGCTCTTCCCCTTCGTCTTCATCACCATCGCCTGCGGGGCGTTGTCCGGTTTCCACTCGCTCATATCGAGCGGTACGACGCCGAAGATGATCCAGAAGGAGACGCAGGTCCGGATGATCGGCTACGGCTCCATGCTGATGGAGTCGTCGGTCGCGATCATGGCGTTGGTCGCGGCGAGCATCATCGACCCGGGGCTGTACTTCGCGATGAACGCGCCGGCGGGCGTCATCGGCACCACCGTCCAGAACGCCTCGCAGGTGGTGACCGGTTGGGGCTACCAGATCTCCCCGGCCGACCTCGCCCAGGCGGCGAAGAGCGTCGAGGAGGCGACCCTGCTCTCCCGCACCGGCGGTGCGCCCACGCTCGCCATCGGTGTCTCGGAGATCTTCTCCAAGGTCACCGGCGGAGGCCTCAGGGCCTTCTGGTACCACTTCGCGATCATGTTCGAGGCGCTGTTCATCCTGACCGCGCTGGACGCCGGTACGCGGGTGGGCCGGTTCATGCTCCAGGACATGCTGGGCAATGTCATCAGGCCGTTCAAGAACGTGAGTTGGAAGCCGGGCCTGGTCATCACCAGCGGGATCGTGTGCGCGCTGTGGGGGTACTTCCTCTGGGTGGGCGTGCACGAGCCCCTCGGCGGCATCAACCAGCTGTTCCCGATCTTCGGCATCTCCAACCAGCTCCTTGCCGCGGTCGCCCTGGCCGTCTGCACCACGCTGCTGGTGAAGTCCGGGCGCCTCAAGTGGGCCTGGATCACCGGGATTCCGCTCGCCTGGGACGCGACCGTCACGCTCACGGCGAGCTGGCAGAAGGTGTTCTCCAGCGACCCGAAGCTCGGCTTCTTCAAGCAGCGGTCGGTCTTCCAGGACGCCATCGACGCCGGGAAGGTGCTGCCACCGGCAAAGAACATGGACGACATGCACACCGTGGTCACCAACTCCACGGTGGACGGCGTCCTTACGGCGGTGCTGGCCCTTCTGGTCGTCGTGGTCATCGCGGACGCGTTGCGCGTCTGCGTCCGGCACATACGCCGGCCCGCCCTGTCCACGCTCAGCGAGTCGCCGTACGTCGAGTCGAAGATCACCGCTCCGGCCGGGCTGATTCCGACCCACGAGGAGAAGGAGGAGGCGCGCGATGCGGTCGGCGCTGGTACGGGCGGCTAGGAGTGTGCGCTGGTATGTGCGGGAGCTGACCGACGAGTCGGCGTACGACCGGTACGTGGCGCACGTACGGAAGGACCACCCACAGGCGGAGGTGCCGTCCCGGCGTGATTTCGAGCGGATGAGGACGGACCGTCAGGAGCAGGATCCGCGGCAGGGCTTCCGCTGCTGCTGACGCGCTGTCATCGGATCGTCGACCCGCTGCCGTCGGGCTGTTGGCGCGTGCCTTTGACACCGATGTCGGGCCTTCACGGAATCGACATACCGATATGCGGACGAGCTCTTCCGCTTCCGTGACACGGTGACCTAGATTGCCTGCGCATTACACAGGTGATCAAAGGTGATCGTGAGGGGACGGAGCCGCCGTATGTCGGATGCGCCTGAAGTGAGACCTCCGGTGGTGACACCGGTCCGCGTGGTCATTGCCGTCTGCCTGGTGGCGCCGTTCGTGGCGATGCTGTGGGTCGGCTCCTACGCCAAGACGGACCCGGCGTTCATCGGCATCCCGTTCTTCTACTGGTACCAGATGCTGTGGGTGCTGATCTCCACGGCGCTGACGATGACGGCGTACAAGCTGTGGCAGCGCGACCAGCGCGCCCGCGCCGCGCTGAAGGGCGGTGCGTCGCAGTGAAGGACGGCGTGAACGGCGTCGCGCTCGGCGTCTTCATCTTCTTCTTCGTGGCCGTCACGGCCATGGGCTTCCTGGCCGCGCGCTGGCGCCGGGCCGAGAACGAGCAGAGCCTCGACGAATGGGGCCTGGGCGGACGGTCGTTCGGCACCTGGATCACCTGGTTCCTGCTCGGCGGCGACCTCTACACGGCGTACACCTTCGTCGCCGTGCCGGCGGCGATCTACGCGGCGGGCGCGGCCGGCTTCTTCGCGGTGCCGTACACCATCCTGGTGTACCCGCTGATCTTCACGTTCCTGCCGCGGCTGTGGTCGGTCTCGCACCGCCACGGATATGTGACGACGTCCGACTTCGTGCGCGGACGCTTCGGCTCGAAGGGGCTGTCGCTCGCGGTCGCGCTGACCGGCATCCTGGCGACGATGCCGTACATCGCGCTCCAACTCGTCGGCATCCAGGCCGTGCTGGACGTGATGGGCGTCGGCGGCAGTGCGAACTCCAACTGGTTCGTGAAGGACCTGCCGCTGCTGATCGCGTTCGGTGTGCTGGCGGCGTACACGTACTCGTCGGGTCTGCGCGCCCCCGCCCTGATCGCGTTCGTGAAGGACACGCTGATCTACATCGTCATCGCGGTGGCGATCATCTACATCCCGATCAAGCTCGGCGGCTTCGACGACATCTTCGCCAAGGCGGGCGAGGCGTTCAGCGCGACCAACCCGGTGACCGGCAAGCCGCGCGGCGCGCTGGCCCCGGCCGAGGCGACCCAATGGACGTACGCCACGCTGGCGTTGGGCTCCGCGCTCGCGCTCTTCATGTACCCGCACTCGATCACCGCGACGCTGTCCTCGAAGAGCCGTGACGTGATCCGCCGCAACACCACGATCCTGCCGCTGTACTCGCTGATGCTGGGCCTGCTCGCCCTACTGGGCTTCATGGCGATCGCGGCCGGGGTCAAGGTCACCAACGGGCAGTTGGCGATCCCGCAGCTGTTCGAGGACATGTTCCCGAGCTGGTTCGCGGGCGTGGCCTTCGCGGCGATCGGCATCGGCGCGCTCGTCCCGGCGGCGATCATGTCCATCGCGGCCGCGAACCTCTTCACCCGCAACATCTACAAGGACTTCATCAAGCCGGACGCGACACCCGAGCAGGAGACCAAGGTCTCCAAGCTGGTCTCGCTGCTGGTGAAGGTGGGCGCGCTGGTCTTCGTCCTCACCATGGACAAGACGGTCGCGATCAACTTCCAGCTGCTGGGCGGCATCTGGATCCTGCAGACCTTCCCGGCCCTGGTCGGCGGCCTGTTCACCCGCTGGTTCCACCGCTGGGCCCTGCTCGCGGGCTGGGCGGTCGGCATGGTCTACGGCACCCTCGCCGCGTACGGCGTCGCCTCCCCGACCAATCCGAGCCAGAAGCACTTCGGCGGCTCCAACGCCGACATCCCGGGCCTCGGCGAGATGGGCTACATCGGCCTGACGGCGTTCGTCCTGAACGTGGTCGTGACGGTGGTCCTGACCTTCGTACTGAAGGCACTGAAGGCCCCGGAGGGCGTGGACGAGACGAAGCCGGAGGACTACACGGCGGACGCGGGGGATCCGGGCGTCGAGGTGGAGCTGCCGCCGGCGACGGCCGGTGCCTCCCACTAGTAGTTGCGTCGATCAGCGGGCCGTCGGAGAAATCCGGCGGCCCGCTGTTTTCCTAATCCCTCGTACGTCCGGCCATCGCACCCCAGAACCGGTCCAACTCCCCCACCCGCATCCCCACCCACTGCGGCGTCTTCCTCCGCACCCCGCGAGGAAGCCACCGCCGCAACCGCCCCGGCAGCAGCGCCTGTTGCTGCCGGCAGAACGGCTCACGGATCTCACCCCGAGGCACACAACCCCGCGGCGGATACGGACACAACTGGAACTTGCAGTCCGGCAGACACGTCGTCCCCGGCGCGGGCGGGTCCGAGACACCGGCCCGCAGATCGGGCCGCAGCGGCGAGCGATCCGTACAGATGCACGGCGGAAGCGGCATCCCGTGCTGCTCTGCGCGGGCCATCCGCTCCTCGACCTCGTCCGGGTGCCCGTCCCGTTCGATGAGGTTCAGCATCACCAACACGTCGGCGACAAGACGCTCGGCTCGTGCGTCGAGGGTGCTCCATCCGACCGAGGGCGGGATCCACAGGCTGTGCTTGCGGTATCCCTCGGGGTTGCCGGTGCGGGCGCCGATGTTGTCGGCGACGCCCTTCTCGTCGATCCAGAGGAACCGCTCGGGCTGCCCGGTCTCCAGCGCGAGGGCCACCAGGTCGCCCGCCTCGGCGACGAACGGATGCAGGGACCGCCGGGACGAGTCGCCGTTCGCACCGAGGTGGCCGGGCGCCCTGTTCACCGTGCCGGCCATGGACAGCCAGCGCTCCACGGTCTGTACCGCGGTCGCCCCGCCCATCGCCCGGGAGGGCCCGTCCGTCGCCCGGGTGAGCTCGCGCCCGCGGTCGCGGTGACCGTTCCCGCCCGCCGCCCCGTTCGCGAACGGCTCATGGGCGCCCACGCTGTCCGGGAGCTCCCACAGGCACAGCGCCTGGAGCAGGACGAGCTGGGCGTACCAGCACCGGGACTGCTGCAGCACGGTCTCGGCCTGCCGGATCAGGTCGGCGCGCCCGCCCGGGTAGGCCTGCGGGTGCCGTTTGCGCCGGTTGGCGGCGTACTTGAAGCCCTGGGCCAGCGCGGCCTCCAAGGCGAGCGGCAGGTCGGGGACGCCACCGGTGAAATTCGGGTCGAGGTGGCGCAGCCACTTGGTGAGGCGTTCCCGGGCCTCGTCACGGTGGGCCTCGTCGACCGAGCCCAGCAGCATGGGGATCATCCAGGCCCGCATCACGAACTCCCGGAACAGATCGACCCGTTTCTTCCGGTACTCCTGGTTGAGGTTCCGTCGGTCGTCCTGCAGCCGGCCGATGCGGGCGGACGCCGCGGCCCGTGACGGCGTGCCCGCGGCCCGCGCCCGGGCCATGCGCACGGCCCATTTCTCGTACTCCTGACGCTTCCAAGCCTTCAGCTCGCCGAGCCGGTCGTTGTACTCCTTCACAGGGTCGGTGTTCAGCCCGGCCCGCGCGCGGATCACGGCGAACGCCGGGTTGCCGCCGGTGCCGAACTCCTGGGCGGCGGCCAGGCGGATGGAGTACGAGGGTTCCTGGATGCCCAGCTCGAAGAGGCGCTCGTAGAGCGGAGTGGTGTCGATCCTGCCGGAGACGCTCCGCAGCGCGGCTCCGAGTTGCTTGAGCAGCCGCAGCTTCGCATCGTCGACGGTGCGTTGGTCCCCTTTGCAACAGGCCCAGGTCCTCCGTGCCTTCTCGAGGATGCCGCCGAGCAGACCGGGATCGTCCTCCACACTCTCGATCTCCACGGCGGCCGCGTACAGGTCGAGGGCCTTGGGGTCGTCCGTACGGCGGTGCGCGGCCGTACAGAGCCGGTGGGCCAGGGTGTGCCCCCGCACGGGAGAGCGGCGGACCAGCTCCTGCAGCTCCCTTTTCGCCTCGGCCCGGACACCGCCCGCCCTGGCTCTGAGCCTCGCCGCCCGCCGACGGGACAACAGCACCAGGGCGATGAGGAGTTCGCGGCTGGGGCCGGGCGGTTGCAGAGCGTGCTCGACGAGCTCTCCGGCGCCCCGCTCGCCCAGGTGGCTCAGGACGCGGTAGCCGAAGTAGGCCTGGATGATGCTGTGCGGGAAACGGACCCTCCGCTCGAAGCCCTCCACCAGGCCGAGTTTGTCCGCGTTGCTCGCGAAGCGGGCGAGGGCGGCGCGGCACTGGTCCATGTTCCCGCCGAGCAGCCGCCGCCTCTCCTCCTCGCCGAGCCGCTCGCAGAGCACGTCCCAGATCTGTTGTCGGTGCCACTCGGAGAAGACGTTCCCGCGCCTGCCGTACCGGTCGAAGCCGCGCCGGCCGGCCCACAGATGCTCTGCCCGGACCTGTGCGCGCCGCGCCGGACCGGGATGGACGTCCGAGTCGAGCAGTTCCCCGAAGCCGACCTCCAGCTTGTCCTGGAGCAGTCCGACGCACGCCAGGGCGGAGACTACCTCGAGGGTGTCGCGGCGCTCCTGCGGGGCCAGCGCCACCTCCTCGCGCAGCCGACCCTCGCACAGCGCCTCGTCCCACGTCTGAAGCAGCCAGAGCCGCAGCGTGCCGCGGTCCCTGCTGCGGGTGTTCATGTGCTGCGGATCGTTGTCGGGCCGGTCGTGCTCCAGGGCGCCGTGGCGGTGCAGTTCGCGGGCGATCTGCAGATAGACGGGCGACTCGGTCACCTCCGCCGTCTCCACGATCCAGTCCACGCGCCGCTCGTCCGTCTCGGGGACGTCCGCCCCGACGAAGCGCAGGGCCTCCTCCTCGCTGAGCGGTTCCAGCTCCACGATCGCGGCGGAGGTGCTCTCCAGCGGGCTGTGCGGCCGGGAGGCGATGACGAGGGGCAGTTTCTCCTGGTGGGCGCGCTCGATGGCCCGCCGGATGATGTTGTCCCGGTTCTGCTGGTGGCCGTCGCCGAGGAGAGCCTCTTCCAGTCCGTCGGCGATGACGACCGGCTTGTCGTCGGCGAGCAGCTGCTGCCAGACCCGCTCGGTCTTGGTGCGGGCGAGGATGCCGCGGGGGGCCTCGTCGGCGAAACGCTTCCTGGCCATGCGTTCGAAGTTCAGGTCGGTCCCGTCGGTCGCGTCCCGCAGCCGGATCGGCACGGGCACGGCGTTCTGCCGGGCGAGCAGTTCGGTGAGCCGCACCAGGACGGCGGTCTTGCCCACGCCGACACCGCCGACCAGCAGATAGGGCCGCCGGGTGTCGCGCTCCCGCAGCCGCTCGGCGAGAACCTGGGCGATCTCCTCCCGGCCCACGATCTCGGCGGTGTCCGGTCCGGCGGTGGGCACCAGCCGGCTGGGGTCGACCTGTGCCTTGGTGAGATAGCGCCGCTTGGTCCAGCGGTACCACCAGAACAGGAAGAGCGCTGCGGCGATCGAGGCGGTGAGCACCGGGCCGACGAAGCGCATGGCGGTCTCGAAGCCCTGATTGTCCTTCCGCCACTTCTCGAAGCTGGTCGTATCGCTCGTGATCAGGATGTACAGGCCCTCCGCGCACCAGGCGAGCACCGCGAGCAGGGCCACCAGCCAGATGGCCCGGGTGACGTTGGTGTAGGAGATCCCTCGGCGCCACTTCTTGGGGCGGGCGGTGCCGCGGCGGGCCTCCAGACGGATCGTCAGGGTGTGCCAGTGGCCCGCGAAACCGCGTCCGGCCCAGCTGCCCGCTCGCCTCGGAGCCAGTGTCGCCATCGGCGCGTTCCGCGGCCGCTCCCTGCCGGGCGGGTGACGGACGACCCTCGTCATCGTGCGTCTCCTTCCGAGAAGGGCTCTCGAAACGGAGGGATCCGCGGGCGCCGACGCCTACCTC
The DNA here is from genome assembly GCF_042893105.1 of Streptomyces sp. NPDC001663. Lineage (NCBI taxonomy): Bacteria > Bacillati > Actinomycetota > Actinomycetes > Kitasatosporales > Streptomycetaceae > Streptomyces > Streptomyces sp. NPDC001663. The sequence goes on along the minus strand of NZ_JBIAUR010000015.1, from coordinate 74,616 downwards.
CATGGAAGCACTCCCCGGACGGCCTGCAACCCGGCGGCCCTCGGCGGAAAACCCCGAGCCCGCCGTCGTACCCGTCCGGCACACTCGAGCCCATGGACATCGTGATCCGGCCGGTGGCACCCGGCGAGTACGAGGCCCTCGGCGAGATCACCGCCCAGGCCTACCTCCAGGACGGCCTCCTCACCTTCGGCGAGAGCGACTGGTACCTCGACAAGCTGAAGGACGTCGCCGAGCGGGCGGCCGAAGCCGACGTACTGGTGGCCACACAGGGCGGCCAACTCCTCGGCGGCGTCACCTACGTCCCGTCCGGCGGCCCCATGGCGGACCTCGCGCGCCCCGGAGAGGCCGAGATACGAATGCTCGCCGTCGACCGGGCAGCCCGGGGCAGGGGCGCCGGAGAGGCCCTCGTCCGCGCCTGCGTCGACCGGGCCAGGGCCACCGAGGGCTGCACCGGAATCGTGCTGTCCACCCAGCCGATCATGCACACCGCCCACCGCATCTACGAACGCGCCGGTTTCGTCCGCGCCCCCGGGCGCGACTGGAAGCCGATCGCGGGCGTCGACTTCACGCTGATCACCTATGAGTTGACGCTCTGACACGCTCCGAAGTCAGCCGCGACACAACATATGGGGGTGCTCCCCCCACCCGGCACAAGATGTATGCTCATGCTCGCTGTCGCCGCAGGGGAATCCGGTGCGAATCCGGAACTGTCCCGCAACGGTGTACTCATGCGTGTTCGCACACGTACGAGCGTCAGTCCGAGGACCTGCCGACAGTGCGCCCGGCCACCGTGGCCCGGGTGCTCCGACGTCCGGGCCTCGTGGAGTGGGCCGGTGGACGCGACGCCGTGCGCGCTCGTGTGCTGCCCCCTGCCCTCCCTCAGGCCCACTGCCGAGCGAGGGAGAGCCCCACGTGACCATCGCGCCAGCCGAACCGGCTTCAGCGACCACGACCGCCCCTGTGGCCGAAGACGGTCCAGGAACCGCCCTGTTGCGGACCCTGACCGAGCTGACCGCCGACCTCCCCGACGCCGACCCCGGCCGGGTCGCCGCGGCCGCACTGCGCGGTCGGTCCGCACGCGCGGACGAGGCGGAGTTGCGCGAACTGGCCACGGAAGCGGCCGCCGGCCTCATCTCCGAGGACCCCGCGTACAGCAGGCTGGCCGCCCGGCTCCTCACCATCGGCATCGCCGCCGAGGCCGCCTCCCAGGGCGTCACGTCGTTCACGGAGTCCGTCGCCGTCGGCCACCGCGAGGGCCTCATCGCCGACCGCACGGCGGAGTTCGTCCGCGTGCACGCCGACCGCCTCGACGCCCTCGTCGACCCCCAGGCCGACGACCGCTTCGGCTACTTCGGCCTGCGCACCCTCCACAGCCGTTACCTCCTGCGGCACCCGATCACCCGCAAGGTCATCGAGACGCCCCAGCACTTCATGCTCCGGGTCGCGAGCGGCCTCGCCGAGGACGACACCAGCCGGTCGGTGGACGAAGTCGCCGCGCTCTACGGCCTGATGAGCCGCCTCGACTACCTCCCCTCCTCCCCCACCCTCTTCAACTCGGGCACCCGGCACCCCCAGATGTCGTCCTGCTACCTCCTCGACTCCCCGCTGGACGAGCTGGACTCCATCTACGACCGCTACCACCAGGTCGCCCGTCTCTCGAAGCACGCCGGCGGCATCGGCATCGCCTACTCCCGTATCCGCAGCCGCGGTTCGCTGATCCGCGGCACCAACGGGCACTCCAACGGCATCGTCCCGTTCCTGAAGACCCTCGACGCCTCGGTGGCCGCCGTGAACCAGGGCGGCCGGCGCAAGGGTGCCGCCGCGGTCTACCTGGAGACCTGGCACTCCGACATCGAGGAGTTCCTGGAGCTGCGTGACAACACGGGTGAGGACGCCCGCCGTACGCACAACCTGAACCTCGCGCACTGGATCCCGGACGAGTTCATGCGCCGGGTGAACGCCGACGAGCTGTGGTCCCTCTTCTCCCCCGCCGACGTACCGGAGTTGGTGGACCTGTGGGGCGAGGAGTTCGACGCGGCCTACCGGAAGGCCGAGGCCGGGGGTCTCGCGCGCAAGACCATCCCCGCCCGCGACCTCTACGGCCGCATGATGCGCACCCTCGCGCAGACCGGCAACGGCTGGCTGACCTTCAAGGACGCGGCCAACCGCACCGCCAACCAGACGGCCGAGCCGGGTCATGTCGTCCACTCCTCCAACCTCTGCACGGAGATCCTGGAGGTCACGGACGACGGCGAGACGGCGGTCTGCAACCTGGGCTCGGTGAACCTGGGGGCGTTCGTGGCCGGTCAGGACATCGACTGGGAGCGGCTGGACGAGACGGTCCGCACGGCCGTCACCTTCTTGGACCGCGTGGTCGACATCAACTTCTACCCGACCGAGCAGGCGGGCCGGTCGAACGCACGCTGGCGCCCGGTCGGCCTGGGCGCGATGGGCCTGCAGGACGTCTTCTTCAAACTCCGCCTGCCCTTCGACTCCCCGGAGGCCAAGGCGCTGTCCACCCGTATCGCCGAGCGCATCATGCTCGCCGCGTACGAGGCCTCCGCCGACCTCGCCGAGCGCAACGGCCCGCTGCCGGCCTGGGAGAAGACGCGTACGGCACGGGGCGTCCTGCACCCCGACCACTACGGTGTGGAGCCGACCTGGCCGGAGCGCTGGGCGGCACTGCGGGAACGTGTCGCCGCGGTCGGCATGCGCAACTCGCTCCTCCTCGCGATCGCCCCCACCGCCACCATCGCGTCGATCGCGGGCGTGTACGAGTGCATCGAGCCGCAGGTGTCCAACCTCTTCAAGCGCGAGACGCTGTCCGGTGAATTCCTGCAGGTCAACTCGTACTTGGTGAAGGAACTGAAGGACCTCGGCGTCTGGGACGCCCGCACCCGCGAGGCGCTGCGCGAAGCCAACGGCTCGGTGCAGGACTTCACCTGGATCCCGGCCGACGTACGGGCGCTGTACCGCACGGCGTGGGAGATCCCGCAGCGCGGTCTGATCGACATGGCGGCGGCCCGCACTCCGTACCTGGACCAGTCCCAGTCCCTCAACCTGTTCCTGGAGACGCCGACCATCGGCAAGCTCTCCTCGATGTACGCGTACGCCTGGAAGCAGGGTCTGAAGACGACGTACTACCTGCGTTCCCGCCCGGCGACGCGCATCGCACGCGCGGCCCGAGCCACCCTCCCCGTGCAGCAGGCCGCCGACCCCGACGCGGTCGCCTGCTCCCTTGAAAACCCCGAGTCCTGCGAGGCCTGCCAGTAATGAGCTCCACCGAAAAGAACCTTCTCGACCCGGGCTTCGAGCTGACCCTCCGCCCCATGCGCTACCCGGACTTCTACGAGCGCTACCGGGACGCCATCAAGAACACCTGGACCGTGGAGGAGGTCGACCTCCACTCGGACGTGGCCGACCTCGCGAAGCTGACGCCCGCCGAGCAGCACCTGATCGGCCGCCTGGTGGCCTTCTTCGCGACGGGCGACTCGATCGTCGCGAACAACCTGGTCCTGACGCTGTACAAGCACATCAACTCCCCCGAGGCACGGCTGTACTTGAGCCGCCAGCTGTTCGAGGAGGCAGTCCACGTCCAGTTCTACCTGACGCTCCTGGACACCTACCTCCCCGACCCGGAGGACCGCGCGGCGGCCTTCGCGGCGGTGGAGAACATCCCCTCCATCCGCGAGAAGGCCGGGTTCTGCTTCAAGTGGATGGACTCGGTGGAGAAGCTCGACCGCCTGGAGTCCAAGGCCGACCGCCGCCGCTTCCTGCTGAACCTGATCTGCTTCGCGGCATGCATCGAGGGCCTGTTCTTCTACGGCGCCTTCGCATACGTCTACTGGTTCCGCAGCCGGGGTCTGCTGCACGGCCTGGCCACCGGCACCAACTGGGTGTTCCGGGACGAGACGATGCACATGTCCTTCGCCTTCGACGTGGTCGACACCGTCCGCAAGGAGGAGCCGGAGCTCTTCGACGACCAGCTCCAGCAGCAGGTGACGGACATGCTGCACGAAGCCGTCGAGGCCGAGCTGCAGTTCGCCCGCGACCTGTGCGGTGACGGACTGCCCGGCATGAACACCGACTCGATGCGCCAGTACCTCGAGTGCGTCGCCGACCAGCGCCTCACCCGCCTCGGCTTCGCTCCGGTGTACGGCTCCGAAAACCCCTTCTCCTTCATGGAGCTGCAGGGCGTCCAGGAACTGACCAACTTCTTCGAGCGCCGCCCGTCGGCGTACCAGGTGGCGGTGGAGGGCACGGTCGACTTCGACGAGGACTTCTGACGGTCCCGGCTGTGATAAGCCAGGAGGATGATCAGCCGCCTCCCTCTCGACGACCAACTTGACTCCCTCCGCGCGGTGTTGGCCCGCAACAGCGTGCTGACCGAGGTCCTGGGGCGGACCGCGACGATGGAGCTGCCCGGCTGGTATCTCACCGCCGGGTGCCTCTTCCAGACCGTCTGGAACGTCGTCACCGACCGGCCGCCCACCGCCGGCATCAAGGACTACGACGTCTTCTACTTCGACGCCGACGATCTGTCCTGGGAGGCCGAGGACGCCGTGATCAAGGCCGGCCGGGAGATCTTCGCCGATCTCCCGGCCGAGGTCGAGATCCGCAACGAGGCGCGCGTGCACCTCTGGTACGAGGACAAGTTCGGGGTGCCGTGCCCGCCGTACGAGTCGAGCGAGGCGGCGATCGACAGCTTCGCCGCCACGACCTGCTGCCTGGGCGTGCGGCTGGAGACCGGCGGCCGGTGGCGGGTCTATGCGCCGCACGGCCTCTCCGACGTCTTCAATCTCGTCGTGCGGCCGAACCCCGTGCTCGCCCCGCGTTCCGTATACGAAGCCAAGTCCGCGCGCTGGCGGGAGCAGTGGCCGGAGTTGAGGGTGCTGGAGTGGCCCGGGCGGGGCTCGTCCATGGAGGGTCCATAGGGCCTCCATCGGTCGGCCATGGACCTCCCACGGAGCGGCAAAGTTCTTCCGGCCCATCTGTTCCGGGCTCCTCGCCGCCCGCTACTTTCTGGCCGTCCTGTCATGCACATACAACACCGGCACAGGACGATCAAAGTGTCATGCCCATGACGGCATCGCGCACCGCCGCCGCTACGCGCGTCACAGGCCTGCCACCAGCGTCGAGAACCCCACTCCAACGACGGAGGCAGTACCCCCATGCGTGATAAGCCCCGACGGAGTCTGCGAAGACTCCTGACCGCCGCCATACCCGCCCTCGCCCTCGGTCTCGCCGGACTCGTCGCCGCACCCGCGCACGCGGCGCCCGCGGCGACCCACACCACCCGCGTCACCCAGAACGCCAAGGCCCTCACCTCCCCCGACCGCCAGACGTTCCACTCGACCGGCAAGGCCGGCCAGAAGGTGCCGACCACGCACCTGTGCGCCACCGCGGCCCCCGGTAGCGCGTCCTGCTTCGCCCAGCGCAGGACCGACATCAAGCAGCGGCTGGCCTCCGCGGTCGCCGCCGCCGCGCCCTCCGGCCTCAGCCCGGCCAACCTGCACAGCGCCTACAACCTGCCCTCAACGGGTGGATCAGGGCTGACAGTTGCCGTCGTTGACGCGTACAACGACCCCAACGCCGAGTCGGACCTCGCGACTTACCGCTCGCAGTACGGCCTCTCCGCCTGCACCAAGGCCAACGGCTGCTTCAAGCAGGTCAGTCAGACCGGTTCCACCATCTCGCTGCCCACCAACGACACCGGTTGGGCCGGCGAAGAGGCGCTCGACATCGACATGGTCAGCGCCGTCTGCCCGAACTGCAACATCATCCTCGTCGAGGCCAACTCCGCCACCGACTCCGACCTCGGCACCGCCGAGAACGAGGCCGTCGCCCTCGGCGCGAAGTTCGTCTCCAACAGCTGGGGCGGCGACGAGTCCTCCTCCCAGACCAGCGAGGACACCTCCTACTTCAAGCACCCCGGTGTCGCGATCACCGTCTCCGCCGGTGACTCCGGCTACGGCGCCGAGTACCCCGCAACCTCCCAGTACGTGACGGCAGTCGGCGGCACGGCCCTGTCCACGTCCTCCAACTCCCGCGGCTGGACCGAGTCCGTGTGGAAGACCAGCTCCACCGAGGGCACCGGCTCCGGCTGCTCGGCGTACGACTCCAAGCCGAGCTGGCAGACCGACACCGGCTGCAGCAAGCGCATGGAGTCCGACGTCTCCGCGGTCGCCGACCCGGCCACCGGCGTGGCCGTGTACGACACCTACGGCGGCTCCGGCTGGGCGGTCTACGGCGGTACGAGCGCCTCGGCGCCGATCATCGCCGGCGTGTACGCGCTGGCCGGCACCCCGGGGTCCAGCGACTACCCGGCGAAGTACCCCTACAGCCACACCAGCAACCTGTACGACGTGACCAGCGGCAGCAACGGCTCCTGCTCGACCTCGTACTTCTGCACCGCGACCACCGGCTACGACGGCCCGACCGGCTGGGGCACCCCCAACGGCACCACCGCCTTCACCTCGGGCACCAGCACCGGCAACACGGTGACCGTCACCAACCCGGGCAGCCAGTCGACGACGACCGGCAGCTCGGTCAGCCTCCAGATCAGCGCCACCGACAGCGCGGGGGCGACCCTGACCTACAGCGCGAGCGGCCTGCCGACCGGGCTGTCGATCAGCAGCTCCACCGGCAAGATCACGGGTACGGCGTCCACCGCGGGCACCTACCAGGTCACCGTCACCGCCAGCGACTCCACCGGCGCCTCCGGCTCGGCCTCCTTCACCTGGACGGTCGGCTCCGGCAGCAGCACCTGCACCTCGTCCCAGCTGCTCGGCAACCCCGGCTTCGAGTCGGGCAACACCACCTGGAGCGCCTCCAGCGGCGTCATCACCAACTCCAGCAGTGAGTCGGCGCACGCCGGCTCCTACTACGCCTGGCTGGACGGGTACGGCTCCACCCACACCGACACGCTGTCCCAGTCGGTGACCGTGCCGAGCGGCTGCAAGGCCACCTTCACCTTCTATCTGCACGTCGACACCGCGGAGACCTCCAGCAGCACCGCCTACGACAAGCTGACGGTCACCGCCGGTTCGACCACCCTGGCCACCTACTCCAACCTCAACGCGGCTTCCGGCTACGCCCAGAAGTCCTTCGACCTGTCCTCGTACGCCGGCTCCACCGTCACCCTGAAGTTCAGCGGTGTCGAGGACTCCTCGCTCCAGACCAGCTTCGTCCTCGACGACACCGCCCTGACGACGAGCTGATCACCGCCTGACACCGTTCGACCCCGGGCCCCGGTCGCCGCCTTCGCGACCGGGGCTCCGGTGTGGATGTCCTGCGCAGATCTCCGGCGTAGATCGCCGGCGTGGATCCGGGAGCACGGGTGATACGTCCAAGGAGCGAGGAGGCCCCCATGCGCCGAACGATCCCCCACACGACCCTCGCCCTCGCGGCACTGACCCTCGCCCTGGCCGGCTGCGGCAGCCAGACCGACAGCGGCAAGGGCGGCGACGCCGGCAGTGTGTCGTCCTCCCCCACCTCCGCACCGAGCCCGTCGACGAGCCCGACGTCGAGTCCCGGGGGCTGCGCGGAGGCGTCGACGCTCGACGCCGCCGACAGCGGCCACACCGTGTGCCTGGCGGTGGGCGAGACGGTCCGTATCACTCTGGACGGGACCGCCAAGCGGCCCTGGAAGCCGGTCTCCGCGAAGGGCTCCGGCCTGGAGGCCGCCAACAGCGGGTTCGTTCTGCAGCCCGGCGACGCGAGCGCCGCGTTCAAGGCCGTGGCGACAGGAAAGACCCGGCTGGAGTCCACGCGGCCGTTGTGCGCCGCCCAGACCGGCCGGGTCTCGTGCCTGGGGATTCAGGAGTGGTGGGTCACCGTGGAGGTGAAGTAGCGCCGCCGCACCGGGCTCTGCGCCGGAGGGCGGTGGCCCTCGGCCTCCCGGTGGGCCTGCTCGGCCTCACGGATCTGCCGGTCGATGCGACGGTCGTGCACGATACCGAGCACGGACGGCAGGACCAGCAGGACGAGGATTCCGAGAACGGTCAGCATTCCGATCAGTCCTTCGATGTGTGCCGTATCCATAGACACCACTGTCGCGCCGATAGCTCCTTACAAACAGTGGCAGGACTGCCGTAGACCCTCGAAATACTGCCAATCGTGGTGCACACTGGAGGCATGCTGAAGAACGTCGCCGCCGTCGTGCTGGACGGCGTGAACCCCTTCGAACTGGCCGTCGTCTGCGAGGTGTTCGGCACCGACCGCAGTGACGACGGACTGCCCGTGTACGACTTCGCGGTCGCCTCGGCCGAGGGGCCGGTGCTGGGCACGCGCGCAGGCTTCTCCATGCAGGTCGAGCACGGCCTGGAGCGGCTGGAGGAGGCCGACCTCATCGCCGTGCCGGCGGGGGCCCGCTTCGAGTCGCGGGAGTTCCCGCCCGAGCTGCTGGAGGCGCTGCGGCGCGGGATCGAGCGCGGGGCGCGGGTGCTCAGCGTGTGCTCCGGCGTCTTCGTGCTCGCCGCGGCCGGACTGCTCGACGGCCGGCGCTGCGCCGTGCACTGGTACCACGCGGACGATCTGGCGCGGGCCTACCCGCGGCTGAGCGTCGAGCCCGACGTCCTGTACATCGACGAGGGCCCGGTGATCACCTCCGCGGGCACCGCCGCCGGTATCGACGCCTGTCTGCACATCGTGCGCAAGGAGCACGGCCCGGAGGTCGCCAACAAGATCGCCCGGCGCATGGTGGTACCCCCGCACCGGGACGGCGGGCAGGCCCAGTACATCGAGCGCCCGCTGCCCCGCTCGCACGGCGACACGGTCGCCGAGGTGCTGGTGTGGATGGAGCGGCACCTCGACGAGGAGGTCACGGTCGAGCAGCTCGCCGACCGCGCCCACATGTCGCCGCGCACCTTCGCCCGCCGCTTCCAGCAGGAGACGGGGACGACTCCCTACCGCTGGATCCTGCGCCAACGCGTGCTGCTGGCCCAGCGGTTGCTGGAGGCGACGGACGAGACGGTGGACGCGATCGCCGGCCGAACGGGGTTCGGCAACGCGGCCGCGCTGCGTCACCAGTTCGTCCAGGCGATCGGGACCACCCCGAACGCCTACCGCCACACGTTCAGGGGACCGGAAGCGGCCGCCTGACCGTCACCGGAGCACCGGCTTCAGCAGCAGCCTGTGCGGCCGCAGCGTGATTCCGACCCGGGTCCTGTCGTTGGACCCGGCCACCTGCTCGAAGCGGTACTTGGCCGACAGCGCCGCCGTGATGAGGCTCAGCTGCGCCATCGAGAAGTGGTCGCTGGGGCATTTGCGATTGCCCACGCTGAACGGCGCCATGGCGTGTTTCGGCACGTCCTTGACCCGGTCCGGAAGCCAGCGGTCCGGGTCGAACTCCAGGTTGTCCTTGTACGACTCCGGATCGCGCTGGATCGCGTACGGGCTGTACACGATGTCGGCCCCGGCCGGAATGCGATAGCCACCGAGTTCCGTGTCGGTCACCGCCCGCCGCGTCAATATCCACACGGCGGGGCGCAAACGCATGGCCTCGACGACGACATTGTTGGTGTGCCTGAGCTTGCGGACGTCCTCGAATGCAACCGGACGGACACCGCCGGTGACCGATTCGACTTCGTCGCGCACCCGGTCCGCGTGTTCCGGGTGTTCCGCGAGGACCTGCAGCAGCCACATGATCGTGGACGCCACGGTTTCGCTGCCCGGGGTGACTATCGCGACGACCTGATCGTGGATCTCCTGTTCCCCGATCGGGTCGCCATTCTCGTCCTTCGCCTCCAGCAATGCCGTCAGCAAATCGTCCGGCTTTTGACCAGACGCCCGGCGCTCGGCGACGATCTCGTCGACCAACAGATGCAGATCGGCCAGGGCCCGGTTGAATTTGCGGTTGGGCGGCAGCGGCAGGTTGTACAGGGGGCCGAGGGGGACGACCATCCGCCGGTACATGCCGCGGAAGACGGTGGCGAGGGCCACGCACAGCCGCTCGGCGCGCTCGTCCATGTAGTCGCCGCGCAGCAGACAGCGGGCGGCGATACGGACGGCCACACGGAACGACTCGGAGGTGCAGTCGATCGTCTCGCCGGGCTGCCAGCGCTCGGTGAGCGCGTGCGCCTCCTCCTCCATGACCGGGCCGTAGGCGGGGATCGCGTCGAGCTTGAACGCGGGCTGGATGGTGCGGCGTTGGCGCCGGTGGCGGGGGCCGTTGGCGGTGGCGACGCCCTCCTTGCCGAGCAGTCCCTCCAGGGACTCCCACAGCGGGCCGGCGATGATGAAGTCGGGGTTCAGCGCGAGGGCTCCGGTGAGCGCCGGGGTGGTGGGCGCGTACACCGTCTTGGGGCCGAGCTTGAGGCGTACGACGTCGCCGTACTCGCGCAGCCGGGACATGAAGGCCAGCGGATCGCTCACCAGCTTCAGGCCGTGGCCGAGGACCGGTACGGCGCCGCCGGCGAGGGGCGGCTCACGCAGCTCCGATTCCGCATATATCTGCGGTTCGGGCCGCACGGACTCGACGGTCATTTCTCACCTGCCGCTTCGTTGTTGACGTACGGGGGCGTGGACCGGTCGTCCCAGCTGTCGACCATGTAACGGCCGGACTCGTGGTGGAACCAGTAGACGGTGCTGAACCAGTTCCGCATATTGCAGACACAGGCCCTTGCGGCGGCACTCAGTTCTTTTCCCCGCACGGTGCCGTCGGCGAGTTCGTCGGCGAGCCGTAATGCACTTTGTTCGGCGACGAGGAATTCGGAGATGCATTTCTCGACGCGTCGCCTGACTTCGGCGACCGCCTCTTCCAGAGTCAGCCCCTCGTGTTTGATGAGACTGATTCCGAGATTGTGGACCTCGTCGCCCGCTATTTCCTTCGGGAGCGAGCAGAGGTCGTTGTACCAGGCGGCGAATTCCTGGCTCAGCAGCGCCGCCCGCCGATATGCCGGGTGTTTCCGTACGGTGTCCGGGAGTTCACATCCGGCGCTCGGCTCCAGCAGATCGGTCCAGATCCAGTGCGCAAAGGTGAGCCGGCGGAGTCGGAGGTATTCCTCGACCGTCGGGATGATCCCCTCGGTGCGGTTGCGGAACTCCCGGTCGTACGCGTCGATCACCGCGTGGAAGTGCCGGGCGAAGCGGGTGTTCCACGTCCGCGGCAGGAACGAGTACAGGCGCACCATGGTGTCCGCGAACGCCGCGACCAGGGGATCGCCGTGGTGCAGGTGGTCCCGGGGGGAGTCGAGGGCCGCGTGCAGGCGGAACCTCAGCCGCCGCCAGGCGGTCGGCCGCCGGTGGACGATGTCACGGTCGTGGCGGTCGTCCCAGACGAAGAACCATGCGCTGTAGTCCGCTATCGCCTGGAGGACCTCGTCAGGGGCGCCCAGGTAGTACCCGGCCATGAGGTCGGTGTAGCAAAGTCCGTCGGCATATTCCTCCACCTTGTCCGCCGGCATGAGCCGTTTCTCGAGCAGCCAGGTGCGCGTCTTCTCCTGCAATCGGGGCCAATACGGGTGCAGTTGTCGGGGAAACGCGGCCTCGATCACCGGAAGAGAGAGTGATGGTGGGACCGCGATCGCGGTCGCTGTGGTGCTGTGTGGGAAAACAGGCACGAACAAACCCCTCTCAGCCGCCAGTTGCACACACCCCTCCCGCCGTGCCGGGCGTGCGCCGTTGCGTATCCCCGCACTTCCCATTCAGCACCACAACTGACCGTTCTGGGAACGGATTTGCTCCACTCACTACCCCAAGGTGCCGAGAATATCCCCTTGTGTGACTGATTATGGATCACTACAAGCGCACATCCGATCGAACGTGCGACGGACAGACGAACGGCGCCTGGTCAGGGAGTTAAGCCTGAACAGACGCCGTACGTATGGGAGTTGTGATCACTCGGGATGATCCTGAGGTCTCAGTCGTTGGCGACGACGGGGTAGCGGGGCTCGTTCTCGGCCATCTGCCGCAGTGCGTCCTTGCGCTCGCGCTTGGACAGGCGGTCGATGTAGAGGTAGCCGTACAGGTGGTCGGTCTCGTGCTGCAAACACCGTGCGAAGTAGCCGGTGCCGCGGACCTTGATCGGGTTGCCCTTCTCGTCCTGCCCGGTCACCTCGGCGTAGTCCGGACGGGCGAGCGGCGCGTACGCGGTGGGCACGGACAGGCAGCCCTCGTTGCTGTCGTCCAGGCGGCGCTTCTCGGCGGGCAGGTCGACGAGCTTGGGGTTGCAGACGACGCCCACGTGCCGCACGCCCTCGTCGTCGCCGCAGTCGTAGACGAAGACCTTCAGGTCGACGCCGATCTGGTTGGCGGCCAGACCCACGCCCTCGGCGGTGCGCTGGCTGGCGAACATGTCCGCCACCAGCTGCTGCAGCTCCTCGCCGAAGTCGGTGACGTCCTTGCACTCCTTGTGCAGCACCGGGTTCCCGACGACCGTGATCGGTCTGGAGGTCCCTGCCTCGCGCCAGGCGTTCTCGCGCTCCTCGGTCTCCTCGGTGTCGATGACGAAGCCCTCGTCGTCCACGGGGAGCACGCCCGCGTGCTGCTGATCGGTGTCCTGCTGCGCCATGCCGACGTATGCCTTCCTCAAAACCTGGGGTTGCTGCTGATACAGGGTACGGGGACTGTTCAGCAGACCTCTTCCAGATCCCGCCAGTCCCGCGAGTCAGGGCTGTCCGCGACCCACCCGTCCAGCAGCCCCCTCACCAGGGAGGCCGGGGCGGCCACGCCACACTCCCGCTCCGGCACCCACAGTTGCCCGTCGGTCCGGTGTCCGAGCGGACCCGGGTGACCGGGTTCGCTGTGGTCATGGGGGTCGAGGTGCTCCCCGTCGCCCTCGTCGGACGGCATCCGCGACTCCGAGCACATACGGCAGAGCAGCCGTACGGAGGACGACCAGTCCTCGGCGGCGAAGCCGGCGTCGGCGGCGAGCTGCTCCAGCGCGTCCCGGTCGGCCTCGGTGGCCGCCTCCAGAAGAACAACCCAGGTGGGGACGGGCGACGGCGCCCACAGCTCGATCTCGTCGAAGACGGGATAGGCATGCCCGGCCGTAGTGGTCCGCTCGCCGTGCGGGACCCCGTCATGGAGTACGACCTCACCCCACCGCCGCCCGGAGGACGGCAGCGGAATGGACAGGACCTCGATCCGCGCGGGGTCCAGCCGCCGTCCCCACACCACCTCGGCCTCCCCCTCCGGGGACAGTCGTACGGCCGCGCTGCCGAGCTCCATCCCGAGCGGCTCGCCGTTCGCCGCGGCGGCACCCGGCACCCGCAGCCCGTAGGCCTGCCAGGAGCGCCGGGCCAGCGGCCAGTCCTGCAGGGCGGTGGCGGCGATGCCGACGTTCCACCAGTCGGGGGCGCCGGTCTCGCGGTCGAGCAGGGCTACGGCGCGCAGGCCGGCGGCGCGGGCCTGCTCCCAGTCGTGCCGGAACTTGTGCAGGAGGGCCAGGTTGAACCAGGACTCGGACAGCCAGGGCTCCAGGTCGGCGGCACGTGTCAGCAGTGCGCCCGCGTCCTCGTACCGGCCGTCGCCGATCAGCGTGAAGGCGCGATCTGTGGCCTGCCGCCAGGAGGCGGAGGGCCGGTGCCGTCCCTTGCCGAAGATCCTCACGATTCCCGCCTGCCAGTTCCTTGGAGTGGGCTGGCTGTGCTGCCCCCGGACACCCTCTCATTCGCATCCAACCACGTGCGGCTGGAAGGGCGCTCATTACCCATGGGTTACCCAGCCGCAGGGAGGGTCAGACAGTCCCTCGCCAGGACCCGGGCCAGTGCCTCCACGACCTCCGGAGCGTAGTCCCCGGCAGTGGCAAGGCGCAGCTCCTCCAGGGCCGTCAGGGGCCCGCCCGGCCCGGCGTCCCGCGCCTTCTCCTCGTAGGCGTTGACGGCCCTGACGATACGGGCGGCAAGGGGCTGCTCCCGGTAGGGGTCGGCCTGCCGCTCGACGACCACGGCGACCGCGCCGTCGACCCCGGTCTGCCGTACGACGGCCCCGCCGAGCAGCGCGATCCGGCGCTGCTCGGCCGCGGGCAGTACGGCGGTGGCGCCGGCCGGCACCGGGTCGACCAGGCTGAGCTGCCCGATGTCGTGCATGAGGGCGGCGTACTCCAGCACGGTCAGCTCGGGCCGGGTGAGCCCGAGGTCCCGTCCGACGGCGCGGCTGAGGGTCGCCACGCGGCGGGCGTGCCCGGCGGGGGTGTACCCGGCGATCTCGGTGGCGCGGGCGAGGGAGGTGATGGTCTGGCGGTAGGTGGTGCGTACGGCGGCGTACCGCTTGAAGGACAGCTGGGTCAGCAGCAGCGGCAGCGAGAACACCGGCAGCGCCCACAGCCCGACCACGGCGACCGCGAGCGCCATCACCGCGCCCGTCGCGCACACGGCCGACCCGATGCCGAGCAGGGCGTGCAGCTCGTCCCGCAGCAGCGGACCGAAGGGCCACCCGGTCCGGGAGTGCGCGAGCGCGGCGGCGAGAACGGCGTCGCACAGGGCGGTGAGCGCGAGGAGGGCCAGGAGCAGCAGTGCGTAGGCGGGCCCCCGCCACTGCTCGAACACCCCACGGTTGTACAGGGGTTGGAAGCACACGGCGGCGAAGGCGACGGTGAGCACGCGCCGCGCGAGATGGTCGAGCACCGGGCCCTGCCCGCGCGCGATGTGCGGCACGCTGCCGAGCAGCGCGGCGGCGAGCACGACGGCGACGACCTGGGTGACCCCGTGGTGGGTGGGCTGCCCGGCGTCCTCCCCGAGCAGCGCGTACGACAGCGCCCCGGCGGCCCCGAGCGGCGCGGCCTCCCGGACCCGGGCGCCGGTCCAGCGGTCGAGCTCACCGACGGTGACGAGCAGCCCGAAGGCGAGGGCGGCGGGGCGTTCCTCCAGGCCGGTCCAGAGCGTGACGGCGAGGGAGCCGGCGGCAAGGAGGCCGGCACAGGTGTGGATGAGGACCAGCAGCGGCGGGCGGGAGGTCATCGAGGGGCTCCCGGCCGGCTGGAGGACGAGACGGACCGGGCCGGAACCATGTCGACCCGCTCCTCGTCGGCCGTCACCGCCGGACACCACCCCTCCCGTCCGAGCGCCCGCATCAGCGCGGCGACCATCCGCGGATCGAACTGCGCGCCCGCACACCGCTCCAGCTCCTCCAGGGCGACCGGGACGGGCCGCGCCCGCCGGTAGCAGCGCGTGGAGGTCATCGCGTCGAAGGCGTCCGCAACGGCCACCACCCTTGCAGACTCGGGGATTTGACTCCCGATCAGCCCGTACGGGTATCCGCTCCCGTCGAGCCGCTCGTGATGGTGCAGCACGGCGGCCCGGGCCTCGCCCAGAAAACCGATTCCGCGCACCATCTCGTGGCCGTACTCGGGATGCAGCTCGATCACCCGCCGCTCCTCGGGAGTCAGCGGCCCGTTCTTCCTCAACAGCCTTGTGGGGACGCCGAGTTTGCCCACGTCGTGCAGGATCCCGGCGAACCGCAGCACCTCGACCCGCGCGTCGTCCATGCCGAGTTCGCGCGCGATCATCATCGACGCCTGCCCGACCCGCTCGCTGTGCCCGCGTGTGTAGCCGTCCTTGATGTCGACGGCCTGCACCAGTGCGCGGATGGTCGCCTGGTGGGCGGCGCGCTCCCGGTGGTACTGCGCGAACACCCACCAGGACACGCACATCGGCAGCAGCACCAGCAGCGCGGCGACGGGACCGTACGGGCTGCGCCACAGGACGGCCATCATCAGCCCGGCGAGCCCGTGCACGGCGACGGGCGCGAGGGTCCGCAGGAACAGCCCCCGCCAGGCCCGCCGCACCGGCGCCCTCCCCCGCCGCCCCGAAGGCGCGGGCGGCGCCCCCGTGGCCAGCGCGCGGATCCCGCCGTCCAGCGCGGTGAGCACCAGACAGAAGGCGAGGACCGCGGCCCCGGCGGGCACCAGCGCGTACGGGAAGTCGGAGGCCACGACCGCGTCCCGGCCGCCCAGCGCCCAGTGCATCTGCCCGGCGGCCCAGACGCCGAGCGACAGCTGGGCGGCGCGCCAGATCCGCCGTAGCGCATACGGGCGTTGCTCGACCCGGGAGAGCAGCGCGCCCGGCAGCGGGACGAGCGCGGCGGCGGGCGGCGGCAGCAGAAAGGCCCCGGCGAGCAGCACGGGGTAGAACGTTCCGGCGAAGCGCCAGCGGGCGGCGGCCTGCTCACAGCCGGCGTAGAGCACGGCGAGCAGCACGACCGCCCACCAGGGGGTGTACGTCCTGGGCAGCGGAAGCAGGCACCACAGGGCGCCGAGGACGGTACAGGCGACGTACGCACGTGCCCGCGCCGGAACCGCCTCCATCACGCCCCTCCCCCGGCCGTGTCTGCTCAGGCGGACGAGCCTAGAGCGGCAGCGGGGGAGTCCGCGGGCTTATGAACCGCGGATTAGCACGTTCGAGTGACGGCAGCCCGTTCGTGGACGGCGCGCGGGAGTTCAGGACTCCTGCGGCGTCACGGGCGACGCGGTGATGTCGTGCTCGGGCACGGCCTGCCCGGAGCGGATCAGGTCGAGCCGCCCCAGGACCTTGGCGCGCAGGTCGCTCGGCACGTCGTCATGCCCGCAGCACCGCTTGACCAGCTTCTTCACGGCCTGCTCCAGGCCGTACTTCTCCAGGCACGGCGAGCACTCCGTGAAGTGCTGCTTGAACTTGTCGCGGTCGACGTCCGGCATCTCACTGTCGAGGAACTCGTAGAGATGGTCGAGTACCTCACTGCAGTCCGTCTCGTGCGGCTCTCCGCAGCTCATGAGCCCGAGCCTTTCGCTTCGTCCGACTCTCCGGCGCCGGCCGGGACCAGGCCGCGCTCGCGCGCGTAGTCCTCGAGCATGCCGCGCAGTTGACGGCGGCCCCGGTGCAGCCGGGACATCACCGTACCGATGGGTGTCCCCATGATGTCCGCGATCTCCTTGTACGCAAAGCCCTCAACGTCGGCGAGGTACACGGCGATACGGAATTCCTCGGGGATCGCCTGGAGTGCTTCCTTCACGTCCGAGTCGGGCAGGTGGTCGAGCGCCTGCGACTCCGCGGAGCGCAGACCGGTCGACATGTGCGACTCGGCACGGGCGAGCTGCCAGTCCTCGATCTCCTCCGCCGCCGACCGCTGCGGCTCACGCTGCTTCTTGCGGTAGGAGTTGATGAAGGTGTTGGTGAGGATCCGGTAGAGCCACGCCTTGAGGTTGGTGCCTTCACGGAACTGGTGGAAGGACGCGTACGCCTTCGCGTACGTCTCCTGCACCAGGTCCTCTGCGTCCGCCGGGTTGCGCGTCATGCGCAGCGCGGCCGAGTACATCTGGTCGAGGAATTCGAGCGCGTCCCGCTCGAAGCGCGCAGTGCGCTCCGCGGTCGTCTCCGCGCTGACGCCCTGGCCCTCGGGCAGCTCCGCCTGGCCGTTGTCGGTCCCTGCGTCGATCCCAGTGACCGGACCCACCTCCTCAAGATTCCGGGCAGCACCGAAACCGGTCCCACCAGAATCGGAGGATAGACGACTACCCGTCCCCGCCGCCCCTCGAATAGGGGTGGTCTTGGCCGCAGTCAGCACCGTCCAGTCCAGGTCAGTGCGGCTGCTGCGGCTCGGGCAGATGGTCGAACCCATGCGGCGGACTTCCTCTCCTACGACGATCGGTGCTGGTGGTTCAGCACTTCTGTCCGCCTCAACAGAGGTACGGTCCGCAACATTCCCGGGCCTTTACCCGAGTGACCCGGCCCACTTCGCGACCGAATCCGTGATGATCGCCACGGCGTCCTCCTGGGTGATCGCGGCCCTCTTCGGCACGGCGAACCCGTGATCGCCGTTGGGTACCTCGACCAGCTCGTACGTTCCCTCGGGGAACTCCTCCGGCTTCCCGAAGGGGTCGTTCCCTCCCTGCACGACGAGGGTGGGCACCCCCGATCCGAGCAGCTCGTCGGCGCGGGACTTCTCGGGCCTGCCCGGCGGGTGCAGTGGGAAGCTGAGCGCGAGGACGGCACGGGCGCCCAGCTCGACGGCCGTACGACAGGCCACACGGGCTCCGGCGCTGCGGCCGCCGGAGATCACCGGCAGCCCGGGCTTGGCCAGCGCGGGCCAGATGCCACGCCACCCGATGTCCAGCGTCTTCGGCGCGGGCGCCAGCTTCTTGCCGGCCACCCGCCAGGGCTGCTCGACGAGCGCGACGCTCACGCCGTGCCCGGGCAGCACCGCGGCCAGCGCCTGCAGGTCCCGCGCCCCGATGCCGCCGCCGGCGCCGTGGCTCACCGCCAGCACGAGCCGGGCGGCCTTCCTCGCCGGGTGCCAGGTGATGCGGGCATCCCCGGCATCCGTACCAATGATCTCGGTCGTCACGTCGGACTCGTTCGTCACATCAGAAAAGTGTGCCCTCTTCGGGGCCCTCGAGCTCCTTCAGCAGCTCGGGGCCGTTGTTGCGGACGTTGCTGACGGCCGTGGAGACCGGATAGGCGCGCATCAGGCCGGGCGGGGGCGGGGCGAGGAGGCCGCGCAGGTCGTCCAGGTCGGTGCGGGAGGGGTCGAGCCAGGAGTCCCAGCGGTCGGGCGTCAGCATCAGCGGCATCCGCGGGTGGATCTCGGCGAGCGCGTGCGGGCCCTCGGCGGGGGCCACGGCGAGCGGGCTCGTCTCGGCCTCCGTGGTGATGACGGAGCAGGTCACCCACCAGGACTGCGGGTGGTCGTCCGGCAGGGTCTTGTCCCGCCAGAACTCGTACAGCCCGGCCATCGCGAAGACGGACCCGTCGGCGGGCAGCACGAAGTACGGCTGCTTGCGCGGCCGCTTCTTCTTCCCCTCGACCTCCAGGTCCCGCTCACCCTTGCCGGTGACCCACTCGTAGTAGCCGTCGGCGGGGATGATGCAGCGCCTCGACATGAAGGCCTTCTTGTACGACGGCTTCTCGTGGACGGTCTCCGCGCGGGCGTTGATCATCCGCGCACCGCCCTCCGGGGTCTTCGACCAGCTCGGCACGAGCCCCCACTTCAGCTTCCGCAGCTGCCGAACCGGCCGCGGGTCCTCCACGTCCTTAAGAGGGCGGTCGAGGACGGCGTAGACCTCCTTGGTCGGGGCCACGTTGTAGTCGGGCGCCAGGGTCTCCTCGGGCTCCCACTTCTCGATCTCAAAGATTCCTGCGAGATCCTCTGGCCCACGACTTGCTGCATACCGTCCGCACATACGTGCCACACTGCCAGATTCGACGAGACCTACGGGAGCCACCGCCGACAATGGACAGCACCGCTATCGCCTCGCTCTCCTCCCTCTGGGACAGGGTCTTCGGCACCCAGCCCGACCCCGACATGTGGGTGGTGGTCGCGACCCTCGTCGCCGCGCTCGCCGTGATCGTCCCGCAGGGCCTGTGGCGCATCTTCCGCAACGCCATCACCATCGCCCACGAGGGCGGCCACGGTCTGGTCGCGCTGCTCACCGGCCGCCAGCTCACCGGCATACGCCTGCACTCCGACACCAGCGGCCTCACCGTCAGCCGCGGCAAGCCGCACGGCCTCGGCATGATCCTCACCGCGGCCGCCGGCTACACCGCTCCCCCGCTCCTCGGCCTCGGCGGCGCGGCCCTGCTCGCCGCGGGTCACATCACCCTGCTGCTGTGGCTGGCGACGGCCCTGCTGGTGGCGATGCTGGTGATGATCCGCAACGCGTACGGCGCCCTGACGGTGGTGCTGACAGGGGGCACGTTCCTGCTGGTGTCGTGGCTGGCGGGCCCTCAGGTGCAGGCGGCGTTCGCGTACGCGGTGGTGTGGTTCCTGTTGGTGGGTGGAGTGCGCCCGGCGTTCGAGCTGCAGGCGAAGCGGATGCGAGGGGGTGCCGGGGACTCGGACGCGGACCAGCTGTCGCGACTCACACACGTGCCGGCGGGGCTGTGGCTGTTCCTGTTCCACGCCGTGTCCCTGTGCTCGCTGATAGGTGGCGGCAGGTGGCTGCTGGAGGTGTGATGCAGCCCCGAAGGGGCGCATCACAGGGGCGCGCGGCTGTACCGGCTTGCGGCTTGGCCGCGTGGGCGCGACCAGCCGCAACGGCGCCGCACCGGACGAACCGCCTCCTTATAAAGTGAACCCATGGCCCAAAACCCCGCCGCACAAACCGCCCTCTGGCCCGCCCCCCACGCGAGCGGAGCCGTCGACGCGACGGTCCACGTGCCGGGGTCCAAGTCGGTCACCAACCGCGCCCTCGTCCTCGCCGCGCTCGCCTCGGAGCCCGGTTGGCTGCGCCGCCCCCTCCGCTCCCGCGACACCCTGCTGATGGCCGGCGCCCTGCGCGCCATGGGCGTCGCCATCGAGGAGGGCGTCGGCCCCGACGGCACCGGCGAGACCTGGCGCGTCCTGCCCACCGGCCTGCACGGCCCGGCCACGGTCGACGTCGGCAACGCCGGCACCGTGATGCGCTTCCTGCCCCCCGTCGCCGCGCTCGCCGACGGCGAGATCCGCTTCGACGGCGACCCGAGGTCGTACGAGCGCCCCCTGAACGGCGTCATCGACGCCCTGCGCGTCCTCGGCGCCCGTATCGACGACGACGGCCGGGGCACGCTGCCGCTGACCGTGCACGGCGGAGGTGCGCTGGACGGCGGTCCCGTGGAGATCGACGCCTCGTCGTCGTCCCAGTTCGTGAGCGCCCTCCTGCTGTCCGGCCCCCGCTTCAACCAGGGCGTCGAGGTCCGTCACGTCGGCTCCTCGCTGCCCTCCCTCCCGCACATCCGCATGACGGTCGACATGCTGCGCGCGGTCGGTGCCCAGGTGGACACCCCCGAGTCGGGCGGCGAGCCGAACGTGTGGCGGGTGACGCCGGGTGCGCTGCTCGGCCGGGACCTGACCATCGAGCCCGACCTGTCCAACGCGCAGCCCTTCCTTGCCGCCGCCCTGGTCACCGGCGGCAAGGTCGTGATCCCCGACTGGCCGGCCCGTACCACCCAGCCCGGCGACAAGCTGCGGGAGATCTTCACCGAAATGGGCGGTTCCTGCGAACTCACCGAGTACGGGCTGGAGTTCACCGGTTCGGGTGCGATCCACGGTATTGACGTGGACCTGGGCGAGGTCGGCGAGCTGACCCCGGGCATCGCGGCGGTCGCCGCCCTCGCGGACTCCCCCTCCACCCTTCGGGGCGTGGCCCACCTGCGGCTGCACGAGACGGACCGGCTGGCCGCGCTCACCAAGGAGATCAACGAGCTCGGCGGTGACGTCACCGAGACCGCCGACGGCCTGCACATCCGCCCGCGCAAGCTGCACGGCGGGATCTTCCACACGTACGAGGACCACCGCATGGCGACGGCCGGCGCGATCATCGGCCTCGCGGTCGAGGGCGTGCAGATCGAGAACGTGGCGACGACGGCGAAGACCCTGCCGGACTTCCCCGACCTGTGGACCGGGATGCTCGGGGCGTAGGGACTTCCGCCATGCGCCGCTACGGCAAGCACACCGACGAGGACGACATCCGCTCCCGCCCGAACCGCAAGGGCAACCGGCCCCGGACGAACATCCGGCCCAAGCACGAGGAAGCGGTCGAGGGCATGATCCTCACCGTCGACCGGGGCCGTCTGACCTGCCTGGTCGAGGACCGGGTCGTCATGGCGATGAAGGCCCGCGAACTGGGCCGCAAGGCCGCCGTCGTCGGAGACCGGGTGGCCATCGTCGGCGACCTCTCCGGCCAGAAGGACACCCTGGCCCGCATCGTCCGCATCGAACCGCGCACCTCCGTACTGCGCCGCACGGCCGACGACGACGACCCGTACGAGCGGGTGGTCGTCGCCAACGCCGACCAGCTGGCGATCGTCACGGCCCTGGCCGACCCGGAACCCCGCCCCCGCCTGATCGACCGCTGCCTGGTCGCGGCGTACGACGGCGGCCTCACCCCGCTCCTCGTCCTCACCAAGTCGGACCTGGCCTCCCCCGACGAACTCCTGGAGCTGTACGGGGCGTTGGGCGTCCCCTACGTCGTCACCAGCCGGGAGGAGCTGGAGAGCGGCGAGGCGGTGGACCGCGTACGCAAGCAGCTGGACGGCAAGACGACGGCGTTCGTCGGGCACTCGGGCGTGGGCAAGACGACCCTGGTCAACGCGCTGGTCACACAGGACCGACGACGCAGTACCGGCCATGTCAACGCCGTCACGGGCCGCGGCCGGCACACCACGACCTCGGCGCGCGCGATCCCCCTGCCGGAGAGTGCGGGCTGGGTCATCGACACCCCCGGCGTCCGCTCCTTCGGTCTGCACCATGTGGACCCGTCCCGGGTCATCAAGGCCTTCCCCGACCTGGAGCCGGGCACGGAGGGCTGCCCCCGCGCATGCAGTCACGACGAGCCGGACTGCGCGCTGGACGAGTGGGTGGCCGAGGGCCACGCGGACCCGGCGCGCCTGTACTCGCTACGTCGGCTGCTGGCGACGAGGGAGCGCAAGGAGGGCGACTGACCTCCGCGTTGTTTGTGGGGCCGCGAGTCCGGTAAGTGCATAATCGCACCGAGCCGGACATACGGGAGGACAGCACATGGCGTGGCTGCTGGTGGTGGTGGCCGGGTTGCTCGAAACGGGTTTCGCCGTGTGCCTCAAGCTCTCCCACGGCTTCACCCGCCTGTGGCCAACGATCGCGTTCTGCATCTTCGCCCTGGGCAGCTTCGGCCTCCTGACCCTCTCCCTGAAGAAACTCGACGTCGGCCCCGCCTACGCGGTGTGGACCGGCATCGGCGCTGCGGGCACGGCGATCTACGGCATGATCTTCCTCGGCGACCTGGTGTCGACCCTGAAGATCGTCTCGATCAGCCTGGTCATCGCGGGCGTCATCGGCCTGCAACTCTCCGGTTCCTCCCACTAGCCGAACCAGGCCGACGCCGAGCTTCGGGGCGCCGGAGCCGGCGGACCGCGACTGCACGCAGATGGGCGGGCCGAAGTAGCCGACCGGCTCACGTAGTTGGTCGGCTCCGGTGGTGGGTCGGCCCGGCTCAGGCAGCCGTCACGCCATCTGCCGCGGCAGCGCCGTCCGCACCAACTCCCCCACCCCGCCCTCACCCGGCGGCGCCGCCACGCACGACAGCGCCAGCCGGACGACCAGTTCGCAGGAGCGGGCCAGGTCCGCGGCGTCCGACTTGAGCGTGCCGGGCCCGGCCAGCACCGCCACGGCCCGGTCGCGGACGATCGCCACGAAGTCGCCGGGCGAGGGCAGTGGGCCGTCCGCCCGCCGCTGGGCCGGCACGGCCGAGGAGGACGGCACCGCGGACAGCGTCGGCGAGGGCAGGCGCTCGCTCCAGCAGCCGGTGAGCATGGCCCGTACGAGCGCGTTCTCGCGGGCCGTGGACGCGGTCCACTCGGCGGTGGCGGTCAGTCGTTCGCGGGCGTCGCTGTGCGTGGCGAGCGCGCGCTCGACGCCGGCGAGATAGCCGTCCGCCTCCCTTCTCACCAGCGCCCGGGCAAGGCCCTCCTTGCTGCCGAACTCGTTGTAGAGGGTCTGCCGGGACACTCCGGCCGCCGCGGCGACGTCCACCATCCGTACGGCGGACCACGGTCGGCGCGCCAGCGCCGTGTACGCGGCGTCCAGTAGGGATTCCCGCGCTGCAGGCATCATCGCCTCCCTGGGGCGAGCGGCTCTGCGCCCAGATTTGACGCGCACGGGGGCACTGTCAAGGGTTCGCGAGAGTGCGGAGGGGCGCCCTTCGGTCACCGTGTGCCGCCACCCGTCGATCACCGTGTGCCGCCAAGTGCGGCCAAACCGTGAGCAAGGCCCGGTGGCCCCGTGCCGACCTCGCCGGATAGCGTTCGTTCCATGCCGGACTACCAGGACGACCTCCGCTTCGCCCACGTTCTCGCGGACGCCGCCGACGCGGCAACGATGTCGCGCTTCAAGGCCCTCGACCTCAAGGTCGAGACGAAGCCGGACATGACCCCGGTGAGCGAAGCGGACAAGGCGGCGGAAGAAGTCATCCGCGGCCATCTACAGCGCTCCCGCCCACGGGATGCGATCCTCGGCGAGGAGTACGGCGTCCAGGGCACCGGCCCCCGCCGCTGGGTGGTCGACCCGATCGACGGCACCAAGAACTACGTACGGGGCGTCCCGGTCTGGGCCACTCTCATCTCCCTGACCGAGGCGGCCGAGGGCGGCTACCAGCCCGTCGTCGGCGTGGTCTCCGCCCCCGCGCTGGGCCGCCGCTGGTGGGCCGCGAAGGGGCACGGCGCGTTCACCGGCCGCAGCCTCACCTCGGCCTCCCGCCTGCACGTCTCCCGTGTCTCGAAGCTGCAGGACGCCTCCTTCGCGTACTCCTCGCTCTCCGGCTGGGAGGAGCAGGGCCGCCTGAACGGCTTCCTGGACCTGACCCGGGAGGTGTGGCGCACGCGCGCGTACGGCGACTTCTGGCCCTACATGCTGGTCGCCGAGGGCGCGGTCGACATCTGCGCCGAGCCGGAGCTCTCCCTGTGGGACATGGCCGCCAACGCGATCGTCGTGACCGAGGCGGGCGGCGCCTTCACCGGCCTCGACGGCCGCCCGGGCCCGCACAGCGGCAACGCGGCCGCGTCGAACGGCCTGCTCCACGACGAGCTGCTGGGTTATCTCAATCAGCGCTACTGATCCACCCGGCGCTACTGAGCAGTACCCGTAAAGACACAGATGAGCGCGTGCGCCCTCAATTGGCCGCACGCGCCCTCTTGTTGACCCCCGCTTTACCTGCGACTCTGAGAGTCCCCCCACTTGTGAACTTGTGAATCCCTGAACAAAGTGGATTCCTTTGGAGGTGGCTCCGTCCATGCTCGTCCGCGACGCCATGAGCACGGTGGTCCTGACCATCGGCCCCGCCCACACACTCCGCCAGGCCGCTGCCCTGATGTCCGCCCGCAGGGTCGGCGCGGCCGTGGTCCTCGACCCCGACGCCGGCGGCATCGGCATCCTCACCGAACGCGACATCCTCAACTCGGTCGGCCTCGGCCAGGACCCGGACTCCGAACGCGCCCACGCCCACACCACCAACGACGTCGTCTTCGCGGCCCCGTCCTGGACGCTGGAGGAGGCGGCGCACGCCATGGCCCACGGCGGTTTCCGCCATCTCATCGTCCTCGACCGCGGCGAGCCCGCGGGCATCGTCTCGGTCCGCGACATCATCCGCTGCTGGGCGCCGGCCCGACAGCACGTGCCCGCCTGAACACGCAGGGGGACCAGAAAGCTACATTGGACTTGATCCAAGTCGAGCAGGCATCCAAACTCACACCTGTTCGGAAAATGGTCCCCCTGCTGTTAGGCTGGGTTTCATGAGCGACCTTCTGGAACGACTGCGCGGCCGCGGATGGCGGATGACCGCGCAGCGGCGCGTCGTGGCCGAGGTCCTCGACGGCGAACACGTCCATCTGACGGCCGACGAGGTCCACTCCCGGGCCGTCGCCAAGCTGCCGGAGATCTCCCGGGCCACGGTCTACAACACCCTCGGCGAGCTGGTCTCCCTCGGCGAGGTGCTCGAGGTCTCCACGGACAAGCGTGCCAAGCGGTACGACCCGAACGCGCACCGGCCGCACCACCACCTGGTCTGCGCCCAGTGCGGCGCGATCCGCGACGTCCACCCGAGCGGCAACCCGCTCGCCGACCTCCCCGACTCGGAGCGCTTCGGCTTCAAGGTCTCCGACGTCGAGGTCACCTACCGCGGCATCTGCCCGAACTGCGCGGCGGCGTAGCACTCCTGCACGAAGCCCCGGCCCCTTTGGGCGCCGGGGCTTCGTGCTGTCTACAGGCTTCCCGAATCTGACGGTCCGTCATATCGTCGTGCGGCACCCCCCTCTCCGTACCGAACTCCGCAAGGAGCAACCGTGGGAGATCCGCACCCAAAACTCCACGCCACCGATCTGACCCGTACCTTCGGCCGCCCGCCCCACACCGTCGACGCCCTCGGCCCCCTCGATCTCACCGTCGCCCCGGGCGAGTTCGTCTGCCTGGTCGGCCCGTCGGGCTGCGGCAAGTCGACGCTGCTGCGCATCGCCGCGGGCCTGCTGCGGCCGAGCACGGGCACGTTGTCCATCCGCACCGACAGCCCGCGTCCGGCCGCCATGATCTTTCAGGACTACGGCATCTACGACTGGAAGTCGGTCCGCGCCAACGTCCGTTTCGGCCTGGACATCGGCCGCGTCCCGCGCCGCGAGGCGAACGCGCGCGCCGACGTCTGGCTGGCCCGCATGGGCCTGTCCGACTTCGCGCACGCCTACCCGGCGACCCTCTCGGGCGGTATGCGCCAGCGCGTGGCGATAGCCCGTGCGCTGGCGGTCGAGCCCGAACTCCTCCTGATGGACGAGCCGTTCGCGGCGCTCGACGCCCAACTCCGCACGATCCTCCAGGACGAGCTCCTGGAGCTCACCCAAACGACCCGCACCACAACGCTGTTCATCACGCACAGCCTGGAGGAGGCGATCGTCCTCGGCGACCGCGTCCTGGTGATGTCCGCCCGCCCGGGCCGGATCATCGCGGAACATCGCCCGCCGTTCCCACGGCCACGCACGGGAGACGTACGCACCACACCCGAGTTCACGGCCCTCAAGAGCGAGCTGTGGGACCTGCTGCGGAAGGAGGCGGCACCGGCATGACCACGATCGCCCCGGACCGGGAATCGGTCCTGATCCGCCGCCCGGGTCCGGAGGAACTCCATCCCGTACGCGCCCACCGCCGCAGGCGGGCCCTGGAACTGTCCCTGGCGGCAGCCGTCCCGGTCCTCCTGGTCCTCCTGTGGCAACTGGCCGCCGCCCAGGCCTGGATCGACAGCCGTGTCTACCCGGCCCCGTCCACGATCCTCGCCGACGGCTGGGACCGGGCCGCGGCCGGCGAGTTGTGGCCGGACGTGTGGGCGACGCTCAAGCGCGTCCTGGCGGGCTATGCGATCGGTACGGCGGCAGGCTACGCGCTCGGCCTCCTGATGGGCTCCCTGTCCCTGGTCCGCGCGGCCCTCGAACCCCTCCTGGACGCCCTGTACGTCGTCCCGAAACTGGCCCTGCTGCCGATCTTCCTCAACATGTTCGGCCTGGGCGAGGGCCCGCAGGTGGCTCTGGTGGCGGCGACGGTCTTCTTCTTCGTCTGGATCTCCACGATGTCGGCGGTGATCGCGATCCCGTCCGGCCACCGCGACGCGGGCCGCGTCTTCGGCGCCTCCCCCTGGCAGATGTTCCGGCACGTCCTGCTGCCCGCCTCGCTCCCCTCCGTCCTGGTCGGCGCGCGGATCGCGGCGGGAGTGGCGGTGCTGGTGATCGTCGCCTCGGAACAGATCGCCGCGACCAACGGCCTGGGCCACCTGATCTTCGACTCCCGCGCACTGTTCCAGAACGACGTGATGTTCGTCGGCATCGTCTGCGTGGCCGTACTCGGGGTGCTGTTCTCCGAACTGGTGCGGATCGCGGGCCGCTTGCTGACCCCATGGGCACCACGCGACCGCGGAAGGGGCCAGTCATGAGGGAACGGGCCATGAGAAGGCGCACATACGGCGGTGCGGTCACCGCAGTCGCCGTACTGCTCGCGTCGGCGGCGTGCTCCTCGTCGCCGTACTCGGACGGCACCGGGGCGAAGGCAGGCCCCGGAGCCCGCACCGTCGGCCCGGTCGACGGCTGCGGCAAGGCGTCCTGGACGGACCCCGCCGACCTCTCGACGGACCGCGTACCGGCCCGCTGCGAGCCGCTCGCCCCCGCCGCGCAGCCCCTCCGCAAGGCACGCAAGCTGACGATCGCGACGGGAACGCTGAGCGCGGAGTACGTCCCCCCGCTCGAAGTCGCCCTGGACAAGGGCGAGTTCAAGGCGGAGGGGCTGGACGTCACGCTCAAGGTGCTGCCGACGCCGGACGCACTGCCCCTGCTGGCCAAGGGGGACGTAGACGCTCTCTGGGCGGCCCCGGAGGCGGCGGTCATGAACGGCATCAAGGGCGGCTTCGACATCAAGTGGGTCGCGGGGAACTTCTCGCCGGACCCGAAGTCGAAGAGCGGCCTGTGGGCGCGGCTGAAGAAGGGCGAGACGGCGACACAGGTCCCGATGGCGGGCCGCACGCTCGGCACGATGATCGGCAAGGGTTCCGTGATCGCGTACCCCATGCAGAAGGCCCTCGCCCAGCACGGCGGCGGCCTGGACAAGATCCAGTACCGCCAGCTGGGCTCCGCGGACGTCCTCACCGCGCTGCAGAACGGCGGCGTCGACTCGGCCTGGCTCCTTGACCCGGTCTGGCGCAAGGTCGACGGCAAGGCGGGCTACGCCTTCCTCGGCGGCCAGCCGCCGGGCGAACCACTGGGCGGCATGCTGTACGGCCGCACGCTGCTGAACGACGACGTGGACGCGGGCGTGGCCCTGCTCAGGGCCTACATCCGCACAGTGAACACGTACTTCGCGTCGAACTACAAACAGGACGCGAGCTTCGTCACATACCTGTCCAAGCTCCTGAAAATCGACAAGTCGATCCTGAAGTCCACTCCGCCCCTCCGCATGGACTGGGAGATCCGCAAGAACACCACGACCCGCCTCCAGTCCGCCTACGCGGCCCAGGGCGCCGAGCAGGGAGACCCGCTGCCGGAGTCGAAGACGGTGGATCGTGCCTTGTACGAGGAGGCGGTGGGCCACACCCCGTAGTTCCGCGGATACGCCAAGGGCCGGAGTCCAGTGACTGGACTCCGGCCCTGAGCCTTGAGTAGCGGGGACAGGATTTGAACCTGCGACCTCTGGGTTATGAGCCCAGCGAGCTACCGAGCTGCTCCACCCCGCGTCGGTGAACTGAACGTTACGTGAAGGACGCGGCCAGAGGCAAATCGCTTTTCGGGGGCCCCGGCTGATGGCAGTCGTGCCACTGCTTACGCAGACAGCTCCTGCCGCAGGGCGTCCCGCAGCCGCGTGGCCCGCTCGGACACCGACGCCGGCCCCAGCGTCACCGCCCGATCCGCCCACCGCTGCCCTTCCGCGAGCTCACCCCGACGCGCGTAGACCAGGGCCAGCCGGAGCGCCGCCCGCCCGTGCCCCGCGTCGGCGGCCCGCGTCCACCACACCGCCGCCTCGGGCTCACTCCCCTCCCGGGCCAGCAGCAGCCCCAGATTGAAGGCGCCGTTGCGGGACCCGGCCTCGGCCGCCGTCCGGTACCACCGGGCCGCCTCCACCACGTCTCCCCGGGCCGCGGCCATCATTCCCACCCGCACCTGCGCCCGCCGGTGCCCCTGGGAGGCCGCCCGCTCGTACCACTCCTCGCACTCGCTCTTCTCGTGCACCGACTCCCCGAGCTCATGGGCGGGCTCCGGCGGCCGCCGCGCATCGAGCACGGTCGCCAGCCGGTACGCCGCCTCCGCGCTGCCGCCCCCGGCCGCACACCGCAGATGCCGCTCGGCCGCCGGCTCGTCCCCGTCCCGCAGCCGGGCGATGCCGACCTGCAGCGCGGCCTCCGTGTGCCCGGCGGCAGCGGCGCGCTCGTACCACCGCAGCGCGTCCGCGTCCTCGCCCCGCCCGGCGTGCAGAATCCCCAGGTTGAACGCGGCGTCGACGCTCCCCGCCTCGGCAGCCTTGGAGAACCACGGCTCGGCGCCCGTGGCGTCCCCGCCCTGCAGCAGCAGAATGGCGAGCGCGTTGGCCGCCTCCCGGTGCCCGGCGTATGCGGCCCGTCGGTACCACTGCTCGGCCTGTGCGGTCCGGCCCTGCTCGGCGCAGAGCAGCCCCAGGTTGTAGGCGCCGTTGTCGTCGCCGGCGTCCATCGCCGCGCGGTACCACCGCTCGGCGGTCTGCGTCTCCCCGCGCTCGGCGTGCAGCGCGCCCAGCGCGTTGGCCGCATTGCCGTCGCCGTCCTGCGCGGCCCTGAGCCACCACACGGCGGCACTCTCGGTGTCCCCGGCGTCCCGCAGCAGGAACCCGAGCGCGCACGCGGCGCGCGCCTCGCCGTCCTTGGCGGAGGTCAGATACCAGCGCCCGGCTTCCTTGAGCTCCCCGCGCTTCTCCAGGATCGCCCCGAGGTGCAGCGCGGCCCGCCGGTGCCCGCGCGCGGCGGCCTGCCGGTAGAACTGCTCGGCCTGGGCCAGCAGTTCGACACCGTTGTCAGACCCGCTCTCGCCCTCACCCACGGCCCTGCGATCAAGCACACGCGCCAGCCGGTACGCCGCCTCGCGGTGCCCGCGTTCCGCCGCGGCCCGCATCCAGTCCTCGGCCCCGCCGCCCCCGCGGTGCTCCAGCAGATCGGCGAGTGCGTACGCCCCCAGGGCGTGACCCTGCTCGGCGGACTGCCGCAGCCAGTACTCGGCGGCGGGCTCGTCCCCGCGCTCGCGGTGGTGCCGTCCCAGTGCGTGCGCGGCCGCGGCGGACCCGGCGACGGCGGCGATCCGCCACCATCCGGCGGCCTCGTCGGCATATCCGCGCTGATGAAGAAGGACCCCCAGGTTGTTGGCGGCGGCGCGGTCGCCCGCGGCGGTGGCGGCACGCAGATGGGGCTCGGCTCCGTCGAGATCACCGCGGCGCAGCAGCATGGCCCCGAGGACACTCATCGCCTCGACGTCGCCGGCTTCCGCCGCGAGCCGCTGACGAACTTCCTCGATGGCCTCCTCAGCCACCTCCCCGGCTTCGCCCGGTTCGGAAGGCTGCACAAATCGCCCTGTCTCGAACAGAGTTGCCTTGTCCCCCATAACGTCCATCGTCGCACCACCTGCAACCTGGGTACACCTGGTATACCGCAGCCAGTGAGGTCACTTCAGCGTTTTGTCGACATGCCCACAGAGAGACAAGTCAAACACAGTTCTCCCAACTCCCCACGGCGGCACGTCCATCCCCCGGGTCGGCACATGCGTTCGCACATGCCGAAGGCCCGGATCCTTGAGGATCCGGGCCTTCGACTGCAGTAGCGGGGACAGGATTTGAACCTGCGACCTCTGGGTTATGAGCCCAGCGAGCTACCGAGCTGCTCCACCCCGCGTCGTTGTTCGGCAACCGTATCACGACGCGGGGTGGGCCCTTGATCAGCCGCTGCCGGAGCTCTTGCTCGGGCTCGGACTGCTGCTCGGCTTACTGCTGGGACTGCTGCTCGGGCCGGCACTGCTGCCGCCCGTGCCGCTGCCGCCGCCGGTCTTGTCGGCCTTGGTCTGCGCCTCCTCGGCCCGCTTGAGCGCGGCCTCGAGGTCCTTCTGCGCCTCGCCGTACGCCTCCCAGTCGTTCTTCTTCAGGGCTTCCTGGCCGGCGTCGAAGGCCTTCTGGGCGTCCTTCAGCGCCTGTTCCACCGTGGGATTGGTGGACGTCGGCGGTTTGGTGGTCCCCTCGTCCGGTGGCGTGGTGGTCGAACCCTCCGCTCCGAAGACCTTGTTGAGGGCCTGCCCGAGTGTGTCCTCGAAGGCGTAGCTGGTGCCGTAACTCACCAGGACCTTCCGCAGCAGCGGGTACTTGAGTCCACCACCGCGTACGTAGACGGGCTCCACGTAGAGCAGTCCTCCGTCGAGTGGCACCGCCAGCAGATTGCCGTACTCGACGTCCGAATGGCCTCTGCTCAGCAGGCTGATGGTCTCGGCGATGTCCTGTTCGGAGTTGAACTGGCTCTGAACCTGTTTGGGCCCGTTGACCGTTGTGTCCGTCGGCAGTTTCAGGAGTCTGATCTTGCCGTAGTCGGTTGTGCCCGCCTCGGAGTCGACCGCCATGAACGCGCTCAGGTTGTCACGGCCGTTGGGCGTGAAGGTGGTCGTCAGCGAGAACGCCTGCGCCGGCTGGTCGGGCATCTTCATGCTCAGGTAGTACGGCGGCACCGCGTTGCCCGACTTGTTGGTCGGGTCGTCGGGCACCTGCCACACCTCCGAACCGCTCAGGAACGTCTGCGCGTTGGTGACGTGGTAGCGGCTCAGCAGCTCGCGCTGGACCTTGAACAGGTCCTGCGGGTACCGCAGATGGGCCAGCAGGTCGTTCGAGATGGCGGTCCGCGGCTTCACCGTGCCCGGGAAGGCCTTCATCCAGGTCTTCAGGACCGGGTCCTCGGTGTCCCACTGGTAGAGGCTGACCTGGCCGGTGTACGCGTCGACGGTCGCCTTCACCGAGTTGCGGATGTAGTTGACCTGGTTCTGCTGGGCCACCACCGCGCGCGAGTTGTTCGTCGCGGTCAGCGAGTCGGCCGTCGTGTCACCGAGGGTCGTACGCGAGGCGTACGGGTATCCGTTCGTCGTCGTGTACGCGTCGACGATCCACTGGATACGGCCGTTCACCACCGCCGGGTAGGCGTCGCCGTCGATGGTCAGCCAGGGCGCCACCGCCTCGACGCGCTCCTTGGGGGTGCGGTTGTACAGGATCCGCGAACCCTCGCCGATCGCACCGGAGTAGAGGATCTGCGGCTCGTTGAACGCCACCGCGTACGCGGCCCGGTTGATCGGGTTGGCGAGGTTGACGCCGCTCTTGGCCGTGTAGCTGGTGGTCTTCTCGCCGTTGTCGTCGGAGTAGTCGATCTCCTTCTGGGGACCGCCGACGATGGAGTAGGTGGTGGTCTTCTCGCCGTAGTAGACCCGCTGCTGGTACGTGCCCAGGTTGCCCTTGGACGGCAGGTTGTACTCGGTGAAGACCGGGCGGCCCTCGGAGTCGGCCTCGGTGCCCTTGGCGGCGACCACGCCGTATCCGTGGGTGTAGCGGAAGTGGTCGTTGATCCAGTTGTTCTTCGGGATGCCGTTGAGGTTCAGCTCCCGCAGACCGATGACCGTGTCCTGGTCCTTGCCGTCCTTGGAGTACCGGTCGACGTCGAGGTTGGTCGGGAACGCGTAGTAGTTCCGCATCTGCTGGAGCTGCTGGAACGTCGGCGAGACGACGTTCGGGTCCATGATCCGGATGCTTGCCGCACTGTCGACGTCGTCACGCAGCTTGGTCTTGTCCTTGGTCGTACTCGTCCCCGAGTACTCCGTGACCTTCGTGTCGTCGATGCCGTACGCCTCGCGCGTCGCCTTCAGGTTCTTCTGGACGTACGGCGCTTCCTTGGCCTGCTCGTTGGGCTGGACCTGGAACTTCTGGACGATCGCCGGGTAGAGCCCGCCGATCAGGATCGCCGAGAGCACCATCAGGCCGAAGCCGATCATGGGCAGCTGCCAGGTGCGCCGCCACAGGGTGGCGAAGAACAGCAGCGCGCAGATGACGGCGATGCAGAACAGGATGGTCTTGGCCGGCAGGTAGGCGTTCGCGTCGACGTACCGGAGGCCCGTCCAGTTGTCCGTGGCCTTGAAGTCGCTGGACTTGACCGCAAGTCCGTACCGGTCGAGCCAGTAGGCGACCGCCTTCAGGGCGACGAAGATGCCGAGCAGCACCGAGAGATGACCGGTGGCGGCGGCGGTGGCACGCGCGCCCGGGGAGGTGATCCTGAGGCCGCCGTAGAGGTAGTGGGTGAGCGCGGCGGCGATCAGGGAGAGGATCGCGGCGGCGAAGCCGAAGCCGAGCAGGAAGCGGTACCAGGGCAGGTCGAAGGTGTAGAAGGAGATGTCGAGGTGGAACTGCGGGTCCTTCTGGTGGAAGGGCACGCCGTTGACCCACATCAGCCAGGTGCGCCACTGGCTCGACGCCGAGGCGCCGGCGATCAGCCCGACGAGCGAGGTGAGCCCGAGCAGCAGCCACTTCTTGTACGGCGCGATGCCCATCCGGTAGCGGTCGAGGCTCTGCTGTTCCATCGACATGGCGCTCAGCGGCGGCCGCAGCCGGTGCGCCAGCCAGATGTTGAAGCCGACCGCGAGGGCCATCAGCAGGCCGAAGACGAAGAACAGTCCGATCTTCGTCCACAGCGTGGTCGTGAAGACGGACGAGTACTTCACGGAGCGGTACCAGAGCCAGTCCGTCCAGAAGCCCGCGAACATGGTGAACGCCATGCCGAGCACGGCAAGGACGCCCAGTGTCATGAGCAGGGTCCGGACGCGCCGGGACGGGCGGCCCACTCTGATCCGTGGCCCCGTCGGGCCTCCGCCGCGGTCCGGCATCTGGAAAGCCAAGGTGCGCACCTCGAAGTCGCTGTCGGTTCGTCAGGCCCGCGTGTTCGTGGACCTTCCGTGGCCCCCCGTGATCGTGGGCCCACACCTATGCAACTTACTCACCGTTTACTCGGTTCCCGATTCCGGCCATGAACGAGGCAGGATTGTGACCATGTCCAACACTCCCATGGCAGCGAGCCCGCTCACCCGGGCCGTACTCGAGATCGACGAGTACGCCTCCGGCCTCGGCTGGGACCAGCCCGCCCGCCTCTTCGCCCTCGTAGACACCGCTCGGCTGCGGACCCAGGAACCCGCTCTCGCGGCCCAGCTCGGTCTGGAGGACGAGTCCGAGAGCGCCGGTCTCACCCCGATCGAGCAGGAGGAGATCCCGGCCGGCAAGCCGCTGGACGAGTTCCTCGCCACGATCGCCTGGCCCGACGCGGTGGCCGGCTGCGCGCTCACGGTGGAGCGGCTGATGCTGCCGCCGTCCGCCGAGGCGTCCGTCCCTCAGGGGCTGGACGAGGCCCGGCTGGCGAAGTGGGTGGCCGAGCATCCGGACCGTCACGAGGTCCGGATGACGGTGGCGGTCCTGCGGGACGGTACGCGTGACTCGGCGCTGCGTCTGCGCGAGAAGGACACCCCGACGGAGGTCCTCACGGGCGGGGACCTGGTGCCGGGTCTGGCCCAGGCGCTGGCGGCGACGTTCGAGGAGTAGCCGGTCCGGCTACTTAGCCGTGCACTTCGGCAGGTCGGCGGTGTTGCCGCTGCGGATGTCCTTGAGTGCGCCGAGGGCGTCGTCGATGGTGTTCACCTTGACGAGCCTGAGGCCGCTCGGGGTGTCCTTGGCGGCGGCCGCGCAGTTCTCGGCGGGGGTCAGGAAGTACCGGGCGCCCTTGTTGCGCGCGCCGACCGTCTTCATCTCGATGCCGCCGATGGGGCCGACCTTGCCGTCGTCGTCGATCGTCCCGGTGCCGGCGACGAACTTGCCGCCGGTGAGGCTGCCCGGGGTGAGCTTGTCGTAGATGCCGAGCGAGAACATCAGGCCGGCGCTCGGTCCGCCCACGTCGGCGAGCTTGATGTCGATGGCGAACGGGAACGTGTGGTCCGTCCCGGCGGAGATCCCGACGATGGCGCGCTTCTTGCCGCTGTCGTGGGATGTCGTCGACGTCATGGTGATGTTCTGGGTCCTGGTCGCCGTCTTGTTCTTCTTCTCGGCGGCGGCCTGCTCCTTGGCCGGCACGACCGTGAAGACGACGTCCTCGCCGGGCTTGTGCTTGGTCACGAGCTTCGCCACGTCGCCCGGTTCCTTCACGGCGGTGCCGTCGACGGCCTTGATCACGTCTCCGGCGTGCAGCTTGCCCTCGGCCGGCGAGTCCTTCACCACGGTCGAGACGATCACGAAGGACTTCACCGGGATGCCGAGTTCCTTCAGGGCGGCGACCTTGGCGCTCTCCTGGGACTGGCTGAACTCCTCGGCGTTCTCCTGGGTCGACTGCTCCTCGGTCTTGCCGTCCGGGTACAGCGTGTCGTGCGGCACGACCTTGTAGTCGTGCGCGAGCCACCCGTAGACGGCCTCGACCAGGTTCATGTTGTAGTCGGCGCTGGTGACCCGCACGGTGGTCATGTTCAGGTTGCCGCTGGTCGCGTAGGTCTTGTGTCCGGAGATCTGCAGCACCGGCTCGCCGTCGTGGTCGCCGAGCGTGTTCACGGTCGGCCCGGGGGACATCTCCGAGTACGGCACGGTGATGAACACTCCCGCGCACAGGAGCGCGATCAGCATCAGGGTGGAGGCGAGCATCGTCGCGGTGCGGCGTGGCATGCCAAGACAGTACGGGACGTGTCTGTCAGCGCACCGTCAGCCCCACCTCTGTCATGTACCGGTGTGGGACTTCTCCATGGCTTCGCGGAAGCGGGCGTACCCGTCGAGCTCGGGTCCGTCGCCGCGCACCTTCCGGGTGCGGTTGGCCCAACTGCCCCACACACCGGCGCCGATCGCAGCGAGGAGAGGAATCAACAACCAGACGAGCGCCCCCATGCCGACCTCCGACCCCAGCGGGCAACCGCAAAGAACTGACTGATCAGCAGATTAACCAGTCACACTGACAACGCTCGCGTCAGGGGTGCGGTTACGCAACCGGAGTAGGGCGCAGGGGGATCAGCAGGCCCCGACCCACTCCTCCGTGCCGTCCGAGAACGTCTGGTGCTTCCAGATGGGCACTTCGTGCTTGAGATCGTCGATCAGCTTCCGGCAGGCCTCGAAGGCCTCTCCCCGGTGCGGACACGAGACGGCGACGACGACGGCGAGATCCCCGACGCTCAGGTCACCGATGCGGTGCACGGCGGCCAGGGCCCGCACCGGATACTCGGCGACGACCTTCTCGGCGATCCGCCGCATCTCGGCCTCGGCGCTGGGGTGGCACGAGTAGCCGAGCCGGTCGACATCGGCACCGCCGTCATGGTTGCGCACGGTCCCCACGAACAGCGCGGTCCCGCCGGCGGCCTCGTCCCCGACGGCCCGGAAGACCTCGTCCACGGACAGGGTCGTCTCGCGGATGCCGATCAACTTGATCGGGTCCTGAGCGGCCTGCTCACCGGGGTGATCGTTCATGGGTGCCATGCCTCCATCGTGCCCCACCCGCCAGAACGCGGGGAATAGCGTTTTCACCCGGCACACGCGCGTGCGGGTTTGGAGTGTCCTACAGGGCCCGGCTCCGCAGAAGGGACAGGTTCCCGGCCGTTCAGATCCGTCGCCGCGCCTTCCGCGCCCGCCGCACCACGGCAGCCGCGCCCAGCAGTGCCACCGTCGCCCCCGCGGCTCCGGCCGCGGTCGCGTCCTTGCGGCCCAGCCGCCGGCCGGCGACCGTGTGCCTGCCGGAGACCTCCTCAAGCAGCTCCGCGAGCACTTCCTCGTTGGTCCACTGGGGCCGCCATCCCGCGTCGTGCAGCCGGCTCCCGCTGACCACCCAGGGGTACATCGTGTACGCCAGGTCCCCGGCCGGGGAGGGTGTCAGCCCGATCCTGTGCAGCCGGGCCGCAGCGCCCAGCGCGACGGCGGACGGGAGCTCCATCCGCCGGATCCCGCTGAGCTCCTCGACCTCCTCCTGCTCGAGCCACCCGTCGCATCCGACGGCGAGTTCCCCGTCGACCTTCTCCAGGACGGCGTACTCCAGAGCGCTGCACAGATCCTCGACGTGGCAGAACTGCCAGGCGGGCCGCGACCCGGCGACGACAAGCAGCCGAGGTGACTCGAAGTACCTGGTCAGTGCGGTGTCGGTGCCTCCGACCAGCACCGCGGGGCGTACGACCGTGACGTTGAGCCCGGGGTGTGCGCGGGGGGCGCGTCGCGCGAGCCGCTCGATCTCCAGCAGGTCACCCACACCGGTGGCCTCCGCGGTCGCCCGCAGTTCGGCGTCCTCGGACAGCGGCAGCTCGTTGTCGGGCAGCGCGCCGTACACCATGGCGGACGTGCACAGCACGACGCGGTGGATCCCTGCCGCGGCGGCAGCCGTCAGCACGGTCTGTGTCCCCCGGACGTTGTAGGCCGTACGGGCGGCGGCATCGGTCTCCAGATCGAGATCGAGCGCCAGGTGCACCACCACGTCCGCGCCCCGCAGCTTGTCCGCGATGGCCGGATCCCGTACGTCCAGGATGTGCCACTGCGCCGCCGCGCACTCCCCGCGCCGCTCGTCGATGGCGATGACCTGCTTGATCTCGTCCGAGGCGACGAGCCGCTCGGTGAGCAGCGCGCCGATGCCGGAGGCGGCGCCGGTGACCGCGACGACGGGCCCGCGCGTGGCGGAATTGGTTGACTCGTTTCGCGCTGCGCGAACCTGCGGATCTGGGGAACTCACCGGGCGTCTCCAGCGGTTGTCTTCAGTAAGAACGCGAGTGACGCGTCCGTACCAGGTGGCATCCATCCTGCCGCAGGCCAAGAGTCGGCGAAGCACCGAGGCCCGAACCGCCCATGGTGTCTACGCTGGGTGGTGTTATCGGGCAGCCGTGCCGTCGGAGACAACCGGCGGCCTTACCAGCCGAGGAATCCCGTGAGTGACACCCCATTCGGATTCGGCCTTCCGCCGGAGGAGCCGGAAGACGGCGACGAGGGCAAGAAGAAGGACCAGCAGAGCGGTGGTGGTCAGGGCCCGGCCAACCCGTTCGGTTTCGGCGGGCTGCCAGGTGCCGGGGGCTTTGGCGGCCCCGGTGCGGACAACCCGCTCGCTGCCATGTTCGGTTCGCTGAACCCCACCGACCTGGGCGCGGCCTTCCAGCAGCTGGGCCAGATGCTCTCGTACGAGGGCGGTCCGGTGAACTGGGACATGGCCAAGCAGATCGCCCGCCAGACGGTCTCCCAGGGCACTCCTGACGGCACCAAGGACGCGAGCGTGGGCCCCGCCGAGCGCACCGCGGTCGAGGAGGCCGTGCGCCTGGCCGACCTGTGGCTTGACGACGCCACCTCTCTGCCGTCCGGGGCCGGCACCGCCGTGGCGTGGTCGCGTGCGGAGTGGGTCGAGGCGACCCTGCCCGCGTGGCAGGAGCTCGTCGACCCGGTCGCCGAGCGCGTCGGGGCGGCGATGGGCGACGTCCTGCCGGAGGAGATGCAGGCCATGGCGGGCCCGCTGATCGGCATGATGCGCTCCATGGGCGGCGCCATGTTCGGCACGCAGATCGGGCAGGCCGTGGGCGTGCTCGCGGGCGAGGTCGTCGGTTCCACCGACATCGGCCTGCCGCTCGGCCCGGTCGGCAAGGCCGCGCTGCTGCCGGTGAACATCGAGGGCTTCGGCAAGGACCTGGGCGTGCCCAAGGAGGAGGTGCGGCTGTATCTCGCCCTGCGCGAGGCCGCCCACCAGCGCCTGTTCGCGCATGTGCCGTGGCTGCGCTCGCACCTGTACGGCGCGGTCGACGGCTACGCGCGCGGGATCAAGGTCGACACGGCCAAGCTGGAGGACGTGGTCGGCCAGTTCGACCCGCAGAACCCCGAGCAGCTGCAGGACGCCCTCCAGCAGGGCATGTTCCAGCCGGAGGACACGCCCGCGCAGAAGGCCGCCCTGGCCCGTCTGGAGACGGCTCTGGCGCTCGTCGAGGGCTGGGTGGACGCGGTGGTGCACGCGGCGGCGAAGCCGCGTCTGTCGTCCGCGGACGCGCTGCGCGAGACGCTGCGTCGCCGCCGTGCGACGGGCGGCCCGGCGGAGCAGACGTTCGCCACGCTGATCGGTCTGGAGCTGCGCCCGCGCCGCCTGCGCGACGCCTCCCGTCTGTGGGCCTCGCTCACGGACGCGCGCGGGGTCGACGGCCGCGACGCCCTGTGGTCGCACCCGGACATGCTCCCGACGGCCTCCGACCTGGACGACCCGGACGGCTTCGTGCACCGCGAGCAGCTGGACTTCTCCGAGCTGGACAGGATCCTCGGCGAGGCGGCGGGCGGCTCCGCCGAGAAGCCGAACCTGAAGAAGGACGAC
The DNA here is from genome assembly GCF_042893105.1 of Streptomyces sp. NPDC001663. Lineage (NCBI taxonomy): Bacteria > Bacillati > Actinomycetota > Actinomycetes > Kitasatosporales > Streptomycetaceae > Streptomyces > Streptomyces sp. NPDC001663. Next base: position 35,369 of record NZ_JBIAUR010000015.1, on the reverse strand, counting down.
GCCCCCGAGGACGACAAGGGCGACGACACCGAGTGAGCCTGTACGACGACGCGGTCCTCGTGCTCAAGGGGTACGAGGACCAGGAAGAGCTGCGCCAGGCCTATCTGGACCATCTGACGGCCCACCCGGACGGCATGTGGAAGGCCTGCCACGCGGGCCACATCACGGCGAGCGCCCTGGTGATCGATCCGTCACGGGACCGCGTTCTGCTGACCCTCCACAAGAAGCTGCAGATGTGGCTGCAGATGGGCGGCCACTGCGAGCCGGAGGACACCTCCCTGGAGGCGGCGGCCCTGCGCGAGGCCACGGAGGAGTCGGGCATCTCCGGGCTGACGCTGCTGCCGGGCGGCCCGGTCCGCCTCGACCGGCACCCGATCCCGGCACCGTGCCACTGGCACCTCGACGTCCAGTACGCGGCCGTGGCACCGCCGGGCGCGGTCCAGGAGATCAGCGACGAGTCCCTCGACCTGCGCTGGTTCGCATACGGAGAGGTCGCGGACGTGGCGGACGAGTCGGTCGTACGACTGCTGGAAGCAACGCGCTCCAGGCTGTGAGTCTCGGCAACGGGTAAGGGGCGCATGCAATTGCAGGCGCCCCTTACGTTGGATTACTGGACCCTCAGCTCCAGACGTTGCCCTGGTTCTGGGCCCGCGCACCGTGCTGCCCCATGCCGTACTGGGCGGCGAGGCCCTGTCCGATCTGGGCGTTCTGCGGCGGCAGCAGTTCACTCGGCTGGACCAACGCGAAGCCGCTGCCCATGAAGCTGAGCTCCCAGCCCTCACCGGTGTTGCCGCGACGCCGCCACACCCCGGAGGAGTGCGTCTGGGCCTGCATCTGGACGCGCAGCCCGGTCGACCAGGCGACGATCGCGTCGGCGTCGCAGTTGACGTACTTGTCGGGCGTCACCTGCATCATCAGCGGCGCGCCCGAGGTCATCAGGGCGACCTTGCCGCGGCCGGTGATGTTGAGCTGGTACTTCCCCGAGCCGGAGATGCCGTACTGGCTGTCGACGGCAATGACCTCGTGGTGCAGCGAGGAGTCCATCGCGAGGACGTAGCTGCTGTCGACCGTGAGGCCGTCCTGCTCCACGTCCATCACATGGATGTGCTGGGCGAGGTTGGCGAAGAAGACCGTGCCCTGCCCGTGGCAGCGCATCAGGCTGAGGCCCTCGCCGGTGTACGCACGCGCGCGTGCCTGCTGGTTGTTCTGGTACTCGGCGTCGAACTCGACGAGGCCCTGGTAGGCGACCATGGTGCCCTTGCGGGCGAGGATGTCGTCGTGGCCCTCCAGGGTGACGCGCAGCATCTGCTTGTTCTGCAGGCTGTAGCGCTCCTGGGACTGCGAGTCGTTGAAGGCGAAAAGCGGACTCTGCATGGCGTTTGTGGCTCCCCCTCAGCCCCGGAACCGCAGGCGGTCGGTGCTGTCCTCGCTGGGCTGGACGACGACGATGCCCTGACCGGAGAAGGCCATCTGGTAGGCCTCGCCGCTGCCGCGGCCGATCAGTGACTGCGCCTTGAAGCTGCGCTTGCCCTTCACCTTGAGGTTCGGGGACCAGGCGACGAGCGCGTCCGGGTCGACGTAGGTCTCGTCCTCGCCGCCACCGCAGTCGACGACGATCGGCTTGCCCCGGGAGGTCAGCGCGACCCAGCCCTGCCCGGAGATCTTGGTGTTCCACAGGCCCTGTCCGGCGAACTTGGCCAGGCCCTTGACCCGCTCCACGCCCCAGGTGAGGGACGCGTCGAACGCGAGCAGGTTGGTGGCGTTGACGGAGATGCCGTCGCCGTTGAGGTTGATCACGACGACGTCGGCGCCGTAGTCGGCGAGGTAGAGCAGGCCGTCGCCGGAGCACTTCATCAGGGGCGCGCCCTCGCCGGTCATCCAGTCGCGGGCGATCTGGCGCACGGCCGGCGGGTTGGGCTCGTACTGGATGAAGCCCTCGTAGGCGATCATCGACCCCACGCGCGCGAGGAGGTCGTTTCCGGTCTGCATGGCGACCTTCAGCATGTGGCTGCCGTGGTTCTCCATGCGGGCGGTGACGGGTGCGGGGGCGAAGCCCGCGAGCGGCTGGTTCATGACGGGCTCCCTCAGACCTCGTAGGGCTGGACGACGACGAAGTTGCCGGGGGCTGCCCGGAACTGCAGGTTGACGCTCTCGCCGGTGTCGCCCGGATAGGCGTTGCGCCGCATCCGCACCTGGCTGGAGACGATCACCTGGGCCGCGGCCGACCAGGCGACGACGGCGTTGCAGTCGGCGAAGGTGGTCGGCGTGACCGGCAGGACCACGGGCGTGCCGTGCGTCTTGACGACGATCGTGCCGGTGCCCTGGAACTGCATCGTGAACAGCGCGCCCCCGGGGATGCCGTGTCCCTCGATACGGCGGACCTCGTACTGGAGGCCCTCGTCGAAGGCGAGGACGTTCTCGGCGGAGACGCAGATCGCGTCGCCCTGGAGCTCGATCGGGTGCAGATGGGTGGAGTTCTCGGCGAGGAACACCTGGCCCTGGCCGCTGCAGCGCATCAGCTGCATCTCCTGGCCGGTCGCGTTGCCCACGAGCCGGCCGGCGAACCCGGCGCCCTTGTAGCTGAAGTCGACCTTGCCCTGGTAGAGCACCATGCTGCCCTGGCGGGCCAGCACGGACCCACCGCCGATGCCGAGATCGACGCGGACGAGCTTCTTGTTCTGCTGCGTCCAGCGCTGCCCGGTGGGCGTCTCCTTGAACTTCTGGAGTGCGGCGGACACACCGGCACCCTGGGGCGCGCCCTGGGGGATGCCCTGCGGTGCGCCGTAGGGGGCCTGCTGGCCGGGGACCTGGCCGAACGGGGGCTGCTGGCCGTATCCGGGAGGCGGCGTCGGCTGTCCGTAGCCGGGCGGCGGGGGCGGGGCCTGGGGTGCCTGGGGCTGGCCGTAGCCGGGCGGCGGTGGGGCGGTCTGGCCGGGAGGCTGGCCGTACGGCTGCTGCTGGGGCGGCTGGCCGTAGGGCGCGGGCGCCGGCGCAGGCGGGTGCACCTGACCGCCGCCGGGCGGCGTCATGGGCGCGATGATGGTGGGCGCGGCATGCACGTTCGGCGCGGGCGCCGGCGCAGGGGCCGGGGGCGGAGTCGCTCCCGGGGGCGGCGCGAAGCCCTGCGCCGCAGGCTGCGGGGCGGGGGCGGGTGCGGGGGCCGGGGCGCCGAATGCGGGCGGTGCGAAGCCGGGTGCGGCGCCGGTCTGCGGCTGCTGCGGGGCAGGTGCCGCAGGCGCCTCCTCCTCCATGACCTCGCCGCCGAAGTTCTTCAGCAGCGCCTCGAGGCCGCCGTCGAAGCCCTGTCCGACTGCCGCGAACCGCCACACGTCCTTCAGGTAGAAGTCGCCCAGCATCACGGCCCGTTCGGTGGAGAACTCCGAGCCGTTGAACGAGTAGCGGGCCACCTCCTCGCCGCCCGCGACGATGCGGATGTATCCGGGGGCGATCTGCGACATCTGCCCGGCACCGTCGAGCGTCGCCGTGAACGACAGCTTCTGGATCTGCGACGGGATCCTGTCGAGGGTGATCCGGAAGGACTCCGTGTCGCCCGCCTGGGTGCCCAGGAGCTGAATGGACTCCTCGGGAGACTTCGGCTGGTTGAAGAAGACGAAGTAGCGGTCGTCCGAGAGCCGTTCGTCGGCGTCGAGACCGAAGCAGCTGATGTCGAAGGTCAGTCCGGGGCCGCTGATCTGCACGCCTACGTACAGATCGGTGCCCGCGGTGAGGTCACTGATCTTGGCCTTGTGGCCGCGTTGGAATTCCCTGGCCATGCGTAACGACCGTCCCCCATCCCGAATGTGAGTGCGTCGCGCCAGGCTAACGGCAAACTCCGACATCGGATGAAGCCGGTACAGACCCGGTACACAACACCCCCGGACACCCGGGAACGGCCGTCACTCGTCGCGCGCGCCCGGCAGGTGCGGCAACCGCTCGGCCGCAACCACGCCTTCGAGGTAGCCCCGGGCCCGCTCGGTGCGCGGATACGCCTCCAGGAGCCGCCAGAACCGGGGCCCGTGCCCGGGCACCAGCAGATGCGCCAACTCGTGGACGAGGACGTAGTCGACGACGTACTCGGGCATGCCCTGCAGCCGGTGCGACAGCCGGATGCTGCCCTCCGCCGGGGTGCACGAGCCCCAGCGCGTGTTCTGGTTGGTCACCCAGCGCACCGAACTGGGCCGGGCCCGGCCGTCGAAGTACTGGGCCGACAGCCGCTCCGCACGCTCCGCCAGCTCGTCGTCACCGAGGAGCCGTTTGCTCTCCTGGGCGGCCAGCTTGTCGAGCATGACGGTCACCCAGCGCTGCTCCTCCGCCTCGGACATCCGGGCAGGGATGAGTACGACGGTGCGATCGCCCTCGCGGTACGCGGAGACCGTCCGGCGGCGCCGGGCGCTCCTGCGGACCTCGATCGCGCTCGCCCCCGAGCCGCTCGGCGGCTGGCTCGTCGTGCTGCGCTGTGGCGTTCCGGCGCGGTGCAGTGGGTCGGCGGGCACGCCCCGACGTTACCCGCTGCACACGGGGGAAGTCCCGACTCCGGGACGGTTCCGTGCCGATCCCCCTCCGAGCGTCTGATTTGTACGACGAATACCCGCAGCTTGTGGACAACTTTCGGCACCCGGGCGCCAGGTCCGGGCATGCTGGACCCCGCCGGGAGCACCGCGACGGACCGTCGACCGACCATCGACGGGTCACCGCCGCCCTGAACCGGCAGACGGGGACGTTCTACGAGGGCTACGGGGGCCTGTCATGGATGCGATGGAAGCGATGGTTCCGGTCGTTCCAATGGTGAAGCCCGCGCTCAGGCGCGGCTGGCGCGATCTCCACACCGTGCAGTTCGGAATGGCACCGGCACACGCGATGACGCTGGGCCCGATGGACACGGCGACGGGCAGCTTTCTCGACCTGCTCAACGGCACCCGCGGGCTGCCGCTCCTGCGCGAGGAGGGGCGCCGCATGGACCTGCCGGACGGTCATGTCGACGGGCTGGTGAAGCAGCTGGCGCGGTCCGGTCTCCTGGACGACGCGAAGGGAGGCGGACCGGCCGCCGACGCCCTGCGCGGCAAGAAGGAAGTCCTCGACCGGCTCCGCCCGGACCTCGGCTCGCTGTCCCTGGTGACCAGTGAGCCGGGCGACGCGATGAGGCTCCTGGCCGCGCGCCGCTCACTGCGCGTGCAGGTGCGGGGTGCGGGCCGGGTGGGTGCGGTCCTGGCCTCGCTGCTGGCGGGCGCGGGAATCGGCGAGGTCGATGTGCGCGACGTCGGCCGGGTCGAGCGGTGGGACGTGGCGCCGGGCGGACTGCCCGCCGAGTCCGTCGGCGACCGCAGGGACGAGGCCGCCCGGCAGGCCGCACGCCGGTCCGCGCCGGACCGCCCACCGCGCCGGGACCGCGGGACACCCCCCTCGGACGGCGACCCCGGCTTCTCCCTGGTGATCCTGACCCCCCGTGACGACGTCTCCGTCCACGCGCCCCCGCCGTCCGCCGCCGAACCCCTGATCGGCTCGGGCACACCGCATCTGTACGCCGGCGTCGTGGAGGCCACGGGCGTCGTCGGCCCCCTCGTCCTGCCCGGTGAGACGGGCTGTGCGGGCTGCCTGCACGAGGCACGGACCGACCGCGACCCGGCCTGGCCCCGCCTGGTCGCACAATGGCGCTCGGGCTCGGGAAAGTCGCGGCATGTGCGACCCTGCGACCTGACGCTGGCCACTACGGTGGCAGGACTGGCCGCCGCGCACGCGCTCGCGTTCCTGGACGGCCGGGTTCCGACGAGCGCCGGTGCGCGCTGGGAGGTCTCCCTGCCGGGCCTGACCTGGCATGCGCGACCGGTCTGGCCGCACGCCGCATGCCCCTGCGGGGCGGCGGAGAAGGTAAGTAAGGGAGAACACACCTCTGAGGACGCGGACTCGCACGAGACAATGACAGGGCAACGGTCGCCGAAGGAGTCATGCCGTAAGGCAGACGCGGCGCGGCCGGCAGGGACCTGGAGGGCGCATGTCTGATCTTCCCCGCAAGGCGGTCACCCGGACCGCCAAGCTCGCCGCGCTCCCGCTCGGCTTCGCCGGGCGGGCGACCTGGGGACTGGGCAAGCGGATCGTCGGCGAGTCCGCGGAGATCGTCGGCCGCGAGCTGCAACAGCGCACGGCGGAGCAACTGTTCAAGGTGCTCGGTGAGCTCAAGGGCGGCGCGATGAAGTTCGGCCAGGCCCTGTCCGTCTTCGAGTCGGCGCTGCCCGAGGAGGTCGCCGGCCCCTACCGTGCGGCGCTGACGAAGCTGCAGGAAGCTGCACCGCCGATGCCGACGCGCACCGTGCACACGGTGCTCTCCGCGCGGCTCGGCGAGGACTGGCACGACCTGTTCCTCGAGTTCGAGGACAAGCCCTCAGCGGCGGCGTCGATCGGCCAGGTGCACCGCGGGGTGTGGCACGACGGCCGCGAGGTCGCGGTCAAGGTGCAGTACCCCGGAGCCGGCGAGGCCCTTCTGTCCGACCTGAACCAACTGAGCCGTTTCGCCCGGCTGTTGGGCCCGCTGATCCCCGGCATGGACATCAAGCCCCTGATCGCGGAGCTCAAGGACCGGGTGTCGGAGGAGCTGGACTACGACCTGGAGGCCCAGGCCCAGCAGGCGCACGCCGACGAGTTCGCGGGCGACCCGGACGTCCTGGTGCCGGGTGTGGTCCACCAGTGCGACCAGGTGCTGATCACCGAGTGGATCGACGGCGTCCCGCTGTCGGAGATCATCGCGGACGGCACCCAGGAGCAGCGCGACCGCGCCGGACAGCTGCTGGCCCGCTTCCTCTTCTCCGGCCCGGCCCGCACCGGCCTCCTGCACGCCGACCCGCACCCGGGCAACTTCCGCCTGCTGCCCGGCGGTCCGGCCGGCGAGGACGACTGGCGCCTGGGCGTCCTGGACTTCGGCACGGTCGACCGACTGCCGGGCGGCCTGCCGGCCCCCATCGGCGACTCCCTGCGCATGACCATCGACGGCGACGCGGAGGCGGTCTACGGACTGCTCTGCGCGGAGGGCTTCGTCAAGGACTCAATAGAGCTGGACCCGAGCGCCGTACTCGACTACCTCCTGCCGATCATCGAACCGGCCCGGGCGGACGAGTTCACCTTCACCCGCGGCTGGATGCGCAGCCAGGCGGCCCGCATCGCCGATCCCCGCTCCCCCGCCTACCAGTTGGGCAAACAGCTGAACCTGCCTCCGGCGTACCTCCTGATACACCGAGTGACATTGAGCACAATCGGCGTGCTGTGCCAACTGGGCTCGACGGTACGGCTGCGCGAGGAACTGGAGGAGTGGCTGCCGGGGTTCGTCCTGGAAGCGGACGAGGAGGAGTCGGCGGCGGAGGCGTGATGCGGGCTGCTGTGCTGCGTGCCTGAGGGATGGGGAGGGGCGGGGGCGGGGGGGAGGCCCCCACAGAGGCCGACTTACCACCAGGCCGAGTCCAACCGCCCCTCAATCGCCCTGAGGTTCTCGCGAGAGCACGCGTCGCAGAAGTAGTGCCGGATGCCGTTCTCCACGGAGAAGGTCCAGGTGGGCTGAGGCCCCTCGGCCTGGGTGCCGCAGCGGGCGCACACCAGGGACTCGGGCTCCGCGGGGGAGCCTCCCTCGTCACTGCCTTCGGGACGACTCGTCACCCGGTGACGATAACTCCGCGGTCGGCGATCGGCGGGCACAACGCACCGCGGGGGCCGGTCCGTTCGGACGGACCGACCCCCGCGGGGAGCTATCGCCTCCCGTGGTCGGGAAGCCACCGCTTCAGGTGTGGTGGGTTACTGCATGACGGCCATGGCGAGCGCGCGGCGGGCACGCAGCGAGGCGCGCTCGGCCCGGCGCTGCATCCGGCGGGCGGTCGCCAGGCGCACGGCCCGGCGTTCCCGCTCTGCCTCATGCAGGCGGTCGTGCATATGCGCACGAGCCAGGGCTTCTGGGATGAGTTGCATCTCTCGGGTCCTGTTCTGACGCGAACCGGTCGCGCCGGTGGTGGTGAAATCTTCGATCGCGGAGCCGGCGGGCTCGTTGGTGGACGGCTTCATCGGGGCCTGCTTCTTGGGGTCGTGCGTGAGGGGGCGGTCGATCGTTCCTGTGATGTTCATGCCGTGACCGGGTTCTTGCGCGGGCGGCCACGCGGCCGCTTCCGGGCGACGACGACACCCTGGACGAACAGCTCGCCACCCCAGACGCCCCAGGGCTCACGCCGCTCCTTGGCGCCGGCGAGGCAGGCCTCGATCAGCGGGCAGGTGCGGCAGAGGGACTTGGCGTACTCGACGTCGGCCGGCGACTCGGCGAAGAAGACCTCCGGGTCGTAGGAACGGCAGGGGACGGGTACGCCGAGGTTCTCGATGGCGTCGTCGAGCGCGGTGAGCGCAGTGAGCGGAGTCAAGGTGGAGTCCTCCGTGAGGCCGGGCGGGGGGATCGTTTCGGAAGGCGGTACGGACGGGGCGTGCGCTTCGAGTTGCACGGTTCGTCTTCCTCGTCTGGTCGGTCCGGCCCTGTTGGACCGGTAGTCGGCTGGTACCGGGTTCTTTTCTTGTCCCGAGGCCCCTTCGCTCCGTCGTCCCCGTTCGGGGAAAACAGAAGGGCCGCGGATCCCGGATGGGGTTCCGCGGCCCTGAAGGCGCCGGCCTGATCGGCGATCAGGCTGGATCACTCCAGGGTTCTGGCCCACGGAAGGCCCACATCAGGTGGTGCTGGGTCGTCTGCTTCCGGCCTCCGGCACCGGCCGCCGTAAAGGCATAGGCCTGCGCCTGTGCCACTACTGCTTCCAGTGCCTTCGTCGGTCGCTCATTGCGCTCACGGACGGGAAGGCCCGCGAGAGACACGGAGGACGCCGGACGACCGGCAGGAATGCCGGACAGACCGGTGCCCTGGTTCGGGACGTCGAGCATGCACAGGGAGGCGACGACCGAGCGATCGGTCATTTTGACGATGCTGGTGGAGCTGCTCTTGATGCTGATCACTGGACTCGCCTCCTCTCGGCGTCTCGGGGGACTGGGATGAACCAGTCCGACGGATATGCAAGTAGAACACGGAATCGGGGCCTCCGAGAAGGCCTCCGTCCCCGTGGCTAAGAACCTATGGGGATTGCTGGGGCATGCGCAAACTATTTTTTCGACGAGTTTGAATCAGTCCCTCTCGTCGTCTTCTCCAAGCTCGCGGCCTGCGCAGAGGGCCAGTACATCGGCTCCGTAGCGGTTGAGCTTGCGCACGCCGACGCCGGGGATCCGCGCCAGTTCACCCTCCTCGTCGGGGGCGGTCTCGGCGATCGCCATCAGGGTCTTGTCGGTGAAGACGCAGAAGGCCGGCTGTCCGCTGCGCTGCGCCTGGTCCGCGCGCCATTCCCGCAGCCGCTCGTAGAGGCCCTCGTCCATGTCGGAGGGGCAGTCCTCGCAGCGCATCAGCTTCATCTCGCCGGCGTCGGTGAGCGTGCGTCCGCACACCCGGCAGCGGGCGGGGGTGCGTTGTTTGCGCCGCGGTACGGCCTCGGGTCTGCTGGTGAGGCCGCGCTCGACGCCGCCGGCGCCGCCCGCCGGGGTGCGGCCGGCGGTGGTGGTGGAGCCCGGGCGCAGTCCGTCCAGGAAGCGGCTGGGGCGGCGGTTGGGGCGGCCGCCGGGTGAGCGGGAGAGCGACCAGGAGACGTGGAGGCGTTCCCGGGCGCGGGTGACGCCGACGTACAGGAGGCGGCGCTCCTCCTCGATCTGTTCGTCGGTCTTCGCGTAGGTGATCGGCATCATGCCTTCGGCGACACCGACCAGGAAGACGACGTCCCATTCGAGGCCCTTGGCCGAGTGGAGGGAGGCCAGGGTGACGCCCTGGACGGTCGGGGCGTGTTGGGCGCTCGCCCGCTCGTCGAGTTCGGCGACGAGGTCGGCGAGGGTGGCGCCCGGTTTGGCGGCGGCGAAGTCCTGCGCGAGGTTGACCAGGGCGGCGAGGGACTCCCAGCGCTCTCTGACCGCTCCGGAGCCGGCCGGGGGTTGCGGTGTCCACCCCTCCCCCGACAGCACGGCTCGCACCTGGGAGGGCAGGTCCACGGCGTCGTCGAGGAGGGAGTCGTTGCCGCCGAAGCGGGCCGCGCCGCGCAGGGCGATGCCTGCCTTGCGCACCTCGGGGCGGTCGAAGAACCGCTCGGCGCCGCGCAGTTGGTAGGGGACTGCGGCGTCGGCGAGGGCCTGCTCGTAGGTCTCGGACTGGGAGTTGGTGCGGAACAGGATGGCGATCTCGCCGGCCGGGACGCCCGCGTCGATGAGGTCGCGGATGCGGCGGGCGGCGCCCTCGGCCTCGGCGGGTTCGTCGGTGTACTCGGTGTAGACGGGTTCGGGGCCGGCGGCGCGTTGGGAGATCAGTTCCAGTCGGTGGTCGGCGGCGCGGCCGCGGGCCTGGGCGAGGAGGCCGTTGGCGAGGTGGACGACCTGGGGGGTGGAGCGGTAGTCGCGGACCAGCTTGACGACGGTGGCTCCGGGGTGGCGGGTGCGGAAGTCGAGGAGGTGGTCGGGGGTTGCTCCGGTGAAGGAGTAGATCGTCTGGCTGGCGTCGCCGACGACGCACAGGTTGTCCCGCTCGCCGAGCCACAGTTCCAGGAGGCGCTGCTGGAGGGGGCTGACGTCCTGGTACTCGTCGACGACGAAGTGCTGGTACTGGGATCGGACTTGCTCGGCGATGTCATGCCGGTCCTGGAGGATGGCGACGGTCAGCAGCAGGACGTCCTCGAAGTCGATGACGGAGCGGTCCCGCTTGAGGTCCTCGTAGACGGAGTAGAGCTGGGCGATCTCGGCGGGGTCGCGGGGGGTGTCACGGCCGGCCTTGGCGGCTGCGGGCGCGTAGTCGGCGGGGACGGTCTGGGTGACCTTGGACCACTCGATCTCGGCGGTGACGTCCCGCAGCTCGCCGCGGTCGAGGCGGATGCGGCAGGCGGCGGCCGCGTCGGCGACGAGCTGGATCTTGCGGTCGACGAGCCGGGGCATGGAGCCGCCGATCGCTTTCGGCCAGAAGTACTGGAGCTGGCGCAGGGCTGCCGAGTGGAAGGTGCGGGCCTGGACTCCGGTGGCGCCGAGCTGGCGGAGTCGGCCGCGCATCTCGCCGGCGGCCCGGTTGGTGAAGGTGACGGCGAGGACGCTGGAGGGCTGGAGAATTCCGGCGCGGACCCCGTAGGCGATGCGGTGGGTGATCGCCCGGGTCTTGCCGGTACCGGCGCCGGCCAGCACGCACACCGGGCCGCGCAGGGCGGTGGCCACCTCGCGCTGCTCGGGGTCGAGCCCTTCGAGCACCGCGTCGGCCGAGTCGGGGGCCTGCGGGAAGAGCGTGGAGTGCGTTGCTGCTGTCACACGGCCATGCTGCCAGGTCGGCGGAGACGGGTGCGGCGGTTGTCCACAGGCAGGTAGCTGCAGTCGTACTAATGCGGCAGGCGTCACGTCCGGCGGGGGACCGGATGTGGGAATGGTGGCCCTTTCAAGTACGTTCCATGACTGCGACCACCCATCTCCGAGCAGCTGAGGAGCGCGAGAGACATGCCGGGCACTGTGACGATGTACAGCACGACGTGGTGCGGCTACTGCCGTCGGCTGAAGAGCCAGATGGACCGCGAGGGCATCACGTACAACGAGATCAACATCGAGCAGGACCCGGATTCCGCGGCGTTCGTGGAGAAGGCGAATGGCGGAAACCAGACGGTGCCCACTGTGCTGTTCCCGGACGGCTCGACGCTCACCAACCCGTCGTTGGCGCAGGTGAAGCAGAAGATCGGCGCGTAGTCGCTCCCCGCTGCGGCGGTGCGGAAGGCGGTCCCTGAGGAGCTTCAGGGACCGCCTTCTTGTGGTTTGTCCCACACCAATGTGTAGCGCCACAGCAGTCGGCGTCGGAACTCGCAGCCGGGCAGCAGGCGGTGTGCGGCCCGGCGTGCCTCGCCCCAGCTCATGGACGAGTCCTTGACGGGCATGCCGGACGGGCCGCGCTTGCCGCCGCGCAACCGTCGGTACAGCAGGCTCGGCGGTACACCGCAGCCGCTGATCACCCAGTCCAGGGCCGTCTTGTTGTACGCCATGCCGACGATCATCAGGCGGCCGCCGGGGGCCAGCAGCCGTGCCAGGCTGCCGACCGCTTCGTCGAAGCGCGCGTGGTGGACCACGGCGACCGCGCTGACGAAGTCGTACTTGCTCTCGGCGAGCGTCGTGTCGTCGAGGTAGTCGCCTTCCAGGAAGGTGACGTTCGCCGGCGTCTGCGCACGTGCCTGGCGGATCATCTCCGTCGAGCGGTCCACGCCCGTCACTGATGCCGCCTTCGTCGCGAGCTTGCGCGCGAGCAGGCCGTCGCCGCAGCCGATGTCCAGTGCCGCCTCGCAGCCGTCCGGGACGGCTGCGAGCACCTCGGGGTGGTAGTGGACGTTGTGGTTCCAGTACGGGTCGGTCATCGCGGCGCCCGGGTCAGACGAAGCTCCTCGTCGGTAGCGGCTTGCCGTACCACATCTCGATCAGGCGGGCCGCGATGGAGATGCCGTACGGCGGCAGCACCTCGCCGGACTCGAAGGCGGCGCCGAGTTCGTCGCGGGAGAACCAGCGGGCCTCGTGGATCTCGTCGCCGTCGACGTTGACTTCGGTCGAGGTGGCGCGGGCCATGAAGCCGAGCATGAGGCTGGAGGGGAAGGGCCAGGGCTGGCTGGCGACGTACTCGACCCCGCCGATGCTGATGCCGGCCTCTTCGAAGACCTCGCGGCGCACCGCCTGCTCGATGGATTCGCCGGGTTCGACAAAGCCGGCGAGGGTCGAGAAGCGGCCCTCGGGCCAGTGGACCTGGCGGCCGAGGAGGATGCGGTCGTCCTCGTCGGTGACGGCCATGATCACGGCGGGGTCGGTGCGCGGGTAGTGCTCGGCGCCGCAGGCGGGGCAGCGGCGGATGTGGCCGGCGGCGGCGATGACGGTGCGTTCGCCGCAGCGGGAGCAGAAGCGGTGGGTGCGCTGCCAGTTCTCCAGGCCGACCGCGTGCACCATCAGGCCCGCGTCGCGGGGCGACAGCAGCAGTCCGGCCTCGCGCAGGCCCGCCGGGCGCGCGGACTGGTCGATACGGCCGGGCAGCGCGTCCTTCTGGAGGGCGAAGTAGCTGACGCCGTCCTCGTCGGTGCCCAGGAAGTAGCGGTGCGCCTCGGTGAGGGGGGCTTCGAAGGAGGGGGTCATGACGAGTTCGGTACGGCCGTCGGCCGTCTCGTCGATGAGGACCTGGCCGCCGGAGACCACGAAGCAGCGGGTCGTGGGGTGGCTCCATGCCGCCGCGAGCCAGGCCTCGTCGAGCCGGTGGTGGGCGGCGCGGTCGATGCCGCTGGGGGCGGTGAGCGAGATGGGTCGTTCGGCGGTGTGGTCGGTCCAGGTGGTCACGGGTGCTTCCAACTCCCCCAGTGGAACGGGTTGTTCGGGCGGGCGGTTCGGCGGGACGTACGGCAGGAGGCGACCGGATCCGGTGGGGCTGGGCGCTGTGGGGCGGTTGTTCCAGTGTGCCCCGCGCGCGATACCGCTCCGGTCGGCGCTGGACTCTCAGGGCGCATGGCGCCACGTCTCGGCGAGGTCGCCCCACAGGTACGCGGTGGTCTCGACGCCCTTGAGGAGCAGGTCGAGCTCGACCTTCTCGTTCGGTGCGTGCCAGCCGTCGGACGGGACGGAGATGCCCAGGAAGAGCACCGGTGCGTCCAGGACTTCCTGGAGGTCGGCGGCCGGTCCGGAGCCGCCCTCGCGCGTGAACAGGATCGGCTTGTCGAAGGCGCGGCCCATCGCGCGGGCGACGGACTGCAGGGCGGGGTGGTCCAGTGGTGTCAGACACGGGCGCGTGGCTGCGGCGAACGTGATCTCGTACCGGATTCCGGCGGGTACCTGTTCGGCGGCCCACGCGCGGACGGACTTCTCGATGTGGCCGGGGTCCTGGCCCGCGACCAGGCGGAAGGAGAGCTTCACCATGGCCGAGGACGGGATGATCGTCTTGCTGCCGGGGCCCTGGTAGCCGCCGCCGATGCCGTTGACCTCGGCGGTGGGGCGGGCCCAGATGCGCTCCAGGGTGGTGTGTCCGGCCTCGCCCCGGGTGGCGTGGGACTTGGCGGTGCGCAGCCACTGCTGTTCGTCGAAGGGCAGCTGGGCGAAGAGTTCGCGCTCGCGGTCGGTGAGTTCGACGATGCCGTCGTAGAAGCCGGGGATCGCCACGCGTGCGTGCTCGTCGTGCAGGGCGGCTACCAGGCGGGCGGCGGCGGTGGCCGGGTTGGGCACGGCGCCGCCGAAGGAGCCGGAGTGGATGTCCTGGTCGGGGCCGAAGAAGTGGATCTCGCACTCGGCGAGGCCGCGCATGCCGGTGCACACCGTGGGGGTGTCCTCGGACCACATGCCGGTGTCGGAGACGATCACGGCGTCGGCGGCGAGGCGGTCCGCGTGCTCCTCGACGAGCGTGCGGAAGTGCGGCGAGCCGGACTCCTCCTCGCCCTCGATCAGCAGCTTCAGGTTGACGGCGGGGGCCGTGCGGCCGGTGGCGGCGAGGTGGGCGCGGACGCCGAGTGTGTGGAAGAACACCTGGCCCTTGTCGTCGGCCGCCCCGCGCGCGTAGAGGCGGTTCTCGCGGACGACGGGTTCGAAGGGCTCGCTGTCCCAGCCGTCCTCGCGGGCGGCGGGCTGCACGTCGTGATGGCCGTAGACGAGGACGGTGGGCGCCTCGGGGTCGGTGGCGGGCCACTCGGCGAAGACGGCGGGGGCGCCTGGCGTCTCCCAGACCTCGGTGGTCGTGAAGCCGGTCTCGCGGAGCTTGGCGGCGAGCCAGTCGGCGCTGCGGCGTACATCGGGCGCGTGGTCCGGCTGGGCCGACACGGACGGGATGCGCAGCCACTCGGCGAGGTCGTCGAGGAAGGCGGCGCGGTGCTGCTCGATGTACGTACGGACGGCGCTGTCCGGGGTCTGGCTCATGGTCACGAGCCTATCGGCCCGCACCGACATCCTCGTTGGGCGGTTCCTCACAGTTTGCTTCCGCGGCCGGGTCCTCGAGGAGCAGCCGCTCCAGGGCGGACCGGTCCGGCAGGTCCTCCGGTCGTACGACCTCACCGGTGCGTACGTATAGGAACGCCGCGTTGACGGACTCCAGGGGGACGCCCTGCTGCTCGGCCCAGGCGAGCCGGTAGAGGGCGAGCTGGAGCGGGTCCGCGGTGCGCGTGCGGCTCGTCTTCCAGTCGACGATCTCGTACGTCGCCCCGTCGCCGTCGCCCTCCTTGTAGACGGCGTCGATACGGCCCCGGACCACACGGCCGGCGATGGCGAGCTGGAAGGGGGTCTCGACGCGGTGGGGTGTGCGGTGGGCGTACTCCGTGCGTTCGAAGGCGTCCTTGAGGGCTTCCAGGTCGCGTTCGTCGGCGATCTCCGCCTCGCTGCCGGGCAGTTCCTCCGGCTCCAGTACGGGGAGGGTCAGCTCTTCGAAGCGGGCCTCGACCCAGGCGTGGAAGCGGGTGCCCCGGCGCGCGGCGGGTTGCGGCGGGCGCGGCATGGGGCGCGCGAGTTCCTGGGCGAAACCGTCCGGGTCGGCGGCCAGGCGCAGGACCTGGGACGCGGTGAGCGAGGCGGGCAGGGGGACGTCGGTAACGGCTTCACGCGCGCGTAGGAGTTCGCCGGTGAGAGCGTCGAGGTCACGGTCCCAGGAGGCGAGGGTGCGGGCTTCCTCCGGGGTGAGGCGGGGGCGTGCGGGGGCAGGGCGGGTGTGCCCGGTGCCGGATTCGCGCGCGTTGCGCTCCGGGTGGGCACGTGCGCTGTCCGGTGCGTCTTGGTGTACGGCGCTCTCTGGGGCCGTCGCCTGGTGCGGGACGGTCGGGCGGTCGGCGGACCAGGCGTCCCAGTCGCCAGGGTCGTCTTCGAAGTCGTCGTCCTCGTAGAAGGCTTCGTCGTAAGAGGCTTCGTCGTCGGGTGGCGGCGGCCAGTCCGGGTCCTCGTGGCTGTCGGGGTCGTGCGTGGCCGCGGGGTGGTCGTCGTCGTGGGACGCGAGCTCCTCCAGGTGGGCCAGCACCGTTTCGGCGGCGGCGCGGCGGCGGGCGAGAGCCGCGTCGTCCAGGGGCAGTGGCCAGATCTGGTCGGTGCTCGCCGCGTACAGGGCCGGGTTCTCCTCGCCCTCGGCGGGCTCGTCGGCCCAGGCCTCGATCTCGCCGTGGCCGACCTCGCAGTGGTCGTAGAGGGCCTGCAAGAAGTCGGACGGGCCGCGTGGCTTTTTCTGGGTGGGGCCCCACCAGTGGCCGGAGCCGAGGAGCAGGGAGCGGGGGCGGGTGAAGGTGACGTAGCCGAGGCGGAGTTCCTCGGTGTGCTGATGTTCCTTCATGGCTTCCTGGAAGGACTTCAGGCCCCGGGAGTCCCATGCCTCGATGTCGGGCAGGGTGGCGGCGTCGCCGCGCAGTTCGTGCGGCAGCACCCTGCCCTGGGCGGTCCACTTCTCGCGGCCCTGGGTGCTGGGGAAGGTGCCGGTGACCAGGCCGGGGACGGCGACGACGTCCCACTCCAGGCCCTTGGACTTGTGGGCGGTGAGGACCTTCACGGTGTTCTCTCCGCCGGGGAGGGCGTTGTCGAGGCCCTTCTCGTACTGGGCGGCGGTGCGCAGGAAGCCCAGGAAGGCGAGCAAGGTCGCCTCGCCGTCACCGGCGGCGAACGAGGCGGCGATGTCCAGGAAGTTGGAGAGGGTCTCGCGCCGTCGGGCGGCCAGGGCGTGCGGGGACGCCGACAGCTCCACCTCGAGGCCGGTGACCGCGAGGACGCGGTGCAGGACGTCCATGAGCGGGTCGGACAACGACCGCCGCAGGTCGCGCAGTTCGGCGGCCAGGCGGGCGAACCGCACGCGCGCGTCCGGTGAGAAGGGCAGCCCGTCGTCCTCCTGTACGGCGTCGAGCGGCATCTCCAGGAAGGTGTCGAGGGCGTCCGCGAGCGATATCACCTCGAACGGGTCGACCCCTTCGACGGCTTCGGCGAGCTTGCGGTCCCGGTCGTCGTCGTCCGCCACGCGCGCGTGGGCGACGAGACGGCGGGCGCGGCGGCCCAGGAGGGCGAGGTCGCGGGGGCCGATGCGCCAGCGCGGGCCGGTGAGCAGGCGGACCAGGGAGGCGTTGGCGCCGGGGTCCTGGAGGACTTCGCAGACGGCGACCAGGTCGGCGATCTCGGGCAGGTGCAGCAGCCCGGACAGCCCGACGACCTCGACGGGGACGTCCCGGGCGACGAGCGCGCCCTGGATCTCGGCGAAGTCGGTAGCCGTACGGCATAGGACGGCGATCTCGCCCGGTGCCTTGCCGGTGTTCACGAGGTGGGCGATCGAGTCGGCGATCCAGTCGATCTCCTCGGCGTGGGTGGGCAGCAGCGCGCAGCGCACCGTGCCGTCGCGTTCGGCGCCGGGGGCCGGGCGGAGGGCCTCCACGCCCGCGTGCATGGCGCGCAGGGGCTCCGCGAGGCCGTTGGCGAGGTCGAGGAGGCGGCCGCCGCTGCGGCGGTTCTCGCTGAGCGCCTGGCGGGTCGCGGGGCGGCCGTCGGGGTGCGCGAAGTGGTCCGGGAAGTCGTCCAGGTTGGCGACGGAGGCGCCGCGCCAGCCGTAGATCGCCTGGCAGGGGTCGCCGACAGCGGTGACCGGGTGGCCGGTGCCGTCGCCGAACAGGCCCGCCAGGAGGATGCGTTGGGCCACCGAGGTGTCCTGGTACTCGTCGAGGAGGACCACGCGGAACTCGTCGCGCAGAATGCGGCCCACCTCGGGGATCTGGGCGAGCTGCGCGGACAGGGCGATCTGGTCGCCGAAGTCGAGCAGGTCGCGCTCGCGCTTCGCGGCCCGGTAACGCACCACCAGATCGGCCAGTTCGCGGCGCGCGGCGGCCGCCTCGGGGACCTTGCGCAGGTCGGCGTTGGTGAGTTTGGCGCCCTCCAGGGTGCGCAGCAGCCCGGCGTCGTAGGCGCGCAGTTCCTGGGGCCGTACGAGGTGTTCGGCGAGCTCGGCGTCGAGGGTGAGCAGGTCGCTGACCAGGTCCGCGAAGGAGCGGGTGAGTGCCGGGTAGGGTCCCGGGGCCTCGCGCAGCACGCGCGCGGCGAGCTGGTAGCGGGTGGCGTCGGCGAGCAGGCGGGAGGTCGGTTCGAGGCCGATGCGCAGGCCGTGGTCGGTCAGGAGGCGGCCCGCGAAGGCGTGGTACGTCGAGATCACGGGCTCGCCCGGCGGGTTGTCCGGGTCGATGACGTCCGGGTCGGTCACCCCGGCCTTGATGAGGGCCTTGCGGACGCGCTCGGCGAGTTCTCCGGCGGCCTTGTTGGTGAAGGTGAGGCCGAGGACCTGTTCGGGGGCGACCTGGCCGGTGCCGACCAGCCACACTACGCGCGCCGCCATCACCGTCGTCTTGCCGGACCCGGCTCCGGCCACGATCACCTGCGGGGCGGGCGGCGCGACGATGCAGGCCGTCTGCTCCGGGGTGAACGGAATCCCCAGGAGCTCCTTGAGCTGATCGGGGTCGGTGATACGGGGCGGCACGTCAGAGAGGCTAGCGGCGGCCACTGACAGTGGATGACGGATCGGCCTCGGGGCTGGAAGAAGCGCAGGTCAGCACGCGTGGTGCGGTCGATCACAAAGAGCCCCCGAAGATCACCCGCGTCACTCGACCACGTGCCGCCCTTCGGGCCGCGCGCTGCAGGACGCCTGGAACGCGCAGTGCGTGCAGTGCTGGCCGGCGCTCGGTGTGAACCGTTCGTCGAGGACCTTTCCGGCGGCGTTGGCCAGCAGTTCGCCGACCCACTCCCCCTCCAGCGGCTCCTGGGCCTGCACCTTGGGCAGGGTCTCGCCGCCGTCGCGCTGGGCGGCGCCCTGGCGCAGCTGGACCAGTTCGGCGCCGCCGGGTTCGGGGCGCACGCCGTCGAAGGCCTCGTCGACGGCGCCCTCGCTGACGGCGAGTTGGTAGACGGCGAGCTGGGGGTGGCGCTCCACCTCGCGCGCGGTGGGCGCCTGCTTGCCGGTCTTGAAGTCGACGACGTAGGCGCGTCCCTCGCCGTCGGCCTCGACGCGGTCCATGGAGCCGCGGATGCGCACCTCGTAGTCGCCCGCTTCGAGGGTGACGTCGAAGTCGTGCTCGCTGGCCACCGGTGTGCGGCCGGTGCGGTCCATGACGTGCCACTTCAGGAAGCGTTCGAGCGCCACGCGCGCGTTCTCCTTCTCCTGCGCCGACTTCCACGGCGCGTCGAAGGCGAGCGCGTTCCACACGGAGTCCAGGCGCTCCATGAGGACGACGAGGTCGGCGGGGGTGTGTCCGGAGGCGACCTCGTCGGCGAGGACGTGCACCACGTTCCCGAAGCCCTGGGCGACCGTCGCGGGTGCGTCGGCCTTCACCTCGCGGCCCAGGAACCACTGCAGGGCGCAGGTGTTGGCGAGCTGGTCGAGCGCACTGCCCGACAGGACGACGGGCTGGTCGCGGTTGCGCAGCGGCACCTTGCTCTCGGTCGGCTCGAACATGCCCCACCAGCGGTACGGGTGGGCGGCCGGGACGAGCGGACGGCCGTCCTCGTCGGCGAGCGCGGCGAGCCGGGCCAGCCGGTGGGCGGCGGCCTCCCTGAGAGTGTCGGAGACGCGCGGATCGACGGTGGTGGCGCGGAGTTCGGCGACGAGCGCGGCGACGGACAGCGGGCGGCGGGGGCGGCCCGTGACATCCCGTGGTTCGACGCCGAGTTCGGTGAGGAAGCGGGAGGGCTGGTCGCCGTCGTCGGCCGGGGCCTTCACCGCCGTGACGACAAGTCGCTCACGCGCGCGTGTGGCGGCGACGTAGAACAGGCGGCGCTCCTCGGCGAGCAGCGCGCCCGGGGTGAGCGGTTCGGCGAGGCCGTCGCGGCCGATGCGGTCGGCCTCCAGGAGCGAGCCGCGGCGGCGCAGGTCCGGCCACAGGCCCTCCTGGACGCCCGCGACGACGACCAGGCGCCACTCCAGGCCCTTGGAGCGGTGCGCGGTCATCAGGCGTACGGCGTCGGGGCGTACCGCACGGCGGGTGAGGGTGTCGGCGGCGATGTCCTCGGCATCGATCTCCTCCAGGAAGTTGAGTGCGCCCCGGCCGCCGGTGCGCTCCTCCGCGCGCGCGGCGGTCGCGAACAGCGCGCACACGGCGTCCAGGTCACGGTCGGCGTTGCGCCCGGCCGCGCCGCCGCGGCGCGCCGACCGCTCCAGGCGCGCGGGCCCCGGCGTGCCCTCCCAGAGGTCCCACAGCGCCTCCTCGGCCGTGCCGCCGCCCGCCAGGCGCTCACGGGCCCTGCGCAGCAGCGCGCCGAGCCGCTGGGCGCCACGCGCGTACGCGGGGTCGTGCGCGACCAGGCGCTCCGGCTCCGCCAGCGCACGCGCGAGCAGTTCGTCCGAGGGCGGCGGCAGGGCGTTGCCCGCGGCCCGCTCCTCGTCGCGCAGGGCACGGCCGAGACGGCGCAGGTCGGCGGCGTCCATGCCGGCGAGAGGGGAGGCGAGAAGGGTGAGGGCGGTTTCGGTGTCGAGCCAGCAGCGTTCCGCCCCCGATGAAGCCGCCTCCTCCTCGGAGGGAGGCTCCGCTGAAGGGCCCTCCGCCGAGGCACCGTCTCCCTCGGAGCGCACCGTCGCCTCCGCCTCGGCCACCGCCCGCAGAGCCGTCAACAGCGGTGCCACGGCCGGTTCGTGGCGCAGGGCCAGGTCGTCGCCGTCGATGTCCAGGGGGACGCCCGCGGCCGTGAGCGCGCGGCGCACCGTCGGGATCGTGCGGGACCCGGCGCGCACCAGTACGGCCATCTCGCGCCACGGGACGCCGTCCTCCAGGTGTGCCCGGCGCAGGATGTCGGCGATGTTGTCCAGCTCCGTGCCGGGCGTCGGGTAGGTGAAGGCCTCGACGCGGCCGCCGTCCCGCACCGGGGCGAGGGCCCGGTGCGCGCGCACCTTGTCCGCCGGGAGCCGGGTCAGCGGCATGCGCTGGGTGAGCAGCCGGGTCGCGGTGAGCAGGGCGGCGCCGGAGCGGCGGGAGGTGCGCAGGACCTCGACGGGCGCCGGGCGGCCGTCCGCGCGCGGGAAGGCCGTCGGGAACTCGAGGATGCCGTTCACGTCGGCGCCGCGGAACGCGTAGATCGACTGGTCGGGGTCGCCGAAGGCGACGAGGGTGCGGCCGCCGCCCGCGAGGGCGTGCAGCAGCCGTACCTGGGCCGCGTCCGTGTCCTGGTACTCGTCGACGAACACGGCGTCGTACTGCGCGGCGAGCCGCTCGGCGGCCTCGGGGCGGTGGGCGAGAAGGACCGCGCGGTGCACCAGTTCCGCGTAGTCGAGCACGCCCTGGGCGTCGAGGACGTCGAGGTACTCGGCGAGGAAGGCGGCAGCGGCACGCCAGTCGGGGCGGCCGATGCGGCGGGCGAAGGCGTCCAGGGCGCCCGGGCCCAGGCCCAGTTCGCGGCTGCGGGCGAGCACCGCGCGGACCTCGTCGGCGAAGCCGCGGGTGGTCAGACAGGCCCGCAGCTCGTCGGGCCAGCGCACATGCGCGAGGCCGAGCCGCTCCAGGTCGGGCTGGCCCGCGAGCAGTTCGCGCACGGCGACGTCCTGCTCGGGGCCGGACAGCAGGCGCAGCGGTTCCACGAACAGCTCGCTGTCCTGGTGGGCGCGGACCAGGGCGTAGCAGAACGAGTGGAAGGTGGTCGCCCGGGGCGCGTGTGCCGCTCCTATGCGCAGCGCCATGCGGTCGCGCAGTTCGACGGCCGCCTTGCGGCTGAACGTCAGCACCAGGATGCGCTCGGGGTCCCCGCCCCGGGCGATCCGCGCCGCCACCGACTCGACGAGCGTGGTGGTCTTGCCGGTGCCCGGGCCTGCGAGGACGAGCAGCGGACCGGCCGCGTGGTCAACCACGGAGCGCTGTGGCGCGTCCAGACGAGGGGGATCCGGAAGGGCCGGCGGGGTACGGACCAGTCGGTAAGCGCCACTGTTCCCCTGTCGCACCCGGGGGTGCGGCAGGCGCCTGGTGGAGGAAGAGGAGCTCACGTGGTTCGCCGGTCCTGGTGGTCGTACTGGTTGTCGGACCACCGCGCGTGCAGGACGGTGATCGGGGGATGAGGGGGGCACGCGCAGCCGACGCTACGCCGACGGCCAGGACGGAAGCAGGGCTTCCGCTTCTTCCCTCACGGCACTCGCGACACGCAGGCCCCTCGCCCCACGAACGTACGGCATGCCACGGACGTGCCCCTGTTCCCCCGTACGGAGCACGGGTCACACGCCGGGCCGCCGTATGGCGGAAGCTGTCAGGTGTGACCCTCGTGTTCGCCGCCGTCCCACCGCGCGCGCTTCATGTCGAGACGCGGCAGGTGGCCCTCGGCGGCCCTGCTCGCCTCCTTCAGGGGGGTGCCCTCGGCGCGGTAGTGGCCGAGCGCTTCCAGTTCGTGTCCCGGGAGCAGGACGCCGCCCGCGCTCACGACGCGCCACCACGGCACGGCTCCCCCGTAGAGGGCCATCACACGGCCGACCTGGCGGGGGCCGCCTTCCTCCAGCCATTCGGCGACGTCCCCGTACGTCATGACACGCCCGCGCGGAATCAGTTCGGCGACCTCGAGGACGCGCTCGGCGTACTCCGGCAGGGCGTCCGGGTGCTCCGGCCGGCCGTCCCGCGGAAGGCTCTTCTCGCTCATCCGGCCCATCCTGCCCCATCCCACCGACAGTGTGACCAGCTCGCCACTGTGCGTATCCCTCGCCCCGAGACGGCGCTTCCGGCAGACTGTGCGCCCCCGCGTCTGCACCCTGATGCCCCCGTGTGTCGGTGGGGCATGCCACCATCGTGCGGGCGGTGACTGGTGATACGAGACCAAGAAGAGACGATGAAGCAGCAGGGTGCGCACCCAGAGGATGCGGAGAGCACCTCTGACGCTTCGTCGCGCCCGGACACCGACACAGACGGCGAGAACACGGCCGCGCGAGCCGTGAACAAGGACGCCGGGGACGACACCGACCTCGTGGACGAGGCGCACGCCGACGAGGTCGAGGGCGACGAACCGCTGCTCCCCGCGCGCGTGCACCGTCCGTCCGACCTGATGCGTCTCCTGGTGGGCGTCCTGGCCATCGTCGTCCTGCTCGCGATCGCCGCGTTCGCACACGGCACCACCTCAGGGCTCGAACAGGACATCAACAAGGGCACCGGACAGGCGCCGGACCTGCTCATCAAGATCGCGGGACTGGCCTCCAGCATCGCGATCCTCCTGGTACCGGTCGCGTTCGCGATCGAGCGGTTGATCAAGCGCGACGGGCTGCGCATCGCCGACGGCGTACTCGCCGCGGTCCTCGCGCACGGTGTGACTCTCGCCACTGACCTGTGGGTCGCCAAGGCCGCCCCCGACTCCATCCAGGAGGCGCTCACCCAGCCCTCCCCCGGCGACATCCACGCCCTGACCGACCCCGTGCACGGCTATCTCGCGCCGGTCATCGCGTACATGACCGCCGTCGGCATGTCGCGGCGGCCGCGCTGGCGCGCGGTGCTGTGGATGGTGCTGCTTCTCGACGCCTTCTCGATGCTCGTCACCGGCTACACGACGCCGTTCTCGATCATCCT
The DNA here is from genome assembly GCF_042893105.1 of Streptomyces sp. NPDC001663. Taxonomy (NCBI): domain Bacteria; kingdom Bacillati; phylum Actinomycetota; class Actinomycetes; order Kitasatosporales; family Streptomycetaceae; genus Streptomyces; species Streptomyces sp. NPDC001663. Next base: position 11,850 of record NZ_JBIAUR010000015.1, on the reverse strand, counting down.
GACGGTGCTCATCGGCTGGACCATTGCCTACGGGACGCTCTACGCGGTCGGTTCGCCCAACGTCCGCCCGACCGGGCGGACGCTGATGGCGGGCCTCAGGCACGTCGGCTTCCGCCCCGTGAGCGCCTCCCGCGAGGAGGTCGTGGAAACCCCGGAGACCGGCGACCGCGGCCGGCGCTACTTCGTCACGCTCGAGGACGGCCCGCCCCTGGACGTCACGGTGGTCGACCGGGAGCAGCAGGCGCAGGGCTTCTTCTACCGCGCGTGGCGCAATCTGACGCTGCGCGGCTTCGCCACCCGCAGCAGCCTGCAGTCGCTGCGCCAGGCCCTGGAGCAGGAGGCGCTGCTCGCGTATGCGGCTATCGCGGCGGGCGCCAACGCGCCCAAGCTGATCGCCACTTCCGAGCTCGGCCCCGACGCCGTGATGCTCGTCTACGAGCACACCGGCGGGCGCACGCTCGACACCCTGGCGGACGAGGAGATCACCGACGATCTGCTGCGCGACACCTGGCACCAGGTACGGGCACTGCAGTCCCGGCGCATCGCGCACCGCAGGCTGGTGGGTGACGCGATTCTGGTGGATCGTTCCGGCACGGTCATCCTCACCGACCTGCGCGTGGGCGAGATCGCGGCCGGCGAGCTGCTGCTGCGCATGGACGTCTCGCAGCTCCTGGTGACGCTCGGCCTGCGGGTGGGCGCCGAGCGAGCGGTGGCGTCGGCGGTGGGCGTGCTCGGCCCGGACGCCGTGGCCGACTGCCTGCCGATGCTGCAGCCCATCGCGCTCAGCCGCACCTCCCGCGCGACGCTGCGCAAGCTCGCCCGGGAGCGGGCCCAGCGCGAGCGCGAGGCGGTCCTGGAGGCGTCCCGGCAGGCCAAGCAGGCCCGCCTGGAGGCCGGCGACGAGGACACCGGGCCCGTACTCGAAAAGCCCGACAAGAAGGCCGTACGAGCGGAGCAGCGGGCCGAGAAGCGAGCGATCGACGAGGCCATCGACGAGGCGCGCGAGGAGGATCTGCTCACCCAGATCCGCCACCAGGTGCTGTTGATCAGGCCGCAGGCACCGGTCGAGCCCGCCCGGCTGGAGCGGGTGCGACCGCGGACGCTGATCAGTTTCATCGCCGGTGCCATCGGCGCGTACTTCCTGCTGACGCAGCTCACCCACATCGAGTTCGGTCCGCTCGTCGCCAACGCCGAATGGGGCTGGGTCGTCGCGGCCGTCCTGTTCTCGGCGCTCAGCTACGTCGCGGCGGCAATGGCGCTGCTGGGGTTCGTGCCCGAGCGAGTGCCGTTCCTGCGGACCGTGGGGGCGCAGGTCGCCGGGTCCTTCGTCAAGATCGTCGCGCCGGCCGCGGTGGGCGGTGTCGCCCTCAACACCCGCTTCCTGCAACGCGCGGGCGTGCGGCCCGGCCTCGCGGTCGCGAGCGTCGGCGCCTCGCAGCTGTTCGGACTCGGCTGTCACATCCTGATGCTGCTGTCCTTCGGCTATCTGACCGGCACCGAGAAGACACCGTCGCTGTCGCCGTCCCGGACGGTCATCGCGGGCCTGCTGACGGTCGCGGTGCTCGTCCTCGTGGTCACCTCGGTGCCGTTCCTGAGGAAATTCGTCGCCACGCGCGTGCGGTCGCTTTTCGCCGGTGTCGTGCCGCGCATGCTGGACGTGCTGCAGCGGCCGCAGAAGCTCGTCACCGGCATCGGCGGCATGCTGCTGCTGACCGCCTGCTTCGTGATGTGCCTGGACGCCTCGATCCGCGCCTTCGGCCAGGAGGGGACCTCGCTCAGCATCGCCAGCGTCGCCGTCGTCTTCCTCGCCGGCAACGCGCTGGGATCCGCGGCACCGACCCCGGGCGGCGTGGGCGCGGTGGAGGCGACCCTGACGGTCGGTCTGATCGCCGTCGGCCTCCCCAAGGAGGTCGCCGCACCGGCCGTGCTGCTGTTCCGGCTGCTGACCCTGTGGCTGCCGGTGCTGCCGGGCTGGCTGGCCTTCAACCAGCTGTCACGCAAGGGCGCGCTGTAGTAGTACGACGACCGTATACGGCGTACCTCTTACGGCTCGCGTCCCGAGCGGCCCCCCGCGCGCGAGCGCAGGATGGAGACATGCCGAACCCTCCCCGTCTGCGCGCCGTTGCCCTGACCGCCGCCGCGGTGCTGCTCGCCTCCGCTCTGGCGGGCTGCAGCGACGACGCCAAGAAGGACGAGGACCTGCCGGCCCAGAAACTGAACTGGCAGGACTGCCCGGCCCCCTCCGCGGCCGAGGGCGACGGTGACGCCCCCTCGCCCCTGCCGAACGGCGGCCGGTGGCAGTGCGCGACCATGAAGGCGCCCCTCGACTGGGCCAAGCCCCACGGCGACACCATCGACATCGCACTGATCCGGGCGAAGGCGAGCGGCGACAAGAGCAGCCGCATCGGCTCGCTCGTCTTCAACTTCGGCGGCCCCGGCGCCTCGGGCGTCGCCGAACTGCCGTCCTTCGGCCCGGACTACGCGAAGCTGCGCACCCGCTACGACCTGGTCAGCTTCGACCCTCGCGGAGTCGGCCGCAGCGCCCCCGTGAAGTGCGAGAACGACCAGCAGCTCGACGCGTACTTCCAGCAGGATTCGACCCCCGACGACGCCCGCGAGCGCACCGAGCTCCTGGACAACACGAAGGAGTTCAACGGAGCCTGCGAGCACAACTCCAAGAAGACGCTGCCGCATGTGCGCACCACCGACGCGGCCCGCGACATGGACCTGATGCGGCAGGTCCTCGGCGACGCCAAGCTGTACTACTTCGGCATCTCGTACGGCACCGAACTCGGCGGTGTCTACGCCCACTTGTTCCCGAAGAACGTCGGCCGCGCCGTCTTCGACGGGGTCGTCGACCCGACGCTGAACTCCGAACAGGGCTCGCTCGCGCAGGCCGCGGGCTTCCAGCTCGCGCTCGACAACTTCGCCGCGGACTGCGTGTCGAAGACCACACCATGCCCGATCGGCGACACCGCCCAGGACGTCAAGGACCGTATCGCCACGCTGCTGAAGGACCTCGACAGCAAGCCGATCCCCGGCATCTTCCCGCGCCAGCTGACCGAAAGCACCGCGACCAGCGGCATCGCGCAGGCCCTGTACTCGAAGGACTTCTGGCAGTACCTCACCCAGGGCCTGCAGCAGGCGTACAAGGGTGACGGCAGGATCCTGATGGCGCTGTCCGACTCGAGTAACGGACGCAGCCAGAACGGCGAGTACAGCAACATCACCGCCGCGAACGTCTCCATCAACTGCGCCGACGACAAGCCCCGTTACAACCCCGACTACGTGCAGCAGAAGCTGCCCGAGTTCCGGGCCGCCTCGCCACTGTTCGGCGACTTCCTCGCATGGGGCATGCTCGGCTGCACGGACTGGGCCGTTGCGGGCGCCGCCGACCATCCGGACGTGAGCGCGGCCGGGGCCGCGCCGATCCTCGTCGTGGGCAACACGGGCGACCCGGCCACCCCGTACCAGGGCGCGAAGAGGATGGTGGACGCGCTGGGCAAGGGCGTCGGCGTCGAGCTGACGTACAAGGGGCAGGGGCACGGCGCGTACGACAGCAAGAACCAGTGCGTGCAGGCCGCGGTGAACGGCTATCTACTGGACGGGAAGGTACCGGCGGCCGGCACCGTCTGCTCCTGACCCCGAGGCCGATTCCCCATAAACCCGCAGGTCAGAAGGTTATCCACAGGCTTGGGCAGATGTGGCGTGGATCTGCCTACTATGGCCCGACCGCCGTTTGCTGCTCGGTGCGGACGGCCCGTGTGGGGGGAATGTGCATGGCGCGATTCGTACGGTGCGCGGCTCTGGGGGCCGCCGCCGCGCTCCTGGTGGCCGGTTGCAGCAGCGGCTCGTCGTCCGACGGCAAGAGCGATGACGAGACGAGCGCGGCAGCCTCGCCGTCGTCCGGCTCCTCCGGTACGACCGCCGCGCTGCCCTCCTCGCTGACCGGGCAGAAGCTCGACTGGGGAGGCTGCAAGGCCACCTCGGACTCCCCCGCGCCGGGCAGCGACTGGCAGTGCGCGACGCTCAAGGTGCCGCTGGACTGGTCGAAGCCGGAGGGCGAGACGATCGGCCTCGCACTCATCCGCGAGAAGGCACGCGGAGGCAAGCGCATCGGCTCCCTCGTGTTCAACTTCGGCGGCCCCGGCGGCTCGGGCGTGTCCATGATGCCGTCGTACGCCGCCACGGTGTCCCAGCTGCGCGAGCGCTACGACTTGGTGAGCTGGGACCCGCGCGGGGTCGCCGCCAGCGAGGGCGTGCGCTGCCGCAGCGACAAGGCCATCCAGGCCGCCGAGGACGTGGACGCCACCCCCGACACCCCGGCCGAGGAGAAGGCCTACTTCCAGGACTCCGCAGACTTCGGCAAGGGCTGCCAGAAGACCGCCGGGAAGCTGATGGCGCACGTGTCGACGACGGACACCGCGCGCGACATGGACCTGATGCGCCAGGTGCTGGGCGACACGAAGATGCACTACTTCGGCATCTCGTACGGCACCGAACTCGGCGGCGTGTACGCCCACTTGTTCCCGAAGAACGTCGGGCGGCTGATCCTCGACGCGGTCGTCGACCCGAGCGCCGACACCGTGGGCCACGCGGAGAACCAGACCAAGGGCTTCCAGCGGGCCCTGGACGACTACCTCAAGTCGACCGGCCAGGACCCCGAGCAGGGCACGCAGAAGATCGCGAGCCTGGTGAAGCGGCTCGATGCGAACCCGCTGCCGACGTCGTCCGGACGGAAGCTGACACAGACGCTCGCGCTCACCGGCATCGTCCTGCCGCTGTACAGCAAGGCCGGCTGGCCGACGCTGACCAGCGCCCTGAAGTCGGCCGAACAGGGTGACGGTTCGGAGCTGCTGGCACTCGCCGACGGCTACAACGAACGCACCGCGTCGGGGCACTACGGCACGACGACCCACTCGCAACGGGTCATATCGTGCCTGGACGACAAGCAGCGGCCGACCGCCGAGGAGACGAAGAAGCTGCTGCCTACGTTCGAGAAGATCTCGCCCGTGTTCGGGGACTTCCTCGGCTGGGACACGGCCGGCTGGTGCCACGACTGGCCGGTGGCCGGGCAGTACGACACCCCGCAGGTGAGCGCGCCCGGTGCGGCGCCGATCCTGGTGGTCGGCAACACCGGGGACCCGGCGACGCCGTACGAGGGTGCCCGGAAGATGGCCGACGAGCTGGGCAAGGGCGTCGGCGTGGAGCTCACCTGGAAGGGCGAGGGACACGGTGCGTACGGGAGCGGGAGCGACTGCGTCGACTCGACGGTGAACGCGTATCTGCTGAACGGGACGGTGCCGAGGGACGGCAAGGTCTGCGCCGAGTAGCCCGGGAACCGGGCCTCGAGGCCCGGGCCGCGGATCTCCGGGCCCGGGCAGCGGAAAGGGGCCCGGACCGCGTGGTGCCGAGCCCCTTCCGGAAAGGCGTGTGCCTAGTAGACCGGCTTGTCCGGCTCGATCTGGTTGACCCAGCCGATGACGCCGCCGCCGACGTGCACGGCGTCGGCGAAGCCCGCGGACTTCAGGACCGCGAGGACTTCCGCACTGCGGACACCCGTCTTGCAGTGCAGGACGATCTTCTTGTCCTGCGGGAGGCTCTCCAGGGCGGTGCCCATGAGGAACTCGTTCTTCGGGATCAGCTTGGCGCCCGGGATGCTGACGATCTCGTACTCGTTGATCTCGCGGACGTCGATGATCTCGATGTTCTCGCCGTCGTCGATCCACTCCTTGAGCTGCTTGGGAGTGATCGTCGAGCCGGCGGCCGCCTCCTGGGCCTCCTCGGAGACGACGCCGCAGAAGGCCTCGTAGTCGATGAGCTCGGTGACGGTCGGGTTCTCGCCGCAGACCGCGCAGTTCGGGTCCTTGCGGACCTTGACCTGGCGGTACTGCATCTCCAGGGCGTCGTAGATCATCAGGCGGCCGACGAGGGGCTCGCCGGTGCCGGTGAGGACCTTGATGGCCTCGGTGACCTGGATGGAGCCGATGGACGCGCACAGCACGCCCAGCACGCCGCCCTCGGCGCAGGAGGGGACCATGCCCGGCGGCGGGGGCTCCGGGTAGAGGCAGCGGTAGCAGGGGCCGTGCTCGGACCAGAACACGGAGGCCTGGCCGTCGAAGCGGTAGATCGAGCCCCACACGTACGGCTTGTTCAGCAGTACGGCCGCGTCGTTGACCAGGTAGCGGGTCGCGAAGTTGTCCGTGCCGTCGACGATCAGGTCGTACTGGCTGAAGATGTCCATCACGTTGTCGGCCTCGAGCCGCTCCTCGTGAAGGATCACGTTCACGTACGGGTTGATGCCGAGGACGGAGTCGCGCGCGGACTCGGCCTTGGAGCGACCGATGTCGGCCTGACTGTGGATGATCTGGCGCTGCAGGTTCGACTCGTCGACCTCGTCGAACTCCACGATGCCGAGCGTGCCGACGCCCGCCGCGGCCAGGTACATCAACGCCGGCGAGCCCAGGCCGCCGGCGCCCACACAGAGCACCTTGGCGTTCTTCAGCCGCTTCTGCCCGTCCATCCCGACGTCGGGGATGATCAGGTGGCGGGAGTACCTGCGGACCTCGTCTACGGTGAGCTCAGAAGCTGGCTCGACCAGGGGTGGCAGCGACACGGGGACTCCGTTGATCGGTCAATCACTACAGTTGTTCTCCGTGTAACAGTGCCATGGCCTTCTTCATTCCGAGACACCCGTTCCGATCCGCGAGACGATTTCGTCCCAGTAGCCGGGCATGGTCTCCCAGGGATCGCAGCGGCCGCCGCGGTCCGTGCGGTCGGTGAAGTAGATGGTCGACGCGCCCTGCCAGCGGGCGATGCGCAGCGCCTCCTCCAGATGGGGCCGGGGCACTCCGTGGACGAAGTGGCAGAAGCGCTCGGGCGGATGGTCGGCGGTCCACTCGGCCACCTGCGACCAGCGGTAGTCGCTCCAGGAGCCGGAGAAGGTGACCAGCTGGTCGGCGCTCTCGGCGTATCCGGGGTACGGGTGGGTGCCGTGGCCGAGGACGATGTGGGCGCCGTCGCGGATCGTGCGGAGCGTGGCGACGGTGCGGCGCACTCCGGGGAGCGAGGCGCGCTCGGTCGGGCAGCGGTCCAGGAGGAAGCCGTCGACCTGGTACCAGTCGACGTACCGGTTGGCGTCGGAGATCACCTCGCCGTGGCCGCGGACTCCGTACGCCGTGGAGAGGTGGCCGAGGACACGGACGCCCGCGTTGCGCAGTCGGCCGGCAGCCTCCAGGCAGTGCGGGTCGGGGCGGGCGCCGGGGCCGTCGGCGACATTGAGGACGACCCAGTGCAAGGGGGTTCCGGGGCGGGTGAGTTCGCCCCACTCGGCGGGGGCGACGAGGGGATGTGCGTAGCCGGGGATGCCGAGGCCGGTACGTACGTCGGTGCTCGCGACGGCCGCTTTGGTACTGGTCAGATACGGCATGCCGCCTCCATCCAGATGTCGGCTAGGGACTCTTCGAGGTTGATCCGGGGCCGCCAGCCGAGCCGGTCGCGTGCGGTGCGCACATCGGCCTGCTGCCAGCTGCCGCAGCCGTCGGGGTACGGGTATGCGACCGGGGCGGCGTGGTCCGATTCGCCGCGCGGATGGCCGATGGTCGCCCGCAGCGGGCCGGGCGGGCCGTCGAGTTCGTGGAGGGCGCCGCCGTATCCGGCCACGCGGGCGAGCGTGGCGGCGGCGTCGCGCAGGCGGACGGCGCGGCCGGAGCCGATGTTGATGACGCCCTGCGCGGCGGAGAGCGAGGCGGCGTGCACGGCTCGGGCCACGTCACGTACGTCGATGAAGTCGCGCTGCACGCCGAGGCCGCCGAGCTTGAGCTCGCCGTCGCCGGACTGCATGGCGCGGCGCATGGCTTCCGCGAGCCGGCCCAGCGGGGACCCTGCGGGCGTGCTGGGGCCGGCCGGTGAGAAGACCCGGAGGACGACCGCGTCCAGGCCGGAGCCGAGGACGAGTTCGGTGGCGGCGAGCTTGCTCACGCCGTACGGGCCGCCGGGGCGCGGCACGGCGTCCTCGGCCGTGGAGGAGCCCGGCTGGCTGGGGCCGTACTCGGCGCCGCAGCCGATCTGCACCAGCCGTGCGCCGCAGCCGCTGCGGCGCAGGGCCTCGCAGACGGTGGCGACGGCGACGGTGTTGTGGCGGGTGAGTTCGCGGGCACCGCCCCGGGTGGCGCCGGCGCAGTTGACGACGACACCGGGGTGGACCGCGTCGAGGAAGCGGGTGAGGGCGCCGGGGCTGCCGGACGCGAGGTCGAAGCGGACGTCGGCGTCGTCGCCGCGGCCGAGTGCGGTGAGCTGGACGGCCGGGTCGGCGAGCAGGCGGTCGGCGACGAAGCGGCCGAGGTAGCCGTTGGCTCCGATCAGCAGGACTCTCATCGGGCGGCTCCCGGTGCCGAGGCGTCGGGTCGGGAGGTGATCATCTGGGGTTCTCCTTCAGAGGGGGTGGTGCGGTTGCCTCGGGCGGCGGGACCGGGCGCCTGTGGCGGGGTGGGGGCCGGCATGGGCCGGCGTGCATGCGACTCCTGGAGGTGTCCCGGGGACGGCTGCCGCGTCAGCACGGCCGGTCCGCGGGTGCGTGGGCCGAGGCCCGGGTGAGGGTGCGGGTCGCGTGGATCAGCAGGGTCAGGGCAGCCGCCGAGCAGATGAGGGCCGGGACACTGCCGGGGCCCCAGGCGTCGACGAGGGTCCGCACGGGAGCGGCGAGGAAGCCGCAGCCGGGGAGGCGGCCCGCGAAGACCGTGGCCAGGGCGGTCGCCTCGGCCGTGGCCGTGGCGGTGAGAACGATCGAGGGGGCGTGGGTGAAGCCGTGGACGGTGAGGAGGCGGGCGAGGAACAGCAGGGCGCCCAGGGTGACGGTCTGGGCGTAGGCCGCGCTCTCGCCCAGGGCCGTGCCGCACAGGGCGAGCAGGGCCGTCAGGGCGCACAGGAACAGGGCGAACGTGCCGAGCAGCAGCGGCCGTACGGAGGCTGCGAAGTCCTGCAGGCCGCGGCTGGCGGTCAGTCTGCGGCGGGCGCGCACGGCGAGGAGGTGGGCGGTCCACGCCGCGGGGGCACAGGCCAGAGCGAGGGCCAGGACGGGGGTGCCGGCGAGCGGCCAGGGGCCGTGGGCACTGCCGTTCGGCAGGCTGTCGGGGCCGCCGGCGACGGCCGCGCGCAGGAGGCCGTCGCCGAGGAGGGCGTAGGCGATGAGCCAGTGCGTCCAGATGCGGGTGGCGGAGCCCGGGGGCGTGCGGTGCGGTGTGCCGAGCGGGCCGCGGGAGAGTGCCGCGCGCAGGCCGAGGGCCACGGCGAGGGCGCCCACGACGGCCGCGATCACGCGGGCCTGTCCGTGGGTGAGGTGCAGGGCGGCGACGGTCGCGGTGCACAGCGCTCCGGGGAGGAGGGTGAGCAGGGCCCAGTCGGCGCGTGCCCGGGGGGCCGGGAGGGCCGCGGGGCGAGGAGGGGAGTCGTCGCGGGGTACGCGCGCGTACAGCTCCTCCGCGAGGGAGAAGACGTCCCGGTGCCGGAAGCGTGCCGCGGTGCGGTCGGTGACGCCGTGGGCCTCCAGGCCCGCGGCGATCTCCAGGGGGTCCACGGCCCGTTCGCACAGCTCGCGGTGACGGTGCATCAGCGCCTTCACGGGGTCGGCGGCGGTTCGGCGGGCGGAGGTCTGGCGGCGCGGCGCGGGGGCACTGTCACTGCGCGGGACGGTCAGGGCATCGTCACTGTGCACGACCAGGGCATCGTCGCCGTGCCGAGCGGTCGGGACGTCGTCACTGCGGCGGGCAGCCGAGGCGTCGTCACTGAGCCCAGCCAGGATGTCGTCACCGCGGCTTGGTCCGGCGGCGGCCCCCGATGCCTCCGGCTCCCCCGCGGCCCACTCCTTCGAGCGCTCGTCCCAAGCCCCGGGGCTGTCCGGTGTCCCGGGCCGGTCCAGTTCTCCCAGTCCGCTCATCGCGCCCCCTCGGCGGCCGGTTGCGCAGAGGTCGCGCGCGCCGGAGGGCCTGCCGCCCAGCCGGGTCCGCCGCGGGCCACGACGCGTGCGCCCTGCCCGGTCCAGCGGCCGGGGACGTGCGCCTCGGCGGGGACGGCGAAGGGCAGGGGCTCTCCGGTGTCGTCGAGGACGACGCGGCGTACCGGGGTGCGCGAGACGATCTCCAGGTAAATGCCGTGAAATGCCGTGGTGTTCTGCTCGACGGTGAACAGTTCCAGCGCACGCGCGCGTGCCGCCGCGCCCAGGCGCTCACAGCGCTCGGGGTCGCGCAGCAGCGCCAGACACGCCTCGGCGAGCGCCCGCGGGTTGCGCGGCGGTACGACGAGCCCCGTGCCGCCGATGACCTCCACGACCGCGCCGACGTCCGTGGACACCGTCGCGCGGCCGCAGAACATGGCCTCGACCAGGCTGATCGGGAAGCCCTCGACGACGCTGGACAGCACGGTCACGGCCCCGGCGGCGTACGCGTCGGCGAGGCTCGGCAGTTCGGGGCCGCCGACCTCCTCGAAGGAGACCGGGTTGTCGCCCACGGAGTGCAGCCCTTCGGCCTCGTCGGGGAAGAGCTGCGCCGCCAGCGCCTTGCAGTGCCCGAGATAGGCCTCGCCCTCGGGGCCGGCCGGTGCGCCGACGATCCGCAGCAGCGTCTTCGGCTCCTCCTTGCGGATCTCCGCGAAGGCGTGCAGCAGCGACACCAGGTCCTTGGTGGGTTCGACGCGGCCGACCCAGACCAGCGTGTCGGGGTCCGCGCAATCCGGGGACTCGCCCACCTCGGCGAAGTGGGAGGCCTCCATGCCCGGGTAGACCGTGCGGAGCTTCGCCCGGTCGGCGCCGCAGCGCTCCTGCCAGCGGCGCGCGTGCGCGTTGCCGGGTGTGACGATCGCGGCCCGCGCGTAGATCTCGGCGGCGAGCCGGCTGTGGAAGGCGGCGAGCAGGGACCGTACGGCGGGCGGGGCGTCGGTGACGGCCAGGTAGTGCGTGCGCAGCCGCACCCCGTACTCGGTCAGCAGCAGGGGTACGCCGAAGAAGTGGCCGGCGAGCAGCCCGGGCAGGGCCGCGGAGCCACCGGACGTGGCGTGGCAGAGGTCGACCGAGCCGAGCCCGTCGTCGTCCTCGTACCAGTCGAGCGAGAGCGGGCGCAGCGCGCGTTCCAGGTGTGCGGCGACGGCGAGCAGATCCGGTACGCGCGCCTCACGCGCCGCTTGCAGGGCGCCCGGCGCACGACAGGCGCGCTCCAGGGCGCGTACGGCGGCCTCGGAGCGGAGCGCTCCCACCAGCCCGCCCTCGTCGCGGGCGAGTTCGGCGAGCCCGTACAGCGCAGTGCCGAAACGGTCCGCCTCAACGGCCGAGCCCTCCCCCGAAACGCCGGACGGATCTCCTGCGCTCCCCGTGCACAGTGCGGCCGCCAACTGCCCGTAGCACTCGGCGAACCGCCGGCGCGCCCGGCGCCCGTAGACCACTCCGTCGTCCTCGGCCGCCCATAACGGCGCCGTGTGCACCCGGCCGACCTGGGGCGGCAGGGGGATCCAGCCCTCGTCCTCCTGGCGCTCGCTGCGGCTGAGCGCGTAGACGTCGAACTCGTGCTGCCCGAGCCCGCGCACGAGCCGGTCGCACCAGAGCCTGGCGTCACCGCTCACATACGGATAGCCACCCTCCGTAAGCAGTCCGATGCGCACGTGCGCACCCCCGATCTCCCGTCTGGGGAGCCGCCGTTGACCCGGCGGCTCGCAGCGGGAAGAACGTATGCGGACAAGGCGGTGGTGGGGGGGGCGGGGGGGGGGGGCCCCCCGCCCCCCCCGGGCCCCCCCCCCAAAAACGCAGCGGCGGCGCGCCGGACGACCGCAACCGAACAACCCAAAAAGAGCGGGGACCCGCCGCCC